>CAWKMC010000019.1:0-85822 GCA_963850535.1 uncultured Alphaproteobacteria bacterium | reverse complement strand
CCGCATGCGCACCGTGTTCAGCCGCGAGGATCCGGAGGCTGGCCACATCATCTACAACCGGACGCTGCTCGAATTTGCCCGCCACTACGGCTACCTGCCGAAGGCGTGCAAACCGTACCGGGCCAAGACGAAGGACAAGGTCGAGCGGCCGTATCGCTACATCCGCGAGGACTTCTTCCTCGGCCGCAGCTTCCGCAATCTTGATGATCTCAATGGGCAATTGCAGCAGTGGCTCGATCAGGTAGCCAATGTGCGGGTGCATGCCACGACCAGGCGTATCGTCGCCGAGCATTTTGCCGAAGAGCGCCCCAGGCTTCAGCGACTGCCTGCCGGTCCGTTCCAAGCCGTACTGCGCCTCGAGCGCCGCATCACCCGCGACGGCATGGTCTCGGTTGACGGCAACCTCTACAGCGTGCCGAACAGCGCGCGCCGCCGCATTGTCGAGGTGCATAACACCGCCAACGAGGTGCGCATCCTCGAAGCAGGCCAAGTCATTGCCGTTCATCGTCCTGGATGGGTGCGGCCAGCGGCGTATCCTCGCCGGTCACCGCAGCTCTGCCGCCCCGGCCAACAGCCAGACGCCCCGTGATGGCGCGTCCGGCAGTGCGCGCTCTGGCGATATTGTCGCATTACGTCCGCTGGCGTTCTACGACGCCGTCGGCAGACGTCTCGCCGCGAATGGTGCCGCGGCATGAGAGGCGAAGCATCGGCTGCGCCGATCGATCGCATCCGCGGCCACCTGGTCGGCCTGCGCATGCCTCGCGCGCTGGAGACGCTCGATCATGTGATGCAGCAACTCGAGCGCGGCCAGTTGAGTGCAATCGAGGCGGTAGAGGCGCTGCTCGCCGAGGAGATCACCGTTCGCGAGAGCCGCCGGGTTAAGGCGGCGCTGCAGATGGCAGCGTCTGGCCACCATCAAGACGTTGTCGGCTTCGACTTCTCGTTCCAGCCTTCGCTCGACCGTAACCGGATCCTTGCGCTCGCCCAGCTCGACTTCATCGATCGGCATGAGGTCGTGCATTTCATTGGCCAGTCTGGTACCGGCAAAAGCTCATGTATCGATAGCGCTGCCGGATTGGGGCCGAGAGGAAAGAGCTTTGGAGGCGTTGCCATTGACCAGACGAAGTGATCGCGGCTCGGGTCCGGCACCTGCGATATTGGTGCCGGACCGTCGCTATCCTCGCGTTGGGCAACGGTGCCGTGGGCGTCATCCAGCAGTGAGAGCTCCCCAGCGTCTCGACGACGTGACGACGTGCCCCGGACCCGGCCTGGGCAGGCGAGAGTAAGGAGATTGTGGCGGCATGACCGGCCACGAATCAAGCACATGACTGCGTCACCCAGGGCTTCGCCCGCAACCTGCAGGGGCACTTCATGGGTCATCGTACAGTCGGCATCGATCTCGCTATCCGCGGCGATCACGTTGCTCGCATCCTCGACGACGGACGACCACACGCAAAGTCGATCCGCTTCAGGCTGACGTCCGACAGCCTCAGCGGCTTAATCGGGCGGTTGCGAGACGGCTTGGCACCAGACGGCACGATCACAGCCGTAATGGAGCCGACCGGCATGTCCTGGTTCCCGGTCGCCCGTTGGCTTGGAGCAGGCCGGAGTTAAGGTTATACGCGTCAAGGGCCAGCGTGTCCGTGCGCTCCGCCGCTACCTCAGCGAACATGCTAAAACCGATACCGCCGATGCCTACGTGCTCGGTGCCATTCCCTTGTTTGGTGGCGTGCCGACCGATCCGGTGTATGTACCGGATGCCGAGCGGCACGCGCTTCAGCGTCTGACGCGCCAGCGCGAGCGTTTTGAGGAAGAGCTGAATTCTATCAAGCGTAGGCTGCTCGACCTCGTGCGCTGGGCCTGTCCTGCGATCGAAGCTGCGCTGCCGGACTTCCGGACTAACCTATCGCTCGCCGTGCTGCATGATCTGTTTGATCCTGCCTGCGTCATCAAGATGCGCCGAGCCGCGCTGCGTGGCTTTGTTGCCAAACACGCCAGTGGTAACCATCCGCACAGCGGTGCATTTTCTGAGCGTTTGATCGACGATCTCAAGGCCGCGGCTGCCGAGACCCATCGTCTACACGGGGCGTCGGTCGACTTCACATATCTGCAGCTTGAGGTGGCTCTCGAGATCGACCGCCTACGCCTGCTGGAAGCCCAGATCAGCAAACTCAGCCGAGAGATTGCGGTACTCTATGACAAGCTGCATCCCTCCGATGCCCTGAGGACCATCCCGGGAATTGGTGAAACCTTGGCACCGCTTGTGCTCGGTGTGCTGCACGAGACGCGCCGGTTTGCCGGATTGCATCAACTTCGAGGGTTCTGCGGATTGTTTCCCCGCATCAACTCGTCGGGCGGCGCCAACCAGCCCGGACAAAGCATTACCCAGTCCGGCAACAATCGTATCAAGCGTGCACTCTATCTTGCCGCTGATGCGGCACGTCGCATCGATCCGGGTCTGGCTGAGGTCTATTGGCGATTGATGGTACGCAAGGGCCACCATCACAAGCAGGCTTTGTGTGCCGTCGCGACACGCCTCGTCAATCGGATCGGCAAAGTCCTGCGCACCGGCAAGGCCTATGAACTGCGGGACACAGAAGGCAGCCCAATCACCGTCGCTGAAGGCAGGTCGATCGTCCTCGAGCAATTCAGCATCCCAAAGGAGATCCGAGACGCCAGGCGCCGGCACCGCGTGTAAGCAGCTCGATCTGACGGCACGGCAGAGATTTCGTGACCCGTGACTAAGGTCCTCTGGAATAACGAGCCAGATTTGGCGACACCGGCATCAGTGCCCATCTGGCGGTGCGTAGCCGAGGTCAAGCCCCGCAGCCGCGAAGCGGGGCGACGAAGTCGCAGGGCTTGAGGTCGGCTGCGCACCGTCAGACCATCGATCGCGCCGCTCGTCGCATCTGACGAAGTCCGATAAATCGAGCTTTGCGATCTTCAAACTCTCAGACCCACACCAACACCAGAAAAAAGCATTTGACAATCCGTAGGAGATCATCTGGCGGCAGCTCTGGGCGTCGAGGCCATCCGTGCCGGACGCAGCGTCTACTTCTCGCCGCTCGCGGATATCATCAACTCGCTCGCCAAGGCCGACCGCGAAGGACGTTTGCGCGAACGCATCCGCTTCCTTTGCCGTTCCTCGCTGCTCATTATTGATGAGATCGGCTATCTCACCGTCGGCGCTGGCGCCGGCAATCTGTTCTTCCAGCTGGTCAACGCTCGCTACGAAAGAGGCGCGATGATCCTGACCTCGAATCGCGGCTTCGGCGAGTGGGGCGAAGTTTTTGGAGATCCCGTCGTCGCGACGGCGTTGTTGGACAGACTTCTGCACCACGCAGTGGTCATTCAAATTGAAGGTGCTAGCTACAGGCTGCGCCAACATGCCGACCTGGTTCCAGAAGTGATGCGCCCCAAGCCGCCATCTAGCCTGACAAGCGATGCGCCACGCCGCCGTGGCCGTCCGCCCAAACATCCCGACACTCAAACGTCAGCATAATCCAGCCCTTTGTTCGACCCGCCGGAGGCTGGTCGAATATCCGGGACGCCCTTCGTCCCGACAACTCCTCGCGTTTACGGCGCGCAGAAGCGGTCAAGGGATGAAACCGCTCGCGGCGCGCGCATGCGCGCGTCCCTTGAGGGTTTCGAGCACCGTGGCACTCCCCACTCAAATTGACCAGTTTAAAGAAGTGAGGAAAATTCAATCGGCACTTCTGAGGAAAGTTCGATCGGTATTGACAACAGCTACCAACCAAAAGCGTGCCGTCCCTATCGCGCACAGACGAAGGGAAAGGTGGAGCGGCCATACCGCTACGTGCGCGAGGACTTCTTCCTGGGCGGCAGCTTCCGTAACCTCGAGGATCTGAACCTGCAGTTCGGGGTCTGGCTGGATCGGGTCGCCAACTCTCGGACCCGCGCCACCACGCGACGCGTTGTACACTTCGCCGAGGAACTGCCGCTTCTTCAGGAACTGCCCGCTGGACCGTTCCAGTCAGTGCTGCAATTCGAGCGGTGTATCAAACCGCGACGGCATGATCTCGCTGCACGGCAATCTCTACAGCGTGCACAATGCGACCCGCCGCAGGATTGTCGAGGTCCAAGCACCGCCAGCGAGGTTCACATCCTTGAGGATGGGCATCTGATCGCCGTCCATCCGGTGCTGGAAGGCCGTGGTCGCCGCCGCATCGCCGCCGGACGAGTTGGCGGCGCCCATCAGTATCGGGGACAGCCAGAAGGCGGGGAGAGCTGCTCTTCGCGAACCGTTGAGGAGCTCGATCGGCAATCCAAGGCGGAGCAAGCCCATTAATCTCGATTAATATAATAGATTGTGGCGGCGGAAATAGGGGATCGCAAGTATGGGCCCTTCGTGATGCTGGTTCACGTGCTGATCCGTTCGGCCTTCAGCCGCCGGCAAGAACGAAGCGGCACAGGCGGAGCCAGTCGTGGACGACGGGTCTCAGAGCATGCGGCATGTCCACGAAACATGAGAATGGGGCGAGCATCGCGCTGCGTTTCGATCTGGGAAGGCAAAGTAGACCGTGACCCCGACCAACGACCGCAAATCTGTAGAGCGGTACACCGCTTTCGTGGTCATGGTTGTCGTCATAACTGCGGGCTTTCTGTTGATGGCGGGTCTGTTACGGTTAGCCGACAGAAGGGCTGCACAGGCAGGCGATATCATAGCTTTTCCTGCTACGCGGGTACCGTCGGTCAGTACGGCCCCTTTTGCCGCCAGGCGTGCCATCGTCGCGGACAGCATGACGTGCGTTCTCGATGTGCAAACTATGCAGAAATCGGGCGGGAGCCTGGTGGTGGAAGCCTCGCGGTTCGATCCGGGCCGGATCTTCCGGGTTCATTGGGTCGGCGTACGAACGAGCAGCGACCGTGACGATTGCGGTAGTTCGGCTGATCTCCTGCTGAATAGTAACCAGATCTCCGCTCTCATTTTCGCGGCGGGCGGCACAGGCGTCGAAGCACACAATCGAGGAGTATTCGACAATGCGGTGCGCAACCTCGAAGCGGCGCAGGAAGCTGATGATGGAGCCGAAGCTACGCTGCACGTATTATGCCGCCGTAGCGTAATCGGAACGACTGCAAGAACGTGCGTGAAGCCGCCTGCAACTTCAGACCTCACGGCCGCCTGACCGCGCATGACAGCGACTGGCTCATGATGCTCCTTGATCCCGCGGGGGCGCTACTGGCCACTACGACGGCCCGGTCGATCGAGTGGGCATAGCCGACATTCAGCAGGCTCTCGCCTTAGGCTGGACGCGGCCCGGTCCTCGGCGCCACTGGCACAGTGTTTTGCGGGGCTCCGAGCGCACCTGGGCGATCGCCTTCATTGTTCCTTATGTGGCAGTCCTGCTGGTCTTCGCCGTCTATCCCGTCGCCTACGGCCTCTGGATGGCGAGTGCGCCGTCGCTTTATGCCGAACTGTTCGCCAGCGACGAGTACGGCGATGCGCTGGTGACGACCTTGCTCTATGTCGGCATCGGCGTGAACATCACCATGTTTCTTTCGCTGTTGCTCTCCGGCTTCTTCATGCGCCGGCGATGGTGGATCAAGGCGCTGCTGGTAATCTCGATGCTGCCCTGGGCGCTCCCGGCGCAGCCCGCCTTCATCTCCATCCATTGGATGCTGATCTATCCCGGCTACATCGATGCGCTCTGCTGGAACCTGTTCGGTTTCGACGGGCCGGACTGGTTCAACAATTATTGGAGCGCGCTCGGATCCAACATCCTGGCCTCGAGCTGGAAGACCATGCCGTTCTGGACCCTGATCCTGCTGGCAGGACGGATGGCGATCCCCCAGGATCTCTATGACGCGGCCGCGATCGATGGCGCCTCGGGTTTCCACCGCTTCGTGCATCTGGTGGTGCCGCTGCTGGCGAACCTGTATCTGGCTTGCACGCTGCTTTCGACGTTGTGGATGATCGGCGATTTCGTCACCCCCGAGATGGTGTCGAGCGGCGCGCCCGATGGCTCGACCGACGTCCTGGCAACGCTCGGCGTCGACTACCTGCTGGAGCAGGCAAGCCTGCGCTGGGCATTGCCGCAACCATGTCGGCCCTGCCGCTGCTGATCCCGCTCGCGGTGGCTGCTGATGCGTACGCTGCGGACGCGGGAGGTGCAGCTTTGAGCGCGCCGCTGTATCCGGCCGCCCGCCCCGCCGGCGACGCGCCAACGCGCGCGACGGCTCCTCGTCGAGGCGGGATCGCTGATGCTTGGCGCGGTGCTGCTGATCTGGTGGTTGCTGCCGATCTACAACATGGTCCTGATCGCCCTGGATCCGCAGGGCACGACCGAATTCGCCGGCTACATCATTCCGCCGGCTCCCACCCTGGAGGCCTTCGATGCGGTGCTGTTCCAGGGCTACTGGTACCTCGCAGGATTTCTGGCGCCAGTTCGGCAACAGCATCTATATCGGCGTGGTGACGATGGCGCTGAACGTGGCGATCGGCTCCGCCGCAAGCTTCGCCCTGGGCCGGATGCGCCTGAGCCGCGGCTGGGTATCTCGAACGCGGCGCTGCTCGTCTACGCGGTTCCGGCGTATTTTCTTGTGATCCCGTTCTACCGCCTGATGCACAGCTACGGGCTGATGGACAACCTTTGGTCGATCATCGCGGTCGACGTGGTGTTCAGCCTGCCATGCACGCTGCTGGTCCTGCAGTGGTACGGCCGGCTGATCCCGATGGAGCTTGACGAGGCGGCCCGCATCGACGGCGCCTCGCCGTGGCAGGTGTATCGGCACATCTATATGCCGCTGATGGCGCCGGCGCTGGCGGCGGTCGGCACCTATGCGCTGCTGCTCGCCTGGAACGAGTACCTCTACCAGTTCCTGCTGTTGTCCTCGCGCGGCACAAGACCGTGGCGATCACCATGGCCGAGTTTTTCGAGAACGACGATTCGCCATGGAACTACATGATGGCCGCGGCCGTCATCTATTCCCTGCCGCCGATCGCCATGTTCTATGCGCTGCGCCGCTTCATGGCGGCAGGGCTGACCCTGGGCGCGGTGAAGGGATAGGCCCCTCGGGGTCTCGGGCTCAGCCCTTGACGCCGCCCATCGTCAGGCCGGCGGTCATCCGGCCGCGGACCATGTAATAGATCGCGACCGGCAGTATCGCATAGACGATCGCCGTCGCCATCATGTAGTTCCACGGCGCCTCGTCGCTGTTGAGGAACGCGGCCAGCGCCACCGGCACGGTCATGCTCCGCTTATCCGACAGCATCAGGAACTGGTACAGGTACTCGTTCCAGGCCAGCAGCAGCGCATAGGTGCCGACCGCGACCAGCGCCGGCGCCATCAGCGGCAGATAGATCTTGTAATAGATCTGGAACGGCGAGGCGCCGTCGATCCGCGCCGACTCGTCGAGCTCGATCGGGATGCTGCGGCCGTATTGCTGGAAGATGAACATCGCGTAGGGCGTGGCGAAGGTCACCATCGCGGCGATCACCGACCACAGATTGTTGGTCAGCCCGTAATTCTGCATGATCCGATAGAACGGGATCGCCAGGAACGATTGCGGGATCACATAGGTCAACAGCGCCGCGTTCGACAGCAGCCAGCCGTGGCGGATGCGCATCCGCGAGATCGAGAAGCTGGCCGCCGAGGCGATCAGCAGGGTCAGGAACGTGACCGCGGCGCCGACATAGATGCTGTTGCCGAACTGGTGCCAGAAATTCTCCAGATACCAGTAGCCCTGGGTGAACACCACCCAGTAGCCGTCGAGCGACGGACGAGGCGGCCAGATCTGGTCGGAGAACACGTCGCTGTGGCCCTCGAGCGAGACCATGACGATGTTGTAGAGCGGCAGCAGCGTCCAGATCATCAGCACGACGCTGACGACCGCCGCCACCACATTGGACAGGTACCGCCGGCGCCGGGCCGCCCGCCGCATCGACTGCGATGCGAGCGGCGGCCGCCGGCCGGAACGTCGCCGATCGTCGTGCCGTCGTCATAGCTGCACCTGCGAGGTCCGGAACTTGCGCATCAGGATGATCACCAGCGGGATCAGCAGCGGCAGCGCCGAATCACCGCCGCCACGCCGAGCCGCGGCTGGGCCATGTCGAAGGCGTAGCGGATGCCGAGCGTCGCCAGCACGTGGGTCGAATCGGCCGGCCCGCCGCCGGAGACGAAGTACACCGAGTTGAAGTCGCCGAGCGAGAAGATCGTCGAGAGCAGCGTGCAGATCAGATAGAGGTTGGCGAGCAGCGGGAAGTTGACGTGGACGAACATGCGGAACCCGGTGGCGCCGTCGACCCGCGCCGCCTCCTGGATGTCCGACGGGATCGCCATCCGGCCGGCGAGCAGGATCACGGTCCAGAACGGCAGCCACTTCCAGACATGCGACACCATCACCGAGCCGAGCGCCGTCCAGCGCTCGGTCAGCCAATCCGGGCCGTTGATGCCGAAGAGGTGGCACAGCAGGTTGTTGAAGGCCCCACTCGCCGTTCAGCATCCAGTGGATCGAGATGTAGGTCGGCAGCGCCGGCACCGCCCAGGGCAGCACGAAGATCATCAGCAGCGCCTTGACCCACCAGCCCTTGCGCATGAAGAAGCCCGACAGCAGCAGCGCCAGGAACAGCTTCACGTTGATCGCGATGCCGAGGAACAGCGCGGTGTTGACCACCGTCTCCAGGTAGATCGGGTCGTCGAACAGCGCGGCATAGAGGGTGGGTTCGCTGCCCATCCAGATGCCGAAGCCGACCGGGTAGGCGACAAAGGTCAGGAACACGGCGATATAGGGGACGCAGAAGGCAAGGGCCCAGGCGTATTCCGAGCCCTGCAGGTGGCCGCGCCAGAAGCGTCGCCGCTGCGCTTCGACGCTCGCGAACCGGCTGCGCGGCAGGACCTGGACGGTCCCGATGGCCGATGCACCGTCCGCCATGGGTGTCCTCTTAGGCCTTGATCTCGAACTTCGCGAAAATCTCTTCGATCCGCTTGCATACGCCTTGTCGACCGCCTCCTTCGGCTTGGCACCTTGCCGGTGATGACGTCGTGGATGGCGACATTGAACGGATGCTCGCTGCGCACCTGCGCCCAGGCCGGATTGTAGATGTAGTAGAACGGCATCAGCTCTCCGCCGCCGAAGGCCTGCTGCACATAGGGCGGGCGGTGCGGATCCTGCTTCGGGTCGGTCCACAACGGGTCGTTCTTGACCAGCTCGGGAAAGATCGGCAGCCAGCGGCCGAGGCCGCCCTTGAGGTACTTGCCGTTGATCTCGGGCTGGATCAGGTACTTGGCAAAGTCCTTCGCCACCTCGACGTTCTTCGCGCCCTTCGGGATTATCGCGCAGTTCGACGCCGATACTGGCGTCGCCATCTGCTTGCCGTCATTGTGCAGCGGCGGCGGGATGGTCAGCACGTCGTTGTATTCGTCCTTCTGCTTGCGCAGCATCGCCAGCTCGGTCGACAGTGTGCCGTCGAAATCCATGACGCAGAGCTTGGAGTGGAACGCGTTGTTGTCGTCGGCGTCGTTCCAGTTGATCGAGCTCGGCGGGATGAAGCCGTCCTTGTAGAGCGTCGCCAAGCGTTCCACCGCCTTGATGACCGCCTCGTGAATCTTGCGGATCCTTGCCGTTGAACTTGCCGTCCTTGGTGACGATGTCCTTGCCGCCATAGGCGATCATGAATTGCTGGAACGTGTTGGTCGGGTCGTTGCCGATGGTGCTGACCACGAAGGCGCTGGCATAGGTGTGCCGCATGCCCTGTTCCTGCAGCTTCTTCTGCACCGGCTTGAAGAAATCGATGAAGGCGTCCCACTTGTCCGGGATGTCCGACTCCTTGTAGCCGGCCTTCTCGACCAGTGTCCGCCAGACGTGGAACGGGACCACCGCGCCTGAGAACGGCACGCCGTAATAGCTGCGCCTGTTCTCGACTTGGTTGTAGCAATTTGCCGGACGCTACCGCGATGGGCAGCATTTTCGACTTCTGCGTCTCGACCACGTCGGTGACGTCGACGAGCCGGTCTTCCCAGGCCTGCAGCGGCACCACCTCGGGCGGCGTCGCGCTTATCAGGTCGGGAACAACCCCGCTGGTGATCGCCGAGATGATCTTCTGGCGCAGCGGCGCGAAGGGAATGATGCTGTAGTCGATCTTGTTGCCGCTTTCCTTCTCGTAGGCGGCGACCATCGCCTGAAACGCCGTATCCTCTTCTGGCACGAAGCCCTGCACCCACCAAATGGTTGCGCTCTTCGCGGCGGCGTTGGCGATGAATGGTCGAGCCAATGTGAAGCCGCCTGCTGCTCCCAAAGACGCACGAAGCAGTGAACGTCGGCTTGGCCCTTGCACAGCCGTCTTCCTCATAGGCCCGTCCTCCCTCTGCGACTGGTTGCTTTTCACCGCGCTTTGCAGCGGTGCCTCGTTGGCGCGGACCATATGGGAGGCGAAGTTCCGTGTCTTTGACCTATCTTTATGATCCAGGTTAACTCGATCGGCAGCAGGGTTTTGCGCGGGTTCGCCTGGCATCAGTCGATGGATTGTGGCAGCGAAACGCCTCCGACGATGTAGGCCACGTTGCCGCGTATTGATCTGCCGATCAGGCAACCGTCACGTGCCGCAACAGCGGCCTTTTGGTAGGCATCTCGCCGGAGCACGTCCGCGCCACGTATCGTGGGGTTGACCGTCACACGAGCGAACTTCATTCGCCCGAGATCACTGACGATGACACCGTCGGCGTGGACCGATATCTGCTTCTGCGGCAGCGAAGCGGCCTCAAGGACGTTGGACAGGGAGATACTGTAGCAGGAGGATATAGCGGCGATGAGCAGGACCTCTGGGCTCGGCCGCTCATCGCTTTGCGTCAGGCCCGATGTTGAGTAAGGCACGTCTCCGGCAGGCGTCACGATACATCCAACATTGTTGGAACTACACCATTTCAGGTCAACGCTGCAGTGTGTGTCCAATTTCCGTTCATCCTTTTTCCAGGCGGGTCGGCGCAGAAATCTCTTGCCATAAGACAAGCCAGCCCTGCCACAATCCAGTGCATTGATTTAGATTAACCGGAGAGCCTTGCTTCCGCTTCCATATTGGGATAGTTGATAGCGCCGTGCCTGCCCGGTCCGTTTCTGTAAATGGGATGACTAAGTCGCCCTGCCCGAGGATTGTCCCGTGGCCGAAAGGACAGTGCCAACACCGCCATCAACTGCTCCCGTGGCGCCATTCCCATTGGTGCAAAAGCTGAGATCTTACCTGGCGCTTACGACTGGCGAAGTCGCATACCTCAACAGCCTCCACGAGCCGAGCCGAAAGGTACAGCGACACCGAGAGATCATTATCGCAGGCCGTCGTTACGACTGCCTTTTTATCCTCTGTAGTGGTGTCGTCTCCCGGTACAAGGTGCTGCCAGACGGCAAGCGGCAAGTGTTGGATCTGGGCTTGCCGGGCGATTTCATTGGCGTTCCCGCGTGCCTGTTTGACGTTGCAGTGAATTCTGTCTCCTCATTGACGGACGTGGTGCTGTCACCTGTACCTTTCGAGAAACTTTCCGGCCTCTTTGCTCAATTTCCTCGCCTCGGTGCAGCGCTGTTCTGGTGCACAGCCTGCGACGCTGCAATGTACGGCGAACACCTTGTTGATCTTGGCCGTCGCTCCGCATATGAGCGGCTTGCTCACCTAATTTTGGAGCTTCTAGGACGGTTGCGTGCGGCAGGTTTGGGCGGCGAGTCATCTTATACGCTCCCTCTGACCCAGGAATTTGTCGCTGACGTACTCGGCCTTAGCGTACCGCATATCAACCGCATGATTCGGTGCCTCCGTGAGGAAGGACTCGCAACGATCGAAGACCAGCACGTTGTTATTCATGATCTCGCGTCGCTGTCAGCGCTCGCAGGCTTTGAGGAACATTACCTTACACGTCGACTGATCCCGGGTTTGCTTTAGGCCAAGATTTGCATTTTGGACTATGCAAGAGTTTTGACTTGCGGGCGTCGCCTCAGCGTACCCGGGCCGGCTTCTTGAGTTTGTGAGCAGCTGCAGCGGAGTGACCGGCCCCCAAGGCGTCCGGTCTGAGTCAGCGAACGACCGCTTTCGGGATTGCCCACTCACCGCTCCGGTGACCGTGACGGTGAAGGTTTTCGGACGCCGGCCATCGTAGGTCGCCCGTGCAGGGGATGGGCCGGCGTACGGAAACCGCCCAAGCACGAACCCGCGGGGCACCGGTGCGACGTTATGGGGATTTGAGGATTCTGGTGTGACTGAATGAGTGGCGCGGTGATTGCGGGATTCGATTTACTCGCGGCAGCTGGTAGTAATTGCGCTGTGTGAGTGCGTCATGAAGGTGCGGCGACGGCGGCAGACCGGGTGATCTGGCCGTCCTCATTGCGGTCGTGGATCTGGTGATCGGCGCAGGCACATGGCGTCCCATTGGTCGAAGCCTCATCGCTTGGACGGCAGGTTGAAGTTCATCGTGCCGGGTCACGACACAATGGTCCCGATGAAGGATGCGATCGATGGTGGCGCGCGCGCCCGAGCCGCACGCTGGAAGATCTCGATGATGACCATACGACCGCCGCAGCAGGGGCATGGCAGAGGCGGATCTGGCAACGGAGTGTCGCTGACCACAGGTGGTGCGGGAACAGCGAGCAGCTCCCGAGCACGCGCGACGTTGGCCTCGCGGCCAGCACTGGCGAGGAGGCCGTAATGACGGATGCGGTGGAAGCCCTTCGGAAGAACGTGGAGCAGGAAGCGGCGGATGAATTCGTCAGGGCTCAGTGTCATGGTGCGCTGGCGATCGGGGCCATCGCGGCGATAATCCTTGTAGCGGAACGTGACACCATGTTCGTCGAGCGTGATCAGCCGACGGTTCGAGATGGCGACGCGGTGGGTATATCGCGACAAATAGGCGAGCACCGCTTCCGGCCCGGAGAACGGTGGCTTGGAGTACACGACCCAGCGCTTCTTGCGCAGCGGCGCCAGGTGACGGAGGAAGGCGCGTCGCTCGCTCAAGCCGATGTGGTCACCGAAGAACTGGAGACGACCTGAGGCATGCAGCTGCTGCAAGCTGTCGAGGAACAACCGCCGGAACAGCTTTGCGAGCACGCGAACCGGCAACAGGAACCGAGCGCGAGACGAGACCCAGCGTTCTCCATCGAGCGAGATACCGCCACCGGGTACGATCATGTGGATGTGCGGGTGGTGTGTCATGGCCGAACCCCAGCTGTGGAGGACGGCGGTGACACCGATGCGCGCACCGAGATGACGACGATCCGCGGCGATGGTGAGCATGGTCTCGGCCGCCACCTTGAACAGCAGGTCGTAAGCCTCCGCCTTGTTGTGAAAGGCGATGTCAGCGACCTCGGCGGGCACCGTGAAGACCACGTGGAAATAGCCGACTGGCAGCAGGTCGGCCTCGCGTGCGGCGAGCCACTCGCGTGCCGCTGCCCCCTGGCACTTCGGGCAGTGCCGATTCCGGCAGCTGTTGTAGGCGATGCGGCGGTGGCCGCAGTCCTCGCAACCTTCGACATGGCCGCCGAGTGCGGCCGGTACGGCAAGTCTCGATCGCCGACATCACCTTGAGCTGGGCCAGGCTCACGTGGCCGACGTGTGCTGCACGCCAGGCTGGCCCATGAATGCGAAATATATCGGCGACCTCCAGCGCTGGTCGCAGTGGGATCAGCCGCCCGGATCCTCGCCTTCCATCAGCAGCTTCAGATGCTCGAGCGGACTCGTCACGGCCCGGATCGTCTTGGTGGCGACGCGGGCGTAGAGCGCGGTCGTATCCAGCTTGGAGTGCCCGAGCAGAACCTGGATGACGCGAATATCGACATCTTGCTCGAGCAGGTGAGTGGCAAAGCTGTGGCGCAACGTGTGCGGACTGACGCGCTTCTTGATGCCAGCGGCTTCTGCGGCCTCATGGACAGCCCGGTTGATCTGGCGTGTCGAAATGGGCTCGAGAGAGTTCCGCCCCGGAAACAACCAACCCTGGGGCAGCATCACGCCGCGCCGCTTGCCCTCACGCCACCACAGCCGCAGCAGTTCCAACAGCTGCGGCGACAACATGGCATTGCGGTCCTTGCGTCCCTTGCCTTGCTCGACCCGGATCAGCATGCGCGTGCTGTCGATATCGCCGATCTTGAGGGCAGCTACCTCTGATACCCGTAACCCGGCACCATAGGCAGTGCCGAGGGCAGCCCTGTACTGGGTCCGGGTGCCACCTCGAGCAGTCGTCCGACTTCCTCGACGCTGAGCACCGTTGGCAGCTTGCGGGGGTAGCGAACAAGGATGAAGCGGCGCGACAGGTCAGGCCGATCGAGCGTCACGGTAAAGAAGAAGCGCAGCGCCGACACAGAGCAATTGATACTCTGTGGCTGCACGCCACTCTCGGCCTGGTGGACCTGAAAGCGACGGATATCCTCCGATGTCGCCGTGTCCGGCGGCCGCCTGAGAAACTCGGCGAAGCTCCGCACGAACCGGATATAATCACGCTGCGTGTCTTGCCGCAGGCCGCGTGTCGACATGTCTTCGAGCATCCGTCGGCGCAGCGGGCTCATGGGCTGTGAAACTGGCTGCATAGTCACTTTGTCTTCTCCTTGAGCTGAAGGGGGACCCTCCATGCTCAAAGGCTGACCAATGCCCGCTCAACTTCTCACTGTTCCCCTTGAATGCACCTCAACTCGCCAATGCGTTCTCCCGCGAAGCGGGTTCGTGCTTGGGTCGGAAGCGGCTGTAGCGCGCAGGGATCCCTCGCCTGATACCCGGAGCTCGGACGCCCCACATGCAACCGGTCAAAACTCCTGTGCAGAGGTCCATAGGAGGCGGACCCGTCGATCTTTCGGCGCATCGTTGCGCCATAGTTGGCGTAATGCTTCAGCCTGCCACGTCTTTTGAAACGATGCCGCGAACTCCGTTGGTATTCGATTCGTTGGCGTGCCGATTGAGCCAGATCAATGCCAGGTAACTGTGGTGCGGGCTAGTTGTTGGTATCGCGAGAACAAGGGCGACTGACTATGAAGCTGCTGGCCCATCATTTCACTGAACAGCGTAAGCAAGCTACCGAGCTGGCCTGCGGCCTGGAGAGCAACTTGACCTTTGTCGTTGCGATCATCGGCATTTCGGTGATCTTCGCGATCTTCGGTGGGATGGCGAGAGCGCGATTGCTGCCGGAGGTCAACGTTTGGCTTCTTGGGCTTGCTCCAGCGATCTGGTTCGTGATTCACGTTGCGACCAGGGGTTATCGCGGGCGCGCCGAGCCAGTGGTTCCGGCGAGCGCTACGGCAATGCCGGCCGCCACGCATCCGCGAAGCCGCGCACGCGTGGCAGCAGGATCATGTCCCACGGGCTTGGCATCGGACCCACCGGCACATGCACCAGTGCCGGCGCATCCAGTGCGAAAGCTTGGCGCAATGCAGATTCCAATGCCTCGGGCGTGGTCGCGCGAAACGCTGCCATGCCGAAGCTCTCGGCAAATTTGACGAAGTCGGGATTGGTCAGGTCGCAGGCGATCAGCCGGTTGCCGTATTGCTGCTCTTGGATACGACGCACATTGCCGAATGCGCCATCGTCGAACACCACCACGACGACCGGCAGCCGGTGTCGCATCGCCGTCGCCAGTTCAGCCGACTGGAACATGAAGCCGCCATCGCCGGTCGCCAGCACGACCTTTCGCCCAGGTGCCGCAGCCTGCGCGCCAAGTGCCGTGCCATAGCCCCAGCCAAGCGTGTCCTGATAACCAGGAGAGAGGAAGGTGCGCGGCGCATGCACCGCGAACGCGAGCCGGCTCGCGAAGCCGATCTGCGTCACCTCCTCGACATAGATGCCGTCCTGTGGCAGCGCCGCTCTGATCGCGCGCAGGAAGCTCATCGGTGGTTCCTGCCTCGCCAGCCTCTCGGCAAACGTCGAACGGATGCCCGCAAGTTCGGCGGTGCGACTGCGCGTGGAATTGTGCGCGGGCAGTTCCGCCAGCAGCGCACGCAGCACCGTTGCCGCGTCGCCGATCAGAGCACAGGCCGGACGACGGAATTGGTTGATTTCGTCGGGATCGATGTCGAGCCGCACGATCGGCAGTGAGTCGTCAACACCCCACACGCTTTGCTGCCAATAGAGCCGTGTGCCGATCGCGAGCACCGCATCGGCGTTCTTCCACAGCGTGTGCCCTTCGGTGAAGGATACGGCGAGCGGATGCGTCGTGGGAATGACACCACGGCCACGGCGAAACGAGGAGACCGGCGCGGCAAGCGTCTCCGCCACCGCCTGTACTTCCACTGCAGCATCCAGCGCGCCGCCGCCGACCACGATCAGCGGCCGTTCTGCTTGCCCAAGAATGCGTGCCGCCTGCGTCACCGCCTCGGCACTGACGGGCGGTGGTGATGGGGTCGCGATGTCGGCAAACTCGACGGCGCCGGTCATGCCCCACGTGTCGATTGCGCATTCGAGCGCCACGGGTTGCGGCCGGCCGGAGGTCGCCAGCCGCACCGCCTCGGCGACCAGTGCTGGTGCCTCATGCGGCGCACGAATCCGCGCAGCGTGTTTGGTGATATGCCGCAGCAGGCCGAGCTGGTCGTGGATCTCATGCAGGTGTCCATGGCCCCGATCGATTGCGAATGATGGGATCTGTCCGGCGAGCGCAATCACCGGTGCGCCCATGCCATAAGCGGTGAGCAATGCGGCTGAGGCATTCAGCACGCCGGGACCTGGCACAACGGCGAATGCCTGCGGCCGTCCCGTCACCAAGGCAGCGCCCAATGCCATGTAGGCAGCAGTCTGTTCATGGCGTGGATGGATCACGCGGAACCGCCCCTGCGCACGATGTGCAGCGTCGAATAGATGGTCGTTGTGCACGCCGGGCAATGCATACAGCGTGTCGATGCCGTGCCGGATCAGGCTCTCGATCACTGCTTCGGCGGTGCGCATGGCAGGCATGGGGCCTCCGGCTCGATTGGCAGCGGGGAGTGTGCGGCGCGACCAGGGTGTGCTCAAGCGCCGCCAGGAATGGCGTACGCTGATCGCGGTTCGGATAGTGCATGCACCTTCATATCGCTCTGGCGAGCCGCCGGCGGCGCGTCAGCAACAGCAACGCTGACCACAGAAGCGACGGCAGCAACGCGACTGCCAAAGCGGCGCCGATGCCGAGTGGTACGGCGGCCAAATGAAGCGTGAGCAATGCGAGCGCAAAGCCCGGCATGGCTCGCAATGCGCTGACCATGATCGCTGCGGCAACGTCGCCGCCAACGCGTGGCAGCATCAGCAGTGCAAAGCTGGTGAATGCCACCGGAAACACCGCCGCCATCCCGGTCAGCGTCGGCCCGAGCGCACGACTGCCGGTGACGACTGCGCCCACCATCGAGCCAACCATGATCGCACGCACGGGCAACTCGAACCAGCGTCGACGCACCGGGCCTCGCGGTGTTATGGCGTTGCGCTGCACCGCACGCGTCGCTGCCAGGCTCGCCACTATGGCTGCGAGATTGAGCACGATCGCGCCAGGAACATCCCATTCGACGCAGCGGATCAGCAGTACGGCGACCACCCAGGCGACCAAGCCACCGACCAGCGCCCATCCCCAGCGGACGCGTGTGGCCAGCAACGCAATCGCCGCCAGGAAGACGAAGGTCGCGGCGTTCACCGCGAAACTGCCAAGCGCACTCGCGGCAATGAATGCGACGTCGTGCTGCAGCGCGAGCATCGCATAGGCGGGACCGGCGCCGATCGGCAGCGACACGATCAGTCCGCCCCAGAATGGCCCGGCGGCCTCGGCTGCCACCGTCGCGGCGACGACAACGCAGGCGCTGACCGCGGCGCGGGCCAGCAGAGCGAGCCAGAACGCCTCCACTCTCAGCGATCCGTGTAAGGGTTCCGTGTCCCGCGCAACTGCAGGCGGATGGGCGTACCTGGCAGGTCGAAGGTTTCACGCAGGCTGTTGACCAGATAGCGCTGATAGTCCTCCGGCAACTGCTCGGCGCGCGTGCCGAATACGATGAAGGTCGGCGGGCGCGCCTTGGCCTGGGTGATATAGCGCAGCTTCAGTCGCCGCCCCTTCATCAAGGGCGGGGGGTGCCGCGTCAGCGCTTGCTCGAACCAGCGATTGAGTTCGGCGGTCGGCACCCTGGTGTTCCACACTATATGTGCCTGCCGCACCGCAGGCAGCAGCCGATCCACGCCAGACCCGGTCAATGCGGAGAGTGGCACGACCGGCACGCCGCGCGATTGTGCCAGGCTGGTCTCCAGTCGATCGGTGATGGCGCGGCGCGCGTTCGTCCGATCTGCCACGGCATCCCATTTGTTCAGCGCGAGCACACCGGCGCGTCCTTCCCGCTCGATCAGTTGCGCGATCTGCAGGTCCTGGTCATGCAAGCCTTCCGTCGCATCAACCACCAGTACCACGACTTCGGCCAGCTTCAACGCTCCGATCGCCGCGCCGACCGCAAGCCTTTCCAGCGGCGCATCGATGCGCGCTTTGCGACGCAGGCCTGCGGTATCCACGAGTTCAATCGGGTTTTCACCATCGTTCAGCATGACGGACACAGCATCGCGGGTCAGTCCCGGCTCTGGCCCCGTCAGCATCCGCTCCTCGCCCACCAGGCGATTCAGCAGCGTCGATTTGCCGGCGTTCGGCCGTCCGACGATCGCCAGTTTCAGCGGCCGGGGTTGTTCGGTCACTTCGTCTGTCGCCTCTGGCAGCCGCGCGGCGATCTCTGCCATCAGGTGCGAGATGCCCTCGCCGTGCTCGGCTGAGACCGCTATCGGCTCGTCGAAGCCGAGTTCGAACGCATCCAATACCGACGATTGCGTCGACCGGCCCTCCGCCTTGTTGGCGACCACCACCACCGGTCGTCCCAGCCGATGCAGCCAGCGCGCATAGTGCCGATCGGCCGGTGTGATGCCGTCGCGCGCATCGACCACGAAGAGCACGAGGTCTGCACCGGCGGTGGCTGCGGAAGCGCCCTCGGCCATCCGACCTGTCAGCGATTCTGGCGCCGCTTCCTCCAGCCCCGCCGTATCGATCAGCCGTACACGACGACCCCGCAGCAATGCCTCGGCCTCTTTGCGGTCCCGCGTCACACCGGGCGTGTCGGCAACCAGCGCCAGCCGCCGCCCCACCAGGCGGTTGAACAGGCTGCTCTTGCCCACATTCGGCCGGCCGGCGATGACCACCAAGGGCAGCATCGCCGTGGCTCAGCGCAGCGCCAGCAGCCTGCCGTCGTCGGTCACCACGAAGACGGTGCCGTCCGCCACGACCGGCCCCAGCGAGGCTGCCCCGGACAGCTCCTGCCGCCCGAGTATTTCGCCCGTGTATGGACTGACGGCGAGCGCCTCTTTGTTGGTGCCGGCGACCACCAGCCGATCACTCACCAACAACGGGCCAAACCAGGTGATCGCGTCCTCTTGCTTCTCCGGGTTTTTCCAGCGCGGCAGCTGCGTGACCCAGGAAACGCGGCCGTCATCCCTGCTGAGCGCGGCCATCTTCTGCTCGAGCGAGATGACGAACAGCCATGACCCGGCGGCCCAGGGGCTGTCCTCGCCGGCGGCCTCACGCTCCCACAAGCGTCGGCCAGTGGGCAGATCGATCGCCACGGTCAGGCCGCCAAGGCTCATCGCGTAGACTTTTCCATCGCCGATCACCGGCAGACCACGAATGGCGGCGAAATCCGCCAGACTGCCGGTGCGGATTGCCGTTGCAAGAGTGTCGGTCCAGACAACGTTGCCGCTTTCGGCGCGCAGCGTCGCCAGTTCGCCGGAGCCAAACCCTCCGACCACCAGCCCGGTGGAATAGGCCGGCGCCGGCCGACCCAGGATGCTGGTCGTGGGATTGGCCGCCTGGTGCGACCAGAGCTGCCGCCCATCGTCGGCAGCGAGGGCAAGCAGCCGGTCCTCGATCGTTGTCACGAACAGCCTGCCTTCAACGACCGTCGGCGCAGACCGCGTCGGTGCACCGAACCTGCTGCGCCATCGCATGGTGCCCTTCGCGGCATCGATCGCCACCAGTTCGGCCAACCCGTTGACCGCGTAGAGCGTGCCCTGGTCTAGCGTAAGACCGCCGCCGACATTGGTGCTGTCGTCGTCTTTGTCCTTGGTATCGAACCGCCATACCCGACTGCCGCGCGCCATATCGAAGGCCGAGACCACGGCATCCGAGTCCATGACATAGACGATCCCATCGGCCGCCACGGGCTGCGCCATGATCTTGCGACGATAGCCACCGCCGGCGCCGATGCTGACGCGCCACGCTTCGGTCAGACGGTCGCTGGCCGCGAGATGACCCATGAAATGAGCCGGGTTGCCGCCCGCCTGTGGCCAGGCGGCATTGCGCACCGCAGGGGGCAGCTCGACCTTTGGTGTGCCTTCATCCACCTCCAGGGTGCGACGGCCACCCAGGATCGGCTCGCGCTTGCCAGGTAGCGGCGTCTTGTGGGTGCCAAACCACTCGTCCCACAGTCCGCAGCCAGCGACGGCCAATGGCGCAAGCAAAGCCGAGCGGCGCGTCACGCCACGCATCCATGCCATCGCGCGTTACCCGCCCAACCGCGTCAGCAACCCACTCGCCCTGCCGCGGACCCCACTCGGTGCCGTGGCGTCCTGCGCCAGATGCTGCAATGTCGTTCGCGCCTGGTCCTTCTTCCCCTGCCGCAGATCCAGCAACGCCAGCTGTTCCTCGGCCAGCGCATGCCAGGGATTGTCCGCAGCGGCCAGCGGCTTCAGTCGCGCCTCGATCAGTGCCGGGTCTCCCTGGTCGATTTGGTGCTGCGCCCAAAGCAGACTTGCCAGATCGCGCAGCAGCGGATCGACCGACGAATCGCCTGCCACATCGTCCCACAACGCAGTCGCGCCACGCAGATCGCCTGCGTCCGCCTTCAGCGCCGCCTCGCGCAGGCGCGCCAAGGTCGCGTAACCCCGAGGGCCTTGTGCGGCAACACTGGCGAACTCCGCAGTTGCAGCCGTCCGGGTCGCCTCGTTGCTGCCTGTCGGTGAGGCATCCGCCAGCGTCATTGCTGACAGATACTGGGCTGCCGCCTTCTGGTCCTGTCGTGCTTCGTACCAGCGCCAGCCCTGCCATCCGGCCGCAGCCCCCACGATCAGCACGGCGACACCCAGGATCAGCCCGCTGTAACGCTTGAGCAGCTGCTGTGCCCGTTCCGCGCGCAGTTCTTCATCGACTTCGTCGAAAATATCGACCACGTAGGCTCCCGCGATTCGCTGCTGGTCCAGCGGCGGCGGACCATAGCGATGCTCCTGCGCAGCGGCAAACGCCTCGCAAACCAGCCATTTACCTGGTGGGCGCAGACTGACGCGATGCGATTTCTGCCAATCCTTCTGGGTCTGCTGGCTGGTTGCGGCATCACGCCCGAGCAGGCGGCGACCGTCGGCGTGGGGGTAACCGTCGGCAGCATCGCCGTGATCCAGCGGAGCCCGTTGGACGCCGTCTACTCCGCGGTCACCGGACGGGATTGCTCGATCGTGCGGATGGAGCAGGGCAAGAGCTATTGCCGTCCCATCGAGCCACCGCCGGAAGCGCCGCCCTACTGCACGCGCAGTCTTGGTGTGGTCGACTGCTGGCGTGATCCGGCGGCCCTGCCGGACCACCCCCCCGAGGTGAACGCCGGTCCACGCGTCCTAACGCCCGAACAGGAGGCCAATCGTACCCGTCGCTGGCCGGATTTCTGATCAAGTCGGCATAGCCGACAGGCTTGCCAGATCAGCTAGTTATAAAACTCCCAGCGCGGCACCGGCCGCACCATGGTGCTGAGGTTGGGCAGTTTGTAGAAAGAGCTGGCAAAGCCGCCGACATCCCAATACGGCTCGATCCCGCGCTTGTCTGGCTCCGAGAACCAGTGCGGCATGGAAGTGGCGGGACAATAGTGCGTCACACAAGACATTCGCGGTGTGCCTTGCGGCAGTGACATCGGATGGCTGCGATGCACGAGGTCCGCCGCCCAGAAGAATACATCGCCCTTCTTCGCCAGCAGACGATGATGCGCCAGCTGGCGCAGCTGGCAGGCTTCCTCCATCTCACGTGAGTAGTTCGGCGTGTCGCCGTCGCTGTGCTTGGCGCCGTTGCTGAAGATGTAGTGCGGCAGTCGATGGCTTTGGTCGTAGTAGGCGAGTTCGCCACTACCCTCCTGGATGTCCTGCAGCGCGATCCAGGTCGCCGCGAGAAAGGTCGGTGTATCTACAACCACATAGGCGGGGTCCTGGTGCCACTGGTGCCCGTTCGTTACCTGGAACAGCAATTGCTGGAACGTCAGGACATTGGCCTGGAACACCAGGCTCAGGAACCGGGTGATACTGGGGTGCATGCAGACCTGACGCGATGTCTGCAGATTGACGTAGAGATCGTAGATGCTCTCCAGCCCATCGGGCTGGTTGCCGTTCAGCTTCTGCCGCCGCCCGCCACGGAAATCGGTCGTGGCGTAATACCCTGGATGCTGTGTGCAGGGAATGGATATCGGCGACGAATGCATCGATCAGCTGCGGCTCGATTGCGCGCGGCATCACCAGCCAGCCGTGCTCGGCGAAATGCGCCAGCTGATCGGCCTCCACCTGATTGATGTGTCCGGTCGCGCCGAGCGCGCGCAGATGCGTCAGCCAGTCCGGGCGGTCCGTCCAAAGTGCCGGCAATGTCACGTCTGGCCTGAAGGAACCAGGCATCGGAAGGCCCCCTAGTCGATGGGTCGAGCAAACCGTCTCTAGCTCAACCACTGGTAGGCGCGCCACTCCCTCGCCGATTGCGCCAGCTTGCCTCGCCGCGGTAAAGAGAGGCCAACGCGGGTGTAGTTCAATGGTAGAACGGCAGCTTCCCAAGCTGCATACGAGGGTTCGATTCCCTTCACCCGCTCCACCGATTCAACCACCGCCTTGTGCTGTCCCGGAGCTTGCCAGCTGGCCTCGGCTAGTGCGGCGCCTGCCGTGAATGACGCTGGGTCTGTCCGCTGCAACGGGGTTGTCGTCTAGTAACTCTGCACAGGAGTTTTGACCGGTTGCCTGATCCCAGGACCAGGTAATCAGGCGTGGTGATGTCCTGTGCGCTAGCGTCGCTTTCGACCAAGCTCGCCATACCTTGGTCCGCCGGGTGATCCAAGAACCGGACATTGAGAATTCTTGGCGCTGCCGGCTCAGCGACCCTGTGGGTGCCCACTGGGGCAGCAGCCTGTCTGTCTTTCTCCCTGCGCCGCAGTGGATGTGAACAATCATTGAGGACCCGATCAGCTACGTGACGCACGGACGAACAAGAGCGCAGGCGGCTACCGTCCTCTATCGGATATGCTGCGAATTCAGCCATTGCTTTGTTCCGCACCGCTTTCTGTCTATATTGAGTGCAGCTGGCCAGCCAGAATGGCTTCAACCAACGCCGATGCGATCGAAGACGCATGGGCGGGGACAACGCCGAGATTGAGCTGCAGGAGCGGCGGCTCTCGGCCATTCTGGCCGCGGACGTCGTCGGCTACAGCCGGCTCATGGGTGCCGACGAGGACGGCACGCTTCAGGCGCTAAAATCGCACCGCGCAGCGCTTGTCGATCCCGCCATCGCGAACCACCGCGGCCGTATCGTCAAGACCACCGGCGATGGGATGCTGGTCGAGTTCGCGAGCGCGGTCGATGCCGTGCGCTGCGCGGTCGATGTGCAGCGCGGCATGGCCGAGCGGAATGAGGCGGTGCCGCCGGAGCGGCGGATCGAGTTCCGCATCGGCATCAATGTGGGCGACATCATCGGCGTACGCCGGTGACATCTACGGCGACGGTGTGAACATCGCGGCCCGGCTGGAGGCAATGGCGGAGCCAGGCGGCATTTATGTCTCCCGCGCCGTGCGCGACCCGGTGCGCGACAAGCTCGCGTTCAGCTTCGAGGACCTCGGCCAGGTGGCGGCGAAAAACATCGCGCGGCCGATCCATGTCTTTCGCGTGCGCCACGATACGGAAGCGACCCGGCCAAAACTTGCCTCGCCACGCGTGATGCGGCGTCTCGTCATTGCTGCCGCCGTTGTCCTCGTGTTGTTCGGGGCCGGCGCGGGGACGTGGTTCTGGCGCGGACACACGCCGGCAAGTGCGCCGCCGTCGCTGTCCCTCGTGGTGCTGCCGTTCGACAACCTCAGTGGGGATGCCGCCGACGACTATCTCGTCTCCGGCATCACCGATGATCTGACCACGGCGCTTTCGCACATCCCGGGCGCCTTCGTCATCGCGCGTGCCACCGCGTATTCGTATCGTGGCAAGGCCGAAGACATCCGGCAAATCGGGCGTGATCTCGGTGTCCGCTACGTCGTGCGCGGAAGTATGCGGCGGTTCGGGCCGACCTTGCGGGTGAATGTGGAGCTCAGCTCGACCGAGACCGGCGCGCAGCTCTGGTCCGACAGCTTTGATCAGAAGATCGACGACCTCGCGTCCGGCCAGGAGCAGATCGTCATCCGCATGCGCGCTGCGCTCAACGTCAGCCTTGCCGATACCGAGGCGGCACGGAGCCTGCGGGAGCGGCCGACCAACCCGGATGCGTTCGACCTCATCTTGCGGGCGCGTGCGGTAGTGTTGCTGCCGCAAACAAAGGACACGATGGCTCAGGCCGTTGGGCTGTTTCAGCAGGCGCTCTCGCGTGACCCGAACGCGGTCTTGGCTCTGGTCGGAGCGGTGCAGGCAATTCTGAATGAGCAATATCTTGGATAGCCTATCGCATGAGGTCGCGATGGATGAGGCGAAGCAATACCTGGAGCGTGCCAAAATGCTCGCCCCGAACTCCGAGGCGGTCCTGGCGGCTGAGGCGATGGTGGTGGAATTCCGGGGGCACGGACTGGATTACCGACGGTGCGCGATCTGAGCAGAAGGTGGTTTCGCAGCGACTGATCGACCTTTACCCAAACAATCCTGTCGGGTTACTTCCGTCTTGGAGTCCTCGCGCGGGAAGAAGGCCGCTACGACGAGGCTGCCGAGTTCTTCGCAAGAGACGATCCGGCTCAATCCCCGCAGTCCCGGAATCAAGAAGCTTTACTGGAACGTGGCGTACTGCCTCATAACAGCCGGCCACGATCGCGAAGGTCTTGATTGGGCCGATCGCGCCATGGCTGCACCGGGTTCCTTCCCGTCATCTCGGGTGGGGCTCCTGCTCGGCCGTCGGGCCGTGGCCTATTTCCGCACCGGCGACCTCGAGACGGCGAAGCGGTTGGCCGCGGAATTGAATGCTCGCTTTCCCTTCGACACGTGGCGCGGGCGTTACCCGGATGATCCGGATTCCGAGACGGAGCGAAACCGATACCGGAGCATCCAGGAAGCGCTGAAGGCCGCTGGAAATCGCGACCACCCCGACCCAGACGCGGACTTCGGCGTGACGCCTGTCGATGTCCTGCATGAAAACTTCGAAGGCGAGTCACCGACCACCGCGCCGGGCGTGACAACGGTGAACACCGAGCAGCTTGCTTCGATGCTGGAGACCCACAAGCCCCTGGTGATCGATACGATGGACGCTTCCTGGTACCGCTCGGTCCCCGGAGCGGTCGGCCTCGATTTCAATGGCAACACCCACGGCACCTTTACCGACGAGGTGCAGAAGCGACTTGAGCCAAAGTTGCGCGCATTGACGGGCGGGCGACATGGCGAAGCCGATCGTTGCGGTGGGCTTCAACGTTGCGCGCTTCGACGGTTACAATCTCGCGCTCCGCTTGCGCCACGCTGGCTATACCAATGTCTATTGGTATCGCGGCGGCCGAGAAGCATGGGAGGTGGCCGGCAAGCCGGAGGACGTGGTGCGGCCGGCCGACTGGTGATCGGTGCTAAAGGGACTTCCGGGGAGGCACGCTGACTAGCCCAATTGTCGTGCGAAACATCGAGCCAAATGGTGTCGGCTGCGCAGGTTCACTGTCCGCTATTCTGTCCCGAGAGTCGGAAGCAGACCGGCAGCTATCCACCCAGGCGGTCGTCGGTCGTGCCACGGCTTCTCCCAGCTGTTGCCCTGTGCCTGCCATTGCCCCGTTGGCGCGGTTCGCGGGAAAAGGGCGGCGACTTCACTCTGGCGGCTGCTATTCGATGACCTCGTCGGCGCGCAGCAGAAGCGTTTGTGGGATCGTCAACCCTAGCGCCTTCGCAGTTTTCAGGTTTACGATGAGCTCGAATCGTCGTTGGCTGCCCGACCGGCAGGTCAGCGGGTTTGGCACCCTTGAGGATCTTGTCGACATAAGTGGCGGCGTGACGCCACAGCTCGTGCAAACTCGGCCCGTAGGATATTAGGCCACCCATATCCGCAAAATGTCTCAGGGGTGAAATTAGCGGCAGCCGGTTTGTCAGTGCGAATCCAACGATTTGCGCATCGATGGAGAACATGATGGCGTCGGAATTGACGATCACTGCTTCGGCGCGACCGTGAAGTATCGCCTGCAACGCCTGGCCGAGGCCGTTGGCGTCGCGTAGCTCGACCGATTGGAGTGCCAGGCCGAGCTTGGGCGCCAGCCCCTGCATCGCGCTCCACGACGAAGCGCTGCTGGTGTTGTTGGGGTTCCAGAGATAGGCGATCCGGGACACCTGCGGCACAGCATCTTTGAGCAGCTCCAGCCATTTGCCGCTGAATTGTTCCTCGATGGCGAGCGACATTCCCGTCATGTTGCCGCCGGGATGGGCCAGGCTCTCCGCGAACTTCGCGCCGATCGGATCGGGAACGACGAACACCACCGGGATGGCCGACGTAGCCCGGCGCACGGCATCCGTGGCGGGGAAGCCCGCCGGAGTTAGTATGTCGACCTCTTGGCGCACGAATTCCTCAGCCGGCTTGGCAAAGGTGGCATCGTTCCCTTCCGGGAATTGGTATTCAAACGCGATATTTTTGCCGTCGACATAACCAAGTTCGCGAAGGCCCTGCCAGAGGCCGTCACGCGCGATCGTGTCGGTGCGGAAGCCGAGCCACCCGACGACGGGAATATCCGGCGGACGCCGCCCTGTGGTCTCTGCAAATGATGGAACCATGGCGCAAAGCGCCAGCACAAGGGCGCTCGCAAATCGCATCATTCGATAACCTCGTCGGCGCCGGCGAGCCTCCGGGTCCACCAAAGCATGTGTGCTCCCGCCATAGTTGATCCGCAACATATCACCGACAGCTGACCACAATCAGCGCGATGAGGTCAGCGGCGTTTCCTGAGGGCCGCTTTGGGTCGACCCTCGATGTTCCAAGGTGAGGCTGACAAGGATGCGGAATTGGCGTCAACCGCGTCGATCCGCATCTGAACGTCGGCAATCCACCCAAAGCGGCCGCTCGACAACGAACTGGCCCTCCGCCTGAACCGAACCGGAGTGTGCGGGGCCGAGAAACCGCTCCGCCAATCGGTCAGAACCGCTCCGGCAACCAGTCAAAATCTCTGTGCAGAGGTACTAGCTGCCCTGCTGGACGCTGGCGATAGATGCATTGCCGCTTTCCCTTACGCGGGACTGTGAAGCCATTCATACCTGACCGACTGATGCTCTTTGTATGTTCTCTTGTCGACCAGGGGATGAGAGACATGCAACGAGTAGCAGCGGTAGCCGGGTTGGTGTTGGTCAGTATGGTAGGCGTTGCCTATGCCGACGGCCCCGGCGGATGGTCGCAGTTAGATGAGATGATGAAGCCGCAGGATCAGGTCGCAGTGGCGCCCGTCCAACAGGTCCAGCAGGCAAAGCCGGTCTACGAGTTTGCAGTTGGCCAGAAGAGCGGCACGTGGGTGTCCCCCGCCAATCCCAACGAGGGTGCAACCAATTAAGGATGACCGAACGGAGGAGCGGCTCGACGGCTCCAAGAGAGTGTCAGCGGGCCGCAGTTCCGAGGGTGCGAATGGAACCTGCGGCGCGCGGGTTTTCGACCCGCCGCGCCAACGCCGGGCCAGCTCGGCCAGTGTATCTACGCCGCGCCATTACTACGAGGGTTCGATCCCCCCAAGCTGCTCCGGCTACATAGGCGGCGCTACGCCATTGGTTTCGACCGTGATCCAACTCGCCGCAAGCTTGCCCTCGGGGTTTTTGGTCGCCCCGAACATCACCTTCGCACCAGGCTTCAGATCCGACCTCTCGGCGGGCGCGAAGGTCACGACCGGCGTGTTGGGCGGCACGACGATCGTCTGGTTGCCGTCCTTGTAGGACACGCTCAGCTGGCGGCCCGACTTCGCGTCAACCGTGCCGCTCACGGTGCCGTTGGTCATCATGCTGCCTGGCTGGAGGTCCCACCCATAGTGCCCCTCGCCGGCGCCGCGCATGGCCTCGGGGAACACGAGCACTTCGAGCGCGTCCTGCTGGCCCTCGGCGCCGCTTCTTGTCGCTATGCCGACATAGCTGCCCGGCTTGACGTCCGCGAGATCGAACCGCTTCACCGTGGCCACGGTCAGTGGATCGTTCAGCTGGATGTCGACCTTCGTACCCTCGCGGGTATTCACGCTGAGAGTCTGGCCTTCCAGCGCGGCGATGGTGCCGCGAATGCGCGTGGGTGGCGCGTTCTGCGCCACGGCGGCACCCGCACAAAGGCTGGTCACCACCGCAATTCCGATCAGACGTGCAAGCATGCGCTTCTCCCCCTGTTGGTTGCTGGCTGGCCGATCATGGGGATGATTCGGATTTCGTGAAGGGGCGCAGCCGCCCTATCATTTGCGAAACGGGAGGGCATCGATGGCGCGCGCCGCACCCAAGGTCACGATCTACCACAATCCCGCCTGCACCACGTCTCGGAAGGTCCTGGGCATGATCCGGGAAACCGGCATCGAACCGCAGGTAATAGAATATCTGAAGACGCCGCCGACCCGACAGGAGTTGCTCGATCTGCCGCATCGCATGGGCATGACGCCGCGCCAATTGCTGCGACGCCGCGGCACGCCGTACGACGAACTCGGCCTCGGCGATTTGGCGAAACCGGACGATGCGTTGCTCGACGCCATCGTGGCGCATCCGATCCTGCTCGAGCGTCCCGTCGTCGTGGGGCCACGAGGCGTGCGGCTCTGCCGCCCACCCGAGCGCCTGCGCGAGGTCATGCCGGCGCGCTGACCAGGGATGCCGACAAGGCTCACTCTCGCGGCGCTCCGCCGCCAGGCGGTGGTCAATTCGCTGCAGCGGGCGACGACGCTGGACCGCGCGATCGCGAGCGCCGGCTTTGTGCAGGCCGATCCGATCCGGGCACCCGCCAGGGCACAGGACCTCATCCTGCGGCATCGTGTCGCCGGATATCGCGTGGGTGATCTGGAGCGGCGGTTCACCAAGCTCGGGCTGGAGGAGGACTTTCTGTACGCCTATGGCTTCATGCCGCGCGAGACATATCGGCTGTTGCACCCGAGGGCCGTGACCGACAGGTGGGGAGTACCCGGACGAGATCGCCACGCGCGTTCTGGATTTTGTGCGCGAGCGTGGGCGGACCCACCCCACCGATCTCGCCGAGCAGTTCGGCCGCGACCGGGCAGTGAACGGCTGGGGCGGATTTTCCAAGGCGACCACGCGGGCGCTGCAAAGCCTGCACTATCATGGGCTACTCCGGGTGGCCGGACGACGCGACGGCATTCGCCTGTATGAAGCAGCGGCGCCGCCGGACGCGCCACTGTCGCCGGACGAGAGGACACGTCGCATCGTGCGATTGGTGGTCGGCATCCTCGCCCCGGTTGCCGAGGCGGGACTGGCGAGCACATTCGGCCTGCTTGGTCGCGGCGCTCCCAGTCTCGGGGGCTGGCGTCCGGCCCTCGCGGCGCTGGTTGCCTCCGGTGAACTTGAGAGCGGCGAGGTCGATGGCCAACGTTACTACTGGCCGGCGGGGGCGGCGAACCGGCGCGGCGATCCGGGGGCCGTACGGCTGTTGGCCCCGTTCGATCCGATCGTCTGGGAACGGCGGCGGTTCGAGCATCTATGGGGCTGGGACTATCGGTTCGAGGCGTACACCAAGCCCGAACAGCGACGGTTCGGCTATTACGCGATGCCCCTCTTGCGGGGCTACGACATTATCGGCTGGGCCAATGTGACGCTGGTTGACGGGCGCCTGGATGCGAAACTCGGCTTCGTGGGAAGCAAGCCAAGGGACCAGGAGTTTCGCCGCGGGCTCGACGCCGATCTGGCAGCGCTGGAGCGTTTCCTGACGGGGAACAATCGAATTGCCTGACCGGCGGCCGTTTTGGCGACGCTTGTCGTCGCGCTAGGCTGGTGTGTCAGCGAGAGGCAAGCGCATGCCGCCGAAGATCGGATACCTGCTGCCCACCCGTGAGCAGATCATGGAGGGGCGGCACGACGCAACCTCGCTTCTGGCGCTGGCGGAGCGAGCCGAGGCGCTGGGTTATGATTCGGTCTGGGTCGGCGACTCGGTGCTGGCGCGGCCACGCCACGATCCCTTGACGCTGCTCGCGGCCGTTGCGGCACGGGTGCCGCGGGTGCTGCTTGGCACCGCGGTCCTTTTGCCAGCGTTGCGCAACCCGGTGCTGCTTGCGCATCAGGTAGCGACGCTGGACCAGGTATCGGAGGGACGCTTCATCCTGGGTATCGGTATCGCCCGCGATGTGCCGAACATTCGCGCCGAGTTCGCCGCCTGCGGCGTGCCCTTCGAGAAGCGCGTCGGGCGGATGATGGAAGGATTGCGCCTGTGCCGCGCACTGTGGAGCGGCGAAACCGTGGACTGGGATGGCCGATGGCCGGTGCAGCACGGGGTGTTGGCGCCAGAGCCACACCGTCCAGGCGGCCCGCCGGTCTGGATCGGCGGCAACACGGCTGCGAGCCTGCAGCGCGTCGGAAAATGGTTCGACGGCTGGTTCCCCAATGCGCCCGATCCTGCGACATTCGCCCGCCAGTTGAACGATATCCAGACGACCGCACGTTCGGCGGGGCGCGATCCGGCGCAAATTTCCGCCGCTATGTACCTTACGCTCTCGGTGGATGACGATGCAGCGCGCGCTTCGGCGCGTATGGATGCGTTCCTGCAGGGCTACTACGGCGCTCCAGCTGAGATCTTGCGCCAACGGCAGGCGGTGTATTCGGGTCCTGTCGAGGGGGCCGTGCAGTGGATCGACGGCTATGCGCAGGCCGGCGCCACGGACCTGATATTGCGCTTCGCCGGCGACCACGAACGGCACCTGGAGATGTTGGCGAGCCTCCGCACCGCCATCGTGCGGTGAAGCCAGTCCGGCAATCTGGCCAACGAGGAGCCCGCAGGCCGCTGTGGATCGCACTCGCGGGCGCGCTCATCTGGTTGCTGGCGAACGATGGTTGCGACGCTCAGTCGCGTCCGACGTCGGAAGCGAAGCCACTCGAAACCGACCTCGACGTGCAGCCGCCCGGAGAGCCGTCGCGACATGTAACGCTGACGCTGGCGTTGCGGATTCTCAAAGTACCGTCTGTGAGCATCGCGATGATCAGCGCGGACCGGATCGATTGGACAGCAGCGTATGGCGGCGCATCAACGCGGACTGCCTATCAGGCCGGTTCCATGTCCAAGACGGTTGCTGCGGTCGCGGCGCTGCGTTTGGTGGAGCAAAAGCGGCTCGCCCTCGATCACAACGTCAATGCCGAACTGACGTCCTGGCACATCCCGCGGACCTCGCTGACCCGTCGACACCCCGTAACCCTTCGCAGATTGCTCAGCATGACTGCAGGGATCAACGTCCCCGGTTATGTGGGGTATCGGCCTGGTGAAACATTCCCCACCCTGGTCCAGATCCTTGATGGCTCGCCGCCGGCCAACTCTCCGCCGGTTCGGGTCGCCCATACGCCCGGAGTGGGTTACGCCTACTCCGGTGGCGGCTACGAGATCGTCCAGGCGCTGATGCAGGATACCTCTCACCAGACTTTTGCCGAACTCGTAAAGGAACTCGTTCTACAGCCCCTCGAGATGAACGACAGCTTCTTCGGGCAACAGCCTCGCGCACCCGGCGAGCAGATGGCCACTGGTCACCTGTCGAGTGGTGCTGAATTGCCAGGCGACTGGCGTGCCATGCCGGAGATGGCGGCCGGAGGACTGTGGTCAACGCCGACCGATCTTGCTCGGCTGCTGATCGGTATTTCCAAGTCTTACAAGGGCGGGGACGACACTCTGCTCAGCCAGGCTATGACACACGAGATGCTGAAGCAGCAGAGCGGTGGTCCTTACGGGCTTGGTGCCGCGGTCAGCGGGTCGGGTCGATCACTCGTGCTGATGAAGCGCGGCCAGAATGTCGGCTATCAGGGCTATATGCTGATTTTCCCCGTGACGGGCCAGGGCATCGTGATCATGGCCAACTCGGACAACGGCACGACACTGGCAACGGCGATCATTCGAAGAGCAGCCTCGGTGTTCCATTGGCCGCATCTCGGCGCGTTGCACGACTAGACTAGACGTCATCGAGAACATCTGTCAGTTCTCTGTGACGGCTGGTTTCTATACGGACCCTCTTGTGTCAATCAGACCGTCGTCAGATACGTCTTCGCCAAGAGGCGCATCAGGGCGATTTGGATGAACCCCTCACGACAGCCGCAATAGATGGGAATGCCTAACGACCGCACATCTAGCGCGTGAGGATGTTCGCGCTTTTGGAAAAAACAGGGGCGCTGAAGGCTGGATGAGTATAGCAGATCGAAGCTCGCGCGCACATCGTCCTTCGCGACGGTGGCTGGCGCAATCGCAATAGGCCGAGCCCAGCAAGAATTCGCTCCTGCACACTTATGTGGGAAGTGATGCGGACCGAAGTCCACACTGAGTGCGGACGCACCGTAATGGTTTACACTAAGCTTGACGCTACGCGACTGTGGCCATAGGCTTTCGGCTGCGTGGCACGGCCATTTTCTATCTTTTCGCCTTCGTCTACCGCCTGCGCTCTCGCTGCTCGGCGTGGTGCAGCGGAACCGGCTACGATGGATCAACTTGGCATGCCACCTAGCTAACTTTACTTACGCCGTCCGAGGCGCTTCGCAAGAACAAACACTCAGAGCAAGAACAAACACTCAGAGGAAGAAACGGCGATGCAGCAGTCAAATGGGGGAACGACCCTCTTCGCTCTGTCTATCGTGAATAGTGTTGGCCCGGCACGTAGTTGCAAATCCAATCCTGCTTGGGCTTGGTTGCAACGAGCCAGCGTGCTGGCGGCCATCTTAAGTTTTTGCATGTTCTGCCTGTTAGGACGAGCAGTTGCCCAGCAGGGTCACGATTTCACGATTTGCGAGGGGCACTTCGCGCTATGTGCTGCCTCGACGTGCCAGCCAACCGGCGGATCTATTACTGTCAATGTCACAGGCGGGGGGACAGCAACTTTCCCGGAATATAAGTGCACCTGCCCAATTTTTGACGGCCCATCCATTGCTGACCTCAACGGAGGTAATATGCACGGGTCGTGCACACCGCCGCATGACCAAATTTGGTCCACCTATCAACCTCGGTTGCAAATTCCGCAGGCGATTACGAACTGGTCGCGTTTGCCGAGTAAAAGCTTCGCACCACCGCAAATTTGCGGGGCGAACCTCAAGCAGGGCAACCAGCTGGTCAATTGCTTTAGCTTCGCCTGCGAACCTGCCGGGGAAATCAGGGGCGTGCCCGTTGCAACTTGCCACTGTCCGCTCGGCGAATCGCTAGAGGGCAAGCCCGTGGAGCAGCATACCGCATTCGCGACGCAGGCGGGTCAGCGAAATACTGAGATCTGCAGCGATCACCCGGTTAGCGGGCCGCTCCCAACTCCTCAGTGAACCCCCTGTGATCGTGCAACCAGAGAAACGGAGCGGCGTCACGATCCGGGGCTGAGCGCTTCGATTGACCACTCGGCGATCTGTTCGCCATGCAGAAAAGGAGGTGCTGGCGAGTGGGAACTGCACCGGCGCGACCCAAGCAGACACGTTCGCCGCGGAAGAGATGCTGTTGCGGGCAGCTGGGCAGTCCGCGAATATTTGACGGCGCAGCAGCCTGACTTGTTCACTGGAGGCGTCCAATGAAGAGCGAAAAACTTCGAGTTTACGGCCAACTGCGCCGACGTTACTTGGCCTCTGCGCTTGCCGCCGGTCTCACAATTGTTGCCGGGGGCTCTCACGGCATTGCGCAAACAGTGGATCCTGACGCAATTGCTGGGAACTCAGAAATCGTCTCTGAGCTGAGCGCATCTGATACGACGGTCGTGTACGTCGCTCAATTTTATCCATTATGGTTCACGTACTATCAGTCCCGGTTGGCGAATTGCGGCCGCAACCACCTAGTCGGTCCTGACCGGGTTTCCCCGATCTACCATTTTGTGGTGGCCATCAACGTTGATACGCTCTACGTGAGCAGCTACCTCGATCTAACCGCCCAGCCGGTGATCCTGACCATCCCCCCGGCACCCGCGTTCCCGCCCGCATCGTATTCGATACTGATGCTGGATGCGTACGGCAATGTCCTTCCCGCGAGCATCCCGAAGACGCCGGGAAGCTATGCCCTCATCGGGCCAGGAGGATTTACAGGCACGCTCCCGGCAGAGGTCACGTCGATCGCGATCCCTGTCAACTTTTCGGCTTTGATCTTCAGAGCAGACAAGTTCTCCCCAACTGGCGAGAATCAAATCGCACAAGCCGACGCGTTCCGCAGGTCACTGACGTCTCAGACGCTCAGCGACTATCTCGAAAACCCCTCCGGAGGCGCGGCTAGGATCGTGCCAGAGATCCTCTTCGCCGTGCCCTTCAAGACAGCAGCCGACAACCTCATCGCGCATGACCCGATCGCATTCCTCATGCAGCTCCAACGAGCGGTTGGGTCCAGCAACACTCCGGACTTCTCCCCGTACGAACAAGCGCTATCGGACCGGTTCAACAGCTTGTTCGCCAACCGGAGCGCGAACGAGTCGGAGTTCAGTGAGGGCGCTCAGGCAGCCCATAAGTTGATTTTGGACCGCTACTTCACGCATACGCACTGGGCGGCGCCTACTCCGACAAACTGGATCCATTTCACCAATATCGGTGACTGGGGCAACCAGGTCGTTGAACGATCGTCCATCACGGAATTCATCCAGTACGCCAATAACATCACCGCCGCAGCGTATTATCACGTATTCAAGGATACCAATGGCCTTCCGCTCGACGGGAGTAACCCGCGAGGCTATGTCCTGACCTTTCCGGCGGGGCAGCTACCCGAGGCAATGCGCTTCTGGTCTGTCACTGCATATACGCCGGAGGCGATAGAACTGGTTGCCAATCCCGCCGACAAATACGCGGTCGCCAGCTACACGCCGCCGCAGCCCGACCCGGAGGACGGCTCAGTGTCGATTTACATGGCTCGTGAGCTGCCCGCAGGCGTGCCGATGGCTAACTGGCTGCCGATACCGTCTGGAGCGTTCAACATAATGCTCCGCGTCTATGGTCCGCAGGGAACGGTCGAGGCCGGTACTTACGTCCCCCCGGGCATCCAAGAACGTTAGTCTTCGGGAAGACTCTGCCTGATGTGCAAACTTACCTTGGGCAGAAAGCAACGTCCGCTGCCGGTATGGCCAGTTTCGATCGCTGTGCAGTAGTGTTCTCCTGTAGATGCGGTTGATCCTGGCTCATACCGCCCGCGGCGTAACACCGGCGTTAGACTAGGATCTCTGCTGCCGGGCGGGCGTCGCGATGAACCGATGAAGGACCGGCCGCGCCAGACCAACAACGCCCGCATGGCGATCAGTCGCGGCTGTCGAGCTTCGCAAGCACCTGCGGATCGGCGCGGCAGAGGCGGTCGTTCACGTTGGCAGGCTGCGTGTCGGAGGCTTCCAGCACCAGTGCCTTGGAGAGCGCCGCGGCACAGGTTCGGTCAATCCCATTTGGCCCCCGGCACAGGAAAAGCGCCTTGGACACCGTCGAGGGCGTGGCGGCGGTCTGCTTTGAAGCAGGTTGCGCGGTCAGCGGTAGGATCACTGCCCACAATGCGACGAGCCCGATTGCCATGACGGCTGCTACGATGAACTTGCGCATGATTGGTCCGTCCTACGTACTGCCTGAAGCGTTACGTCGTCGCTTCACCCGTTATTCCCCACCTTGTCGCCAGCGGAGGGCGGTGCGTATGAAGCGCATCACAGCTCACGACCAATGGCCGGGCACCCAGTAGTTGCCCTGCCAGTGCGCCGGGACCCACACCCGGGCCGGCGGTGCGTAGTAGGCAGGCGGCGGGTAGTAGGCGAGTGGCGGCGCCACAACCGCAGGCGGAACATAAACGCCAGGCCCATAACCGTACGGATAAAACCAAGCATTCGCAGGCCTGGACACGAAGGCGGTTCCGATCGCGGCGAGGCCGATGAAGGCGAGGCGGACTTTGGTTTTGCGTGCGGCTGAGGCGGTCACTTTTATCTCCACCGGTTCATTGTTTCCCACGCCCTGACGCTAGGCCTGGCGAACCTTCCACCGATACAGGAGACATGCCTTGTCGGTTTTGGCGGAAACAGCCGGAGTTTTTCCGCCGCCGTAGTCAGGCGTGCAGCCTCGCCAGCACATTTCGGTTGGCGCGGATGACGAGCATGCGGCGGATCTTTTGGGTGGGCGTCAGCAGGCCGTTCTCCACCGTAAACTGCGAGACGATGGCATGCCGCCGAATGCGCTCGGTGATCGAGAGACGCAGGTTCACACGATTGACGGCCAACGCGACAGCGACATCGTCGCTGCCACCGGCAGGAACAACCAGGGCGGTGAGCGATGAGCGGCCATCGCCCGCAACCACGGCCTGGGCGATCTCCGGCTCGGCCATCAACATGCCCTCGACCTTGGCCGGTGAGACATTCTCGCCGCCGGACAGCACGATCATGTCCTTCTTGCGGTCCAGGATCCGCAGATAGCCGGCATTGTCCAGTGCGCCGACATCGCCGGTATGCAGCCAATCATCCTGGATCGCGAGGGCGGTGGCGTCGGGTAGGCCCCAGTAGCCATTCATCACCAGATCGCCGCGCACCAGGATCTCCCCGTCCTCGGCGATACGCAGATCGACGCCTTGCAGCACCCGCCCGACGGTATCGATGCAGATGGCGTCGGGGGGATTGGCACTGATCACCGGGCCGGCCTCGGTCTGTCCGTAGCCCTGCATGACCTTCAGTCCGAGTGCGAGGAAGAATTTGCCGACCTCTGGCTCCAGGCGCGCACCACCGGACATGACCGCCCTCAGGCGGCCGCCGAAACGGCTGCGAACCTTCGTGCGGACCAGGACGTCGAGCACCCAGTCGAGCACATGTTCGCCGACGCCCAGACGCCCGTGGTCCACGCGTTTCAGCCCGAGGTGCAGCGCACGGTCGAACAGCCTTTGCCGCCATTGCGGCTCGCGTGCCACCTGGGTGAGCACGCGGGCGCGGATCACCTCCAGCACCCGCGGCACTGCCGTCAGAATCGTTGGCTGCACCGTCAGCATGTCCGCCGCCAGATGCTCGACGCCGCGGCAATAGACGATTTCCGTGCCGATGCTGGGCAGGAAGAACATGCCGACAGTGTGTTCGTAGCTGTGCGACACGGGCAGATAGGACAGGTAGGTCTCGTCGCGCAGTCGCAATGACCGCATCAGCTCGAATGCGCCGCGGCAGTTCGATAGGATCGCGCGGTGCGGCAGCATCACGCCCTTTGGCGCCCCGCCCGTGCCGGAGGTGTAGATCAGGCAGGCGAGAGTGCCCACATCGATTGCCGCGGCCTGCAACGCGACATCGTCCGGCGGATCGGGGTCCGCGACGAGGGCAGCCCAATGCATGAGCCGCGGCGTTCCGCCACCATCATCCGGTGGACCATCGATTACCACGAGAAGGTCGAGGCCAGTGGCCAGACGCCCGGCTTCCCGCATTCTTCCGGCGAGGGCCGGCGACGAAACGATCGCTGCGCGAGCGCCCGAATCGCGTAGGATGTGGGCGTGGTCGCTCACCGTATTGGTCGTGTAGGTCGGAACGGGAACCGCGCCGAGTGCCATCAAGGCGGTCTCGGCGATCGGGTATTCCGGGCGATTTTCCGAGACGATCACCACCCGGTCGCCGGCCCGCACACCCGCATTGCGCAGATGGCGGGCGCACGACGCCGCCATCCGCCCGAACTCGCGCCAGGTCACGCCGCGCCAGGCGCCGTCACGAAACGAGCGCAGCATTGGCTTGTCCGGCCACGTTCGGGCCAGCGCAAACATCATCGCCGCCAGATTGGGCCAGATCGGATACTGCTCCACTCCTGCTCCCCGTTGTCCCGGTCTGCGCGGGACGCAACCCTTTGACCGCCGCTGCTACTACCTTACATGAATGCCCACTGCAGCCTCCGAGGACAGAATGACGCGCCAGACCGCTGCCGCCGAAGCCGCGACCAGCCAGCCGATCACGCAGGAACTACCGACCTGGGATCTCGGTGATCTCTACCCGGCGCCGGACAGTCCCGCTGTCGAGGCAGATTTTGCCAAGGCTGAGAAGGCGGCAAAGGACTTCGCCGTAGCGTTCCAGGGCAAGCTTGCTGGCTCCTCCGGCTCGGCGCTGGCCGCGGCTATCGGCGAGTACGAGCGGATCGAGGAGGTCCTCGGCCGGCTGATGTCCTACGCCCAGTTGCTGTTCTCGGGCAACTCGACCAACGCCGAGATCGGTCGCTTCTATCAGACGGTCAGCGAACGGGTCACCGCGATCAGCAGCCATCTGCTGTTCTTTGCGCTCGAATTGAATCGGCTCGACGATGCGACGCTGGAACAGAAGCTGTCCGATCCAGCGCTGGCCCGGTGGCGGCCATGGCTGCGCGATCTGCGCGTGTTCCGGCCGCACCAGCTTTCCGACGAATTGGAAAAGCTGTTGCACGAGAAGGAGGTGACCGGCCGCAGTGCCTGGAGCCGGTTGTTCGACGAGACCATCGCGGGCATGCGCGTGTCGATGAACGGCGAGGCGCTGACAGTCAGTGCGGCGCTGAACAAGCTGTCGGATCAGGACCGGTCGATCCGCGAAGCGGCGGGGCGGGCGATCGGCAAGGCGTTCGGAGATGACATCCGGTTGTTCTCGCTGGTCACCAATACGCTGGCGAAGGACAAGGAAATCGTCGACACGTGGCGCCACTATCCCCGACCCGGCAGCTACCGCAACCGCTCCAACATGGTGGAAGACGAGGTCGTCGACGCGCTGGTGTCGGCAGTGCGGGCAGATTTCCCGCGGCTGGCGCATCGCTATTACCTGATGAAGGCGAAGTGGCTCGGGCTGCCCAAGCTGATGCACTGGGATCGCAACGCGCCATTGCCGGACGATGACGATCGCACAATCGAATGGAACGATGCCCGTGAGCGGGTGCTGACGGCGTATGGCGCGTTCAGTCCGCGGCTCGGCGAGATTGGACGACGGTTTTTCGATCGGCCCTGGATCGATGCGACGCTGAAGCCGGGCAAGGCGAGCGGCGCGTTCGCACATCCGACGGTGCCATCGGCACATCCCTATCTGCTGCTGAACTATCACGGGCGGACACGCGACGTGATGACTCTGGCGCACGAACTTGGGCATGGCGTGCACCAGGTGCTGGCGGCAGAGCAGGGCTACCTGATGGCCGGAACGCCGCTGACATTGGCCGAGACCGCAAGCGTATTTGGCGAGATGCTGACGTTCCGCGCGCTGCTCGATGCCGCCGACCCAAAGCGCCGCCGCATCATGTTGGCCGCGAAGGTCGAGGACATGCTCAATACGGTGGTGCGCCAGGTCGCGTTCTATCACTTCGAGACCCTGCTGCATGATCAGCGGCGCTCTGGCGAACTGGTGCCTGATAGGATCGGCGAGCTATGGCTGCAGGTGCAGACGGAGAGCCTCGGCCCGGCATTTGAGTTCACGCCGGAATACAGCGTCTACTGGGCCTATGTGCCGCATTTCATCCACTCGCCGTTCTATGTCTATGCTTACGCATTCGGCGATTGTCTGGTGAATGCGCTGTATTCGGTGTTCCAGTCGGGGCATCCGGGGTTCCAGGCAAAGTATCTGGAGATGCTACGTGCTGGCGGCACTAAGCGGCATAAGGAACTGCTGGCGCCATTCGGACTGGATGCGTCTGATCCCGCGTTCTGGAAGAAGGGCCTGGATGTGATCGCCGGCTTCATCGATGAACTGGAGGCCGTGGGGTGAAGGCAGCAGACGACAACCCTCCCCCTCCCCTTGCGGGAGCGGGGTGGGGGGAGGGGGCGCCTGGTTCCTCGCTGCTATCCCATGCACGTGCTTTACGTCGAGATGCCACGCCGGCTGAGAGAAGGCTGTGGCAGGGATTACGGCGGCATCAGGTCGGCGGGTTGAAGTTTCGCCGACAGGTGCCTCTGGGCCCCTACATTGCCGACTTCTACTGTGCATCGGCGAGGCTGGTGATCGAGGTTGATGGTATTTCCCACATCGACCCACGGACGCGATCCGCGATGCTTGGATGGCGCAGCACGGCATTCGTGTGGTTCGCGTTGCCAATCGTGATGTACTGGCAAACTTGGAAGGCACGCTGATCGCCATTGGCGAGATTGCGGCAACGCCCCCTCCCCCCAACCCCCTCCCGCGAGGGGAGGGGGGGTCTGCTTCCTTCTTCTGTCTTCTTATCCTGCGGTCATCCATCTCCATGTCTGACCGCGGCAATCTGTTCGGGGAACTGCGCCGGATGGCGCGAACCTCGGGAGCAGTCGGCGGGATTGCGGCGCGCGTGGCGGGTGAGCGCGTGTTCGGCATCAAGACCGACCGCGCCGCACATGCCGAGGACCTGCGCACCATACTGGGCGGGCTGAAGGGGCCGCTGATGAAGGTGGCGCAGTTCCTGTCCACTGTGCCGGATGCGCTACCGGCAGAGTATGCGGCCGAGCTCGCTCAACTGCAGTCGAACGCGCCGCCAATGGGGTGGCATTTCGTGCGCCGGCGGATGGCCAGCGAACTTGGCAGCAGTTGGGAAACCAAGTTCGCCAGCTTCGGTCACGAGGCTGCGGCGGCGGCAAGCTTGGGGCAGGTGCACCGAGCACTTCTGCATGACGGCACCGATGTCGCGTGCAAGCTGCAATATCCCGACATGCCGAGTACGGTGGAAGCCGATCTGCGGCAGCTGCGGCTGGCGATGGCGATCTACCATCGCATGGACAATGCCATTCAACATGAGGAGGTGTACAAGGAGCTCGCCGAGCGCCTGCGCGAGGAACTCGACTACGAACGCGAGGCCGCGCAGATGCGTTTGTATGGACAGATGCTGACGAATGATCCGATGGTGCACGTGCCGGTGCCGATCGCCGGCCACTGCACCAAGCGACTGCTGACGATGACCTGGCTGGATGGCCGCTCGCTGCTGCAACGTCTGGCCGAAGACCCTCCGCAGGAGGAGCGCAATCGCATCGCCGAGGCGCTGTTCCGTGCATGGTATGTGCCGTTCTATCGCTACGGCGTCATTCATGGCGATCCGCATCTCGGCAATTACCAGGTGCGCGCGGACGCGTCAGTTAATCTGTTGGACTTCGGCGCGATCCGCGTGTTTGGCGCGCAGTTTGTGCGCGGCGTGATCGACCTGTACGAAGCCGTGCGCGACAACGATGATGCCAAGGCACACCACGCTTATTCGACCTGGGGCTTTACGGATCTCTCGAAGGAGAAGATGGCGGCGCTGAACCTGTGGGCGCATTTCCTTTACGAGCCGCTCTGCGAGGACCGCGTGCGCCGCATTCAGGAGACGGACGATCCGCAGTTCGGTCGCGAGGTGGCCGAACGCGTGCATGCCGGGCTGAAGCGTACCGGTGGGGTGAAGCCACCCCGCGAATTCGTGCTGATGGATCGCTCGGCGATCGGGCTAGGGGGCGTGTTCCTTCGGCTGAAAGCCGAGCTCAACTGGAGCCGGCTGTTCCGTGGCCTGATCGATGACTTCGATGAAACGGCACTGGCAGAGCGGCAGGCCGCGGCATTGGCACAGGCGCAGGTTCCGCCGGCTGCATAGCCTTGCCCGGGTCAGTCGGGACTGAATAAAATTGCTGTCGAAGGAGCGGGTATGGATCTGCCCCGGGCAGCGAATTCGGTTTAGCAGCGTAGCGTCCCGGCAATTGCCGCTGCCTCGGCCGCTCGGAGGCTGGCCCATGTGTCGATACTGCGTTTCCGGATCGTCGCGTTCCCAGAAGGAACGCGCCTATATCCTTGATCTTTTGACCCTCATCGAACGTCCGGATGTGCTGCCTGCCGAGAACACACTTCGGATTGCCCAGGAGCTGCTCGTTTGGGCGGATCAGACCGGGGCCCGCCTCCAATGCGAGGCTGTGACAGTCCTCGAATCCGACCGAACATCGCGTCCTAGGGGAGTGGTATCATGACCGCAGACAATGCTGTTCCCGTCCTGCCGGGTCCGTCCACTGCGCTGTTGGATGAGCTGGAAAGCATTTACCGGGACGTGCACGCCAATCCTGAACTCTCGATGCAGGAGCGGCGCACCGCTGGGCTGGCCGCCGCTTGGCTGCGAAAGTACGGTTACGAGGTCTCTGAGAGCATCGGAGGCACAGGCGTGGTCGGGCTACTGCGCAACGGCGACGGTCCGACCATTTTATTGCGTGCCGACATGGATGCGCTGCCGATCAAGGAGAGCACCGGCCTGCCTTATGCGAGCGACCGCACAGGCACCGACCGGTTCGGCCAGGCCACATCGATCGCGCACGCCTGCGGTCATGACATGCACATTGTTTGGCTGATGGGAGCAGCTCGAATCCTGTCGGAGAACCGCAGCACGTGGCGCGGTACGGTGATGGCCGTATTCCAGCCTGGCGAGGAGACCGCCCAGGGGGCGCGCGCCATGATCGAGGACGGCATGATCAAGCGCTTTCCGAAGCCGGTTGTCTGCCTCGGTCAACACGTGATGCCGCTGTCGGCAGGACAGATCGGCTGGCACGCCGGCGCCATGCTTTCGGCGGGCGACAGCTGGGAGGTAACACTGTTCGGCCGCGGTGCACATGGTTCGATGCCACAAAAGAGCGTCGATCCGGTGGTGATGGCTGCATCGGCGGTCATGCGGCTGCAGACCGTGGTGTCACGGGAGGTCGCGATGACCGACTCCGCAGTGGTCACGGTCGGCACTATGCAGGCGGGCATGAATGAGAACGTGATTCCGGATCACGCACTGCTTCAACTCAATGTCCGCACCTTCAAGGACGAGGTCCGTCATCGCGTGCTAGGAGCGATCAGGCGTATCTTGGAGTCGGAAGCTGCCGCGTCTGGCGCGCCGAAGCCGCCGACCTTTTCGGTGTTGAGTGAGTTTCCTGTAACCCGCAACGATGCGGCAGCAACTCAAAAGGTGGTGGCCGCCTTCGAACGGCATTTTGGCAGTGAACGGGTGCACGAGGTAGGCCCCGCTACGGCGAGCGAAGACTTTGGGTTGTTCGGCACTGCGTGGGACGTACCGTCCGTGTTCTGGGTGGTCGGCGGCATCGATCCTGAAACCTATAAGAAGGCGCAAGCTTCTGGGAAGGTCGATGAGCTTCCGGCCAATCACGCTCCGGATTTCGCACCAGTGGTCGACCCCACACTGCGCACGGGAGTTACCACGATGCTGGTCGCTGCCAGCGCTTGGCTGGCACCGGGATGACCGCGGCTCCGTCGGCGAATCTGTTGCACAGCTCGATCCCAATTGACGTCATGGGGGGCCTGGACTGGGTGGGGACGTTGGCCTTCGCCCTTAGTGGCGCCCTGGTCGGCGTGCGCAAGGGGTTTGATCTATTCGGGGTGCTCTTTCTATCCTTCGTGGTGGCTGTCGTCGGCGGCATAGCGCGCGATCTGCTGATCGGCGCAGTGCCACCGGTGGCGGTCACCGATATCCACTATTTCCTTATCTCTGTTGCCGGTGGACTGGCTACCTTCTGGTGGTTTCCCCGAGTGGCAAAGCTGCATCGCCAGATCCTGCTATTCGACGCGGTAGGCCTTGCACTGTTCGCGGTGATCGGTGCGCAGAAGGCCATCGACTATGGCATCAATTCGTGGATGGCGGCCATTCTCGGGATGATCACCGGCATCGGCGGCGGGATGACACGCGACGTGCTGGCGGGTGACGTGCCGTTCGTACTGCGCGGGGATCTTTACGCCTTGGCTGCCCTTGCCGCTGGCGCGACAGTCTCGCTCGGACATACGCTGGGTCTCGCACCGTTTGCGCCAATGTTGCTGGGAGCGGTAATCTGCGTGTTTCTCCGGATAATGGCGTTGTATCGCGGCTGGCGTGCCCCCACTGCCCGGTGGAGCGGGAACGGCCCCCGATAAAGACCGGTATATTCATCAGCGGGAGCAACTTGACTTCAGGAACCAACCAACCGGAGCGGCTCGAAACGGGCGCCATCGGTCTCGGTGGACGACAGCAGGGCGCGTGCTGGTCTGGAAGCCGAGCAGTAAGGCCGCCGCTGCGGGCACGATGACGGCTCATTACCCGCCCAGTCTTCCGACCCGCCCCGCGGTCATGCCGCCGTCGATAACCAGCTCCGATCCGGTCATGTGACTTGAGGCGTCGGAGCAGAGGAACAGCACACCATTGGCGATGTCCTCTGCCTGACCGGCCTGACCGATCGGCACAGTCGCCGCCGCGATCACATTCGGATCCAGTGGGGCATTCGCACCGGGCGGCAACTTGGTCCAGATCGGCGTGTCGATCACGCCAGGATGCACCGAGTTCACCCGGATGTTGTCGCGCGCTGCGGCGCATTCGAGCGCGATCGATTTGGCAAACAGCCGCACCGCACCCTTGGTCGCGCTGTAGCCGGCGAGGTTTGCCGAACCACGGATGCCGGCAACTGACGACATCATGACGACGGAGCCGCCGCCCGAACGACGCATCAACGGGATGCCATACTTTACGGTCAGGAATACGCCATCGACATTGACCGCCATCTGTCGCCGCCAGTCCGTCAGCGACATCTCGAGTGCGGAGCCCATGATCCCGATGCCGGCGTTCGCCACCAGGATGTGCAATCCACCCAGCTTCTCCGCCGCGGCGATGACGTCAGGCCAGCCTGTCTCATCGGTGACGTCGTGATGCTGGTACACTGCGCCAAGCTGCTCCGCGAGGCGCCGCCCAGCTGTGTCGTCGAGATCTGTAAGCACCAGCTTCGCCCCTTCGCGTGCAAGAACACGCGCGCAGGCGGCACCGATGCCGGATGCGCCACCGGTGATGATGCCGATCTTGCCATCGAGTTGACCCACAGCGTCCTCCCTTGCTTTCGCCGGCACTTGACCATTCCAATGCCGGGCAGGGAAGGGAGGAACAGCGATGGCTCGTCTCGATGGCAAGGTGATCCTGATCAGTGGCGGTGCGCGCGGCCAGGGCGCCGCGGAGGCGCGGCTGTGCGTCGCAGAGGGAGCACGCGTGGTGATCGGCGACGTGCTCGAAACCGAGGGACGTCGGCTCGCCAGCGAGCTTGGCAATGCGGCGGTCTTCGTCCGTCAGGACGTGACGTTGGAGAGCGATTGGCAGAAGGCGATTGATGCGCGCCAAGACGTTCGGCGGCTTGCATGGCCTGGTGAACAATGCCGGCATCTATCAACCAAGCACGCTGATGGAGACGGACACCGAACTGTTCGAGCGCCACATGCGGATCAACCAGCTCGGCTGCTTCCTTGGCATGAAGTGCGTGGTGCCGCTGATGGAGCGTTCCGGTGGCGGCTCGATCGTCAACATCTCGTCCGTTGCCGGGCTGCGCGGCTCGCCGGGTGCGATTGCCTATAGCGCCACCAAGTGGGCGCTGCGCGGCATGACCAAGGCAGCGGCGATCGATCTGGCTCCGCGCAAGATACGGGTGAACTCGGTGCATCCCGGCCCGATCGACACCGAAATGCTGAAGGTGCGCACGCCGGAGCAGAATCAGCATCGCGTCCAGCAGGTGCCGATGAAGCGCATGGGCACCGCCGAGGAGGTTGCCAGCCTGGTCCTGTTCCTGCTGTCCGACGAGAGCGGCTACATCACCGGCGCCGAGGTCGCGATCGACGGTGGTGCAACATTATGAGGCGCCGGCTCGCGCTCTTGCACCACCCCACCCCTTCGCGCATGTTCGGCCGCGGTGGATTGGGACCCTGGCCGCACATCCCGCGGAGCCCAGCTCCTGCTCCTGGGGTTTGATTATGAAGGATTGATCGGATGCGCCTTGCGGTGCTGAAGGAACGTCGTGCGTTCGAAACACGCGTCGCGGCAACGCCGGAGACAGTGAAGCGTCTGATCGGTCTCGGTCTGACGGTGGCGGTTGAGACAGGGGCTGGTGCGCAGGCGTCTTTCCCTGACCAGGAATACCTCAACTCGGGCGCCGAGATTCTGCATGATGATGCCGCGGCACTCGCTGACGTCGGGATCGTGCTCGCCGTGCAGATGCCGTTGCCAGAGCAGATTGCGCGGATCCGGCGGGGTGCGCTGCTGGTCTGCATTGCCAATGTCTTTGCAGAACCGGACGCGTTGCGGATGCTGGCGGACGCCGGGATCGATTGTGCGGCGATGGAGTTGTTGCCGCGCATCACCCGGGCACAGGCGATGGACGTATTGTCGAGCCAGGCAAATCTCGCCGGCTATCGCGCCGTCATTGAAGCCGCTGGTGCATTCCAGCGTGGTTTTCCGATGATGATGACGGCGGCCGGCACAGTCCCGCCTGCGCGGCTATTCGTGATCGGCGCCGGTGTCGCCGGTCTGCAGGCAATCGCCACGGGGCGGCGGCTTGGCGCCATCGTATCCGCCACTGACGTCCGGCCGGCCGCAAAGGAGGAGATCAAGTCCCTTGGCGCGAGCTTCGTCGGGGTGGAAGACGAAGAGACCGCGAACCAGACCGGCGCGTATGCCCGCGAGATGAGCGAGGCGTTCCGCCAGAAGCAGGCCGAACTGATGGCGACTACGATCGCCAAGAACGACCTTGTGATCTGCACGGCGTTGGTCATGGGCCGTCGCGCTCCGGTCATCGTGACCGAGGCGATGGTTCAATCGATGCGTCCTGGCAGCGTGATCGTCGATCTCGCGGCTGATGCCGGCGGCAACTGTGCGGTGACCGTTCCAGGCGAGCGCATCACCACGTCGAACGGGGTCGCCGTCCTTGGATATCACAACTGGCCGGGTCGCATTCCGGTCGCGGCGTCCTCGCTCTATGCGCGAAACCTGCTGACGTTCCTGACCACATTCTGGGACAAGGATGCGCAGGAGCCGAAGCTCCCCGAGAACGACGATATCGTGAAGGGGGTGCTACTGACGCGCGGTGGGTCCATCGTGCATCCACAGTTTCAGCCTGCGCAGGCGGCGTGAGCCGGGAGACACAACGATGAACCCGAACCAACTCACCGACGAAGCCGATCGGCTGGCACAGCGCGCCAACGAACTTGCTGCCCACGCTCACAACATGCTCGCCGGCACGACAGGCCTGGTCACCGAGGTGGAGCCGATCGTCTTCCTGCTGGCGATCTTTCTGATGGCCTGCTTCGTCGGCTACTACGTTGTTTGGAACGTCACCCCGGCGCTGCATTCGCCGCTGATGTCGGTGACCAATGCGATTTCGTCGGTGATCGTGGTCGGCGCCATGCTGGCGACCGGACTAGGTACCAGCGGCTGGGCGACGGCGTTTGGCTTCCTCGCTGTTACGCTGGCAAGCGTGAACATCTTCGGCGGGTTCGTGGTGACGCAGCGCATGCTGTCGATGTTCCGGCGTCGGCAGTAGAGGGCGCGCGTCGATGTCCGCCAATCTGACGTCGCTCGCTTACCTCGTCGCCGCGGTTCTGTTCATTCTGGCCCTGCGTGGGCTGTCGTCGCCCGTTACGTCGCGCCAGGGCAACCGCTTCGGCATGATCGGCATGGCGGTCGCGGTGATCGCCACGCTGGCCCATCACGGCATGGGCGGCCTGGGATACGGACTGATTTTCCTCGGCATCATCATCGGCGGCGCGATCGGTACGTTTGTCGCTCTGCGCATTCAGATGACCGCGCTGCCGCAGTTGGTCGCTGCGTTCCACTCGCTGGTCGGTCTGGCTGCGGTGTTCGTCGCTGCCGCAGCGCTGAATGCGCCCGAGGCGTTCGGCATCGGCACTGTTGGCAACGTCCACACGCAGAGCCTGATCGAGATGTCGCTCGGGCTGGCGATCGGTGCCATCACCTTCTCCGGATCGCTGATCGCCTTCGCCAAGCTGCAGGCGCTGATGAGTGGCGCGCCGATCGTGTTCCCCGGCCAGCACAAGCTGAACCTTGGCTTGGCCGTGCTGCTGGTCGTGCTGATCGTGTTGTTTGTTGCAACCGGCAGCCAGGCCATATTCTGGCTGATCGCGCTGCTGGCGTTCGGCTTGGGCTTCCTGATCATCATACCGATCGGCGGCGCCGACATGCCGGTGGTGGTGTCGATGCTGAACAGCTATTCGGGCTGGGCGGCGGCCGGAATCGGCTTCACCATTCAGAACCTGGCGCTGATCATTACCGGCTCGCTGGTGGGGGCCTCGGGCGCCATCCTGTCCTACATCATGTGCAAAGGCATGAACCGCAGCATCATCAACGTGCTGCTGGGCGGCTTTGGCGGTGAAGGCGTGGCCGCGGTGACTGGCGGTGCAGCGGCTGATCGAACGGTGAAGAGCGGCGCTGCGGAGGACGCGGCATTCATTATGAAGAACGCCTCCAAGGTGATCGTCGTGCCCGGGTATGGCATGGCGGTGGCGCAGGCGCAGCATGCGCTGCGTGAGATGGCGGATACGCTGAAAAAAGAGAACGTGGAGGTGAAGTACGCCATCCACCCGGTGGCCGGCCGCATGCCGGGTCATATGAATGTGCTGCTGGCCGAGGCCAATGTGCCGTACGATGAAGTATTCGAGCTGGAGGAGATCAACAACGAGTTCTCCACGGCCGACGTCGCGTATGTGATCGGCGCCAATGATGTGACCAACCCAGCAGCGAAGACAAATTCGTCCTCAGCGATCTATGGCATGCCGATCCTGGATGTGGAGAAGGCGGGCACTGTGCTGTTCGTGAAACGCTCGATGGCGTCGGGATATGCCGGCGTGGACAACGAGCTATTCTTCCGGCCGAACACCATGATGCTGTTCGGTGACGCGAAGAAGATGACCGAGGAGGTCGTGCAGGCGCTGAATCACTGACGCTGCGGTGCGTCCTGGAGGGCGAGCATGAACGAACAATCGGGCGTGAAAGAACAGGTCCTGCTGCGGCGTGACGCGGATGGGGTGGCATGGCTGACGCTGAACCGACCTGCCGCGCGGAACGCATTGTCGATGGCGCTGATGCAGGCGCTGGTCGATGAACTTGCCGCAATCGAACATGATGCTTCAGTCAAGGTGGTCGTGATCGGCGGTGCAGGCCCAGCCTTCTGTGCCGGGCACGATCTGCGTGAGCTGCGCGCCAATCCGGATCGCGGCTCCTATCAGGCCACATTCGCGCACTGCTCGCGGCTGATGACCAGCATCGTGCGGCTGCCGAAGCCGGTGATCGCGCGCGTGCACGGCATTGCCACTGCGGCTGGCTGTCAGCTCGTGGCAACGTGTGATCTGGCGGTCGCGACGGACACGGCCCGGTTGGCCACGCCAGGCGTGAACATTGGGCTGTTCTGCTCCACCCCGATGGTCGCCCTTTCGCGTGCCGTCGGCCGCAAGGCGGCGATGGAAATGCTGCTGACCGGGGATTTGATCGACGCGCAGCGCGCCTTTGCTCTTGGCCTGATCAACCGTGTGGTGCCAGAGGACAGACTGGACGCGGAGGTCGCTGCCTTGGCCGGTCAGATCGTTGGGAAGAGCCCACTGACACTCGCAATCGGCAAGGAGGCCTTCTATCGGCAGGCCGAAATGGGATTGGACGATGCCTATGCCTTCGCCTCGGAGGTGATGACGCGGAACATGCTGGCGCGGGATGCCACAGAGGGGATCGATGCGTTTCTGGGCAAGCGCCAGCCGGTCTGGTCGGGCACTTGATTTCGTCAGCGTCTGATCACTGATTTCCTTTCCGATGAAAGACCCATACGAAGTTCTTGGCGTCCAAAAGACCGACAGCGATACAGCGATCCGTTCCGCCTATCGCAAGCTGGCGAAGCGCTATCACCCTGACGTCAATCCCGGCAAACCCGAAGTGGGTGAGCGCTTCAAGGAAATCAGCGCTGCCTATGATCTGCTCGGCGACAAGGAGAAGCGCGCCCGCTACGACCGTGGCGAGATCGACGCCGCCGGCAACGAGGTCCCCCCGCAGCAGCCATTCTATCGTGATTTCGGCGACACAGCGGGCCGAGAGAAGTATCGTGCGGATGCCGGGTTCGATCCCGAGGACCTGGAGAGCATTTTCGCCCAGGCTTTCGGTGGGCGGGGCGGCACGGCGGGCGGGCGGCGCTTTTCGATGCGCGGGCAGGACGCGCAGTATCAACTCACGCTCGACTTCCTCGACGCGGTCAACGGCGCAATGCGCCGCATCACTCTGCCCGACGGGCGGACTTTGGACGTGCGCATCCCGGTCGGCGTGAATGATGGGCAGGTGATCCGACTCAAGGGGCAGGGAATGCCCGGCATTGGCGACGGTGCCCCGGGCGATGCGCTAGTCGAGGTCGCGGTGGCGCCGCATCCGCTGTTCCGTCGCGAAGGCGATGACATCATTGTCACTCTGCCGGTGACGATTCAGGAAGCAGTGCTGGGGACCACACTGGAAGTGCCGACGATCAAAGGAGCTGTTCGCCTGACCATCCCGCCTAATTCAGGCAAGGGCACAAGATTGCGGTTGCGCGGACGCGGGATCCACGGAAGGGGCCACCAGTTCGTTGAACTCAGTCCCGTGCTGCCGCCTGCCGAGGAACCTGAACTGGCTGAATTCCTGCGGGGCTGGAAGCCACACCATCCATTCAATCCGCGCGCCGGGATGAATAGCGAATGATGGATATCGTCGCCATTACCGCACTATTCCCAGACCTGACCCAGATCGAGGTGATCAGTTGGGTCGAGCGCGGCTGGGTGTTGCCCGACACGGGCGAAGGGGGCCTGGTATTCCGCGACATCGATATCGCGCGCGTGCGGCTGATCCGCGACCTTCGGCAGAGCATGGATGTCGCCGAAGATGCGATGCCGTTGGTGCTGTCGCTGCTCGATCAGGTCTATGAACTGCGCAGCCGGTTGAAATCGGTCCTGCGCGCCGTGGAAGCGCAGCCGGGCGACGTGCAGCGGGCGGTGCTCGCCGCGATCGAACCGCGGGTTGGCTACGACCGAGGGCCTGTGGGCGTCTGATTCGGCGTGAGCTGAAAGCCCGCTACGATCGTGTAGGCGGCACCCGACCTTGCACCGGTCACGGGCAGCACCATGCTGGTGTCGCCCGGTGTCAGTGTCACGCGATCCACATTGGACGGAAAGCTCGCGTGCATCAGGTAGACATGCTTGTCGAGGATGGTGTCGCCATCCACCACGGCAATGAACATTGGCACGTCGGTTTCCCGGCCTTGCATCGCGGGACCACGGGTCAGTTCCACCAGCAAGCTGGCGGTCACAGCAAGCTGGTTCTTGTGGTCACCTTCGGTGCAGTTTCCTCGTATGCCGACCACCCGCGCATGCAGCACGAGATCGGTCAGATCGCGTCCGGGGCTGTCCGGTCGATAGGCGTTGAGGTCTGCGGCGTTGCCAAGGATCGCCGTGCCTGGGCAGGCGGGAGGAAATTCGTTGCGTGCTGGCCCGCATTCGACCAGCACGGGCAGCAGCATGGCGAGCAGGGTAGCGCGCGGCGCCCACCCAAGGTTCGACAGTCGTGCAGGCATCAGCGACTCGTTGCCGGGAGGTCAGGGGGTCGGCATAGTCGGAGCCGGCATGGCGGTCTACACCGAAGTCACCGATGAGGCGCTGGCCGCCTTTCTGACGGATTACGATCTCGGGAGCATGGTGGCGTTCCGCGGCATCGCCGAGGGCGTTGAAAACAGCAATTTTTCTCTCCGTACTACCGCGGGCGATTTCATTCTGACGTTGTATGAAAAGCGGGTCGATCCGGCGGAGCTGCCATGGTTCCTCGGGCTGATGGAGCACCTTGCAAACCGCGGTATCGTCTGTCCGCTACCAGTGCGTGGACGCGATGGCGCGGCGCTGCGACATCTCTCCGGACGTCACGCGGCTATCACGACCTTCCTTCCCGGCGTCTGGCCCCGGCGGGTTCGGCAGGAACACTGCGGCCCCCTCGGAGCGGCGTTGGCAGGGCTGCATCTGGCCGGCGGGGATTACCGGCCCACCCGACGGAATGCACTGGGGCCGGATGGTTGGAGGCCGCTGCTGGCGCGATCGGGGCCCCGCGCCGACGAGGTGCGGCCAGGCCTCGCCGACGAGTTGCATCGGACGCTGGAGGAGATCCTCGAGGCATGGCCGGAAGGGCTGCCGAGGGGACATATTCATGCCGACCTGTTTCCTGACAACGTGTTCTTCCTGGACGGCAGGCTGTCGGGCCTGATCGATTTCTATTTCGCGGCAACCGATATCCTGGCCTACGACGTCGCTGTATGCCTGAACGCATGGTGTTTCGAGGCGGACTTCTCGTTCAATGTCACCAAGGCGAGGGCCATGTTGCGGGCCTACGACGCGACCCGTCCGCTGTCGGATGCGGAGCGGGCGGCGCTGCCGGTATTGTGTCAGGGGGCGGCGATCCGGTTTTTGCTGACGCGGCTGTATGATTGGCTCAACACGCCGCCTGGCGCGCTGGTGACGCGCAAGGATCCGTTGGAATTCTTGCGGCGGCTGCGGTTCCATCTTACGGCCGGAGAGGGCGGGTATGGCCTCTGAGGAAGTGACCGTCACGCCAGGTCCACCATCTGCCGAGGTGGTGGAGATCTGGACCGATGGCGGCTGCAAGCCGAACCCGGGACCAGGCGGCTGGGCAGCCATCCTGCGGTTTCGCGGAGTGGAGCGCGAATTACTCGGTGCAGAGCCGGCGACGACGAACAATCGCATGGAACTGACCGCAGCGGCGTCGGCACTGGAAGCGCTGAAGCGTCCCTGTGCCGTCGTGCTGCATACCGACAGCGAATACGTGAAGAATGGGGTGACGCGCTGGCACGAGGGATGGGTCCGGCGGAAGTGGCGCAATGCGTCTGGCGACCCGGTGGCCAACATGGAGCTGTGGCAGCGCCTGCTGGCGGCGGCGAAGGCACATCGGGTCGAGTGGCGCTGGGTGCGCGGGCACTCGGGTGACCCGATGAATGAGCGGGTGGATCAGCTGGCGACGGCGGCGCGCGATCAGGCGCCCCCTCCCCCTAACCCCCTCCCGCGAGGGGAGGGGGTGTAGGCGGCCAATACGCGCGCGAGGTTCTTGCCGACCTTGGTCAGTGCCTCGTCCCACGGGAACAGACCGAAGCGGTCGAACTCAGGAACGACGGCGCCGCTGGGGAGCGCGAAAGTGGAGCGGCATGTCAGCGTTTCCGGGGACGGCAACTCGGGCGGCGTCCAGGCGAACAGCGCGAGGTCCTTGTCCCGCATATACGAATGTATGCCCAAAGCGCGCAGGTTGCTCTCGGGCGCGGATAGGCCGGTTTCCTCCTCCAGCTCCCGGACGGCGGCCGCCGGGAAAGCCTCGCCGAGTTCCGCCAGACCCTTTGGGATGTCCCAGCGCGCCGAGCGGGTGGCATGTCCGAGCAGTATGCGGCTGCCATCGGTGATGATCACGCCACAGGAGGTTCGCTTCGGCATATCAGCAGGGATGCGCCACGAATCGTATGGCAGGTGCGACGAATTCCTCTTGTGCGGCCACGGTCAGTATTTCGCGCGATCCAGCTTCCGCGGTGCGGCGCAGCAGTCCATGGACGGCGGAGCCAGCCTCCTCCAACGCCTTCACAGCACTGCCGGAGGCAATGCGATGGAACAGGAACAGCGCCGCAATCGCATCGCCCGCACCATTCACCGCGACCGGCAGGCGGGGTGTGCGCAGCAAGTGGAAGCGGTCGCCCTCGGCGACGAGCAGGTCCATGCGGTCGCCTGGTGTCAGCTCGGTTTCCAGACTGGTCAGCAGTACGCAGCGCAAGCCTTCGGGACGCATCTTTCCGGCCAGTCTCTCGGCGGCTCGCTTCGCGTCAGCCAGAGAGCTGCAGTCGATGCCGGTCAGGCGCTCCAGTTCGAACCGGTTCGGCGTGGCGATATCGGCCTGAGGCAAGGCGTGGTCGCGCAGGAACTCCTCGATGCCCTCGCGCACATAGACGCCTTCCTCGACGTCGCCGATCACGGGATCGCAGCAATAGATTACGTTAGGGTTCTCATCACGCGCTCTGGTGACCGCATGGAGAATGGCACCGCCGATGCCGGCATCACCCATATAGCCTGACAGCACGGCATCGCAGTGGCGCAGCACGTCGCGGGCCGCGATGCCGTCGACCAACTCGCGTACCGCGTCGCCCGTATAAACTTGCCCGGTCCAGTGGCCGTAACCGGTGTGGTTGGAAAACTGCACCGTGTTGATCGACCACACTTCGGCACCGAGACGCTGCAGCGGAAACACGGCGCTGGCGTTGCCAACGTGCCCATAGGCGACCCACGACTGGATGGACAGGATATTCATGGCTCCGATGATGTAGCTCTGGCTGCGCGGTTGCGCGAGGCCGTGGTGGCGCTGGGGTCCTGGCTATGGGGCCTAGTCGGCCCCGAGCGCACAACGGTATAACTCCGCCGGCCTGGTTTGGCGGAGGTTCTCATGCGACTGGCTGTACAGAGCGCGCTGTGCGCAGGGCTGGCAATCTGCGCGATGCCGGCGATGGGCCAGACGCTCCGGGTTGGCGTCAGCTCGGCGGTCACCAGCATCGATCCGCACTATCACAATCTCGCACCGAATATCTCGCTATCAGCGCAGATCTTCGACCCGCTGGTGAACAGCGATGCCGATGCGCATCTCGCGCCTGGGCTCGCGCTTTCCTGGAAACTGGTGGCCCCGGACACGTGGGAACTGAAGTTGCGGCAAGTCAAATTCCATAACGGGAATGAGTTTGTCGCCGATGATGTGGTGTTCAGCATGAACCGCATTCCCAAGGTGCCGAACAGCCCGAGCAGTTTCGCTGTCTACACCAAGCCGGTGACGACGACCGAGGTGGTGGACTCGCACACGATCCGCCTGCACACCGACGGCGTATTCCCGTTGCTGCCGACCTATCTCGCACAGTTCTTCATCATCAATCGAAAGTCGTCCGAGGGCATGGCGACCGAGGATTTCAACAGCGGCAAAGCAGCAATCGGTACCGGTCCGTTCCGCTTCGTCTCATTCAGGCCGGGCGATCGGGTCGCACTGGAGCGCAACGACGACTACTGGGGCGGCAAGCCCGTCTGGCAGCAGGTGGACTACCGCTTCATCCCCAACGACGGAGCGCGCACGGCAGCGCTGCTCGCGGGGGACGTCGACTTCATCGACTTCGTGCCGACCGAGGACCTGGAGAAGCTGCGCAAGGACCCGAAAGTCAAGCTATGGGAGCGGCTGGGGCTGCGGCTGATCTTTCTCGGCCTCGACCAGTCACGTGACGGACCGAGCCCGTTTGTGTTCGGTCCCAACGGAGAGAAGCTGGAGAAGAATCCGCTCAAGGATCGGCGGGTGCGCCTGGCGTTGTCGTTGGCGATCAATCGCAAGGCGATCGTCGATCGCATCATGGAGGACGCGGCGGTGCCGTCCGGCCAGTACTTGCCGCCCGGCGTGTACAGCTACGATCCGGAGATCAAGCCGCCGCCGTATGACCCCGAGCAGGCGAAGAAGCTGCTGGCGGAGGCCGGGTTCCCCAAGGGATTGCGTATCGCACTGCATGGCCCGAACGATCGCTATGTCAATGATGCGAAGATCATCCAGGCGGTTGGGCAGATGTGGACCCGCATCGGCGTGCAGACCGAAGTCGATCCGCTGCCCTGGTCCAGCTATGTCGGGCAGGCCAACAAGCAGGCATTCTCGGCTTTCCTGTTCGGCTGGGGTACCGGCACGGCGGAGGCTTCAGACCCGCTCATTGCGCAGAATGCGACCTTTGATCCAGCGAAGGGGTGGGGCGCATCCAATCGCGGCCGCTACTCGAATCCGGCTCTCGACAAGCTGATCGGCGAGGCGATCCGCACCGCGGACGATGCGGCTCGGGAGAAGTTGCTGCAACAGGCGCAGGAGATGGCGTTCGGTGACGTGGCGATCATACCGCTGCATATACAGAAGAATATCTGGGCGACGCGGGCCGGCTATAGCTTCGTGCCAACGGTCGGCGAGACGCTGCACCTGGTCGACGTGAAGCAGCAGAAGTGAGGGTCACCACTGCTTGGTGGGCGGGAGACTTTGTTCCTCCGCCACCCCCTCCCCCTACCCCCTCCCGCGAGGGGAGGGGGAGTGTTGTTGGTTTCGCATGGCGCTGATCCGCTGTTCCTGGGCGGAAGGCGGCGATGCGACAATGCAGGCCTACCACGACAACGAGTGGGGCGTGCCGCATCACGACGATCGTGCACTGTTCGAGCTGCTGACACTGGAGGGTGCCCAGGCCGGACTGTCCTGGCGCACCATTCTGGCGCGGCGCGAGGCGTATCGCGAGGCCTACCATGGCTTCGACATCGCCCGTGTCGCGACCATGCGGGACGCCGCGCTGGAAAAGCTGCTGACATCGTCCGGCATCATCCGCAACCGGCTCAAGGTCTATTCGGTGCGTGACAACGCGCGCGTGGCGCGCGAAGTCATTAAGGAACATGGCAGCCTGGATGCGTATTTATGGTCGTTCGTCGACGGCAAACCGCTGGTGAATGGCCGGACGCAGACAGGACAGGTGCCGGCGAAGACCGCGCTGTCGGATAGGATGAGCAAGATGCTGTCGAAGCGAGGCTTCCGGTTCGTTGGTTCGACCATATGCTATGCCTTCATGCAGGCGACCGGAATGGTGAACGATCATCTGGTCACCTGCTTCAAGGACAAAGCAAAGAAAGAGTTGAGTTTTCTGCGGCATCCGCCGCAGATCGTGAAATCGTGAGGATGAGGCAGCGGGGAAATTATCATCAGAATGTGCGCGGGGCGGCGAGAAGGTGGCTCCCGATCTACGGGTAGATGCCGGGATGCCGGTTTAGTCTAATGCCACTAGGAAGGGAGAAAAAGGAGCCGTGGCCAATGCGAAAGTAAAGGGGGGAAAATTTGGCCGGAAGCTGATCCTCAGCCCACAACAGCAGCGGGAAGCGATGAAACGGCGCGGCATCGGCGAGGAAACGCTGTCCGACAGCGCGCGCAGCTATAGCGTAATCCAGCACGATTTCACGCGGCATACGCGATGCGCTTCGATGAACAGATCGACCAGTAGGCATGGACCGCCATCCGTTGCAATCGATCTTGTGATATTCGACGCATGGCGCCGGGGCGTGTGCTCCAGGCGATCGAGGTACTCTTGCCAGCGAACGCCTCACAGGCAATCAGCAGCACCGGGCCCAACTTGCCCGCCAACAATGCAAGTTAGTCCTTGCGCAATTGTCATGATCCTTGAGATCCTCATATCCCAACGCCAGGCCGAAGATGCGCTGTCCCACCAGCGTGTCGACCTGATGCTCGACATAGCGTGGGTCGCGCCGATCGATGAAGCAGTCGGCGAAGCGACGCACCAGCCCATGGTCTCGGTCAACCTGGCCCAGCAGCAGCGCCCCTGCATTGGAGGTAATGTTCCCACCATCTAAACCGGCCACCATGAACGCCGTTCAACCGCTTCAAATTCCAACAACTTCGCCGTACACTCTGTCTGCATCGGGGCACACCTGGGATCGTGGAGAAACTGTTGCTGCACAACGACTTTCTCAGATTCTCAGCCCGATGACCGCCCGCGTACGAGAAATCGCGGCTAGCTGAACTCAGCCCACGGGAGAGCAAGCTGTATTTTCAACATGACAACCGTAAGAAGGGATTACGCTGCCCGCACTGTATGGAATTGCGATCGAAACACTGTGACGAGGAGTGGAGGTTTGCCCAGAAGCAGATTGACGGTCGCATCCGATGCATCGCGTGTCTCTCGGTCTATTCCAAGGAGGGCTATGCCGATGCCATGGTAAAGGATTTCGGGTGTCTGGATGAATTAGAGCAGTCTGAAATCGGGGAAATTCGTGAGGACTAGCGATGAAGTTTCTGTGACGAAAGATCCACATTGCCTAGAAAGTGCTACGTGGATGCAGGAATGAAGCAAGCATAGGTTGTGCTGATGAATAGGGCCAAGCAAATCGAAGATCGCGCGCGTGGGGACGGCCAGGCGCGCACGCTTTCAAATCTTCGAATCACGCCGTGCTACCTGGACCCAGATTATCAGGTGATCACGCACGACCTCACACGGGCAAGACAGGACATCTCAGGGTCTTCTCATTAGTTCCAAGGACCTTGGTGAAGCATCTGTTCGAAGCACGCGTGGACGATGGTAGCCCCAGCAACCGGAAGGACCCGGAACTGGACCTCGACATCAAGGGCGTCAATAAGGCGATCCAGAGAGCGTTCAGGAATGGTCGCAATGGCTACGTAGGACATCACAGCGACCGAAGCCCAACAACAGATCACAGAAATCTTCGGTGTTTGCGTCGCCACTCCCACCTGCAAGGTGTTCGAGGGTGAGGTTTCATTCAATGTCACCTTCTCCATGAGTGCCACCCTTGGCGGCAATGCTGGAATGATCGCGGATGCTGTTGTCGTCCGTGCAAGCGAACCCTCGTAGGCGGTACTAGAATGCAGTGCCAGACCTCAATGAGGTTGGTTGAGACGGGCCTTAGTTTCGCCTACGCACGAAGATGGGTAAACGCTCTCGATGTAGCCATTCCAATCGAGGGCGACAGTGTCTGCTTTCGGCACTCCTGCCCGACGCATCGCTCACGCGGTCAAGACTGCTGAACGCATTCCCGTCTTGGCCAATCTTTCTAACTTATGAGTTAGCCCTCTAATTGACTGGGTCGCAAGTGTCCCCTTCGTTGTTGTCATGCGGTCTCTGCCGTATCAGCAAGGAACCGCATATAGATCATATATATTCAGATATAGAAATTGAGAGAATTGGGGTGTAAATGGCTGAAACACCGGCCAAATCCGGGAAATATCTCGTGCTCTCAAGGGGTTGACGAAGGCCCTAGTATTGATACGCTTTCATGCAGGCGACCGGAATGGTGAACGACCACCTGGTCACCTGCTTCAAGTACAAGGAGTCCGGTCATGCAGAACACTGAAGAGATCTGGCGTTTGGTTGATGCCAAGAAGGACGACTTCGAGGGACTGAGCGACCGGGTCTGGGGTATGCCGGAGCTCTGCTACGGCGAATTCCGCTCCTGCGCCGAACATACGGCAATGCTGGAACAGCAGGGATTTCGCGTGACCCAGGAGGTCGCCGGCATTCCGACGGCGGTCATGGGTGAGGCGGGCGAAGGCGGTCCGGTGATCGCCATCCTCGGGGAATATGATGCTCTGCCCGGGCTGAGCCAGGAGGCCGGCGTGGCCGAACCGAAGCCGCTGCAAGGCGATGGCTATGGCCATGGTTGCGGGCACAACCTGCTGGGTTCGGCGTCGATGCTGGCGGCGACGGCGGTGAAGGACTACCTGGCAGCGCACGGTATCAAGGGGCGGGTGCGCTACTACGGCTGCCCGGCAGAAGAAGGCGGCGCAGCGAAGGGCTTCATGGCACGCGCTGGTGCGTTCAGCGACGTGGATGTGGCGATCTCCTGGCACCCTGCGGCATTTTCCGGAGTGAACGAGGCGGTATCGCTCGCCAACACTCGCGTCGATTTCACCTTCCACGGCCGCGCCTCGCATGCCGCTGCCGCGCCGCATCTCGGCCGCAGTGCGCTCGACGCCGTGGAACTGATGAATGTCGGCGTCAATTACATGCGGGAGCACATGCCGTCCGACGCTCGCATTCACTACGCATTGCTCGATGCCGGTGGCATCGCGCCGAACGTCGTGCAGGCGCGCGCCAAGGTGCGCTATCTGATCCGTGCGCGCGAATTGCCGGAACTGACGCGACTGATCGAGCGTGTGCGCAAGATCGCCGAGGGCGCGGCGCTGATGACCGAAACGCGGATGGAGTCGCAGGTTGTCAGTGCGGTATCCAACCTGCTGGCCAACACGCCATTGGAGAAGGCGATGCAGGACAGCCTTCAGCGCCTTGGCCCTCCACCGTTCGATGATGCTGATCGTGCATTCGCCGCGAAGATCCAGGCGACGCTGACTGATGAGGACATCGAGGCCGCCTACAAGCGTGTTGGGATCCCGATGCAGCATGGCGTATCGCTGTGCGACCAGATCGTGCCATTGGATGCGAAGAGCGCACCGATGATGGGGTCGACCGATGTTGGCGACGTGAGCTGGGTGGTTCCGACGGTGCAGGCGCGCGGTGCCACCTACGCGATCGGCACACCAGGCCATTCATGGCAGCTTACTGCGCAGGGCAAGATGCCGGCCGCGCATAAGGGTCTGGTGCATGTGGCCAAGGTGATGGCTGGCACCGCAGTCGACGTAATTCGCGACGAAGTGCTGCTGGCGAGGGCAAAGGCGGATCACCAGGCGCGGGTGGGACGCAATCCATATGTGTGTCCGTTGCCGGATGATCTGGAGCCGCCGATCAAGATGTCGGCGTGACACGCCTCGCGTGCGAGTGAGACCACACGTGCCGGAGGAGGTCTCTGAGGCGGCGAGGGCGGCGTTCACGTAACCCGCAATCTCCGCATCGGCGGCCGTTTACGCCACCTTGTCCTGCCGGGACGCGGTGGCAACCGGCATTGCTACCTCGTCATACGTCCGATCGTCGTGACCAGCTCTTCGACCTTGTGCCGTTGTTCCACCGCGTCGCCGGAGGCGAAGGCATCGGCAACGCAGTGCGACACGTGGTCACGCAGGATCTGCTCCTCCACCCTATGGAGGGCGGCACGGACGGCATTGATCTGGGTCAATACATCAACGCAGTAGCGATCCTCATCCACCATGCGGATCAGGCCGCCCACCTGTCCTTCGATCCGCCTGAGCCGAGTTGTGACGGCAGATTTTGTCGCGCTGTGCATGCCGGCATTGTCCCTTGATACAATACCCCGGTGGGGTATATAGATCAGGGCAGCAGGCAATGTCACGCGTTTTCGCCATTGGTGGGTTTTGGAGCGCTACGATGAACGAAGGCCACGCCCATCAGACGCACGACGTGGCCGAGGCGCGCGATCCGCAGGATGTCGCGATCGATCCGGTCTGTGGCATGGAGGTCGATAAGGCGACCGCCAGGCACCGCTACGAACGCGGCAGTCAGCCATACTTCTTCTGCGGCGCGCGCTGCCGAGAGAAGTTCGTCGCCGCACCGGAGAGCTATCTGGCGAAACAAGAGGCGCCCCCACCGCCAGTATCGAAGAGCACCATCTTCACCTGCCCCATGCACCCGGAGATCCGGCAGGAGGGACCAGGAAGCTGCCCGATCTGCGGCATGGCACTGGAGCCTCTGGACGCAACGGCAGAGGCCGGACCGAATGTCGAGCTGCTCGACATGAGCCGCCGCTTCTGGATTGCTTTGGTCCTGTCCCTGCCGGTCGTGGCGTTGGAGATGGGAGGGCACATCCAAGCGCTTGGTTTCCACGACCTGGTGTCGCCGCGCCGGTCCGTCTGGCTGCAATTTGCATTCGCGACTCCTGTCGTGCTGTGGGCCGGCTGGCCGTTCTTCGAGCGCGCGTGGGCCTCCGTCGTGCATCGCAGCCTGAACATGTTCAGCCTGATCGCGCTGGGTACCGGCTGCGGCTTATCTCTACAGCTTGGTGGCAACGTTCTTCCCCGGCGCCTTCCCCGCTGGCTTCCGCGGCATGGACGGTATCGTCGCGGTTTATTTCGAGGCGGCGGCGGTTATCACCGTCCTCGTGTTGCTTGGCCAAGTGCTGGAACTGCGCGCGCGGGAACAGACCGGCGGTGCGATCCGTGCGCTGCTCAACCTGGCACCGAAGACCGCCCACCGGCTGACGGATGCAGGCGACGATGAGGAAATTCCAGTCGCCGCAGTGCACACCGGTGACAGGCTGAGGGTGCGACCGGGCGATGGAGTGCCGGTTGACGGCACGGTGCTGGAAGGCGGCAGCGCCGTCGATGAGTCGATGGTGACCGGCGAGTCGATGCCCGTGTTGAAGCAGACCGGCGACAAGATCATCGGCGGTACGGTGAACGGCACCGGCGCGTTGATCATGCGCGCCGACAAAATCGGCTCTGACACTATGCTGGCGCGGATCGTCACCATGGTGGCGGAAGCACAGCGCAGCCGCGCGCCGATCCAGCGCATGGCCGACGTCGTCTCCGCCTGGTTCGTGCCGGCGGTCATTATGATGGCAGTCGCCGCGTTCATAGCCTGGTCGCTCTGGGGACCGGCGCCGGCGCTGGCTTATGGACTGATTGCCGGCGTATCCGTGCTGATCATTGCCTGTCCTTGCGCGCTGGGCCTCGCGACGCCGATGTCGATCATGGTGGGCGTCGGCAAGGGCGCGCTGGGCGGCGTGCTGATCAAGTCGGCCGAGGCGCTGGAACGCATGGAGAAGGTCAACACGCTGGTGGTGGACAAGACCGGCACGCTGACCGAGGGAAAGCCGCGTGTGATCGCTGTTGCTCCCGCACCAGGTATGTCCGAGGCAGATATCCTGCCGCTGGCGGCCAGCCTGGAACGGGCGAGTGAGCATCCGCTTGCGGCAGCCATTGTCGCTGCCGCGAAGGAGCGGTCGCTGCGGCTGAAGGATGCCAGCGGGTTCGCCTCGGTCACCGGAAAGGGTGTCACCGGATTGGTGGACGGTCGCAGCGTGGCTTTGGGCAACGCGGGCATGATGCAGGAGCTCGGCATCGATCTCGGTTCATTGAGTGCGGAAGCCGATGCACAGCGCCGGACCGGGGCCACAGCTCTGTTCCTGGCGATCGATGGCAACCCAGCGGCCGTCATCGCGATCGCCGATCCGATCAAAGCGACGACGCGGGCGGCACTGGACGCGCTGCGCGCCGACAACATTCACATCGTCATGCTGACCGGCGACAACCGTACGACCGCGGAGGCGGTGGCCAACAGTCTCGGCATCCACGACGTTCAGGCCGATGTGCTGCCGGAGCACAAGAATGCGATCGTTCGCCGCCTGCGCCAGCAGGGCCGCGTCGTCGCGATGGCCGGCGACGGCGTGAACGATGCGCCGGCGCTGGCGGAGGCGGATGTCGGCATCGCCATGGGCACCGGTACCGAGGTCGCGATCCAGAGTGCCGGTATCACGCTGGTGAAGGGTGATCTCGCCGGCATCGCCCGCGCGCGCGCCCTCAGCCGCGCCACCATGCGCAATATACGCCAGAACCTCGCGCTGGCTTTCGTCTACAACGTCGCCGGCATTCCGATCGCGGCCGGCGTGCTCTATCCGTCGCTGGGGCTGCTGCTCAGCCCCATCGTTGCGGCACTCGCCATGGCGCTGAGTTCCGTCTCAGTGATCGGCAACGCCCTCCGGCTGCGGACCGCGCGGCTGTCGGGGAGCCACCGCGCTTGATGCCGGGTTTGTTGCCGCTTGAGTTGTTGCCGCATATGGCGACCGACCAACGATAGACGCGGCTACATGCGGCGGCTCAACAACTGCTGCCGCTTGCACTCGGCAGGTGGCTATATGGGGCCGATGCCAAGGTGACGGCGTGTCGATGCAACGCAAGGAATAGCGCCACTAACCAGATCGGCTGCACCGCATGTCGAAAACGTCGCCTCTCCTGACCTTCGTGATGACTCTATGCTCTGCTCTATGCGGGATTCGGCATGCAGTCGCCGTTTATTCCAGCACTGCTCACCGACCGTGGCTTCCAGGCGCAGGACCTCGGGCTCTGTGCTCGCAGCCGCCATGGTCGTCCGGGTGCTCGCCGGGCCGATTGTCGCGCATGCTGCGGATTTGGTGCACCGACACACGCTGCTCCTATTCGCCTGTGCGCTGCTCGCGGGCCTGGCGACCATCTCGTTGCTGCTGACCCACAACATCGCGGCCTTGGTCGGCATCGCCTCTGTTGCATGCGGCGATGCTGGGACCAATCGCACCGATCTCGGATGCGCTCGCCGCCACGGCGGCGCAGGCCAGCGGACGTGGCACCGAACGACGCTTCGACTATGGCTGGCTGCGAGCCTCGGGATCGGCAGCCTTTGCTCTGGGGACGCTGGTGACTGGGTGGCAGGCCGATGCGACTGGACTGGCAACAGCAATGTGGATCAGCGGAGCGCTGCTGGCTCTCGGCGGCCTGGTCGCGCTGTTGTTGCCGAGCCTGCCGCTGGCCAGAACCCCGACGGCCTCGCACCGTGCCACAATGTTGCGCGACGGCATGCTGCTGTTGCGCCTCCGCGTCTATCGCCGAATCTTGGTGGCGGCCGCGCTGCTCTGGGGCAGCCATGCACTGCACGACGCTTTCTCGGTGATCCGCTGGCGCAGTGCAGGCATCGATTTCTTCGCCATCAGCGCGCTGTGGTCCGAATCAGTATTCTCGGAAGTCGTGATGTTCCTGCTGATCGGCCCGCGACTGGTGCAGCGGATTGGCCCTGGCAGCTCGATGGCGTTAGCCGCTGGCGCCGGATTTGTCCGTTGGACCGTCGCCGCTTTCACCACGTCGCCTGCGCTGCTGGCCTGCATTCAACCACTGCACGGGCTGACCTTCGCGCTGTTCCACTTGGCCGCGGTACGGCTCATCGTGACTGTCGCGCCAGTCCGCCTGGCAGCGACGGCACAAGCAATCTACGGCACATTTTGCGTCGGGCTGTCGATTGCACTGGTGACGCTCGCCTCCGGCCTGCTTTATGCCCGCATCGGCGGCGCGGCATTTCTGATCATGGCCGCACTTTGCCTGTTGGCGCTGCCGGTATGCGCTCGGCTGGGTGTGTCGCCGGAGACCCACAAAGCTTGAGCACCGGTGGTGCCGCTACCCTAATTGCGCCGATATACTGCGTTCGGAACGGCGCATGGCGATGCCAACGGCAGCCGTTGACCCAGGTCGGACGTACCCCGCCCCGGCGGGCAATCCCGGAATGCGACGTTCAGCGAAACGGGAAATGGCCAACGGGGGCCCGAAAGGCAGGGTGTCACTCCCCATGTCACAAACGGCAACCCTGCCTCGTCTGTGCGTAGAGAGCACGGATAGGAGAGAGCCCATGTTCAGATGGTTCCTGCGGCGGCAAATCGCCGGCTTCGAACGCACCTGGAATTACGATGCCAGCTACATGCACGAGCTGATCGATACCGATCCCCAGGCGATGCTGGCCTTCGGCAAGCTGCAGGCGCTCAGCCGCTATCGCAAGGACGCGCCCGCCGCCGCGCTGGCCGCGGCAGGCATCGTCGCGGTGATGTCCGAGGATTGCGGTCCCTGTACGCAGCTCGGGATCGACATGGCCGAGCGTAGCGGCGTCGATCCGGCGGTGCTGCGTGCCATCGTGGCGCGCGACTTCGCCGCCATGCCCGACGAGGTAGCGTTGATCGTGCGCTTCACCGAGGCGACACTGCGCCACGCGCCCGAAGCCGACGAACTGCGTGAAGATGTGGTGCGCGGGTTCGGCAAACGCGGCCTGATCACGCTCGCTTTCACCATGCTGCGGGCGCGGATGTATCCGACCCTGAAATACGCGCTAGGCCATGGCCACGCGTGCATGCGTCTGACCATCGGCGGCGAAACCCGGCCGGTGTTGCGTGAGGTAGCGCAGTCACAACAAAGAGCTGCCGCGGCATGAGCGCGAGCCTCGACCGAGACGCGGCGGAGTTCGAGGCGCATCGGCGCGCGTTGACGGGCCTTGCTTATCGTATGCTCGGCTCGCGCGCCGAGGCAGAGGACGTGGTGCAGGATGCGTATCTGCGCTGGCACGCAGCGCACCATGCGCCGATCGAGGATCCGCGTCGCTATCTGGGCACCGTGGTGACGCGGCTGTGTCTCGATCGCCTGAAGTCCGCGCGCGCCAGGCACGAGGAATATGTCGGTCCGTGGCTACCGGAGCCGGTCGTTGACGAGATCTTCGACGATACGGCGGCGAGCGAACTGGCGCACGACGTGTCGGTGGCTCTGATGCTGCTGCTGGAGCGGCTGTCGCCGCTGGAGCGGGCGAGTTTTCTGCTGCATGACGTGTTTGGCCTCGACTTTTCCGAGGTGGCGCGCGCGATTGGCCGCGGCGAGGCCGCGTGCCGTCAGCTTGCGGCGCGGGCCCGCGCGCATGTCGAGGCGGGCCGGCCGCGCTTCCCAGCCTCGCGCGAGCAAGGCGATCGGCTGGCCGCGGCGTTTCAAGCAGCGGTCGCCTCGGGTGATACCGGCGTCCTGATGCGGATACTCGCCGAGGATGCGGTGCTGTACTCGGACGGTGGCGGCAAGCGCGCAGCGGCGCTCAATCCTATCCACGGCGCCGACCGGATTGCACGGTTCTTCGCCGGCGTTCTGCGCAAGAACTCTGCGCTGGCCACGGTCGCGGCACGGGCCGCCACGGTCAACGGATTGCCGGGGTTCGTCATGCGCGAGGATGACGGTTCGATCGATACCATGGCGATCGAAATCAACGACGGCCGCATTGTCGCGATCTATCTGACGCGCAATCCGGAGAAGCTGCGGCACGTGCGGTTCTGAGCGACGCGCATCATTGCCTCGGTCAGGCGGCGCCGTGATGACGCCCGAGGAGCCAGCTAAACGCACGGCGCACAAACTCCGCGCCATCCGCGGTTGGCAGATCTCCATGGGCGATGAGCACTCGCTCGATTGGCCAAGCGAGAATCCGGCCGAGCGCGATTCGTGCCGCGCGACGGTCAAGGAAACTCGCCCGCCAATCACGCGGTGCGCTTGGATTGGGAGCGACAATCCCGCCGAGCCGAGCAACGACGCCACGCCACCCTTTGAACCAGTCGCGCGGAAAATTCTGGATCAAATCGGCGAACAGGGCAGTGTGGCTGGTACGGTGAAAGAACACGACCTCGGTCAGCGCAAAGCTTCCGAGCAGGATGACCTGGTCGATGTCAGCCGCCCATTTGGGCTCAGGAGCATCACCAAGGTCGTCGTCGAATGTCAGGTCTTTGCGTTTGCGCCGCAGCCGTGGCGAAGCGTACAGGCGAGCCGCCGGATAGGCGGACTTCCACTCGGCAAGAAACAGGTGGTGCAGCGCATTGGGTGACACCAGGTGGCGTACCGGGCCGATCGCGTCGAGCGAAACGCAGAGCGCGTCCGACAGCGCAACGGGTGACCAAACGAACAAGCTCCCATCGGATAGGCGAATCACCGCCATCCGCGTTGGGTAGGGGAAGCCATGAAACGACGCCACCGGGCCGTCCGCCACCCAGATTTCGGGTCCGAATTGCAACAGCGGCTCACTCATACAATCATCGTCCGTATCGATTGCGCGTCTTGGTCAGCAAGAAGTCGCCTCCAAGCCAACGGCGCGCTCCGGGCCAGGTGAGAAGTTCGGCGGTTGGGCGGCTGTCCCTGCGTCCCGCTCTTTGAACCGAGACAGTCGCCGTGCGCGTCAGGCTGACGTCCGACCCGCTCGTGCGGCCTCAATCTTGGCAATGTCGATCCGGCGCATGGTCATCATGGCCTCCATCGCCCGCTTCGCTGCGGCGCGATCCGGATCCTTCATCGCGGCCATCAAGGCTCGCGGCACGATCTGCCAGGAGAAGCCCCAGCGGTCCTTGCACCAGCTGCACGCGCTCTCGCTGCCGCCATTCGCGACGATCGCATTCCAATAGCGATCGGTTTCTTCCTGGTCATCGGTCATCACCTGGAAGCTCACGGCCTCGTTCGCCTTAAACTCGGGGCCACCATTCAGACCGACGAAGGCTTGGCCGAGGTACCAGTGAATTCGACGGTCAACTCATTACCCTGTTTACCGCCAGGGTAATCGGATGGAGATTGAAGCGCTTGTCCGACATGGCTGTCGGGAAACGTGGCCGCGTAAAATTCCGCTGCCTTGCGCGCCTCGCCATGATCGAACCACAGACAGGTAACGATTTTTCCGCTCATAGAATTCCCTCGCTGAGCCTGGCAACACATTCCGATATCAACGTGCATCGCGCATGTCGATAACTGTCAGCCTCAAGACCAGGTTATTGCCTTTGTGGCAGCGGTCTCTGCATCCAATCTCGGTCAACCGGCTCGCGCCCCGCGACATTGTTCGGAACCTGCGATTGCCGGTATCATTAAGGCATGCCTGCAATGAGCATTGCGGATTGGCTGCGGAAGCTCGGGCTCGAACGCTACGAGGCGGCCTTTCGCAATAATGAGATCGATTGGGAAGCGCTGCCTAAGCTCACGGCCGAGGACCTGAGAGATCTCGGGGTGGTGCTCGGGACCCACCGTCAGCGATTGCTCGACGCGATCATATCACTCCGTAGCGAAGCACCCGCCGCTGACATCGTGGCAGTGTCGCCCGATACTTCGGCGCAAACCGATGCCGAGCGGCGGCAGCTGACGGTGATGTTCTGCGATCTGGTCGGCTCGACCGAGCTCTCCGCGCGCATTGATCCCGAGGATTTGCGAGAGATCATCGGCGCCTATCATCGCACTGTCGCCGAAGTCGTGAGCGAGTTCGATGGCTTCGTCTCCAGGTATATGGGCGACGGGGTGCTCATCTATTTCGGTTACCCGCAGGCGCACGAGGACGATGCCGAACGCGCGGTGCGCGCGGGGCTTCGCGCAATAGAAGCCGTCAGTCTCATCAATACAAAATCAGTTATGCTCCAAACACGCGTTGGCATCGCCACCGGGCTGGTGGTCGTGGGCGATCTGATCGGCCACGGCGCGGCAGAGGAACGATCGGTCGTCGGCGAGACGCCGAACCTCGCCGCCCGGCTGCAGACCCTGGCCGAACCAAACACCGTCGTCATCGCCGCGGGCACGCGTCGGCTGGTCGGCGATCTATTCGAGTACCGGGACCTCGGGGCCATCAAGGTGAGGGGCATCTCCGGTGCGGTGCCGGCTTGGCAAGTACTACGCCCAAGTGTCGTCGTGAGCCGGTTCGAGGCGTTGCGCGGATCGACGCTGAGCCCATTGGTTGGCCGCGAAGAGGAGATCGAGCTGCTGCTGCGGCGCTGGGCGCGCGCCAAGGCAGGAGACGGCCAGATAGTGCTGGTCTCCGGCGAAGCGGGGCTCGGCAAGTCGCGTATCGTCGCGGCACTGCAGGAGCGCCTTCGTGCTGAGCCACTTATCCAGCTGCGCCACTTCTGCTCGCCCTATTATCAGGACAGTCCACTTTATCCATCCATCGATCAGCTCCGACGTGCTGCGGGGTTCGAGCCCGATGATCCGCCGGCTTCCAAGCTGAGAAAGCTCGAAAACGTGTTGTCGCATGCTGCGCCGCTCGATGAGGATGTGGCGCTGCTCGCCGATCTGCTCTCACTCCCGGTTTCGGAGCGCTACCCATTGCCGAGCGGCACTCCGCAACGGAAAAAGGAGCGGACGTTGGAAGCTCTAATGCGGCAACTCGAGGGTCTGGCACGTCAGCAGCCCGTTCTCATGGTCCTCGAGGACGCGCATTGGATCGATCCTACCTCCCGTGAGCTGCTTGATCTTCGCGTGGAGCGCGTACGCAGCCTACCGGTGCTGCTGATCGTTACGTTCCGCCCCGAGTTCCAACCGCCCTGGGTCGGTCAGCCGCAGGTGACAATGATAGCGCTCAATCGCCTCGATCGGCGCGACCGGACCGCTCTGGTCGTGCAGACCGCCGGCAACAAGGCATTGCCCAGTGAAGTTGTCGCGCAGATCGCCGAACACACTGATGGCGTGCCGCTCTTCATCGAGGAACTGACCAAGAGTGTTTTGGAGAGCGGTCTGCTGCGCGAGGAAGGGGATCGCTATATGCTCGACGGCGCGATGCCGTCGCTTGCGATTCCGACGAGCTTGCATGCCTCGCTGCTGGCGCGGCTGGATCGCCTGGCGCCGGTGAGACTAGTAGCGCAGATCGGTGCCGCGGTGGGGCGCGAGTTTTCCTACGCGCTGCTGCGTACTGTCTCTCGCCTCCCCGACCACGAGTTGCGAGCGGCGCTCGACCGCCTCGTCACGTCCGGTCTGGTGTTCCAACGAGGCGCGCCGCCTGAGGCGGTCTATACCTTCAAACACGCGCTGGTTCAGGACGCGGCACACTCCAGTTTGCTGCGCAGCACTCGGCAGCAGTTGCATGCGCAGATTGCCGAGGCGCTAGAAACTCATTCTCCAGAGCTGATGGACAGCCAGCCCGAGCTCCTCGCGCAGCATTATGCCGAGGCTGCGCTCGTCGAAAAATCCGTCACCTGTTGGAGTAAGGCCGGTCAAAGGTCCGTCGCCCGCGCGGCTGTGGCGGAAGCGGCTGCGCAATTTCAAAAGGGGTTGGACCAGCTGGCACGTCTGCCGGACAGTCCTGAAAGACAACGGCGGGAGCTGGAATTCTACAGCTCGCTGAGCGCGACGCTTCGTGCCGTCAAAGGCCAGGGGGCACCCGAAACGGGTCACGCTTATGCCCGCGCGCGAGAGCTATGGGAGCGGCTGGGGTCTCCCTTTGAGTTCATTCAAATTCCCTATGGGCAGTCTCGTTATTACGCGCACCGCGGCGAATTGGACTTGGCCCACAGCCTTGACGAAGATTTGCTGCGTCTGAGCCGTGAACGGAACAACTCGGTAGGCCTGATTCTGGGCCACCTGTCCTCTGGGGTAAACCTGATGTTTGCTGGCAGGTTTACTGAGGCGCGATTGCATCTTGAAGAGGCGCTGTCGCGGTATGACCCCGTTTCCCAGCTTCTGCTTGTGCGTCACGTCGGAGTTCATCCCCACGTATTTGCTCAGGCGTATCTGGGGAATGCCCTTTTCTGTCTCGGCTTTTCCGACCAGGCACTGGCACGGAGCAGCGCCAATATACCAGAAGCGAAGAGGCTTGCTCACCCGCCGTCTCTAGCGGGCGGTCTGGCGATCGGCTTGCGATTGCTTTCTCTCGTCGGAGATGACGCGGCCTTGGATGAATGGGAACGCCAGCTGATTGCTGTGGCGACCGAACATGGGTTTCCTCACTGGCGCACACAGGGAGAGATCTATCGCGGCTGGGTCGAGGTCAAACGTGGCAATGTTACGCAGGGGATCTCTCAACTGCGAAGCAGTTTTGCAGCTTATCGCGCTGGTGGGGTGGAGCTGTTTGTACCGCATTACTTTGCCCTTCTGGCTGCAGCCTGTGAGATCGGGGGACAAATTGAAGAAGGCATAGCCCTGCTGGATGACGCATTGCGGATCGCTGAAAAGACGGGAGAGCGCTGGTTCTTAGCCGAACTAACGAGGCAGAAAGGCCAAGTGCTGCTGAGGCAGGGGCATGCGGAGGCCGCCGAAGAGCTGTATCAGAAAGCTCTGAGCATCGCGGAGGAGCAGGGGGCCAAGCTCTGGGAGTTGCGCGCCGCCACTAGCCTAGCCCGGCTCCGTCGTGAGCAGGGCCGGCACGCCGAAGCCCGCGACGTGCTCGTGCCGATCTATAACTGGTTCAGCGAGGGTTTCGACACGCCCGATCTCAAGGAGGCGAAAGTCCTGATCAACCAGTTAGCGTAATATTCTTGGATCGTGACAGAGCGTTCTTGCTATGCACAGCTCGTTTACAGAACGCCAATTCGGTGCCATCTCCGTGCTTGCAGGCACCAGAGCGAGGCAACTGACATGGCACGAATTCACTACCGGATTGTCGCGCACGATGGCGGCTGGGCGTACAAGCTCGATGATGTGTTCTCAGAGCCATTTCCCAGCAAGTCTTCTGCTCTGGCCGCGGCCAAGAAAGTGGCGGCGGAGCAACATGTTCCCGGTGACACCACCCACATCGAGTTTCAGGATGACACCGGTGCTTGGCATTCTGAATTATCCGAAGGGGACGATCGACCGGATGCCGATGTTGTTGCGTAGTGAGCATCCGGGCAACTGGTGAACCGATGCTGCTAGCGTCGGGCCGCATCTCGAACTTGGTCCGCGAAACCGCACCATTGCCGAGCCAAGATTTTGGCGATCTCGCGCAAGGCATGTTCCACGATGTGCCGGCGAACCGTGACTGGTGCCCGGTCGGCAGGGAGCCCTTGGCGCGACTGCACCATTAGGTTCACCTCTGACGGCTGCGGTGCTGCTATACCAGCGAGCGCTGGAGGAGCGGGAAGATGGACCTCACCACCACCTATCTTGGTCTGCGCCTGAAGAACCCGTTGGTTGCATCGGCGTCGCCGCTGACGCGCGACATCGACAGTATTCGACGACTGGAGGATGCCGGTGCCGCGGCCGTGGTTCTGCCATCGATCTTCGAGGAGCAGATCCGGCACGAAACGGAGGAAACGGAAAGGCTGGTCGAGAAGGGATCCGACAGCAATCCGGAAGCGATGTCCTATTTTGCGCCAGCGGCCCACCATCCAGGACCGCAGACATATCTGGATCGCGTTCATCAGGCACGGCGGGCAGTCGATATCCCCGTAATCGCCAGTCTCAATGGCATCACCGATAGCGGCTGGCTCGAGTACGCAAGGCTCTTCCAGCAGGCAGGAGCCAGCGCGCTGGAGCTCAACATGTTCTTCGTGCCGAGCGACCTATCCATCGATGGCGCTGCGGTGGAGCATCGGCACGTTGATATCCTGCGGGCGGTGAAACGTGAGGTGACGATACCCGTGGCCGTTAAGCTGGCGCCATACTTCAGCGCCGTGGGCGATATGGTGCATCGGCTCGAGGAAGTTGGCGCTGATGGGTGCGTGCTGTTCAACCGCTTCTACCAGCCAGACATCGATCTGGCGTCGCTTTCGCTGAGGCGCGATCTGGAGTTGAGCACCCGGTCTGAGATCCGCCTACCGCTGCTGTGGATCGGTATTCTCGCCGGCAGGGTTCGCGGCTCGCTTGCTGCGGCGAGCGGTGTCGAGTCTGCCGAGGAGGTCATCAAGTTCTTGCTTGCCGGCGCCGACACCGTGATGACCACGTCAGCGTTGCTGCGGTACGGCATCGGCCATATGCGCAACCTCGTGAACGGGCTGAAGGAATGGCTCGACGCACGCGAGATTGCCACAATAGAAGCTATCCGCGGTCGGTTAAGCCACAGGCACGTCGCCGACCCCACTGCGTTCGAGCGTGCCAACTACATCAACATTCTGCAGGGCTGGTCGAGCGATAACCGGCCGTGAGCTCACGGATGAGGGCCGATATGGGCTGATCGTCGAGGGACGTGCCGACTACATGGCACCGTAACGCTCCCGCCACTCGCGAGCCAGTTCCGCAGCTTCCTGTGGCGTGAGCCAGGACCAGTCAGCGCCGCGGGCTCGCAGTGCAATCCATCGCACGTCCCCGACAACTCGCTCCTGAACAGTTACATGCTCGATCGATGCGATAGCATCTGCGGTATCCATGGCTTATTCCTCGATGGGTAACTTTGCTGCTGGAGCGAGTAGGCCGTGCAGCATATGTGATGGGTCAACGAACTAGAATTGCGCCAGACCTGTCCAAACGACCACCAAAGCCACCACTTCACCAAACGTTTTCAGGTAGGGCCGCAGCGCAAGGTAGCGCGGGCAATTTTTAAGTCGGCCCATGGCTGTCTCCTCTTCCTGATGCCGACGAGGATACGGATTGCCGACGGCCTGCTCTGTGACGGCAGTCACTGAGGCTGAAGCGATTCTCGCCCGACAAAATTCCGGCAGAGTGGTCAAACTGACGCGAGAAGTCGCCGCCCAATGGCGTCCCCCAGCAATGTCGTCAGCGCATCCACGCTGTCGTAGCTGACAATGGCCTCGCCATCCATGTTGTCCAATTGCAACGGGCGCCCGATTCGACCGACAAAGAACATCAAGTGCGGAGGGTGGTGGCCGGCGAAGGTAGCCCACCTATTGCCGTCATCATCGGCCAGGAACTCGCTTGGCCAGAGGCCGTCGAGTGTCGGCGCCAGCGTTCCTAGCGCAGCAACATCGTCAGCGGTCAGACTATGCGGTCGGGAGGCAAACTCGAGTATCCGTGCAGTGCGCCAACTCAGCAGTGAGCAAAATGGCATCGCGTTCGATCGCGTTGCTGGGATCGGTGCGAATGTGGGCAAACCCGCCTTATAGCAGTTTCCGTACCACCCTGGCCGCTGCTAGATTGGCCGGCGCCCACGGATCAACTGCTCGCTGTTGCACCGGAGGAAACGGAACATGGCCATCGGGAAACTCTGCGACCGTGTCCTGAAATCCTGGAGGCTGCAAATCTGGCAGGCGTTTAGCGTCGCAACAACCACGTTGTGTGCTCTCGTTTTGCTGGTCGCGTCGACAACAAGTGCCGCCCAGGCGCAGGTAAACGTCACCGAGCGCAGCTACAATCCGAACCGGACCGGGACGAACACGGCTGAGACCACTCTGACACCGGCCAATGTCCGCGCCTCGATGAACCAGTTTCACCGTCGCTTTGTGATGAAAGTTGATGGCAAAATCGAGGGATCGCCGCTTTTCCTGTCCGGCGTGACGATCGCAGGTGGTGTGCACGACGTCGTTTATGTCGCGACCATGCATAACTCTGTCTATGCGTTCGACGCCAACAGCGGCGAGCAGCTTTCGGCCCGGTGGCTGGGCGATCCGGTGATCGGTGAGGATCTTGGGCGCCTAAAGCCGATCACTATCCACCGTGAGTGGGGCGTCGCGGCCACTCCCGTGATCGATCTCGCGACAGGGACGATCTACGTCGTGCGCTGGGGCTACGAGAACGGCGTGAACGGTCCTACCTTCCGGCTCTTCGGGCTCGATGTCTCGAACCTAAGCCACGACAAGTTCGGCTCCGTGCCGATCGATGGCTATAACGTCAATGGCACGGGCTTCGATCGCTTCCGGCAAATGCAGCGTGCCGGGCTCGCACTCGCCCGCAAGCCCGGAGGCGCCACGGCATTGATCGTGGCGTTCGGCGGCGGCGAAGGTCAGGGCAGCCCGTCAGGCTGGGTGGTTGCATTCGATACCACTAAGTTGGCTGCCGGCAACCCGGTTGCGAACGTCTGGTGCAGTGACCCCAACAATTCAGCCGGAAGCGGCGGCGGTGGCGGCGTATGGATGGCCAATGCGGCGCCGGCGGTTGACGTCAACGGCGACATCTACGCGGTCACTGGAAATGGGCCGTATAACCCGCAATTCGCCGCCGACCAGTTGGGCGAGAGTGTGGTTAAGCTCACGTGGAACCCGGGAAATCCCGGTTCTCTCGTCGTCGCGGACTGGTTCACCCCCTTCCGCGACATCGACCGGGACGGCGCACACAAGGACCAGGATCTCGCCGCCGGTGGGGTGATTGCTCTACCTGATGGGCCCGGCGTGATCGTGGGCGGCAAGGACGGCATCTACTACAACGTCAATCGCGGCGAGATGGGCAAGCGCGACTTCACCAAGTTGGTCGACGCACCGTTTGTCGCCTCATTCGAATACCAGCCCACGAACGGCCACACCTCGTTGTTCGATGACCTGAACCAGGTGACCTCGACGGATCCCTTTACCATCGGTCATGCCGACCGTGGCCGAACGCCGCATATCCATGGCACTGGCATCTATTTCAATAACCAGCTGTTCGTGCATGGCGAAAACAATGCGGTGCATGTGTTCGCCGCAAATGGTGGACACTTCAACGCGCAACCCATCGCGCGCGGGACCGACACCGCCTCCTGGGGCACCGCGTCGCCGGGTGGAATGCCGGGCGGGATCCTGGCGCTATCGTCGAACGGAATATCGAGCGCGCTGCTATGGTCGAACGAGGCGTTTGGCAATCTGCCCGGCGATCCTGCCGCCAACATCGCTCCGACCCCCAACGTTCTGCGCGCCTACGACGTCTCTACAGCCGGGACCGGTAGCCTCCAGCCGATCTGGGACAGCGAAGCCGCCCCGGACGACCGCGTCGGCGCCGCCACCAAGTTCGCTCCACCGCTGGTTGCCAACGGCAAGGTCTACATGGCGACCTATGACAACCAGATAGTCGTCTATGGACTAGGCCCCCCCGTGCCGACGCCGACGCGCGACATCCGCCGCACCGTCGTGTTCATCTACGCGCAGGCCGAAGCTGGACAGGATTTATTTGTGCGTGGCGGGGCGAAAGACGGGACGCCGATTCGTATCCGTCATCGCAACTGGCTCAATGATCACACCAACCATTACCGCTGGGGTGACGCTTACCTGGACTGGGGAGGTGGCGAGATCGGCCAGGCGGCACCATCGCCCGACACCGGTGGTGGCTCGCCAGCCGACTGGAGCACGAGCCTCGCTGAGGGGCAGGGACAGCCCTTCATGTCGACAGCGGGATACGGCATCGCAGACGAGAACACGTTCGGGATGCACTATTGGATGCTCGATGTGGATATGGACTGCGAGCAGGCGACCGCCGACGCGCAAGGCCAGCGTTGGTTCGAACTGAAAGCGTTCATGGTCACGCAGATGATGACCGGGCCGGCGCCGATGCCCGGTTGGGAGGGGGATATCGCCCAGACCAGTAGCCCGCCGCCGCCTTATGCATCGCGCAACCACATGGGCGTCTGCGGCATGGTGAACGTTTTCGTTGCCAACTTCCCGGAGCGTCCACCCGGGAAGGAGCCGAACGCCGCGACCTTTGTCTCGCCAAGTTATACCTATCTGTCGCCGGTAGATGATCGGGGGGCATCCGACCAGGTGATGAACCAAACTCCCTGCGTCTCGCCCGACGCAGAGCGGCGATGCGTCGGCAACATCGCTCAGAGTTGCCAGCGGGTCGATGGTGGGATGTTCTTCCGCACGGTGCAGGACTGCAACGCGACGTCTTCAGGCGGCAACAAAGTGCAGATATCTGCTGCTCGAAAGAGCGGAGAATCGCCCTTGGAGCAAAGCGCCGTAGCAGAACACGTAAACCTATCCAACACCTGTTCTCAGTCTGGGGAGAGAACCAAGCCCCCTGCTGTCAGAAACAACGCCTCTGAGCGGCTAGACAATGAACTCCTGAACCACGAAATCAGAAGCAAGACCTGTCAATGAAAGAGCAGCATAATGCGGGTGTCTTCTGAACCAGCTTGCGTGTACACAACTGGCTCGGCCCAAGGTATCCGCTTCCTTCGGTATGGAATCTCCCGTGACAGAGATCAGGAACCGAGTCTGGCGGGTGAACAGCCGGTCTTCGCTCGCACACAAATACAGGTGTGCCATCTGCTCGACCTTGATTCCACGCTGACACGCCAGTTTCGCGACGGAGTAACCGTAACCACGTCTGACGCCAATAGCGGGCTTTCCGCAGCACGAGCCTGCGGTGAAAACGTTTTCGAATATGGACGCTGAAAGAACCATTGAGATAGTCAGATCATAGCACAGCCGGAAGCAGAGATGCTATTTCTAAATGCGCCATTTGTCAGCTTGTCAGGTCACAAGCTAACTCGCACTCATGGTGCCGTCGATCATCACCGATGCAGTGTCGGCAGGATGACGTGAATTGTGGGTGCCACCAGTTTGATGCTTGTTTAGGTCTTGATGAACCTGTGGCAATCGTTCGTGCTCTTGATCGCGCCGTCGTGGCTTTGCGAAGCCTTGGTGCGCGGAGTCCGTCAGGCGTACAGCAGCGCGGGCGGTTGTCCAGGCAGATGCGAATAGTCGAACACGACCCAGGCGTGATGATGCTGGCTGGCATTGTTTTGCGCCCATATCGAACCAGCGGATGTTACGTGTCAGCACTACCCCCCCGCGAACTGGCGGCGGTCATCCACCTCAGCGACTCGCCGCCCGGCGATCTACTGTAGCCGAGCAACAATGCGAGGTGGCCGTCACGGTACCAGTCGGGGCCTAGCCAAACGGCGGCACGCGCTTCCTAAGCCTCGGACGACCGAGGCGTCGGCGATACTATAATAAGTGCCTCACCATTCGGTGCCACTGAGTGCTACGTCCGAGGTGCGTGTACGGGATGTAGAGGCCCGTCTACAGTATGTAGGTCGGGGGAAGAAGTTGACCACACTGGCCGCTCCATTCAGTCTGTATCTCATACGGATGGCTGGCCTCACTAGTAACCGGCAAGCTTCTTCCCGAGCTTAGGAGATCATGCGCCATGTCTTCGTCCGTCCCGGTGCCCCCGCTAAGTGTTATCACCCACCATGAATTCGCCGTTTATCCGGCGATGGCAATGCTCGCCGGTATGAAACTCGACGTGTTCACACCGTTGAAGGACGGGCCGCTTACCAGCACGGAGATTGCAGGAGCAATCGGTGTGAACTCGGCAAAACTGGTCCCGCTTCTCTATGCTCTGGTCGCGGCTGATCTGCTCACCGTCCAAGACGATCGCTTCAGCAATACACCGGAGGCCGATGCCTACCTGGTGAAGGGGCGTCCGACATACATGGCCGGGAGCCGGCAGTTGTTTTATGCCGACATATGGCAGGCGCTGCTTAAGACCGCTGATTCAATTCGCACTGGAGCGCCACAGCACAAGCACAGTTTCTATGACATGTCCGAAGATGAGATGGTCACCTTCTTTCGGGGCCAACATTTTTATGCGGTTGCAGCAGGCGAGCAGCTAGCACGCGTCTACGATTTGTCGCCCTTCCGACACATGTTGGATGTGGGCACAGGCTCTGGTGGCGTTTCGATCGGCGTCGCCCGCAGCGGTGCCGATCTTAGAATAACCGCCATCGATCTCCCAAAAGTCATTCCGGTGACCCGTCGCTTCCTTGAGGAAGAAGGTGCAGCAAGTCGTGTCACAACGTTGGTGGGCGATATGATAGCTGGCGCACCAGAAGGAACCTATGATGTGGCGGTCCTGCGGAACCTAATTCAAGTCCTCTCGCTCGCAGACGCGCAGGCGGTGGTGCGCCATGTCGCGCAGTCGTTGGCACAGAATGGAACCATACTCATCATCGGTCGGATGATGGAGGACAGCAGGCTGGCACCTCCCAGTTAATGTAGGGCAAAATCTCGTCTTCCTTAACATCTACGATGACGGGCTGATCTATACTGAAGGAGAGTATCGCGGCCTCCTGGTAGCCGCTGGGTTCACGGATATCATGGTTCACCGAGGCGAGATGTCCACCGGTCAAGTTCTGATTTCGGCGCGGAAACACGCGTAGCCAGGAGGCTATCGGGTTTATCGGCGATGTCGGGCGAGACCTGCTCTTCCGTGAACATGGCATCCGACACGGACGCGCACCACCACCTTGTCCCCGTGCGTCACGAGCACCGTCGATATCGCGCCAGCGCCACGCATGGTTTCCAAATAGGAACACGGAAGCCGACGCGCTGCCTTCGGTTCCTTGGCTGGCTGGAAGTCCAGACTGCCGAGGCTCCCGTCGTCGCGCAACGATCTTCATCACATCGGACGCAGTTGAGTTCTTGTCCCAGTCGGCTCCGGCGACCGTGCTCCGTAATCACCCAGGGACGTTCCACGTATGGCGGATCATGGCGCACGTGTTGATTATGGCCGCATTCCAACTCGGCCACCCAGTGACCTTCTTCATCCAGATGAAATCCAGTGATCTTTCGCTGCATGTCAGCCCCTGAGACCGAGTAGCTCGCGTTTCAACCGAGGTGTGGGCGGCTCAGGCCCGATGAAGGTGGCGACCATCAATTCAGCGAACTGTCGATCGAGAATACCACCGAGGGGCTGCCCATTCAAAGGAGATGTGCAAGCCTCTTGCTCCGGAGCCTGATCCTAGTAATCACCACCTTGGTCGCCTTGTCTGTCGCACGCGCAGCGGACTTGAAAGGCGTATCCAATGGCAGGCAAGAAGTCGATCTTCGTGCCTTCTTTCCACCAACAGAATATTATCGGCAATCATGTCGGTGTTAGGCGCCGCAGCGTCCTCAGCTAAGCTCGCCGGTAGCGGCTCCGTCACTGTCCTGATTTTGACCGCCCAACAAGTGCTGGCTATTGCCTGTTACTTTTGACCGCTAGCGACCGTGATCTGAACATCTAGGCTAAATGGGCCACCGCCACCACACTCCGCCACAATGTCATCCCGAACCTTGTCTCGCACCTCTGGCGGCAAGGAAGTGAACTCCTGACCGGCGTTCCCATTTCCTTTTCAACCCCACCGAAGTAATCCTCAAAGTCCATAAAATCGAACTCAATATCTGAGTCACCGTCCTTGATCTCATGCAACCCGACCTTGCTGCAACATCCTACGCAACTCTGCTTTCATCCGCCCGAAAACCGGCATTTGCAGACATTCGCTCTTTGATGGGACGTGTTTCGCGATCCGATAGCGGTACACGTGCGAAGGCGGAGCAACTCCTGGGCTCCTGTTATTGGAGACTGTAACCGGCCCGCCGGGTCGCGTCACCCGCCGAAACTCTGACAAGCCTCGCATTGGATTGGGAAAATACATCAGGCCCATGTTGCAGATCACGCGGTCAAACTTGTCGTTGGGGTAGGACAGGTTTTGGCCATCCTCGACAGCCACGGTGATGTTCGGGGCTGAAAGACGAGCTTTTGCGCGCTCCAGCATGGCCGGGGAGATGTCGGCAGCAGAGTCACTTGTCCCAAACGGGCCGACCAGTTCCAAAGCGGACTGCGCCGCAAGCCCGGTGCCGCCGGCAATGTCCAGCACAGACAACCCTGGCTCAAGCCGAGCTTCCCGAAGGAGATGTGGGATCACCCCAATAGTGATGCGTCCGACTGCCGCATCGTACCCTTCAGCAGCGCGCGACTGAAAATGAAGCTCACTCATATCCCGCTCCACCGCCGGCCGAGGCTCGGCGTCCAACCCGCAAGATTTCGAGGCTCATTTCTCCTCTGGTGGCTCAATTCGCTCCACCAAACGGAAAGCGCGCCTGTGACAGCGTACAGCACCGGCGCGAGTGCGCTTTTCACTTCATCTGACACAGCATAACCGGTCACTCGTGGAGCTGCTCAGCCACGCGAGGGAGAAGCTGCAGCTAGCATTGCTCTAGCAGCCGACCAACAGTCTCCACCAATGCGGTTAGTTGTACGGAGCCGGTAAGAACACGCCGATGCCGTCAGCATATCGTGCCATCTCCGGCTCACCCGTGAACACGACCCGGATGCCGGGACGGCTGTTACGCGCGACCAAGGCCAGTGAGATGCCGTTGGATTTACCGTCCGGGAACCTGACCCGCGTGATCAGAACCTCCACCGTTTCCGCCTTTTCGAGCGCATCGAGCGCCTGCATTGGATCAGTGAAGATCGCAACGGCATAACCTGCTGTGCGAAGGACCGCCGCAGCTTCGTCCGTGAACATTCCGACATCGTGGACGAGCACGATTTGGGCCGGCATCATTCCCCCAATGCTGCCGTGATCCTTGAAGCAGAGCAACTTTACCGTTATCAAGGCAGGCAGTCGAGCCACTGTGAATTTCGTGCAGAGTCCCTACCAACCCCCAGTGTCCTCATCGACGTTGCGTTTGCCGCCGCCTTGCTTCGCCCGGTCATCAGGCAATGATACACCAGCCGGACACCAGATCACGCCCAACAGTTTTGCATGATAGCATGGTGCTACGGCTGTGGACCCGTTTGCAAGTGCGGATGGCACCGAAGTTCTCGACCGCTCGGCAACTACGGTGTTCAAGTCATCGGGATCGCAGTAGAGGATATTGCAGCAGCCCGGCTAGTCTACAATGCCATCGCGGACGTGGCTGACGCTCGCGACGCGACGGATTTAACGCAAGCTGCCCAAACCGTCCTGAGGTCCTCCTCGCACCGAGGCGCCGAGCAATGACGGACATGGCGATCCCTCGCACAGTGCAGAGAGTGTCCCCTGCAACGGCCAGGGGCTACTCATGTATCCTGCCTCCGCTACTCGCACAAAGCCCTTTCGATCAGTCTGCTGTTGACCTGCTAGATCGGCCTAGCCTGGGTCAGAACTATACGTTCATACATTTGGAACACCGATTTGGCCGTTGCTGCTTAATCGGTGGATGAACCACTGTCCAGAGCATGCTCCCACTGCGGTCTCAGGATCAATCATTCTTCCACTGCCGCCGCTACCGGTAGTAGAGCAGGGTAACTTGCCCTTCGCAGCGATTTCGGCACGGCACCATCAGCATCGCGCTACGCAAGGCTATTGGGACCTCCTTCAGCGCTTCCTCTTGGACTGCGACCACATCGCATCTCTGGATCGCATTGAGTTTTACAACGCCGGCCGAGGTTGGTCGATTTACTTCCGAAGCGCCGATGTGAGGAAAGTGAGCGCGCTGCACGAACTGGCAGCAGCAGAGCAGCGTCCCAGCCGCTATTCCGGGTTCAATGCGGCCGACGTTTTGAGAATAGTTTCACCGCGTTGAGGCCGGCTACGATCGGAACGAGCCAATGACCTAAGCTCTGCGCACCGAAACCCACCACGCTTCGTTGCCAAAACAGCAAATTATGATATAAGCTGACGATGGGCACCGGTGTAGCCGTCGCTCGGACCTCGCCTGATTGCGCGGTATGTGCAGAACGGCAGGTTGAGCTTGTTTAACGGACCGCAACCGCCCAAGGGTGGACGACGTGGAAAGTTTTCGTGGATTGGCCGACCGCCTCCAAGCAAGGACGCGATCGGCGTTCTGGCGAAGATTTGCTGCTAAATGCAATCCGACAGAGGTGAAGTCCAAAAGGTCCTAATTTGGTCAATTGATCGAATTCGCCGATCTCTGGTCGAGCTTGCGAGAGTTCCTCGAAATTTGCCGGGCGACAGACACTTCGATCTGGATTGAAGAACAGCACCTCGATAGCGAAACCTCGGTCGGATTATCGTTGACCGACCTGAGTGCTATGATGGCTTTCCATCTGCGGCAGAGCCGGCGCGATAGAGTTCTCCGGGGTCAGGCAGCAGCGCGGAGCCTGTCCATTAAGTTTGGTCGTCCTCCGCTTTCGATCGCCAAAGTAGAGAGAGCCAAGCGCGAGTTGGCCGCTGGCAAGGGGGTCCGGCAGGCAGCGCGTCTGAGTGGCATGTCCCCCGCATCGGTCAGTCGGCTGAAGCATTCATTCCCCGTAGTTACCTAGCCGGCTGGTTGGCGAACGGACGGAATGCAAACCCATATCCTTCGTGATAGACAGGGCGCCAAGGTCGGTGAGATCGAGGTGGTAGGCCCCGAACAGGTATTGCGGGACAGGCAAGGACGTCGGCTGGGTAGCTACGACGCTCGCACCGATCTGACCCGCGATCGACAGGGAAGCATAGTCGGGCGGGGAAATTTGTTGACACGAATGCTGAAATAATTCGGTGATCTGGTCCCGAACACTGAAGCGGCCGGAGCCGACCTACCCACAGGTCCGGAACGTGGCAGAGGTTCTGTCGCGGAGCAACGCATCGCTGATTCAGAAGCACTTCTCACTTCCGCCCCAGATTGCCGATGAGTTTATGCGCCGGCTTGTCGAGGAAGCGCTGTTTGGTCCCATCCAGGACGACGGCTGGCACTATCCATCGACACGCAAGAGCCGTCCTCGATTCGACACGGAAAAGCCAAAGGTCCATGCCAATGAGGATCGGCGTGACGCGAGCACGAACTCGCCAGGGGCAGATGAGCTAAAAGTAGAGGTCCGGAAGCTTACCGCCAAGGTGAAGCGGCTTCAGAGTGCCGGGAAAACCGTCATCGCACAGCGTGAAGAATGGCGGAAGCGAGCACTAGCTGCGGAAGCCCAAGCGATGGACCTGACATCCAAAATAGCACGGCATCAATCCACGACTGCGGATGATCGGTTCGATAAGGTGCGCCGACTGATTGCGAAGGAACTGCACCCGGATTTCTGCACGGCTGGAGCGATTGAGAAGACCGTACGGCAGGAGTTTTTCAAAAAGTTGTGGCCGGAGATCGAACGTCTAAGCGAGCGGCGACAATGAGCGGGATAGAGAATCCTTCAGGAGGCTGCTGGGTTGGAAGGGGCGGCAACTAGCCGATCTCAAGCTATGCAGAACCGCTACGTAGGTGACATCGGTGACTATCTGAAGTTGGGTATCCTTCGAGCTTTATCGCCTGGATACCAACTGGGCGTCGCATGGTGGCTCTTCCCAGACGAAGCTCACAACAGGGACGGTCGGCACATTGGGTATCTGAGGTCGCCTGAGCGGTGGCGGCACTTCGACCCTGAGTTGTTCGACATCCTCCACGATCTTGTCTTATCAACAGAGCGGCGGGAGGTTCGCGCACTGGAGCAGGCCAATTTGCTGGGTGGCGCCTCATTCGCCAGCAATCCTGTTCCAAGAGGCGGACCCGTAGGTCAGAGAGAAACAGCACGACACGATTGGTTCGCGAATGTGCAGAGGAAGCTCGAAGGAGCCGATCTCCTATTCCTCGATCCCGACAATGGATTTGAGGCAGCCGGCTTTCGACCGGGTACGATCAAATCGGGCAAGAGCATTACGCTCAATGAGGTCTGTGATTTGGCTAGGCCAGGGCGGTGCCTAGTCGTGAGCGCGACACATCGATCCCATCAGAGTTCTGCATGTCTCGTTGAGCCGGTCTACCTAGTCGTGTATCACCACCAGTCTCGTCGGAAAGGTGGACACCATGCTGAAATGGAGCACTGGCGAGATCACCTCAAATCGAAGGGGTTTACCACGGTAGATGCACTCCGAGCGAGGCATACTCGCCTCGTCTTTATTACCTGCTTAATGCACCCACCGAAATGCGGCATCGCGCTGAGGCATTACAGCAGCACTGGACCGGGCTAATCACGTGGCACCCGCAAACGACTTCTTCCTGATTGAGGGGAAGCTCAGAGCATACGGTCAACCAACAACCGTGGTCAACAACGGAATGGAGATCGAATGTCGCACTCGCCAGTTATGTCGATCACTGCGACCTGCCAGGATTCGGGACTGAGGGATTTCCTCTGAGCAATGGTCCTGCGACGAATGGTCAGTGCCTAGGACCCTGTGCACAGGCATTATGACTCCTTGGTTGGGTCTGGATAGGCGCGCGCCAACTTGGTGCGCGCGCGCTCTACGGTGAACATCCACTTGATGCGAGCTCTGGCTTTGTTGCGCTGTTTCTCCCAAGCGGCAATCTGCGAGACCAGCTGCTTGCGTTCGCCGATCCGCCGGTGGAGACATTGCCCACGCAGGACGCCGATCTCAATCTCGACCATGTTGAGCCAGCTCGCGTGCTTGGGCGTGTAATGGAATTCCAGGCGACGAAGGATACGATGGGCTTCTGGCGCCGGAAAGGTTTCATAGAGAGCTCCGGCAGTGTGTGTGGACAGATTGTCCATAACGACGCGAACCAAGTCGGCCTGCGGGTAATGGACATCAACGAGGTCGCGCATGCACTCGGCAAATTCCCGCGCTGTCCGCTGCTCGGTGACCTTCACCTTGCGCCAAGGTCGGTGCGCGTCGAGGAAGACAAACAGATTAACCGTGCCATTGCGCCGATACTCATAGTCGTAGCGTCGAGGCTGGCCGGGCACAGCCGGGATCGGCTGCCGCACTTCGCCGATGAGCTGGGTCGGGCTCTCGTCGAAGCAGACCACCGGCCGCTTCGGATCAGGCGGTTCAGCGTAAAGATCGAGTACATCCTCCATGCGGGCGACATAGGTGCCATCCACCTCAGGGATGCACCACATGTCCTGACGCCAGGGCTTCAGCTCATTCTCTGCCAGGCGCCGGCGCACCGTCTCGCGGGACAGCCCACTGTGATCGGTGAGCCTGACCATCTCACCAGCCAGCAACTCAAGTGTCCAGCGTGCACGCCCCTGCGGCGGGCTGGAGCAGGCGGTGGCAACCAGAAGCGCCTCCTCCTTGCCCGACAACTTGCGAGGTGGTGCCGCGCGCGGCTCTTCGCTCAGAGCCAGTTCGAGATTGCCTTCGACGAACCGGCGCTTGGTGCGGTAGACGGTGGACTCGCCGACACCGACACTGGCAGCAATCGCGGCGTCAGTGGCTCCGCCATCGGCAGCCAGCAGGATTTGGGCGCGTTTCAACTTGCGCGCGGCGTGATGACCGCCACGCAGCATCGCGGTGAGCTGATCACGTTCCGCTTGGCTCAGCTCGACGCGATACCGTACATTCATCGTCGTCCCCCAATGTTTGAGGGCACGACACATGAATCGCGGTCCCGAGCCGGGTCACGCCTCGTCGAAACCGCGCTTCACACAGAAGCAGGGACAGTATCTGGCATTCATCCACGCCTATACGCTGGTGCTCGGTCGGCCGCCCGCCGAAGCCGATCTGCGGCGCCACTTTCGCGTCACACCGCCATCCGTGCACCAGATGCTCATCACTCTCGAGCGCGAGGGACTTATCCGGCGCCAGCCAGGCATCGCACGCAGCATACAATTGCTGATCGATCCCAGCGCACTGCCGCCGTTACTCCCCAGCCAACATCAATCAGTCAAAACCGCTGTGCA
>CAWKMC010000018.1:0-144096 GCA_963850535.1 uncultured Alphaproteobacteria bacterium | reverse complement strand
TATAGAGGTTCTTTCCACTACGGGGACAAAGTTATATCGCTGCCACCAGAGTTCAGTGGGGCGCTCTGACGCCGTCAGCACCAACCGCAAATTGGAATTCACAGCGTCAGAACGTGTTGGTATAGCTCAAGGTCCATGTAGACCCAGTCCTGAATCCGCCTTATGGTCTGAACCCTAACGTCGCGTTTCTCAGCCTTGTTCTGCGTAACGTTCACACGCTCGATCTGCAGTTCAACCCCGTATCTGTGCTTTAGCTCGTCACCAAAGTCGCTCAACCTTTCCTGGGTTCCGACGACGCTGCACGATTCCAAATTACGAAGTGCGGCCTGAAATACATCGTCCTCAGTCTTCCCCTGCTGCCGTAACTCCATTCGGAGCGGAAGTGAGCTGCCATGCGCTATCTGCCAGGTGGCACGATTGTGGAACTCCTCTATCAGGAACGGCTGATCGCTCAGTTGCACGAATTAGTAGAGATCATACTTGGCTGCCATAGTCGTGTTTCGGCTTTGCTCGACGCCTGTGGCGTAGAGTTGTCGCCAGAAATAATAAACAGATATAAAGCGATCGACGGGATTACGGAAGACGGCGATCATGTCGCCACCAAAATTCGAGATGCAGTCTTAAATCCTATGTGGCCGCTGTTGAAGTCATAGTCTCTTGGGTCGAAATCGACATAATGCCGCTCGTCCCGATGAGGGAAACTGCGCATCCCGTCCCTGAAGGCGCCCTCGAAAGCGACGCGGAGAGCCGTGCCTGCTGTCTTGGGTATGTGAATGTGGATGATCCTGTTAGGAGGCTTATTCATCTCGAAGCTATGCTCTCATTGCTAACCGTTGGCGTGTCCTGAAATGTCTAAGTCGCTGATCATGATTGCGAAATCTTACTTTGCCGTGCCTCCATTGTCTATCATGGAGGGGATGGAAACGAAGCCACGTGTGCTGGAGCCACCGAAATAGGCCGGGTTCGCTTTCCCCGGATGGTCAGTAATCGTCCAGTCACTGATCTTTTCAGAAACGAGTGCGCCGTGGCGCGTGATACGAAAAATTGGGCGCCCTGGCCGGGCGGGAACGGTGAACACGACCAACCCCCCCGAGCTCTCCTGTCGCAGGATCTTCCCTGCGATCTCTATTTCCAGGGTTGCCGACCCGGAAAGGAGAGCGACCATCTCTATTGCGTTGCTCACTGGCGTCCGACCCATCCGTTTGAATGGTTTGTCGTTGAGCTCTGGCTGCTCACCATCCGAATAAATCTCGGTACGGTGCGAATAGTAGATTGCATCCGAAACTATCGAGGGCGGCCGGTCGAGCTTGAACCACGCTATGAAATAGGCCGATAAATCATAAAATAGAAACTGAGTGCCGCTCGATGGTTCAATCTCGGTAGTCTCGCCGTAATCGTTCCAGGTCAGAACGTGAACATACTGGGTCGGGGTTAAAATCGCCTGCATCCAGAGGTCGCGGAATAACTGGGTGTTTGCTGCCTCCCAGAAGATCGAAGCCCTTGGTCGAACGTCCTGTGGTGCAACTGGCTGCATCCAAATTGGCACTTTCGAACGAGCGCGCTGCACCATCGTTGCCAACGGCGCGCCTTGGGCTTGATCAGGTTCTCGTGGCCCCCAAAAGGTCATGCCATAGCTAAGCGGAAGAAATTGGTCCAAGCTCCTGCCAGGATCAAGCAGATCAGGGACAAAGGCAATCTTTTGCCCGTTCTGGCGGAGGCGTTCGAGAACCTCCGTCCAATACTCAACCGGCTTAGATCAGGCCCAAAAGGAATGACCAGCAGGCGGCCGTCCGCAAGTCGATATGCAGCGGGACATGTGCCCAAGTCAGCCAGTTCTTTGGCAAGAGCAACCGCGGCGGTATCATGCTGTTTGAGGGACGCTGTACCTGGCTCGAGTGCTATACGAAACCCCGGGGCGATTGCTGCAGCGGTCTCACACAGAATATGTAGCTGATCGAGCCGTGACTTGGATGAGATTTCCGGAATATCGACCCCAAAGCCATCGGCACCAATGAGCCGCGCCCTCAGGATATCGACGGCGGCGTCAAAGTATCGCCAATAAGGGCTGTCACCTCGGCTCGGGGTGAGCGGCCGTTCGCGGACATAACCTCCTATGTCGGCAAAACGGTTGTTGATCCCCCTCCTGGACATGAACTGAGCCCAATGATCCTTGTCCAGAGGCGCATTATCATACGACAGCACGAAGAATGGGAAATAGTGGATTAGGACTTTTCGCGGCGAGTTCGCCAACGCGGTTGGGTCCGGACGCTTAAAGGACCAGACGGACGGCGGGGACTCACGGTTGACGAAGTCCCCTGCTATGCGCGCTACGTCATTCCACGGTACATTCGCCTCAGTGCGGGGAATGGTTTGCGCCGATAGGGGGAATATCGTAGACATAATCATTGTTGCGGCCACTTGGAAGACACAGATTTTATAAAGAAGTGTGTGAGGTGCCATTGGTTGCCATTACTGCTATATCATCAGGCTTAGCCAAATGATCCAGAGAAACCTCTCCCTGGATATGCGAAATCCCTCATTTTATCGGCTACGAGACAGCAACTTGGGTGCAGCATCAAATATACACTTCAACTTCGTCGAGGTGCAAGAGCTGCGCTTGTGAAAGGTGAACACGTAAAAATCGCATCTCGATTGGCTTTGTCAGTGCTATTCGTAATGGTGATCCATCTGCGCCACCGAAATCGTGGGCGCCTTCATGGCGATATAAGGTGGTCCAGCTCATTAGGTCGGTCGACGCACTCACCACCAGCGATCGCGCTCGGTTCGGATGATCCATGCGGTTATAAATGCACACTTCCCGGACTGGATAAATTGCCTCTAGATCGACACACCACCAAGGTGCGTCCTCCAAATCGGTATGGAAGCCGAAGCGACCCGTAATCTGTCCGTTTATCGCGCCGGAGGCGTCCTGTGCCGGGGATGAGAGAACGCGACCATCTCGACGTTGAGCTTTGCGTCGTCGGCTTATCTCTCGCAACGTTAAACAAAGAATTCGTCAAACCGCCAACCCGTCCGCTGGCATAGCCACGCAATTTATCCACTGCAGCCCAGTTCTTCGAGCGTACGAAGTAGTCCAGGAACATGGGGATCACGTAAGCAGAATCGCACTTCTCCATTCTACAATGCAGGCGCGAGCCTTTTTGAAACAAATCCTCAGGATCCCAATGCAGTTTCAAAAGACTTCGCAGATATCGTTGTACGTCAAGCACCGGATGCACGACTGCGCAACCTGAGAGACTTGGTAGTTCTGCTTCAAGATGAGGTGGTGCCCAGTCATAGTGCGAAGTGTCGCCGAAAGCAGATAAGGGCAGTTCTGCAGCGGACGAGATGTGCAATCTCTGCGCCGATGAACGCCTCGTTATTGGGCCACGGAATTGCGCTCCGATGTTGCCTGTATCTGCTCGGCCAGGACGTGTCGGGTATGGTCTCGCCTCGCGGCTTGCAAATTGTGCAGAATGCGCGGCTGAAGGCCGCACAGGATAACAGGCGCCCCTGTATGTTAAGTGTCCTTCGCATATACGGGCGGGCGCGCTGCGCCCAATGCCATATTGACGGCGGCGTGCGAATGCGCTCGCCGACAAAGTAAATCCATGCAAAGCCATGGTCTCAATTACCGCTGAAACCTCGATGTTTACGGTGCAGTCATACTCGCACATGAAAACGTATTCATAGTCTGGATATGCGTCGAGGAAGTGATATACTTGATAATCCGTGTTGTACCAAAATACGTTTCCGGCAGGGTAGCGGAGATATCCTTCGGCCTCTGACATCTGTTCTGTCATTCGCACGACGTTTTCGTGCTGAATTCCGCTGACCGCTCCGTTTGTCTCATCTAGCGACGATGTAGATGGCGCCAGGGCCAGCCCGTTGACAAAGACGTCGGAACTGCCGCTCAGCGAAATCGTCCCAGAAGTGCGTCTTGAAAAGAACAGCGTAACGAGGAAAGCAAGTCATATTGGATGATCGTCAGTTCCCTTGTTGTTCCCGTTGTCAATGCGCCGTCAAGCTGGCGCCCAATTGAGTATGCGGTGCCCCTGGATCAATTCGGCTATAGTCGACCAGGTTCCAGGCTTGGCAAATCAGCCGAAAATTCGCCTTTTGGGCCGGCTCCAGGCGCTGCCACGTGCGGATGTCCTTAGTGAACCATACATTCGAGCTCTACAATGTCCCCATCAAAACTCGAGACTGGCGCGACCGCACGAAGCACAAACCGAAATCTGCGAGAAACGCGACCAAGTCATGCAGGAGCTTCTGTCCCTTGATAGATAGGATAAATATGCGTTTCCAGCTCGATGGCCAGGCAGCTTTGCAACAGGCCCCCAAAGCCCTGCAGCACCTCGTGTTCGAAGCCTTGGACATCAACCTTTATAGCATCAGGTATCGGGACCTGCCACGTTGGTAGAATGCGTCATAGCGCGTGCACTCGACTTTCGTAGTGGCAATGACATCGAATAGGTGCGCGATACGATATTTCGATAGAACGGTACGGATTTGGCTGACGCAACGACGTGCAACCCCAATATCGAGTTATATTAAGGTCCTGGGGACCAATCACATTCGACAACCCGGTTTCGAGGACCAGCGCATGATTGTAGGTGTCTTTGAGACTGTCACGTAACTTGGCGGCTTCGACGGGGTTTGGCTCGAATAGGATCGGAAAGATCTGGCCAGCATGAGCGCGCCACTTCGGCTGCACACCACCGGCTCCGCCGACATCCACCAACCGTAACCCATGAGTAGGCCAGTGTGGCGGTCGCGTGACCAACTCTGATTGCACCAATCCGTTATCTGTCATTGCTAATACCGTTCCTGGCCGAACTAGGTGAAGCGATCCGCTATCCAATCAGATGTCTCTCCAGAACAAGCCGGCCGAGCCAGATTAACTTCGCAGGTGAAAAACGCCACTGGAATTCAGGGCACTCTCCGGTTGTCCCTCCTTGTGATTTCGAAGCGCTAAGGCGGTTACCACAGGGTGCAACTGCCGTCGATATGGATATTTGGGCTTCGAGCAGAGCCGCACATAGGCCGAAATCCTGCGACGCGTACTCCACTAATCCACTCACCGCCCCTGAAACTTCTCGTTCGGCAACACCTTCTCCACCGCATGCGGCGTCGGATTTGGCGGATAAAGTCCCAAAAACACCACCGCCGCGCCGATAATCACCAGTCCCGCGGCAACGACGACCAGAAAAATACGGACCATCGCCTGTTCCACCGACTCCGCCCTGCGTGGCCTGCCCAGTGGGCTGTGTGCTAGCGTCCGCCGCCATGACACGCAACACCGCGTTACGCGAAGCCGTCGATCTGCCGGAAGCGCTGGCCGGCCGGAGTATCGTGCTGGTCGGACTGATGGGCGCCGGCAAGACCTCGATCGGCCGGCGGCTAGCGGCGCGACTCGGGCTGCCGTTCCGCGATGCCGATGCCGAAATCGAATTGGCGGCCGGCTGCACCATCCCCGAGCTGTTCTCTCGCTACGGCGAGGGCGACTTCCGCGCCGGCGAGCGCCGGGTGATCCGTCGGCTGCTGTCGGGCGATCCGCTGGTGCTGGCGTTTGGCGGCGGCGCGTTCATGGACCGCGAGACGCGCACCACGGTTCGCGATGAGGCCATATCCGTCTGGCTGCGCTGCCCGTTGCCGACGCTGCTGCGCCGCGTTGCTGGTCGCGACAACCGCCCGCTGCTGGCGGATGGCGATCCGGCCGAGGTTCTGCGGCGGCTGATGGATGTGCGCTACCCGGTCTATGCCGAGGCCGATATGATCGTCGACTGCGCTGACGAGAGCCCCGACGCGACAACGACGCGTGTGCTTAATACGCTGCTGGACTGGCGCTCGCCGCGTCGGCTGTCGGTCGTGCTGCCGAGTACCGGCTACGACGTGGTAATCGGTAACGATCTGCTGGCACGCGCCGGCGCGCTGCTCGCACCGCGAATGGAGCAGAAGCGCGCCGTCGTCGTGACCGACGAAACGGTGGCGACAACTGCATCTGCCGGCGCTGCTGCGCGGGCTCCAGGCGACCGGCGTCGCTGACCAGTCAGATCGTCGTGCCGCCGGGCGAAAGCTCGAAAAGCCTGGCCAACTGGCAAAGCGTCGTCGACCAGTTGCTAGAGGCGCGCGTCGAACGTCGCACGACCGTCATCGCGCTCGGAGGCGGCGTGGTCGGCGATCTCGCCGGGTTCGCCGCCGCGACGACCTTGCGAGGCCTGCCCTTCGTACAGATGCCAACGACGCTGCTGTCGCAGGTGGATTCATCGGTCGGCGGCAAGACCGGGATCAACACCGCGCAGGGCAAGAACCTGATCGGCGCGTTCTATCAGCCGCGCATGGTGCTGGCGGACACCGACACGCTCGCCACTCTGCCGCCGCGCGAACTTGGCGCCGGCTATGCCGAGATCGCCAAGGCCGGGCTGATCGGCGATGCCGCCTTCTTCGCCTGGTGCGAAGCGAATGGCGCCGCCGTCGTCGGCGGCAACCGCGAAGCACAGGCTGAAGCCATCATGCGCGCCTGCGCCTTCAAGGCAGCCGTGGTGGGAGACGACGAGAGGGAGGAGAAGCCGAATGATGGCCGCGCGCTGCTGAACCTGGGACACACATTCGGCCACGCGCTGGAGGCGGAGTATGGCTACACGGGTGGACTGCTACACGGCGAAGGCGTGGCGGTCGGCCTTGGACTGGCATTCCGGCTCTCGGCGAAGCTGGGGCACTGTGCAATCGCCGATGCGGACCGCGTGGTCTCGCATATTGCTGCGATGGGCATCCCTGCGGAGTTGCACATGCTGAACCGGCGCTTCTCGGCTGCCACGCTGATCGGCCACATGCGGCGCGACAAGAAGGTCCGCGATGGCGCGTTGAAGTTCGTGTTGGTGAAGGGAGTCGGTCAGGCATTCACCGCGAGCGACGTGCCTCTCGAGGCGGTGACCGATCTGCTGCGCGACGAAGGATGCGAGGCGTGACGGAAACCAACGAACGTCGTGGCTCGGTTCATGTCGGCGCCCGACCGGACGGTTCGCTGACTTACCTGGTCGCGCTGCCGCCGGAGGATCTCCCGTCGGTGCACCGCCGTGACCTGGAATGCGCCTGGTACGCGGCGCGCGAGGCCGCGCTGTCAGAGCGCTGGAGCGTGGCAAGGTTCTTTCGTTTCCAGCGTCCGGATGGATCGTTCGGCGACCTCGCCTTGGCTGATCCGGATGCCTGCTGCTGGGCCGGCGCGGTCGATCGTACGGTTGGGTTGCGCAACAGCTACGGTCTCTCGGTGTGCCTTCGTCTACTGGCCCTGGTCGATCTCCTGGCACGGGCGCGCTGGGCTGACTCGCTTTGTCAATTGCAAAGAGATGGCGCCGAACTGCACCCATCCTTGTTACGAGCGGCAGCCAGCATGCCGCTGACCGCCGATGCACGATTTGACGAAACCGGGTTTCGCAGCCGCCTGTCTCGTTTTGCCTTCGGCTTCGCATTGGAAGGCCAAGCAATACCTCGGCTGTCGGGAGCGCCTTCATGATCCGCCGAACCGTGCTGCTCTTGCCCGTCCTGGCGCTGGCGCAGTGCACACCGCCTCCACCACCGACGGGTCAGGCGAAGGCCGACGCCGCGACGCTTGCTGCATGCCGCGAGCATGCCGATCAGGTCTATAATCGCAACAACCGTGACACGATTTACACGATCACCAATCGCGACCTGCCGTTCTCGGGCAACTACAATCCCGGCGTGACGGATCGCGGCCTTGCGCAACGCTACGCAAACGAAAATCTGGTGCGCGACTGCGTGCGCAACACTGGGACCGAAACCGATCGCTCGCCGACCACGTCTCCGCCGCCAGCCACGCCCTGATCCGTGGCGAGCCTGTCAGCGATTGGCGGCGTATTCGCGCAACGCAATGCGCGCATCTTCTACACCGGTAGCGTCACCTGCTGGACTGGCTCGTGGATGCAGCGTGTCGCGACTGACTGGCTCGCCTGGGAACTGACTCACTCGGCCCTCTGGGTCAGCGTCATCGCCTTCTGCAATCTGGCGCCTTCGGTGGTGATATCGCCCTTGGCCGGCGCGGTGGCGGATCGGATTGACCGCGTCCGGCTGACCATGGCGTCGCAATTCGTCGCAGCCGGCCAGGCCGCGATCCTGGTAGCATTGATCCTGACCGGGATGATCCGGGTCGAGTTCATCGCCGTGCTCTCGGCGTGCAATGGCATGGCGGAGACCTTCGCCCAACCGGCGCGGCAGTGCCTCATCCCCGGTCTGGTGCCGCGCAAATATCTGCCCGGCGCCGTGGCGCTGAACTCGCTGACCTACAACATCGCTCGCTTTATCGGTCCCGCGCTGTCCGGGCCGATGATCGCCGTCTGGGGCGTGGTCCCGCCAATCGCCTGCAATTGCTTCGCCTTCCTATTTGCCAGCCTGACCATGCATCTGTTGCGGCTCGATCCGGCGGTCCGGCTTGGTCATCGGTCCAGCCACAGCGTGTTGCACGACGCGGCCGAGGGGGTCCGTTACGTGGTGCGCCATCGTGGCATCGGTCCGCTGATGCTGTTCGCCGCCACGGTCGGGATGACGCTGCGCGCGGTTCCGGAAATGCTGCCGCCCTATGTCGCCGACCTGTTCGGCCGCGACGCCCGGGGCCTGGCCACGCTCGCCAGCACGATGGGGTTGGCTGCGCTGATCGGCGGCACGCTGGTAGCGATCCGCGGCCGGATGGGTGGTCTGACGCGCATTGCAATCCTGGCCGGCCTTGTGCTGGCGATGGCCACCGCGTGTTTCGTTGCAACGCATGTGTTCGCAATCGGTGTGGTCTGTGTGGCGGTGATGGGCGCCGCAACCACAATGCACGGCATCTCGATCCAAACCTTGCTGCAGAATTCCGCGTCGGCGACCATGGTCGGGCGCGTGCTGAGCCTGTGGGGCATGATCACGCGCGCCGCACCTGCGATGGGAGCGCTGGCCTACGGCGCCGCATCCGAGTTCCTGGGCCTTCAGATCCCCGTGTTGCTGGGTTGTCTGCTGTGCGGACTGGTCTGGTTGCGCGCCAAGGCGAACCTGCCGCGGATGGCTCCTGCGCTCGAGGGCAGTGAGACGCTGGCCTGATCCAGCCGCTTGGCCTAGAAGGCGACGCCATCCAAATTGGGGAGACCGACGATGTCAAAGATCAGCCGCACCGATCCCGGCAGCATCCTGTCAAAGGCCGTCGAGCATCACGGATTTGTTTATCTGCAAGGCGTTACTGCCAAAGAGACGAGCAAGGACATCAAGGGGCAGACAGCCGACATCCTGGGGCAGATTGACCACCTGCTGGAGGAGCACGGCACAGACAAGACGCGCCTGCTGCAGGCGTTGATCTGGGTGAAGAATATTAGTGATCGCGATGCGATGAACGAGATCTGGACAGCCTGGCTGCCGAAAGCGAGCGCTCCTGCGCGCGCCTGTGTGCAGGCGGAGCTGGCAAATCCATCGATCCTGGTCGAGATCATGGTCACTGCCTGCAAGTAGCGCCTAACCATGCGGCTCCGACTCGATTCGGTCGGAGTCCTCGCAGGCTGCTCCCTTTGAACGGCTGGGCATCCATAGCCTCGCATAGGACAGAAGTCTCGCAAGCCAAGGTTATCCACAGGGCATAACACGCTTTTTGGCCTGCCACTAGCGGAACGACCGGGCTGTCGGGTTGTCAGCGTCGCAACCCTGTTGCTAGCAATTCACGGATCTTGGGAACAATCCAAAGGGAGCGGGTGCCCGATGCGCGGTTGGGAAGCCAACGCCAAGTCGTTGTTTATTGGTTCTATTTTCATCCTGAGTTGCTATATCGCACCAATCTCAGCCGACGCCGCCCCTAGTTCACGGCAGCACCCGCTGCGCGAGCCTACGGCCCAAATCAGTTCCGCCGGGCGGTATTCTGTGCGAGAGACGGCATACATCAGGGGCAAGTACCACGGTGGGAGCTACGCTCTGGGACGTGGGATCTCCTGTGTGCCATTTGCCCGTGGCGATTCCGGCATTTCGGTTCCCGGCAATGCCTGGCAATGGTGGGACAACGCAGGAGGCGTGTACGCGCGCGGCAGCGTGCCGGAGGCCGGCAGCGTCCTGACCTTCCGCTCAAATGGCCGGATGCGGTTGGGCCACGTTGCAGTGGTCAGCCGTGTAATTAATCCGCGCGAGATCCAGATCGATCATGCCAACTGGTGGGGCGGCACTGTTGCCCGCAACATCCCCGTCGTCGACGTGTCCGAGGCAAATGACTGGACGGCGGTGCGCGTCGGGCTCGGCCGAAGCGGCGAGTTCGGCAGCGTATATCCGACCTATGGCTTCATTTATGACAGGCCTGATACTGGCAAGATGGTCGCGTCGAGCCATGCACCTGCACCGCAGGCGGACCTGAACCCCGCGCCAAGTGACCTGCGGCCAGTGACGGAGCGTGGCTGGCAGGCCTATGAGGAGGTGGCAGAGGCACCTGCGCCATCGCAGCACCGCAAGCAGCCCGTTCATGCTGTTGCAACGCACCACCGGCAGATCGTATCCTTGGCCATCGACAGCCGCTGACGTTCCGTTGAAGCCAACCGACAGCTGCGGAAGCAAAAGTTTCTCGTCCTCAGCGTCGTAGCTACAGCGCCCGACTCCGAAGCCGGGACTAGCGCATCAATCATAGCGATTGGATACTTGCGCTGGTTCCATGCGACAACCCTTGCTGCTTGCACTGACCTGTTTGCTCGCTGCCGCGTCTGCGCATGCCGGTTGCCGGGTGGAGCAGCGCAGTTCCGTAGCGGTCGAGGCAGTCAACGGCAATATCCTCGTCACGGTCGACGTCAACGACGTGCCCGCGACTTTCATCCTCGACACCGGGGCCGAGAGAACGCTGATTGGCGAGGATGTCGTTCGCCGGCTTGGCCTGGAGCGCGACAGCTGGGTTGCATCGGCTGTGCGTGGCATTGCTGGCATCGAGGAGCGGCCAAACGCCCTGCCTCGCTCGCTGCGCCTGGGACGCGCCGCGCTTCGCCGCCGCACACTGGCCGAGGATAACAGTGTCACGGTCGGGCGCTTGCCGGTGCGCGAGATTGCCGGCCGCCCCGTTGCCGGCTTGCTGGGCCGTGATTTTTTGTCGCCGTTCGATCTAGACCTGGACCTGCCTCGCCATCGGCTGACGCTGTACGACGTGCACGATTGCGACACGGGCTTTCTGCCATGGACGGAGCCCTATGCGTCAATCCCGGCCAGCACCCCCCTCGGTGCTGCACTGGTCGTGGCGGTGATGGTGGACGGTCGACCGCTACGGGCGTTGGTCGACAGTGGTGCGAGCGCCAGCCTTGTCACCGCGCCAGGGATGTTCCGTCTCGGCCTGACACCTGCTCTGCTCGCGCATGATCCCGTGGGCAGCGGCAGAGGAATTGGGCCGAAACCAGTGCCGATGCATCGCCACCACTTCGCCGAATTGCGCGTAGGTTCCGAGGTGACGCGCAGTCCGGTGCTTTGGGTTGCGTCGGTTCGCGTAGTGCCAATTGTCGACCTGTTGCTTGGCGCGGACTGGCTTGAACCACGCCGCGTCTGGCTGTCCTTCGCGACGAAGCAGATTTTCGTGGCCGGAGCGCACACCGAAGCCAAGACCGGCCGAGGACCGTGAGATGAAGCAGCTATCAGTGGCACCCTGTATGGTAAGTGCTAGGCTGACTGGCAGGCTGTCCATTCAAACCGCTCCAACCATGCGGGGAAACAGATGTCGGCGATCGAAGTATCGATCATCAACGCCAGCGATGTGGTCAGCGATGCTGAGTGCCGCGCACTCACTGATGCGCTGCAGATACAGGTTTCTCGCGACTTCGCTCCGGCTTGGCGTATCGATGCCAAACTGACCTTTGTTCCGAAGGGGCAGAAACCTGCGCCCGGCACATGGTGGCTGAGTATCCTCGACAATACCGACCGCGCGGGAGTCCTTGGCCACCACGACCTCACGCCCGACGGCCTGCCGATCGGCAAGTCGTTCGCGGGCACCGACAAGCGCTATGGCTTCGAATGGACGGTGACCGCGAGCCACGAACTGCTGGAGATGCTCGCCAATCCCGACGTCAACCTCACCGTTCTTGTCCACGCGGATCATGGAGACAGAAAGCTGTACGCTTACGAAGTGTGCGATCCTTCCGAGGACGATGGCTGCGCCTACAGCATCGACGGGATCAAGGTGTGCAACTTCGTCTACCCGGCATATTTCCAAACGTTCCGTGCTCCTGGCAGCACGAAGTTCGATCACCAAGGCAAGCTGACGGCGCCGATACCGGCGCTTCTTCCTGGCGGCTACATCAGCGCATTCGACATGACCGATACAACCGGCTGGCAACACCAAGCAGCTGCCACAGGCGATGCCGGAAGGCCGGCACGCGCGTCGGTCTCGGGACGTGTCTCCTCACGCCGGGACCGCCGACAGAAGCCACGGGCATTTTGGCGATGCTCGACCGCGTTCCAATAGAGGCAATGCTTGCCGACTACTATCGCAAGCGCGCCGTGGAGTACGATGCGCTATATGCAACAGCCGCGTGGCAATCCGAATTGCCGGTTCTGCACGACTGGCTTGTCGCGCACGTGCGGGGCAAGACGATACTGGAAGTGGCCGCCGGAACTGGCTACTGGACAGCGGTCGCGGCGCCAGTGGCAAGCGCAATCGTTGCGACGGACATCAACCCCGAGATGCTGGCAATCGCGTCTGCGAAGAACCTGGGCGCACACGTTGCATTGGTTCCGGCGAACTGCTGGACGCTGCCGCATTTCTCCACAGCATTCCAGGTGGGAATGGCACATCTTTGGTGGTCGCATGTTCGCAAACAGGATCGAAGCAGGTTTCTGTCCCACTTCGCTTCGCGTCTGCATGCGCCAGCAACTTTACTGATGATCGACGAGAACCACGTCCGGGATTTCGGCATGCCGAGTCGGCCGGCGCGACACGGCTGGCAACACGTATCAGACCCGCTGGCTGATCAATGGCGAGCGATTTGAGATCGTCAAGAACTATCCCGATCAAGCAGAACTTGAAGACTGCGTTGGCCAGGTCTGCGAAGATGTTGACGTCCTGCAGCTCAGGCATTTCTGGGCACTTCGCACCACGTTCGACCAGCGACCTGATCAGAACGGAAAGGCCGGCTCGCCCCTGGCCAGGTTCATAGCCGGAATCCCGCAAAGGTCGCGGGTTCGCCGCTCGATGGTCGGCGTGTCGGTGCAGGGCCCGGTGATCAGCGTGGCTGCCAACCCCATCTCGGCAAGCACCGACTTGGCACCCAATGCCGCCAGTGAGTCAGACGCCGCCAGAATGACCCGCACCATTGGCCTGCGTGCCACAAGACGAGTGAGAAATGCCGGAACATTGGCACCGAGCATGTCACCGCCGCATTCTATCAGTACTGCATCGGCGGGAATGGCCAGGCACGTATCAAGCATCGTGTCGAAAAACTCGCCGGCCTGATCGCGTTCGGATGGATATGTAGTGGGAAGGCCGAAATCCACGCAGTCTAGACACGGCGCCGCCCCGAAGTCCTGGTAGCTGTGCAGTTCGGTCAATGATGATGTGCCGGTCGCCTTCAGCGCCACGACACTGGTCCTGCCGCTGCGACGCAGCGCCCGGAGGACGCTGATCGCTGCGGTCGTCTTGCCGACTTCGGACGATGTGCCGACGACGAGGAATGCCGGCGCGCCATGATCGGCGGTCTGCTCAGCGCGCACCGCGAACTGCCGGATGTTCAGCGTGGCGCCGTTCGCGTCGCGCATGGTCCCGAGAAACCGAACCTGGCCGAGATGCCCCTTCTGCCGCGGCGAATCGCCGAGAAACGTGCCCACCACACCGCAGTCCGCCAGCACCCAATAGTCGTTCCCGGGAACCAGGCCGCCCTCCGGAGGGTACCCACCACCCAGCGCGTCGACTCGCGATGCCCTGCGGTCCCAAGAAAACGGTCACCGGGCGCAAGCTGCATCGCCCGCCCGGTGACGGCCTCAATGGTAAGCGCGCCCGCATCGCGTGAAAGTTCGAAGGCGCAGACATCGCCTTCGAGGCCGTTACCCTCGGCCAGCCGCATCGGAAAGGAGGTGGGTACCCGGCGAAGTGCCGAGCCTCTTTTCATGCAACCCGACGTCAGGACCTTTGCGGATCCTGTGCAACGACGACGTCGCCGCCATTCTTCAAGGCCGCCTTCTGGGCCGCGTTCAGGCCGAGCAGTTCCGCAAGCTGGTCCAGTTTGTCGGCGGGGATCCCCCACTTAACCACCTTGAAGCTTGGCGGCACCCTCTGCACTTCCGCGTTCATTGGCTTACCCCCATGTTGCGTCCTGCAACAATGGCGCGATTGTCCACTGCTGCACGCATGTCACTGACTGACCCTACCATCAGTTGCGGACATGGCCAATGTTGTGTTTGCGTTGCATCTGGTTGGGCTAGGGGGCCGCATGAACTGTCCGCGGTGCGGGGCGCCGGCACCGGAAGGCCACAGATTCTGTGGCGCGTGCGGCGCTCCGCTGATTGCCCCCAGCCAGCCTGCGCCGTCCAACTCGGGAGAACGCCGCCAACTCACCGTCATGTTTTGCGACCTGGTCGGTTCGACCGCCATTGGTGCACGACTGGACCCCGAGGACTTTCGTGATGTGGTCGAAGCCTATCATCGCTGCGTAACCGACTGCGTCACGCGGCTAGGCGGGTTCACCGCCCGGTATATGGGTGATGGCGTACTGATTTATTTCGGCTATCCAGTAGCCAACGAGGATGACGCTGAGCGCGCCGTGCGTGCCGGCCTTGCCATCGTCGAGGCTGTTCCTCGCCTCGACACTGCGGCAGGACCGCCATCGACACTCTGCGCGCGCGTCGGCATCGCAACCGGCCTGGTCATCGTTGGCCACCTGGTGGGTGCCGGCGAGTCACTCGAAAAGGCAGTTGTCGGTGACGCGCCCAATCTTGCGTCACGCCTGCAATCCCTCACCGAACCAGGTACGGTGGTGATCGCCGACAGCACGCGGCGCCTTACCAGAGGTCTGTTCGACTATCGCGACATCGGTTCGCAGGCAATCAAGGGCTACGACCAACCGGTTCTGATCTGGCGTGTGCTGCGAGAGAGCTCGATCGACAGCCGGTTCGAAGCGCTCCGCGCCGGCGCCGCACCTCTCTTCGGACGTGAAAGCGAACTTGCGTTGGTGTTGCGTCGGTGGCGTGAGGTGCAGCGGGACGGAGGCAGGGTCGTCGTACTCAGTGGCGAAGCAGGGATCGGCAAATCACGCCTCGCTGCCGCGCTGGAGGACCGCCTGCGCAGCGAGCCGCACGTCAGGCAGCGTTATCTTTGTTCACCACATCACCGCGATGCGTCACTCCACCCAGTGATAGGACAGATCGCCCGTGCAGCTGGATTCGAGCGCGAGGACGATGCCGGGACAAAGCTGCGCAGGCTCGAGGCAATGCTACCCTCAGCCACATCAGCAGAGGAATCAGCGCTGCTTGCAGACCTGCTGTCGCTGCCGATCGCCTCACAGGGAGAGATTGCACAGTTCACGCCGCAGCGACGCAAGGAACGCACCTTTGCAGCAATCCTGAGACAGCTCGAACGGCTGACTGGCGAAACTCCGGTGTTGGCAATCTTTGAGGATCTACACTGGGCAGACCCAACCACACTTGAACTGCTGGCCCGCATCGTCGAGCAGATCGAGCACATGCGACTGCTGCTGGTGGTCACGTTGCGGCCCGACACACAGCTTGCCTGGATTGATCTTCCACCGGTATCCGTACTGCCGCTTGGCCGGTTCGATCGACGTCAGGCAAATGCTCTGATTGATGGCGTGAGCGGCGGGTCGGATCTGCCAGACGCATTGCGCGAGCAGATCATTGCCCATGCGGACGGCGTGCCACTGTTTGTCGAGGAGCTCACCAAAACGGTGCTGGAGAGTGGCGTCGCGGGCGCCGTCCTTATGACCGGTCCGCGCTCACCCGTCGTGGTTCCCAGTTCGCTGCATGCTTCGCTGATGGCACGGCTGGACCGGCTCGCGGGCGCCAAGGAAGTGGCACAAATGGGCGCAGTGATTGGGCGCGAGTTCTCTGTGCAGCTGTTCCATTCGGTGTTCCCGATCACCCAGGAGCAATTGCACAGCAGCCTTCAGGCATTGGTGGCGGCCGAGCTCATGGTGGCGCAGGGACAGCCACCGAGAGAGATTTACAGCTTCCGTCATGCACTGGTACAGGACGCGGCCTACAGTTCGTTGCTACGCGACCGCCGCCGCGTCTTGCACCATCAGGTGGCAATCGGGCTCGAGCGCGAAGAGGGTGGCCTCGCAGCGGGCGAGCCGGAACTGCTCGCGTATCATTTCGCGGAAGCCGGCGTCGCACATCGTGCCATCGAATACCACCTCAAAGCGGCAGAACGCGCGATGTCGCGCTGTGCGCTGGCGGAGATGGTCAGCCATTTGCGCCGCGGCCTCGGCTTGCTCAATAGCCTGCCCGACATGCGCGAGACGCGTCGACTGGAGCTGGCGCTGCAGGTCGCTCTTGGGCGGGGGCTGATCGATCAGGTTGGTTCGGCCAGCGACCAGGGTAATGCGGCCTTCGTCCGCGCCCGCGAATTATGTCTCGAACTCGGCGATACCGATCAACTGCTGTCAGGTACTGTACGGCCTTCAAGTTTATCACTTCAGCCACTCCGAGCCCGAGGTGGTGATTGATTACGCGCAAGAAATGCTGGAGCTTGGCCATCGCACGGGGCGACGCGAGGCGATCCTAAGCGGCGAGCGGGTCGCCGGGAGTGCCTATCTGCTACTTGGTCGGCTGAATGAAGCCCGTACGGCGTACGAGCACCTGTTGGCGCTGTACGAAAAAGACAAGGACGGTGCTCTGGCATCTGAGACCGGACGCGACCCATTGGTTGCTGGCTGTTCGTTCCTGGCCATTTGCCTCACTTTGATGGGTGATCCTGAACGGGGCGAGGCCGCGGCGCGTCGTGGCCTAAGCCATGCGGAGCACCTGAAACATGCGATCAGCATCGTGTTCGCGCTGCGACGCGGATGCGTCGAGGCAATGTTGCGACGAGATGTCGAGCGCGTGAAGGTGCTGTCCGCCAGATTGCTGGAGGTTTCGGCCGACTACGAGACGTTCTTGGGCGGCCCGGAAGGACATCTGTTTTATAGCTGGGCACTGCTGCACGAGCACGTCGATGAGGCCCTGCAGCAGCGAATGCAGCGCTCGCTCGATCAGCTCGATGAAACGCGAACCTGGGCGCTGCTTCCCTTCTTTATGGCAGCAGCAGCGGAATTGCGCGCCGCAATGGGCGACCACCCGGCCGCTCGGAAATTGCTGGTGCGTGCCCAGCAACTTGGCGAGGCGACTGGGGAACGCTGGTCCCAACCCGAGATCATGCGTCTGGAGGCCGCGTTGCTGTGCGACAGCACCGCCGGCAAGCTCGACCTACTCTATCGCGCGCTCGAACTGTCGCGCGGGCAGGGCAGCAGAATTTGGCAACTGCGAATCGCCATGGATCTCGCCGAGATGCTCCACGATGAGCGTCGACCGGACGAGGCTTACACACTGCTTGCCCCAACCCTTGCTGGGTTCAGCGGAGGGGTCGACACGCCGGACCTCCAGCGTGCGACCCGCCTGCTCAAAACGCTGCGCCAATCGGCGCAATAACTCGTTGTCTATTTCACCGCGGAAAATGACGTCGGGGCCAGGATGAAGTTCTTCACGTTGGCGACGATCGCCCCGTTCGCCTCCGTCTGGGCGCGCGCGTTGATCCACTCAGGATCAGCGCCGAAGGCGTTCCACTTCTTCTCTCTTTCGGCGAGCGAATCCCAGACGACAAAGTAATACAGCGTCTGGTTCGACTCGCCGATCACAGTGGTCCAAAAGCCGGCCTGGCGAATGCCGTGCTTCTCCCACAGCTTCAGCGTGATCGTGTCGAAGCGTTTCAGCAGGTCCGGCAGCCGGCCGGGCACGCATTCATAGATACGCAGCTCATACAGCATGATCTCTCCCTCCCAAGTGCCCCTCAGCATGCTTCTGCCAACCCGTCGAGGCAACATGGCCTCGCGCGAGCCCGCTTGGGACAGCGCCCCTTGACACCCTTATGCTCACCACTAGTATAAGCATGAGAAATGCTCATATCGAGCATAAGGGGGTCCAGGATGTCTTACGCAGACACAATCGCCCGAACCGCGCCGCTGTATGACCGGGTCAAGACCGTCATCCCTCCGATGGAGTGGCCGGTGTTCGCCGACGACGTCGACGCCATCCTGGCGCTGAAGCGCCGGCGGAACGCGGTGATCCTCGGACACAACTACATGACCCCCGAGATCTTCCACTGCGTCTCCGACATTGTCGGCGACAGCCTGGCGCTGGCACGCGAGGCGATGAAGGTCGATGCCGATGTGATCGTGCTGGCCGGCGTCCACTTCATGGCCGAGACGGCCAAGCTACTTAATCCGGCCAAGACCGTGCTCATCCCGGATCTGCGCGCCGGCTGTTCCTTGGCGGAATCCATCACTGCGGCCGACGTCCGACTGCTGCGCGAACGCTATCCGGGAGTGCCGGTGGTGACCTACGTGAACACCTCGGCCGCGGTGAAGGCGGAGTCCGACATCTGCTGCACCTCCGGCAATGCAAGGAAAGTGATCGAATCCCTGGGGTCCGATCGGGTGATCATGCTGCCGGACGAATATCTGGCGCAGAACATCGCGGCGCAGACCGGGGTGAAGATCATTACCTGGGCGGGCCATTGCGAGGTGCATGAGCGCTTCACCGCGGCGCAGATCCGCGAGTTGCGGGAAGAAAACCCCGGCGTTGTGGTTCTGGCGCATCCCGAATGCCCGCCAGAGGTGGTGGCTGAAGCCGACTTCACCGGCTCGACCGCCGACATGTCCGGCTATGTGGGAAAGCAGAAGCCTGCAAAGGTTGTGCTCATCACCGAATGCTCGATGGCCGACAACGTCTCGGTGCACCACCCGGACGTCGAGTTCGTCCGGCCGTGCAATCTGTGCCCGCACATGAAGCGTATTACGCTCGCCAATATCCGCTCAGCACTGGAAGAGATGCGCCACGCGGTCACCATCGATCCAGCCGTGGCGGTGCGCGCCCGTCAGGCCGTCGAGCGCATGCTGGCGGTGTGATGATCCCGGCCCTTCCTGCAATCATGGTCGAACCGGCGGTGCGCGCGGCGCTGTTGGAGGACCTCGGTCGCGCCGGCGATCTGACGACCGATGCCATCGTGCCGGCGAGCGCGCGAACCGAGTGCGTGCTGGTGGCGCGACAGGCCGGCGTCGTCGCGGGGCTGGACTTCGCCATTACCGCATTCCGCCTAATCGATCCGGCGATTGAGATCTCGGTGGAACGGTCCGACGGCAGCCGGCTGGCTCCCGGCGATCTGATCGCGGCGATACGCGGGCCGGCGCGCGGTGTCCTGACTGCCGAACGAACCGCGCTGAACTTTCTGTGCCATCTGTCCGGCGTCGCCTCAGCTACCCGTGGCATTGTCGATGCGATTGCCGGCACCAAGGCGCAGGTGGTGTGCACCCGCAAGACGATGCCAGGCCTGCGTGCAGCACAGAAGTATGCGGTTCGCGTGGGCGGCGGGTCGAACCACCGGTTTGGCCTGGATGACGCGGTGCTGATCAAGGACAACCACGTGGCAATTGCCGGTGGTGTGCGTACCGCGGTGGAACGCGCGCGAGCCGGTGTCGGTCATCTGGTGAAGATCGAATTGGAAGTGGACACGCTGGCGCAACTGCAGGAGGCGATGGCGCTGAATGTGGATGCCGTGCTGCTCGACAACATGGGGCCTGACACGCTGCGCCAGGCGGTAGAGATCGTCGGTGGGCGCGCGATCACTGAGGCATCGGGACGGATCCGCCCGGACACAGCCCCGGCGATCGCTGCCGCCGGCGTGGACCTGCTATCGGCCGGCTGGTTGACTCACAGCGTGACGGTGCTGGACATCGGGCTCGATCATCGCGGCTGATTTCGACGAGCACGCCGGATCGGACTTCATCGCTATCGCGGGAGACTACGGACAATACAGGAAGACCGCCTGGACACCGTCGCTTATGTCGCGTGAGTTCTACGTCCGACCCTTTGTACCACGTTTGTAGAGAGCGCCAGTCAATGTTGCCGGCATTCTTGGGCGAAGGGTCATAAACCTTGACGTTCAGACCATTGATCCCAGCGATGACCACAATATGGGTCTTTCCGTTGACCCAAAGAGGACCATAATCCTGCAACCAGCCAGAAATGGTCGAGGGGGTCGGGCACACCGGCGGTACTGTCGCGAGGCCGAGCCGCTGCGCCATGTCCATGATCTGAGGGTTCGTGATCCCCTGGTTGTCGTCCCTGATTTTACGGCACATGGCATCGAGATCGGGGGGTACCAAATCGGCAAGGGATTGTTGCAAACTGTCCTGTTTCCACTGGATCAACATTTGCGCGCTGGCGTACCAGCAAGACCAGTCCAATTGTTGGGGAATGAGAGTCATTCCCGAGACCTCATATTGCATCCTATTTCCTCCCGCTCCGACGCTTGCGGCGATGCTGACTCCGGTCGCACCTTTTGGCAGTGAGACAGTTCACAGGGTCAGACGTTGCGCCTGCAGCTTGACGCGCTGGGCAACGCCGCCATCATCGTCTGGAAATGCGATCACCCTCAGGAGGAAGCGCCATGCCGGTCAGGCTCGTCGTCACGATCAACGCCGCACCCGGCAAAGGCGCGGAGCTTGCTCAGGCGTTCCGGTCCCGGTGTGCCGAGGTCGCCCAGGAGCCGGGCTGCCAGCAATTCGAGGTGTTCCAGAGCGTGCTGAATCCCGACAAGCTTGCACTGCTGGAGCTGTGGCAGGACCAGGCGGCGCTCGATGTGCACGCCAAGGTCAACGAAACGCGGGCACCGATGCCGCCCGGCTTGCGCGCCGGGACCGGCGAGCGCGAGGACTATCAGTATAACCGCACCAGATAGGCGGTATCAGAGCCCCCGAGCTCGACTAAGCGGCCTGCCGCGCGAAGCTGGTGTGCGGCCTCTGCTCCAACTGCCCGTGACCCGTGGCCTGGTGTCCTGACTCGCAGGCGGCAGCGCGGAAATATTGCAGCACGAACACGCGGACCGCGCTGGTTCGCCCACCATCATGCCCAACCCCTTCGATCTGGCGGACCAGGTGGTTGATGTCCTGCCGTTCGCGTGCACAGATTTCGGCCAGCGCCTCCCAAAGCTCCGGCTCCAGGCGCATGCTGGTGCGCCCACTGCCCGCGACTACATTCCGGTTGATCAATCGACTGCCCGGCACGGCTGCCCCCTGTGTAACCGCCCGACAGAAAACCACGCGCAGACTAAGAAATGGTTGTCGATCAGATAGGCAATGGCGCCGCCTTAAGCCGCTCCATGGAAAACCGGCTGGTGACGTTGCGCAGCGGTAACGCCGCGATCAGCCGGCGGTAAAACTCGTCATATGCCGCGATATCCGCCACCACGACATGCATCAGGTAATCCACATCACCGCTCATGCGCCATGCATCGACGATCTCCGGCATCGATCGCACCACCTCGGCAAAGCGCTGCAACCACTCACTGGAATGGTCCGCCGTCTCTACCGCGACGAACACGGATACCGGAAGGCCTACCTTGACCGGATCGATGGTGGCCACCCGGCCGCGAATGACGCCTTCCTGCTCCAGACGGCGGATGCGCTTCCAGCAAGGGGTGGACGTCAGCCCGACGCGGTCGGCGATTTCGGCAAGCGAGAGCGAGGCGTCCGTTGAGAGCAGGCGCAGGATCTCGCGATCCACCCGATCCATTTCCTTGGCGGCAGTCATGGCTTGGTCCTCTCGCCACCCGGCTCAGCCTTAGCAAATTCTTGCAAGACTGCGACCGATGGCCGCACCTATACGGAAGGATTTTCTCGCCCGATGAAGGCTGCCGCCTCATCTGGCGTCCGCAGCGTCAGCGATAGTGCATGCAGGCCGGCAGCGAACTCGGCCTCGAGCACGGCATGCACTGCGCGTGACCGCGCCACGCGACCCATGCCGCGGAAAGTCTCGGAGACCAGCAGCACATTGTAGTGCGTCTCGCCACCCGGCTGCGCACCTGCATGGCCAGCGTGCCGCGCACTCTCGTCCTCGATGCGCAACAGCGTTGGAGAAAAAGCCTTGCCAAGTACGGCCTCAAGCCTTGCGGCGCGGGATTGCATTTCCGACATATCGGACGTTCTCCCAACAGCGCCAAGACCCAGTTGCCAGCGCCCAGTAAGCTGCCCATAAGGGCACCATGAGCCGACGTGTCCCCAGGACCAGGGCATTCGCTCCCGACCCGGCCGCACCGCCGGGCCGGCCGTGCGATATGCCTGGCTGCGAGGCGTTCGGCGAATACCGCGCGCCAAAGTCGCGTCGGAACCTAAAGGATTATTGGTGGTTCTGCCTCGAGCACGTCCGCGCGTACAACTCGACCTGGGACTACTACAAAGGTATGTCGCCGGGCGAGATCGAGGCGCAGCTGCGTGCCGATACAGCTTGGCAGCGTCCGTCCTGGCCGCTTGGCCGGCTTGGCCACGCAGCGCCTGGGATGAGGAGTTGTTGCGCGATCCGCTGCATCTTCTCGCCGCCGGCCGCGTGAAGCGCGGATCAGCGCAGCCGTCACAGCAGACGCCGCCTGAACTGCGGGAGCCACTTGCCACTTTGGGGCTCAGCTGGCCGACAACATTGGAGGCGGTGAAGACCCGCTACAAGGAACTGGCGAAGCGACATCACCCTGACGCCAATGGTGGCGACCGCGACGCTGAAGAACGACTTAAGACCATTAACCTGGCCTACGCCGCACTTCGATCGCGCCTGATGCCGGCGCCCAGCGTGGCGGCGGCCGGCTAGCCGGCGCTCTTGCGCCAGCGTGAGCCGAAGTTAGACTTTTCAACGATCCAACAGGAACCGACCAGCCGATGAACAAGGTTGCCACTCTGGCCGAAATTCGCCCGACCTCTGCGATAGACCAACCCGACAGCAAGGTTTCGGCGCGCGAGGCATTCGATATCGATACCGACATGGATTGTGCCGTCGTTCTCGGTGCGCACCGAGCACGTGCCGGATATCGACACGGCCTACAAATTCGATCGCGAGACCACGTTAGCGATCCTTGCCGGATTTTCGTTCAACCGCCGCACCATGATCCAGGGCTACCACGGCACCGGCAAGTCCACGCATATCGAGCAGGTTGCGGCGCGGCTGAACTGGCCCTGCATCCGCGTCAACCTGGACAGCCATATCAGCCGCATCGACCTGATCGGCAAGGACGCGATCGTGCTGAAGGACGGCAAGCAGGTCACCGAGTTCCGCGAGGGCATCCTGCCCTGGTGTCTGCAGCACGCCTGCGCCCTGGTGTTCGACGAATACGACGCCGGCCGGCCCGACGTGATGTTCGTGATCCAGCGCGTGCTGGAGGTTGAGGGCAAGCTGACGCTGCTCGACCAGAACCGGGTGATCCGGCCGCATCCGTCCTTCCGGCTGTTCTCCACCGCCAACACCGTGGGGCTCGGCGATACCACCGGCCTCTATCACGGCACGCAGCAGATCAATCAGGGCCAGATGGACCGCTGGAACATCGTCGCCACGCTGAACTACCTGCCGCACGCGATGGAAACCGCGATCGTGATCGCGAAGATGGGTGCCGATGCGAAGGACGCGGCGATCAAGAAGCGCGTCGAGGCATGGTCGCGCTCGCCGACCTGACCCGCGCCGGCTTCATCAATGGCGATATTTCCACCGTGATGTCGCCGCGCACCGTCATCACCTGGGCGGAGAATGCGCGCATTTTCGGCGAGGTCGGGTTCGCCTTCCGAGTCACGTTCCTGAACAAGTGCGACGAGGCCGAGAGGGCGACGGTGGGCGAATACTACCAGCGCTGCTTCAACGAGGAGATCCCGACCGGCGGGTTCACCACCCGGAAATTCAACTGACCATCGTCTGACATGAGCGGCACGAACAAAGACAACACCCGAACAGAAGAATTCAAGCGCGCAACGGCCGGCGTGCTTCGCGCAATTGCCGAAGTGCCGGATGTGCAGGTGGCGTTTCAGCCGGGGCCCTCCGGCGTGTCCGGCAAGCGTGCGCGCCTGCCGCTGCCAACACGCGCGTTGCCCCAGCAGGAGATGGCCAGGCTGCGCGGGCAATCGGATGCCATCGCGCTGCGCCTGCGCCATCATGACGACGCTGTTCACGCGACACGGATGCCCGCACAGCGCGATGCGAAGGACGTATACGACGCGCTCGAACAGGTGCGTGTAGAGGTCGTGGGTTCGCGCCACATGGCCGGTGTGGCGGCAAACCTGCAATCGAAGCTCGCGGAGGAGTGCGAGGCCGAAGGCTACGACCGCATGACCCGCAAGGATCAGTTGCCGGTGCAGGCGGCGCTGACCTTGCTCGCGCGCGAACAGATGTCGGGTCAGCAGCCACCGGATGCGGCGCGCCGAATTCTCGATATGTGGCGCGACACGTTGGGCGACACGGCAGACGCCGCGCTTGCCGAGATGAACCGCGCACAGGACGACCAGACAGCGTACGCGCGCGCCGCGCGCAAGCTGCTGGCAGCGCTCGATCTCGCCGAGGCGGAGGCCGACGCCGACCCCGAGGACCAGACCGAGGAAGGCGAGGAAGGCGGCGAACAGTCCGGCGAGCAGGATGAGCAGCAGGATGGGTCTGGGCAGAGCGAGTCCGAACAGGACAGCATGCTGGGCGCCAACCCGGAGGAAATGGAAGGCGACGCTGCGGACGACGAAGGCACTGAGTCGGACGAAGAGGCCGCTGTGGCAGAAGGCGACGACCGGCCTGGCGGTCCGCAGCCGCGGCGCGAACGGCCGAACCCCGACCACGAAGCGGTCTATCGTGCCTATACGCGCCTGCACGACGAAGAGACCGACGCAGAAGAGCTGTGCGATCCCGATGAGCTGACGCGGCTTGCGTCAGCAGCTGGATCAGCAGTTGCAGCATCTGCAAGGCGTGATCTCGAAACTGGCGAACCGCTTGCAGCGCCGGCTGCTGGCGCAGCAGACGCGCGCCTGGGAATTCGATCTGGACGAGGGCCTGCTGGATGCAGGGCGCCTGTCGCGCGTGGTCGTCAACCCGCTGCAGGCACTGTCCTACAAGCGCGAGCTCGACATGGAGTTCCGCGACACGGTGGTGACGCTGCTGATCGACAATTCCGGATCGATGCGCGGCCGGCCGATCACCGTCGCGGCGATGTGCGGCGACATCCTGGCACGCACGCTTGGAACGCTGCGCGGTGAAGGTGGAAGTGCTCGGCTTCACGACGCGCGCGTGGAAGGGCGGACAAAGTCGCGAGAAGATGGGTGCAGGAGGGCAAGCCGCGCAATCCGGGGCGGCTGAACGACCTGCGCCACATCGTCTATAAGGCGGCGGATTCGCCTTGGCGTCGTGCGCGAAAGAATCTCGGCCTGATGCTGCGCGAGGGGCTGCTGAAGGAGAACATCGACGGCGAAGCGCTGCTATGGGCGTATCGTCGCCTGCTGATCCGGCCCGAGCATCGCCGCATCCTGATGGTGATCAGCGACGGCGCGCCGGTGGATGATTCAACACTGTCGGTGAACCCGGGCAACTATCTGGAAAAGCATCTTCGGGAAGTGATCCGCGACATCGAGAACCGCGAGCAGGTGGAGCTGATCGCCATCGGCATCGGTCACGACGTGACGCGCTATTATCGTCGTGCGGTGACCATCGTCGATGCCGAAGAACTCGGCGGCACGATGATGAAGAAGCTCACCGAGCTGTTCGACGAGGACATGGATGCAGCCTGGGCGCGGGCAGCCGGCGAACGCGCGGCGCTGGTAGTGTAGAGCTGGATGAGTGCAGTTTGCTGCACTCATCCAAAGTTAGATCAGTGGGCGATTGCCTCCAGCTGCAGGCGCCTCGTGCGCGGACCGAGAGCTGCCACCGAGACAATCACGATCGCCATGCACACGGCGACGAAGGCGAACACGCCGGTCGCACCGAAGCTCCGCAGGAAAAACGCGACGAAGAACGGCGTCAGGATGCCGCTGAGGCGGCTCCATGAATACACGAACCCGATGCCTCGCGCACGAATCCGGGTTGGGTAGAGCTCCGACTGATAACTATGCAGCGCGTAGGAAAGCCACTGCGTCGACATGGCCAGACATGCGCCCAGCAGAATCAGCGCACCGGCCGACGTCGCACTCGCGAACCAGATGCCGAATACCGCAATTGCCAGACACGAAGCGCATGCGTGCCATTTTCGCTCCAGATGATCAGCAAATCCCATGATCAGGAATGGGGATACAACAGCAGCGATATTGATGATCATGCTGTATTCAAGGCTCTCGGTAATGCGGATGCCCTTGGCGATCAGCAGGGTAGGCGTCCAGGCGACGAAGCCATAAAAGCCCACGGTCTGGAAGAAATTGAAAAGGATCAGCATGATCGTGCGCTTGAGGTAGCGGGGAGAGAAGATCTCGAGGATGCTGCCTTTGCGCGGATCCTGATAATGGGGCGGTTCCGGAGCAGGCAGTGGACGCCTTGATTTGGCTTCTGCCCGCGCCTCGATTTTTGCCATTACCCGCTCGGCCTCTTCGATCCGCCCTTGCTGCGCAAGCCAGCGCGGGCTTTCTGGAAGGCCCAACCTGATCCACCAGATGACGATCGCGGCGACCGAGCCGATCCAGGCCACCCAGCGCCAGCCATCATAGCCAAATGGTGCATTGGGGATGAGCTGCCAGGAAAGGAAGTAGGCGATCAGGAAGGCGATTGCGCTCATTGCCTGGAGAAAGGCGAACGACTGACCACGGACTCGTCTGGGAACCAGTTCAGACAGATAGGCATCGACTGTGACGAGCTCGAGGCCGATTTCGAGTGCGCTGATGAACCGCCAGAAGTTCACACCATCCGATGTGGTCTGGAAGCCCATGATGAAGTTCGCGATGCCAAACCATAGCAGCGAATAGGCGAAGATAGCGCGGCGCCCGAAGTGATCTGCAATATAAGAAACGAAGAGCGAGGCAATGAACAACCCGGCGAATAATGCGGCGACGAAACTCGCCAGGCCGGAGAGGCCGAACAGGCCAACAGTGGTCGCCGTGAAGATGCCCGACTTCATCAAGCCAGGTCCCAATGCACCGATGAGTCCGATGGCGTAGCCATCGAACAGACCGCCGAAAGTCAACAGCACCGCCATAACCCAAATGCTTCGCGTCATCGGCAGACGGTCGAGCCGGGCTGTCAATTCTTCTGCTTCGGTCGCGGCTCGTGCGGCGAGATCTCCAGAGGCGGTCACCGCTGACGTGTCGGTGTTCATTGGTTGCGCTTCCTTCCGGCCTGCGATGCGCTGGTTCGCCATCGCTTGACGGATAGCCTGTCACTTTGCGCAAGCATCGACAACATGCCTTGAGCGACCTCTGTTGCGCGTTCGACGCGGCACGCGGACGTTGACCTGTGACCGCCAAGTATGCCGGCGTAGCGCAAAAGCGACGCGCGTGATGATCGTCGATGCTGAGGAACCCGGCGGCCTCATGATGAAGAGGATTACTGAGTTGCTCGATGAGATATTGGATGCCACCTGGTCCGGGGCGGCGGGCGAGCGCGCGGCGCTGGTGATGTAGCGACACCAACGCCGCTGTCGGTATAGCGGTCACGCTGAGGCAGACCTCAGCGTGATCCACTCTGACCGATGATCGCCAGTATCAGGCGGCGCGCATCAGCCCCAACTGCTGAAGTGCGGTGACGCCGTCGTCCAGTCCGATCTCCTCCGCAATCCGGCCGTTCTGGACGCGCAGCACGGTCGTACCGGTGAAGCGCATCTTGCGGCCGGATCCCGCGGGCAGTGAGCCCGCAAGAAAATCGCTGAACGCTGGCCCCGTATGCGTGCCGCCGCCCTCCCAGCGCCCTACGACATAGTCGCCCTCGGCAATCAGATCGGCGGTGCCCCAGAAGTTGAGGTCGGGAAACGCTTCGCGAAAGCCGATCATAAAGCTTCGGACATCGTCGCGACCCCGACGCGGTGCATGCAGCGAATATTGGAGGAGCATGTCAGGGGTCGTGAGTTCATCGATAATTCCGGAATTCCAAGGGTTGCCGCAGAACTCTTTGAACCAGCGACCCACGACGGACTTGTTCTCTTGCTCTCGTGCCATGTTCGATCTCCTTTCGTGACCGAGGATGATTGCGGCACGTTGGTAGATCAGATGCGATGTGACGCGCCTTCCGGTGATTGCTTTAAGACACCCCCGCGTCGTGCATCGGCGCTTCGCTTCTCGCTACCGCGTCAACAATGCGGCGCTCGAAGGCACGGAGACGCTTGTATACGGATATGAGCTCGACGATCGTGGTCCAGCTGTTCACCAGATATTGGAAAGAAGATTCCACCCTGCCGAAGGCCCGCACGATCTGCTGCATGACGCCCAGGGTGATGGCACCGGTCGCGAGAGTAGGCCCGAGGGCGATATACGGAACCAGCACACCGAACTGCAGATAGGCGTATCTGGCCACGTCGAAATACATGTAGTGAAAGAACAGGCGGAAGTAATTCTTCCTTACATCCGCAAACAGCGCACTGAACCGAGCCGGGGTGGCGCGGTCGCGATCGTCCTCGCCGTAGACGAGTTCCTTGCGAAACGCCGCTTCGACGCGCTGGTTCTCAAACTCCAGACCCGGCAGCTTGATGCCGACCCCCGCCATCATCACAGTCCCCGCCAGTGCGAAGAGGATCGCCACCCAGACCAGCGACTGACTTACCGGGCCAATCCACGGCAATTCGGTGATCTTTTCCGACAACGTCCAAAGAATTGGCAGAAAGGCGAACAACGTCATGACGCTGCGCATGAAGCTGACGCCCAGTCCCTCCATCAGGCGGGCAAACCGCATGCTATCTTCCTGAACACGCTGCGACGCGCCCTCTATCGCGCGGACCGTGTGCCAATGCGCCGCATAGTATTCGGTCATGGCTGTACGCCAGCGGAACACGTAATGCTTGATGAAGAAGTCGGTGAACACGGCGACGGTCACATACAAACCAGCAATCGTGCCGAAAGTGGTCAACTGATCCATGTACTCGTCGATCGTGATCGTATTGGGTTTGCTCAGTGCCTTCTGAATGAGGTTATAGAAATCGCCGAACCATTCGTTGATCCTGACGTCGAGTTGGACCTTGTACCAGGTGACGAACAGGATCAGCGCCGCGCCGGGAGAAGCCCACAGCACCCACCGGCGCGACAGATAAAATGACTGGAACACGCAACCTCCCCTGGACGCGACCGCCCTGTTTCATTGGTAAGGGCGACCGCGCCTTGCTGGTCGCTTCGGTAAAGCTGCGTGAGGATAGCAGAGACGGGTGGGACAGGCGCTCGCTCTATTTAGCGTAACCGAGCTGCGGCTGGGTTCCTCAGTCCAGCAGCCATGGCGCCGCGCTTGCCTGTGCGATCTGGCGCACTTGGTTGAGTAGACCCGGCCCGACCGGTATCCCCACTTCCATGCGCTTCGCCGCGTTGTTCCACTGCGGATCGCCGGCCACCATAACCGGCTGCGCGGGATCGATCGGCTTGGTGGCCCGCAGATCGTTGCAGAACTGGGCTACATCGCTTTGGAATTCGTCAGCCTCGCGGAAAAGCGTCGGATTGATCGCCATGAAGAAGTGGCCGATGTCCATGCCCTGCGGCTTCTTCGTGTGCTCTGGATCGGTGATCAGCGTGGCACCCGACAGGCACGACCCCAGGATGTTCACCATCGCCGCCAAGCCATAGCCTTTGTAACTGGAGTTCTCCGGCGATCCGCCGAGAGACGTGAGGAAGCCGCCCTTCTCGCGCGCCTCCAGCGGGTCCGTACTCGGCAGGCCATCTTTGTTGAGTACCCAGCCAGGTGGGGTTTGCAGTCCCTCGTTCGCCTTGTTGCGAATGCGCCCCGCCGCCACGGTCGTGGTGGCCATATCCAACAGGAATGGTCGGTCATCGCCCGATGGGGCCGCGAAGGACCAGGGGTCGGTTCCCAGCTTCGCTTCCTTGCCAAAGGTCGGCGCCACCTGGATCCCGGATGCCGACGTGCAGGCCATGCCGATCAACCCCTGCTTCGCGGCCATCAGCGTGTAGTAGCCCGTCGCGCCAAAATGTGCCGAGTTGCGAACTGCAGCGATCGCCATGCCGGACACCTTCGCCTTGTCGATCGCCACCTGCATGGCGAAGTGCGCCGGCACGTGTCCCAGTCCTCCGCCGCCATCCACCAGCGCTGAGATCGGTGTCTCCTTCGCAATCTTTGGCCGCGCATCCATCTTGGTGCGGCCATTGCGCCGCAACCGGTCGTAGCCCGGCAGCATCGACATGCCATGGCTGTCGACGCCGTGCAGGTCGGCCCAGGAGAGGATGTCGGCGGTGGTTTCAGCGTTGTCCTCCGGCATGCCCCAGGCGAGCAGGATGGCTTTCATTTGCGCGCGATGCGTGGCGTACGGGGCCGGCATGGAGGTCTCCTTTCTGATGCCACGCAGCCTTGCGCGCGCGCAGCATTCCGGCAAGTGTGCGACGCGATAGGCAGAGGTGCATGATGGTCGATGGCGCGGCGTTGTTGCAGGCTCGCTTTGGGATCGATCTGCCCGACGTAGACGTGCCGCCCGAGATAGCGCCCTTGCTCGATCGCCGGGTCACGCGGCGCTACACCGAACAGCCGGTGCCCGACGCGCTGCTCGATGCGCTGCTCGCTGCGGCACAGTCCGCACCAACCAAGTCCGACCTGCAGCAGTATTCCGTCATCGTCATGCGCGATCGGGCACGCATCAAGCAGATCGCCGACTGGATCGGCACCATGGACTGGATCGCCACCGCACCGGTGTTCCTGGTCTGGTGCGGCGACATGCGGCGCAACCAGCGCCTGTGCGAACAACACGGCATGCCGCACGCCAACAACAACCTCGATACGTTCCTGAACACCGCGGTGGACTGTTCGCTTGCGATGGCACAGTTCATGGCGGCGGCAGAGGCGGTCGGACTGGGCTCCTGTCCGATCAGCTACGTGCGCAGTCACATCGAGCGCGTCACGCCGCTGCTGGCTTTGCCGCCGGGCGTTTATCCGGTCGCGGGGCTCAGTGTGGGTTGGCCCGTATTCCGCCGCCCGGTGTCCATGCGATTGCCCCTTTCGGTGGTGGTCCACCGCGAACGCTACGACGACAGCGCGATGCAGGATGAGGTGCGCCAATACGACGCACGGCGCCGCGCACGCGAACCGGTGGCACCGGGCAGTCTGAAGAACAACGACGTTTACGAGCCACGCGAGGGCGTCGGCTGGAGCGAGAACGTGGCCCGCCAACTCTCGGTACCGGAGCGGTTCGGCTTCGCCGCCTACCTCAGGACGCGAGGCTTCGATCTTGCCTGAAGACCACGTCCGCCATGCGCCGCTGATCGATCAGCAGACACCGCCGCGTCCGCGCGCGGTGCGCCCGCGTCACGCCGCGAGCCTGGTCGTCTACCGCGACGACGGCGACGACGTTTCGATGCTGATGGGAATGCGCGGCGCGAAGCATCGCTTCATGCCGAACCGGCTGGTGTTCCCCGGCGGTGCTGTGGATCGCACCGACCTCGATGCGCCAAGTGCCACGCCGCTGTCACGGCATACCGAACATCTGCTGCGCAAGAGCGCCAACGCCCGATTGGCGCACGGCCTCGGCATTGCTGCCGCGCGTGAGCTGAACGAAGAGACCGGCCTATCGTTGGGCCAACCACCACGCCTCGACGTGCTGTATTTGCTCGCGCGCGCAGTCACGCCGCCACCCGGTCCAATTCGCTTCAACGCTCGGTTCTTCGTCGTGGACGGACGCCACGTCCGTGGCACACTCGGCGGCGACGGCGAACTGGAAGAGTTGCGTTATTATCCGATGCACGAAGCCCTGGCGCTCGATCTCGCCATGCCGACGCGGCGTGTATTGGAGCGCCTGCGGCTATGGCTGGCGATGGATCGGGCCGAGCGCATCGCCCAGACACACACTCCCGTCATGCTGCATGACCGCGGTTGGCGAATGGAGTAGTTATTCGCTCCTCAAGCGGCCCGCCACAGCTCCCCGTCGCGGTGGACCTTGCCCTCCGCCTCCAACTTCAACAGATGAGCAAGGACGTTGCGCTCTGCTGCGCGGCGCAGCCGTGGATGCACTTGTGAATACAGTGTATTCATCAATGCGTACGTGCCGGCTGGACCTTGCGTAAGCTTCCGCTGGATCGCCTGCTCGCGCATCATGCGGTGCGTCAGCATTTCGCGCACCAGGTTGCGCGGCTCGGACAGTGGCGGACCGTGCCCCGGAAGGAACACATCATCGGTCCGCTGCAGCAGCAGCCGCAGGCTGGCGAAGTAGTGCTGCATGTCGCCGCCCGGCGGGCTGACCACGCTGGTGGACCACGACATCACATGATCGGCGCTGAACAGCACCGCTGTCCCGTTGCTGGACAGCAGAGCGAAGCAGAGATGATCCAACGCGTGGCCGGGCGTGTGGATCGCCGTCATGCCCGCGATGCGGTCGCCATCCGCCAGCTTGATGTCAGCGTCGAAGCCGTCGTCGCCGCTGATGCGGAAGCCGACCGTGGGCGCGCCGGTCGCCTGCTTCAGCGCCGGCACCGCGCCGACGTGATCGTGATGTGTGTGGCTTACCAGGATCAGACTGATGTTCGGGCCGGCGGCGCGAAGGATCGCCTCGACATGTTCCGGATGTCCCTCGGGACCCGGGTCCAGCACCGCCAGACCGTCTTGCGTATCGATAAGATAGGTATTGGTGCCGTAATACGTCATCGGCCCTGGATTGGCGGCGACGATACGGGAGATGCCCGGCATCACCGGCAGGAGTGCGCCACGCTCGGGCTCGGCTTCCGTCAGAAAGGGCATTGCGTCCTCAACATGATCTGCCCGCATAGTGACAGCAGTGGTCAGCGTGCGCCAAGGCCTTGAACGCCACGTGCCAGCCTGCGAAAACCGAGCTGATCAGCGGGGAACTGCCTTGAAGACGCCGAAGAACCTGAGCGAAGGCCAGCGCGCCTATGAGGCCAGGCGCGCTGCGAAGGCCGGTATGAGCCTGGAGAAGTGGCTCAATAGCAAGCAGCGCCAGCAGGAAGCCGAGGCGCGCGCCAAGGAGAAGGCAGCCACTCCTGCAAAGCCAGCGAAGAAGCCGGGGCTGTTCGCCCGCCTATTGGAGCGGGCGCAGAAGCCGCTATAGCATTCGCTGCGCGACACCGTCGCGCCGGACCACCCCATGGAAGAAGGCGCCGCCGAGATGCGCGCCGATCAGCAGCAGAAGCAGAACCGCGCCGGTCAGGTGCAGGCCGGACAGGATCGGCGCCAGTGCCGCGTCCTTGCCCAGCGGCGATGGGATCGGCACGAGGCGCGCCCAACGAAATGGAAATCCCCAGGCGTTGGTGGCAAGGAAGCCAAGCACCGGTTGAAGCAACAGCAGCACGTAAAGCAGCAGATGGTTGGCGCGGGCAGCGGCGCGGAACATCTTCGGCACGGTGGATGGAAGCGGCGCCGGCGGATCGGATATCCGGCGCACCAGCCGCGCGAACACCAGCACGAAGAGCAACGCGCCGGTGCTTTCATGCACGTCGTAGAGTGCGAACTTAAGCGCCTCGTTCTTCGGCTCGAACCAGGTGATCCAGAAGCCGAGAACGATCATGATCGCGACGAGGACTGCTGTCGTCCAATGCAGCTTGCGCGCCAGCGGCGGATAGCGGTAGGCCACTGCGTGTCCTTCCATGTCGTTACCCCCGCATAGCGCCACGATCGTCGCGCATGCCGACTGGAGCGTTGATCCGCGCAAACGCTGGATCGCGGTAGCCCGGCGTGATGGCGACGGGTGGCGACTGGCAGCACCATTGTTGGTCGGTCAGGTCGGCACGCTGCTTGTCCGCCTGCGTGATGCGGCTGCGGGTGGCGCCGTGGCACTCGGCGTCGATCTGCCGATTGGGCTGCCGCGAGCTTATGCGGCGGCATTGGAGGAGCGAGACTTCCTGCATTTCCTGGCCACGACCGCGACACGGCCGGATTTCTTCCAGGTCTGCGCCACTCTGGCCGAAGTTGGACCGGGGCGGCCATTCTACCCGGCGCGCGGCGTGCGGGGGATGACGCGTGCGGCGCACGCGATCGCTCTGGGTCTCGAGGGACCTGCCGGCCTGTCACGCGCCTGCGACCGCGCCACGGCCGAGCGTCCGGCGGGGGCTCCCCTATTCTGGACCTTGGGAGCGAACCAGTCGGGCAAGGCAGCGATCGCTGCCTGGCAGCATCTGCTGCTGCCAGCGCTGCATGAGATCCGGCTGTGGCCGTTCGCCGGCCCGTACGGGACGCTGCTCACGCCGGGCGCGATTGCCGTAGCAGAGACCTATCCAGCCGAGGCGCTACGGCATCTCGGCATTCGGCTCAAGGGCAGCAAGCGCCGGCAGTCCGACCGGGCCGCTGTCGCCGAGAGGCTCATCGATGTAATGGAAAGCCTGAGCGTTGCCCCGGACCAGGACCTTCGATGCGCTGCGGCCGATGGCTTCGGCGCCGATGCGGTCGGGGAGGACCGCTTCGACTGTGTGCTCGGGGTCCTGTGCGTACTGAACGTGCTAGCGGGGAACCGGCCGGACACCGCGCCACCCGACGGGTGGATCAGCCACTGGGAAGGCTGGGTGCTCGGGCAGACCGCGCTGCCTGGGCAAAAGAAATGGCGCGTCCGAACGGGCGCGCCAGAAGTTGTTTTCGGTAACACATACGTTAGTACACCACCCTCACAGGTTTGACAAGGCGCAAGAACACGCAAATGTCACGCGAGTGGAAGGGGCTCAATACCGCGGAGATGCCGGTGTTTCTCGGTTACGACCAGACCGAGCGAATGATCGCCGCGTTGCTGGATCGTGCAGCGCAGTGGCAGCCAGACACCGTGGTTGGAATTGCCCGCGGCGGTCTGGTCCCGGCAACCATGGCGGCCGGCATTCTCGCGCTGCCGTTGACCATGATCGGCTTCGATCGCACCAGCGGCACAACAGCCTGGATTGGCGCGCCTCCCCCCGCGGGAAGCCGGATCCTCCTGGTGGATGATGGCTGCAGCTCCGGCCAGACCATGCGGGCGGCGCGGACGGCGTTGCTGCAGGAAGGACGCGACTGCCTGACGCTGGCCGTCGTGCACGATCCTGAAGTCACCGCCTACGTCCCCGACCTGTCGCACGCCATGCGGTCGCTGTGGCGCTTCCCCTGGGAACGCGGGGAAGCAACGCCTGCCGGACGTGCTCTGCGAGCGACGGGCGCCGGACCGGATCGCACAGCGGAATTGCCGTTCTATGGTCTGGACCTGGACGGGGTGTTCCTGCCTGACGTGCCCGACGCGGTGTATCAGCGCGACATCGCAGAGGCGGTCCTACAACGGCACGCCCTTGAGCCGTTTGCCAGCCTGCCGTTCTTCTCCTCCGAACGGGCGGTGGTGATCACCGGCCGGCCGGACGAGGACCGCGAGCGGACGCAGATCTGGCTGGCGCGTTGGGGCCATGCCGCGCTGCCCCTGGAATGCCGGCCGCTGCATGTTCCCCATACCCCAGATACCGTCGCCCGCTTCAAGGCTGAGACGGCGACCCGCTGGGGCTGCACGCACTTCGTCGAGAGCGACGCCGAGCAGGCGCTGCGCATCGCTGCGCATGCGCCGCATCTCGTGGTGAGTTGGTGGTCGGCGGCCGACGCCCGTGCCTGGCTGATCGGGGTCGCGGCTCAGCCGCTGTAGTCCCGCATTGGATCAAGATGGTACAGGCCCATTGCCTGCGCCTTTAGCCTGATCATCGCGACGACAAGATCGAGTGTCGGTGTCGGCACGTCCATCAGCCGCGCCATTTCCAGCGGCACCGTGTAGAGTGCGTCGACCTCCATCGGTCGGCCCGCTTCCAGGTCCTGCAGGATCGACGGCCGGTGCGCGAGTTGCATGTTTGTGGCGACGACGCGTTCGGCGTCGATATCCAAGCGATACCCCATCGCCGACGCTATTGCCAGCGCTTCGGCCAGCATGTGGCGTGAGCAGTCGATCAGTGCGGGCTCCTCGTGCGTCGCACGTACCGCTGATTGCGTCAGCACGCATATCGGCCCGGCGCTCAGGTTGAACGCCAGCTTCTGCCAGATCAGTTCACGGATATTGGGAGCCAGCCTCACCGGCAGGTCGGCGGCGCGAAACGCTGCGGCAGTAGCCTCGAGACGCGGAGTGACGGACCCATCGGGTTCGCCAAAGACCGTGCCGCTACCGGCGCCTGTCAGCAATCGCACGACGCCAGGCGCGGGAACCGAGCAGGCCGGCCAGAACACGCCGCCAATCGCTCGCTGGGGCCCGATGGCGCGCCACAGCGCATCGTCCGGATCGAGATGTGGCAGTCGTCGCCCATCGAATTGGCCGCCATGGACGTGAAAATACCACCAGGGAATGCCATTCATCACGAAGGCGACCACCGTGTCGGCGTGCAGGAGCGGCGCTATGGCGGCGGCAACATCCGGCAGCGCCGGTGCCTTCACTGTCACGATAACTGCATCCTGCGCGCCGAGATCCGCCGGCTGATCACTGGCGCGCACGCGGACAGTGATCGAGCTGTCGGGCGTTTCAACCGTCAGGCCGCGCGCACGAATTGCAGCAAGATGGGCGCCACGCGCCACCACCGACACATCGGCGCCGCCTTGTGCGAGGTAGCCAGCCAGATAGCCACCGACCGCGCCGGCGCCGAAGATGCAGATTTTCATTACGGTCCGGCCAACCGTTCAGTCTGGAGAATTGACCACAGCGACCGCCTCGATCTCGATCATGAAATCCGGGCCGGCGAGACGGGTAACACCAACCGTCGTGCTGGTCGGCGTCGCCACGCCAAGATAGCGCATGCGCACGTCCGCGCATTTCTGGAACTCATCGAAATCGGTGACGAATGTGTTGGTCTTCACCACGTCGGTCCATGTCGCGCCGGCAGCCTTGAGGCAGCGATCGAGATTTTGAAATGTCTGTTCCATCTGCGCCCGCATGTCACCCTTGCCGACGCAATTGCCATCGATATCGCGCGCCAACTGACCGGCGGTGAAGACAAGCTTGCCACTGCCGCTCACCGTCACGACATGCGAATAGGACGGCTTGCCGGCAGACATCCGGACGTTCATTCCCTCCGGTTGAGACCGTTCGATCTTCAGGACCATGTTGCAGCTCCTCGCCCAGTTCTGTTCTTGTAAAGGGGTCTGAAGGCTGACACGCTGCGACGCAAAACACTAGCCAGGGGCCGCAGAGCAAAGTTCGTGGCGCCGCCGTTGTTCACTCGGTACAGTATCCGGGGTCCGACAGGAGGTGGGTGGAAGTGCTTCCGTCTTGGCGCGACTGGTTGTTTTCCGTAAAGACGTTTGCCGGCGCGATGCTGGCCCTATGGATCGCGTTGCGGATGGGTCTCGACCGGCCGTATTGGGCGATGGCAACGGCCTATATCGTGGCTCAGCCGTTGACTGGCGCGATGCGCTCCAAAGCGGCTTATCGCTTCTACGGCACGATGCTCGGGGCAATCGCCACACTTGTGTTGATCCCCAATCTGGTCGATGCACCCGTGCTGTTGATAGCCGCGCTGTCCCTTTGGATCGGGGGCTGCATTTATTTCGCCGTGCTGGACCGCACACCGCGTAGCTACGTCTTCCTGCTTGCTGGCTACAGCGCCGCACTGATCGGCTTTCCGCTCGTGGACACGCCCAGCACAGTCTGGGACGTGGTGCTGTCGCGGGTCGAAGAGATCACACTTGGGATTGTCTGCACTACGGTGATCGGCAGCGTCGTTTTTCCGATACCGCTCGGACCCGCCCTGACCGCTCGCTTGGACAACTGGATCCAAAATGCCGCGGACTGGACCGTGAGTGCCTTATCGGGAGCTCCAGAAGACGCCACAACCGCGGCAGCGCGGCGCAAGGTGGCCGGCGATGCCGTCGAGATCGCAACACTGGCGACACACCTCGCCTATGATACGTCCAACCTGCAGACTGCCACTGTGCCGGTTGCGATCCTGCACCAGCGTGTACTCCAGCTGCTGCCGGTCGTCAGCGGTGCCGCCGACCGCATACGCACTTTGCACGAGATCGACGGCGTCACGCCTGACCTGCGCGCACTGCTCGACCGCCTCGGTGCATGGATCCGGGCAGGCCGCGGTGCGGACCTGTCGGAAGCCGCCGCAGTGCATGCCGACATCGATGCGATGGAGCCCAAGGTCGATGCCAACACCGACTGGAAGGACGTCGTGCTGATCGGCCTACTTGTGCGGCTGCGCGAACTTACGGATCTCGTGCATGATATCATGGCACTCCGCCGCCGAATCCGTGCTGAGGAGCCAAGGTTGGCGAAACTGACCTTTGCTCAAGGCGAGACAATCCTTACATTGCAGCACCGTGATCACGTGATGGCACTGCATTCAGCGGCGGCAACCATTCTGGCCGTTGGGTTGATCTCTGCGTTCTGGATTGCCACGGCCTGGCCTGAAGGCGCCGGAGCCGCAAGCCTCGCGGCCATCGCCTGCGCCTTCTTTGCCGCCCAGGACGACCCGGCGCCCAATATCATCGGCTTTGTCATGGCGGCGGTAATCGCGCTTACTATCGACGCCATCTATCTGTTTGCCGTCCTGCCCCAGGCGCATGACTTCGAAATGCTCATCCTGGCGTTCGCGCCCGTGTTTCTAATTCTTGGCGCGCTGGCCAGCATGCCAACGACCCGCGGGTAAGCGGTCCGATCAGCTTCATCGCCGCCACGCAACTCGCGATCTCGAGCAGCTACAACGCCGACTTCGCTACCTACATTAACAGCGCGACCGCCGCCATCGTTGGTCTCGGCGCCACGGCGATCATCATACGCGTCGTCCGTTCGGTCAGCGCCGAGTGGACGGCATGGCGCCTGTTACGGCGTAACCGCATAAATATTGCAACTATCGCCGCCAACAGAAGTCCAGCCGACCTGGCGGCGTTTGCTGCGCTCATGCTGGATCGGCTTAGCTTGGTCGTCCCGCGTCTCGCGGTCAGCGCCGAAGGTACGGATGGTGCTGCCACGTCCGCCCTTGCCGACCTTCGCGTCGGCGTCAATATTATCGGGCTTCAGCATGATGTGGTAAATCTGCCCGAACAATTCCGCCGCGCTACTCGCACGATGCTGGACGCAATAGCCACGCATTATCGCCGGCGCAGCCTGGAGCAGGCCGACATGGCACTCCTTCGGACCATCGATCAAGTCATTGCGATCGCAGTTAAGGATCCCGCTACCACCACCCGAGAGCTATTGCTGCGGCTCGGCGGTATCCGGCGCGGGCTGTTTCCCTATGCTCCGCCGTACACTCGACAGGCAGCCGTCGAATCGAACCCAACAATGATTGTGGGGACGGGATGACCGGCGAGACAGACATCTATGGTATCTTCATTCCCACTCTTTTGGTGTGGGTCGGCGCGACGCTTCCGCTGACGGCGTGGCTCCGACGGATGCTGCGACGGTTTGGCTTCTATCGCTATGTCTGGCATCGGCCACTGTTCGACCTGGCGTTGATGGTCATAGTTCTAGGAGCCGTGGCCGCCGTTGGCACGCGTTGGGTGACACAATGAGGTTGCTTGCCCAAATCCGCGAGCGCGGGGGCGTCACCAGCAGAATTCGGCAGGTTGCTGGGGCGCTTCACGGTAACCGCGATAGCCGTCGGCATTGCCACGGTTATCGGGTGGCAACTGTGGATTTATTATCTCGAGGCGCCGTGGACGCGCGACGGGCGCGTCCGCGCCGACGTCGTGCAGCTCGCCGCCGATGTTTCCGGGCTGGTGAGCGATGTTCCGGTGCACGACAATCAGGAGGTAAGAAAGGACGAGGTCCTGTTTCGCATCGACCCTGCCCGGTTCCAGATCGCACTCAGGGATGCGCAAGCCAATGTTGATAGCAAACTCGCTGCCTCACAGGAGGCCGAACGCGAGATGAACCGGTATAGTCGCCTGAATGCGCTGTCAGTTTCCGAAGAACAGCAGCAGCAGCGCGGTGCCGCTGCTGCGGAGGCTGCGGCAGCCTATCAGCAGGCTCTCGCCAGCCGCGATAATGCCGCTCTCAACCTGGCGCGGTCCCAGGTACGCGCGCCAGTCAATGGCTTTGTGGCCAATTTTGATATGCGGCCAGGTGATTACGTCGATGCTGGGAAACCGCTCTTCGCCCTGATCGACCGCGACAGCTTCCACGTGGACGGCTATTTTGAGGAAACCAAGCTGCCGCGCATCAAGACCGGCGATCCCGCTCGTGTCTACCTTGTTGGCGAAAATGCCGCGATCGAAGGCCATGTTGAGAGCATCGCCAGCGGGATTGCCGACCGGGAGCGACAGGGGAGCGCCGACTTGCTCGCCAACGTGAATCCCACCTTCAGTTGGGTCAGGCTGGCTCAGCGCGTGCCAGTGCGGATCGCGCTTGATCACGTACCTCCCGACGTGCGTCTGGTAACCGGCCGGACCGCGACTGTCGTCGTCCTGCCGTCCACTCAAACTGCGCATTGATCCGGCGATGTAATTGGCGAGCTCGCACGGATAGTTTTGGCTACACTAAATCAGCCAGAGCCGGCAAGCCGCAGCACCAGCCCCGCTGCACCCGCCGCGATCCGTGTCACTGCTCGCGTATCTACCGAGTGTGGCAGGCGATCCTGCGGCAGATGGAACCACGGGTTGGTGCCGACGAGGGTCACATAGCGCCCCCCGGCCCGGTGGATGTCGCGTGTCTCGCCGCTTGGCACCTGTGTCACCGGCGCCAGAACGTCCGGTTGCTGTCCCGCCCGCTCCAGCTCACTTGCAGCAAGCGCACGTAGCTCTTCGCTCGACGACGTCACGCTAAATCGGCCGCCCACCGCACCGAGATTGGCACCCCAATGCAGCCATAGCGCGCTCCTCTCCCACCCAGGACGGCGCGCGAGAAAGTCGTCAAGACCGAGGTGGCCGAGTTCATGCCCACTGTTGGCGGTCATCACCACATCAGCGACCGGCGGCGCAGCCAACAGTGCGCGCAGGCACTCAAGCCAGCATACCAACCCACCGCCGCGCTCGGCGGTCGACTGCCACCATGAACTGCGCGGCGTCATTACAACCACCGGCGGACGCGTGCGATCAGTGCCAGCGATGCTAATCACCACATTTCGCGCCACTGCCGCCGTGCGTTGGTAGTGGACGACCACGCGCGCGCTTCGGCCAATGCGCAGCCTCTTGTGCACCTCAGTCGGCACATGGATGGCTGGAGCGCCGTACGGATCACGAAAAGCCTCAGCGTTCAGCAACCCGAGACCCGGATGTTCTCCGTGGCACACAACGATCAGCGCCCGATGCGAACCGCTGCACCGCAGCGCGCGAAACTCTCCGCTGTAGACGGCCTGCGGCGTCAGTTCCGCAACCGCGATCTCGGTGCCAACAAGTCCGGCAATCCCCTCCGGAGTGGTTGCCGTTGCGTCGAACACCGGAACCCCCTCGATCCGATGCCCATCCACCTCGACGTAGGCTGCCACTGGATCGATCCGATCCAGCGAGAAGGTCTCGCTGCTGACCTGCGCACCGAGCGCTGTCGCCTCGTGCACCAGCCACGCCGCGCCGGCCTCATCGCCGTCAGTGGCGGTGCGGTGGAGACCCTGCAAATCCCAGGCGCGGAGCCAGGCCTCGGCGCCCAGCACTACTGCCGCATCGCTAGTGCCTTCTGACCCGCCGGCCTGTCCCAGCAGCGATGTAGCCACGCATGTACCTTCGGCCATTTGCCAAGGTCGAACGACAACGCGCGCACCATCGCGGCGGCAACATTCAGATCGGCCACCGAGAACTCACCACCTGCCAGCCATTGCGTCTTCCCGAACGCCGTTTCCAACACATCGAGCGCCGGTGCGATGTCATCCCACGCCGCTTTCGCCGCTGCAGCGTCACGCTGTGCTTCCGGCAGAACGAACGCGTTGTTGGCGTAGGTTGTCAGCTGGCGGTCGAGCCGGTCGGTCTCCCAATAACTCCACTGCCAGGCCAGCGCCTCGTTCTTCGCGTCCTTGGGGTAGAGCTTGCCGTGCTTTCTCGCGAGATACAGGTTGATCGCCATCGATTCCGACAGCACGAAGCCGTCATCGTCGATGGTCGGGACCCGCGCGTTCGGGTTCAGCGCCAGATATTCCGGCGTCCGTGTTGCCGGCGACCGCGGCGCATAGTCCAGGTGCTCATATTCCAGCCCCAGTTCTCCCGCCATCCAAAGGGTGCGCACACCGCGGGACCGAGCCGAACCATAGATGCGGAGCATGGGTTGCCTCCCATTCGTTGCCTGCCCCCCGAGTGTGCTATGAAGTGTGGGCAAGCGGAAGGAGACGCCGAGATGACCGAGACGAGACCGGTTCTAGCGGTGACGATGGGCGATCCGGCCGGTATTGGCCCAGAGATTGCCGTACGCGCGCTGATGTCGCCGGAGGTGCGAGCATGCTCACGGAGTTTCCTGATCGGCGATGCGCGCGTGTTCCAGCGGGCGTTGACCGTCTGCGGTCTGCCGGCCTCGCTGAACGCTATCCAAGGGCCAGAGGCGATAACCGACCGCGATGCGGTGATCGACGTCATGCATCAGAACACCGCTGACCCCGCCGCCCTGCAAATGGGCAAGGTGCAGGTACTCGGCGGCCAGGCCGCCTATGCGGCGATCCGCACCTCGATCGACCTGGCAATGGCGCATCGGATCGCTGGCATTGCGACGACACCGATCAACAAGGAATCACTGAAGGCGGCGAAGATCCCGTTCATCGGTCACACCGAGATGTTCGCCGAACACACCGGTGCCCGCGAAGAGATGACCATGTTCACGATCAGCGGTCTGAAGATCTTCTTCCTGACCCGCCACATGTCGCTGGTGGACGCGTGCCGGTCGATCACCCGCGAGCGCACGCTTGCCGGCATCGAAAAGGCGATCAAGGCGCTGCGCCAACTTGGCATTGCTGAGCCGCATCTCGCCGTGGCGGCGCTTAATCCGCACGGCGGCGAGGACGGACTGTTCGGCCGCGAAGAGATGGACGCCATCAAGCCGGCGATCGAGACCGCCCGCGCCCATGGCATGCACGTCAGCGGTCCAGTGCCGGCGGACAGCGTGTTCCACATGGCGCGCATCGGTCGCTATGACGCCGTGCTGTCGCTGTATCACGACCAGGGCCACATCGCGGCCAAGATGATGGACTTCGAAAAGACCGTCAGCGTCACGCTCGGTCTGCCGATCCTGCGCACCAGCGTCGATCATGGCACGGCCTTCGACATCGCCGGTACCGGCAAGGCGAGCGCTGTCAGCATGATCGAGGCGATCAAGGTGGCGGCTGAATACGTGGTGCGCGGCGTCCGCCTGGGTGACGAGGTGCCGCAGGCCGCTGAATAGTGTCCGACTCTACTGTCAGGCAGGTGCTGTGGTGGGTGTGCTTGCTGCTGGCACCGCTTGGCCTGATCGCGATCGAGCTGTTCCATCCGGCCGGCTTCACCGCACATCCCGGAATGTACCAGTTTCTCTCGCAGCCCGAGCCATATCAGCCGGACCATTCGGCGCTCGGGTATTTCGGGCCGTCCTGGTGGTTCACGCTGCACATGATCCAGACGCCGCTGGTTGCCCTTGATCGCGGTGGGACTTTGGTTGATGCTGTCAGACGTCACCGACGGTGACAGTGGTTATGCTCGAGCGGTGGCCTGGTTCGCACGTGCGGCGATCCTGGTGTTCGTGATCTATTACACGGTGCTGGATGCTATCGGCGGCATTGGGCTCGGTCGCACGCTGATCACCACGAAGGCGATGGCAGCATCAGGGCAGCTCGATGCACATCAGCTGGACGGAGTGATCCTGCTGCTGAACGCGATGTGGACCGACCCCGTTGTCGGGGGTGTCGGATCATTCGTGAGCCTGACCGGATCATGGGCAATCTTCATCGCGCCCCTGGCGGCGGCCCTGTCGATGCTGATCACCCGCCGTGTCCCCTGGCCACCGCTGATCGTGCTGGTCGCGTTCGGCTGGGAGCTGCAGACCAGCCACGCCGCACTGCACGGCCCGATTGCCTTCGCGTTGCTGGCGGTGGCGTCGGCGTGGCTGTGGTGGATCAGGCGCCGGCACGTACCAGCGGGGCTGGAATACTCTCGATCATGACATTGATGCAGGCGGGCTTGCCGCTCGCCACCGAGCGTTCGATCGCACCCGGCAATTCGTCTGCGCTCTGCACCAATTCACCGTGTCCCCCGAGTGCTGCGACCACAAGGTCGTAGCGCGTGGGCAGCAATTCGCATCCGAACGTGCGGTTGGGGCCGTAGTCGCGCACCTGCAGATTGTACTCGGCGTTCCACCGTGCATCGGTGCCGACGACCGCGACGAACGGCAGGTTGCAGCGTACCGCCGTTTCGAACTCCGCCATGTGAAAGCCGAATGTGCCGTCACCCAGCACGACGAACACTGGCGCATCAGGCTCAATCACGCGCGCCGCGCACGCCATCGGCAGTGACGAACCGATCGAGCCGCCGACGCCGTTGATCATCCGGCGCGGCACCACCGGCAGCACACTCTGTCCCCATTGCGCGAACTCGCCGCCGTCGCAGATCAGCACCGTATCGGGATGCTGCGCCACATGTGGCTTGAGCGCGCGGAACACCTCGATTGGATGCAGCTTTCCGAGTGTCTTTGACACGAGTGTTGCCCAGCCGGCCGGACGGTTGCCGAATAGGGTTCGTACATCGGCAAGCCATCCCGCATCGGATTTCGCCGTAGCACGCCGAATGAGTGCCTCGCCGGCGGCGCGCGCATCCGCAACGCAGCCGAAGGCGAGCAAATCGCGCTTCTCGGCGCCCGCGCGATCCACCAGTGCCGCCTCGGGATCGATGACGACCCAGCGGCACGTCGGGTCGACCGATGGCGATGTGCCGAAGCGCAGTGTAAAATCGAACGCCTTGCCGAGCAGTACAATCAGGTCAGCGCGTCGTATCGCATCGGCGAACGCACCCAGGGTCGCGTCATTGAAGCCGCGGGGGCTGTCCATGATCGCGGTCGGGATCTGCAACGCTGCCTCGATCCGTTGCAGCAGATCACGACCGCTTGGGTTGGCCAGCGCAGGTCCGGCAAGCAGGAATGGTCGTCGCGCAGTAGCGATGACGCCCAACGCGGCATCTGCCGCTGCATCGCTCAATCCGACGGGCGCGGCAGCAAAGGCATCGGATTCCGGCCAGGCGACATCACTGTCAGATATCGTGGCGTCCAGCAGGTCCGATGGCAGGCTGAGATGCACCGGCCCCGGGCGCCCCGCGCGCGCTATCCGGAGCGCGTTCGCCACGTCGGTGCCGAGTGTCGCGACCGACCTTGCGGTCCATGAGGCCTTGGTCACGTGAGACGCCATCTCGGCCTGGCGCAGTTCCTGGAATCCGCCGCGGCCAAGCTGATCTGTTTCGGTATGACCGGACAGCAGTACCAGCGGCGACTCTTGGCCCGACGCAGTCATCAGCGCGGCTGTCGCATTGGCGTGGCCAGGACCGCCGGTCACCATCGCAATGCCAGGCTCACCGGTCAGCCGCCCCCAGGCATCGGCCATGTGCACCGCGGCGGCTTCGTGCCGCGTGTGCACCAGCCGATGCCTCGTATCGATCGCTGCATCGAACAGCGACATGATGTGGTTGCCCGACAGCGTGAAGATCGTGTTGTGTCCGGCGCGCTGCAGCGTGCGCATGACGATGTCGGCGCCGCGAAGTAACCCACTCATCGTGATGCATACCTTGCTGCGGGCGTGGCACGGATCTCGGCGCTCGTAATCACGACCGGTTCGGCCGGCATAAGCTGAGGCTCACCCTTCCCTTCCCATAGCCAGTACTTGTTGTCGCCGGCGCCATTCACCGAGACCACTTTGTGATTGCCGCTGGTATCGATCGCGTGGATCGTCACGCGGCTGATCAGGCCGCCTTTCAAAGCGCGCATGTCATTCACCGCCTCGCGCACCGCATCGCCGACACTGGCGCCCTGCTTCATGTACAGCACGACGGACCGCGCGGTGCAGCAACGGATCGTCATTTCGCCAGCGCCAGTGCACGCCGTCGCGCCGTATCGTGTATCGGCATACGACCCCGCACCGATGATTGGGCTATCGCCGAGCCGGCCCGGATACTTCCACCCCCAGCCCGAAGTGCTCGTGCCGGAGCAAATGTTGCCCGCTGAATCCTGCGCGAGGAACACCGTCGTGTCGCGACCGACCTCAGGATCGATCGCATGCCGGCACAAAGCGGCGAGCGGAGTATCGGGCCAGATTCGCTTCTGTTCGGCGGGCACCTCGCTGTCGAACCACTTCCGCCACACACGGCGCGAATCCTCGGTCAGATTGTCTGCCGCTTCGGCACCAATCTCGCGCGCAAACCGTGCCGCACCATCGCCGACCAGAAACTCATGCGGCAGTTGCTGCATGATCGCGCGAGCCACACTGATCGGATGCAGAAAGCCCTGCAATGCGCCAACGGCGCCGGTGCGGAGCGTGGTACCATCCATTACGCAGGCATCGAGCTCCATTTCACCCAACAGGTTGGGCCAACCACCGCGACCAACCGTACGCACGGATGGATCGGCCTCGATCAGACGAATGCCCGCCTCGATCGCGTCCAGCGCATGCGCGCCCTCCAACAGCAAGCGAGCCGTCGTCGGCGCACCAACCGTTCCTTCGTTGTTGGTGACCAGGATCATTCAGATCACCCCCTCTTCCGCCAACCGCTGTACATCTGAACTGCTCATGCCCAATAGATTGGTCAGGAGCCATTCGTTGTCTTCGCCGTAGCCCGGTGCACCGCGATTGGTCGGCCCTCCGATATAGGCCGGCGTCTCGCTGAACTTCATCGGCAATTCGTAAACCGGCCACGTACCGATCTTAGTACCCGTCACCTCGGTCAGCCACTTCAAGTGCCGCAGCTGCGGATCACTGTCACAGCGGTCCTCCGCATTCTGACAAACGCCGGCCGGAACGCCCGCCCGCTGCAGCCGGATCATGCAATCATAGCGATCCTGTGTGCTGGTCCATGCCTCGACCGCCGCGTCGAGCGAATCCTGATGCAGCAGCCGATGCTCCAACGTGTTGAACCGCCGATCCTCCAGCCACGCAGGCTGTCCTGCCACCTGTGCCAAGGCGCGCCACTCGGCATCGGTGAAGCAGGCGACTGCAATCCAGCGATCCTTTCCCGCGCAACGATAGGCACCATGTGGTGCAGCCGGCTTGTACGGCGAGCGGTTGCCATAGCGCCGCCACACGCGCTCGTTCGCCGACCAATCAAGGATCGTCGCACCGGTTAGGAACAATCCCGACTCACACTGCGACGCATCGATCCACTGTCCCTCGCCGGTGCACTCGCGATGATACAGCGCACCGAGCAGTGCCAGCGCGTAGCCATACGCCCCCATCCAATCGAGATACGAGTAACCCCAACCCACCGGCATCGCCGGCTCCGGCAATCCCGACATGTCGGCCTGGCCGCCGAAGGCTGCGGCGACTGGGCCGACGGTGCGCATCCGTCCATAGGTACCGTGCGCGCCCATGCCGGATTGCTGGATGTAGATGATGTCCGGCCGGATGCTCTTCATTACGTCGTAGCCAAGCCCAAGCCGTGGCAGCACGCCAGGCGAAAACCCTTCGGCCACGACATCGCAGACGCGCACAAGATCCTTGGCGATCTGCAGTCCCTTGGGATGGCGGATGTTCAGCGAGATGCCACGCTTGCCTGCGTTCTTGTTATTGAACTGACCACCCATGTCGGGGTCCTTCACCCCCGGCAGCGGACCTGTCGCTGCATCGCGTGCCGCCCGCCCGCCCACGGGTGCCATCGCCGCAAGCCGCGTATCCGGATTGTCCTTCCACTCGACCTTATAGCTTTCTGCGCCCATGGCCGCGAGGAACCGCGTACCACCAGCCGATGCGAGAAACCAGGCGAAGTCGAGGATCTTTACGCCTTGCAACGGGAACGGCTTGTTATACAGCGCCGACCGCATCGGGTTAGCGACAGGTCGTGGCTCCGCCGGTACACTCGGCCGACGCGCGGCGCGCAGCACCGCCTCAGTATCCTCGCCGAGCAGCGGCGCGCGCCGGCCTACCTGCCAGCTCGTCTTGGTGCTCAGCCACTTGCTGGTTGGATAACGAAAGCTGCGACCAAGCTCCGGATGCGGCACATCAGCGAAGCTCTTGCGCTTCAGCCAGTGCTCATCAAGCGCATTCTCGTGCGGCTTGCGCAGCGGCGCCCATAGCAGGCCGGCATCCTGCGCCTCACGCCACGGCGTGTCGGCATAGGTCCAGGCGCGAATGAACCGCTGCACCACGTCCAGCATGTGCGCGCGCTTTTCGTCACCGGCAGCGGACCCCGGCACCTGGCGTGCTTTCAAGTCGGCATCCGGTGGCGGCGGTTCGAGGTCCGCCTGTGCGCCGTACTTGCTCAGCAGCGGCAGCAGGTTCTTCAGGTCCCGCGCACCCATGCCATGCGAGATAAACCAGCGCCCGTCTTTGGTATGGCAGATGGACGGCGAATGGTTGGGTATCTCCGCAGCGTGGCGATTGGTCATTCGCCATATCGGGACACGTCGCATCACCCAGTGCATGATGTCGAGTTCGGGGTTCTTCGACACGGCCTCGTGGACTGCCACGGACACGTCCTGTCCCTGCCCGCTGCGATGCCGATGGATCAGCGCGGCGATGACGCCGGTGGCAAGCTGTTCACCGGCGATGTGATACGCATGCCAGATCTGCGGTGCGATAGGTGGGGTATCGTATTCCAGGTTGGGATCAGGATCGTAGCCGCAGTTCATCATAATGCCGCCAAGCGCGAGATGGATTAGGTCAGAGCTCCTAAAATCCTGCCACGGCCCGTCGTCGCCGAACGGCGTCATGCGCGCAGTGACGAGTGCTGGAAACCGCGAGTTTACTGCCGCACGATTTAGGCCAATCGCCTCGTTCAACGCACCGCAGCTTGCATCCAGCAGTACATCCGCGCCTTCCAGCAGATGCAGCATGTGTTCGCGCGCCAGCGTCTCGCGCAGGTCGAGCACCACCGACCTCTTGTTGCGATTATAGTTCCAGAAGAACAGCGAGCGCTCCAGCCCGGGCTCATCCTCCAGGAACGGGCCGATCCGCCGGGTCGCATTACCCTCGGGCGGTTCAACCTTAACGACTTCGGCGCCCAGTCCCGCGAGCAGCAGACCGGTGTATTCCGCGCGTTCGTCCGCCACCTCGATCACGCGCAGTCCTGCCAGCATGCCAGGGCCGGCGTTGCCCATCATCTCGCCCGGGCCTCGCGCGATCTCGCTGGCGTCCGACATGTTTTTTTCCTTCCTATGGCCGAGTACGGCTCAGCATCTCCAGCAGCATCGGATTGAACTGCTCAGGCGCTTCATACGCCACCCAATGTCCGGCACTGGCTATCATACGTACGTCCGCGTCCGGCCGCAGTGCGCGCAATGCTTCGACGCGCTGTGGCGCCCGCGGATTGGCTGGAGCATCAAGCTCGCCCCAAATACCGTTCACCCGCGCCACCACCTGCTTCAACGCATTCGGCAATGCGCCGCTGCGCGACAACGTCGGTGTCTTCAACCGTGAATGGCGGGTATTCCATTCCTGAATCGCCAGCGCCAGGCCATCGATCTTCGCCGGATCGGCAATCATCAGCCGATTTAAGTTTATACGATGCGTATCGACGCGCTCCTGTCCGAACAGGTGCCGCACCTTCAGCAATTCCACCGCACTGCCCGCAGGCCCCACCCCGCTCGAGCCGACAATCGTCACCGAACGCACGCGGGCGCCGTGGATCGCCCCGACGCAGGTCGCCATCGTTCCCCCGAACGAGAACCCTGTCACGTCGTACTGCGCGTCGGTGCCGAGGATGATGTCGATCCCATGGGCCACGATCCGCGCCACCGCCATCGCATCATCGCCAACCGGGGGAAATGCCGACTCACCCAGCCCCGGCAAGTCCGGCACCAGCAGTCGATAATCCCGCGACAGCACGTCGATGTTGTGTGCCCAATGACGCCACGATCCTGCGCCACCGTGAAATAGCACCAACGCAGGTCCTTGACCCCACGACCGCCAGACCATCATTCCGTCCCCGCATGGGGTTTCCGTTCTCCATGCGGTCCGTTCGAGCCGGTCCAGAAATGCCGCCGGCTCCAGTTCGACCCGATCGTTCATTCGGTTTCCATTTTAGGATATTCGTGGGAGGCTAGGAATGCCGCCGCGACATCGTCAAGGTCAGGCCCAGTTACGGAACGGAAACATGACGATTGTCTTCATCGGCGACATCCACCAACAGTGGGACAATGTCGAGCGCGGCCTCGCCAGCCTCGACCCGTTGCCGAACGCCGCGATCCTGCTGGGCGACATCCAGTGCGATCGGCCGCTCGATGAACTGGCAAGCCCTTTGCTGGATCGCGGCATCGATGTGCACTGGATCTTTGGCAACCACGACAACGACGGCGGTCCGGAAATGTGGGCCAACCTGGTGGAACCCGACCGCAACCCTCGCACCACGGAAGGCGCTCTGCACGCCAAGGTTGTCGAGATTGGTGGCGTCCGTATCGCCGGCCTGGGCGGGACGTTTCGTCCGCGCATCTGGGAGCCGCCTAACCCGCCTCGGGTGCATCGGCGCGAACAGCTGCCAGACGATCTGTCAGGTCTGCATGGCTGGAACGAGGACCACATTGCCGCGCTGATCCATTCGCTGAGCGCCACCGCGATCTGGCTAGAGGACTACGACTATTTGGCGAGCCAACGCGCCGACATCCTTGTGACGCATGAAGCGCCGCGCAGCCATCCCGCAGGGAACGCCGCGCTGGACTCGTTGGCCCGTGCGATGGGCGCCAGCCTCGTCGTGCACGGCCACCACCACGTATCGTATCGCGCGGTGGCTCCCGACGGCTTGCGCGCGATGGGCGTTGCGGCCGCCTGGGGTGCCACACTGGATGGCGAACAGTTATGGCCCGGCGAAGCGCCCCGTAACCTTGGCAACCTGGTAGCCGGATGGTTGCTTGAGACGGAGGCAGTCAGTCAGTAAGACTGCTCTACCCGTCATGGCCGGCACAAGGCCTGCCACGACGACGAGAAGGGAGGCAGACAAGCTAAGTGGACTTCGAAGTCCTCATCGAGAACACGCTGAACGCGCTCGCTGCCGGTATCACCATTGGCTGCATTTATGGCCTGATGTGCATCGGCCTCGGGCTGATTTTCGGCATCATGCGCATCGTCAATTTCGCTCAAGGCGAACTGCTGATGCTGGGCATGTACGCCAGTCTGTACCTGGTCACCGGCGCCGGCGTGTTCGCGTTTCTCGGTCCCTATGTCGGGCCATTCGTCGGCGCGCTTTGCGCCGGTCCGATCGTGTTCGTTGGCGGCGCGGTGCTGCACCGGTTCCTAATCGCCCGTGTTTCTGGCCTGCGTACCGCCGGCACCGTGGACGACGGTCACTTCGGTCAACTTCTGGTCACCCTGGGTATCTCTCTCATCCTGCAGAACGGCGGCCTCATCCTGTTCGGCTCCACGCCAGAGACGGTTCGCACACCGCTCGCCTCCAGAGCCTTCAATATCGACGGGTTCTACGGTGATGCGACGGTCTTCCTGAACAAGGCACGGCTGATTGCTTGTGCGGTCGCGATCATCATCGCCATCACCTTGTACCTCGTGCTGGAATACACCCGCCTCGGCAAATCGCTGCGCGCGGCCGCCGACAATCCGACTGCGGCGACCTACATGGGCATCGACGTCGATCGTACCTATCGGATCGCCTTCGCGTCAGGCTGCGGCATCACGGCCATCGCAGGCGGCCTGATGGCAACCTATCTGTCCTTCGGCCCGTTCATCGGCCTCGACTACGTCATCATCATGTATTCGGGTGTCGTCCTGGGTGGCATGGGCAGCATCCTCGGTGCTTTCTGGGGCGGCCTGACTGTTGGCTTCGTGCAGCAGTGCTCGGCTTTGGTGCTGCCGCCGCAGTTGCAGAACGCCGCTATTTTTGTGGTCTTCCTCTTGATCGTAATGCTGCGTCCGCAAGGTCTGTTCGGCCGTTCGGCAGAACGCGCATGAGACAAGGCGCCGGTATACGGCTGCGACGAGACGGCATCACACTGGCAATCGTCAGCATCATCTACCTCGTCATCTCGGCGTTCGTCACCAACAGCTACTACCAGCTCATCCTGACATTGGTGCCGATCTGGGCGGTGTTTGGCGCATCGTGGAACATTCTGTCCGGCTATGGCGGGCAATTGTCGTTCGGCCACGCATCTTTCTTCGGCATCGGTGCGTATACCGTGACCCTGGCGCTGGTGTACTGGAACCTGACGCCGTGGCTAGGTATCCCACTTGGGATGCTGATGGGTGCCATCGCCGCGGTCATCATCGGCACACCGACGTTCCGCCTGCGCGGCCACTACTTCGCGCTGTCGATGCTTGCCTATCCACTGTTCATCCTCTACCTGCTGCAGTACCTGGGCTTCCAGGAAATGTCGCTGCCGATGCATCGCGACCATCCGATCGCTTTTCTCGAATTCAATGATCAGCGGCTCTACACCCTTGTTGCCATGCTGCTGCTGGTGGCCGGCATTTTGGCCTGTATGTTTGTCGAGAATTCCCGCTTCGGTCTCGCGCTGCTGGCGATCAGGCAGAACGAACTGGCAGCCGAAGCCGCCGGCATCAATTCGCGCCAGTGGAAGATGCGTGCGCTGATTACCTCGGGAGTCATCGCGGCGGCTGCCGGTGGTCTTTATGCCTGCGTACTGTTGGTGGTCACGCCCGATTCGGTATTCGGGCTCTTGGTCTCGGCGCAGCCGGTCGTGGTGACCCTGTTCGGCGGCGTCGTGTCGATCTGGGGTCCGGTGATCGGAGCCGCGATCCTGGTGCCGCTGGCTGAATCGCTGAACGCCGAGCTTGGGAACATCATTCCTGGCATCCAAGGCGTGGTGTATGGCGCGGCCATCATCGTCATCATCCTCGCCGCGCCGGATGGGCTATACTGGACGATCCGAGACCGCTGGCTCCGCGGCGCTATGCCGCCGCTGCCGCCGCCTTTGCCCGCCACGGCCGCACCGACACGCAGATACAGCGAAGTCAGCACAACGCCTCTGCTGCAAGTGGAAAACCTCTCGCGTTCGTTCGGCGGCTTGCGTGCTGTCAGCCAGGTCAGCTTCGCCATTCAGCCGCGCGAAATCCTCGGGATCATCGGCCCGAATGGCGCCGGCAAGACCACGCTGTTCAACGTTCTGAACGGCGTGCTCACAGCGGATGAAGGCAGCGCGCTGCTGGCAGGCGAACAGATGCTCGGGCGCAAGGTGTATCAGGTCTGCCGCATGGGTGTTGGCCGCACCTTCCAGGTCGTGCGAAGCTTCCCGCGCCTGCCGCTGCTGGACAACGTGGTGGTCGGGGCCTATGGCGCCGGACTGCCAGACCGCGCTGCAGTCGCCGCGGCCGAACACGCCTTGCATGGCGTTGGCATGCTGCATCTCGCCACCCGCCAGGCCGGACAGCTTACCAACAAGCAGCTACGGCTGATGGAATTGGCGCGCGCGCTCGCCGGCCAGCCTCGATTGCTGCTGCTGGACGAAACGCTGGCTGGGTTGGGACGCGATGAGTGCGACGAAGTGCTCGACGTGCTGGCAAAACTGCGCGACGAAGGTATGACAATTGCCATCATCGAGCACACGATGCACGCGATGATGCGGTTGGCCGACCGCTTCGTCGTGCTAGACCACGGTGCCGTGCTGGCATCCGGACTGCCACGCGACGTCGTGGAGAACCGCGCCGTGATCGAGGCATATCTCGGCAAGAAGTTTTTGGCACGACAGAATGCATAGAGCGGCTCAGCAACAATCCCCCCTCTCCTCGCGGGAGGAGCCTGCCCCGGACTTGATCCGGGGGGTTAAGGGGAGGGGGCGCGACACCGCCCATGCTTGAAGTCCGCAACCTCTCCGTCGCCTACGGCGGCCTCCGTGCGCTCACCGACGTATCGCTCTCGGTCGCCGAAGGTCAGTTCGTGACCGTGCTCGGCCCGAATGGCGCCGGCAAATCGACGCTGTTCAAGACCATCTGCGGCATCGTCGCACCGGTGCAAGGCAGCGTCAGCTTTCTGGGACAAGATCTGCTCGCCATCTCGGCATCGGCACGCGCCCATCTCGGCATCGCGCACGTCCCCGAAGGCCGCCAAGTGTTCAAGACACTGACCGTCCGCGAGAACCTGGAAATGGGCGCCTACACCAAGGCTGGCCGCGCCCAGTGGCACCACACGCTGGAACGCATACACACGCTGTTTCCAATTCTGTCCGAACGCGCGTCGCAGTTGGCCGGCACATTATCCGGTGGTGAGCAGCAGATGCTGGCGATCGGCCGCGGCCTCGCTTCGGCGCCGAAGTTACTGATGCTGGACGAGCCTTCCATGGGCTTGGCACCCGCCGTCGCCGATACGATCTTCGAGCGCGTTTCGCAGATCCATCGCGAGGATCGCGTCACGATCCTGCTGGTAGAACAGCGGGTGGCAGAAGCGCTGGAGCTGTCGGATTACGGCTATGTGCTAGAGACCGGGCACATGGTTCTGGACGGTACGCACCAGACACTGTTGGCGGACGACAGGGTCCGTCGTTCCTATCTCGGGCTGACAGATGCCTGATATCGACCGCGTAGGAGTAAATCGGATGACGAACACTGCTTCAATCGGACGCCGTGGCGCCCTTGGGCTCGGCCTTGCCACCGGCGCGGCGTCGCTCGCACCGCGTCGCCTGCGCGCGCAGGAAAAGGAAGTGAAGATTGCCATGCTGGTGCCGCTGTCCGGCCCATGGGCGCGCCAGGGAATCCTGGAGCAGATGGGCGCGCGCATGGCGATCGACGACATCAACAACGCCGGCGGCATCAAGTCGCTTGGCGGCGCGAAGCTGCGGCTGATCGAGTACGACACTGGCGACAGTGCAGAGAAGGCAAAGGACGCCGCTCAACGCATGGTCGCACAGGAGCCTGACCTGGTCGGAGGGTTCGGCTGCTGGCTATCGACCTTCACCCTTGCCGCCACCGAAGTCACTGAGCGCGCCGAACTGCCGTGGCTGACGCTGTCCTATTCCGACCTGATCACCGGCCGTGGATACAAGTATGTATTCCAGTCCTCGCCCACCGCCGATGTGCAGGCAGAAGACGAGGTGCCGATGGTGGTCGAGATGGCGCAGCAGGCCACCGGCAAGCGTCCCACCAAGGTTGCCGTGGTCGGCGACAACACCGCGGCTTCAGTCAGCTTCATGAAGCCGATCCGCGACCACGTGTTGAAGAACCTGAATCTCTCGCTCGTCGCCGACGAGGTCTATACGCCGCCACTGACCGATGCGACGACTATCGTGCAGCATGTGCGCTCCGGCCGCCCTGATTTTGTGATCTTCCAATCCACCAACGTCCCTGACGACAAGCTGTTGGTGGACAAGTTTGCCGAAATGAACCTGAAGAGCGACAAGCTGCCGAAGATTGGCGGCGGCGGTCACTGGGCGGTCCCGGAACTGCTGAAGGTGGCCGGCGCCGAGAACCTGGAAGGCGTGCTCGTCGGGCTTGCGAACTGGCCGGGCAAGGCCGTTGAGGATGTGTCGAAGCGCTTCATCGAGCGCACCAAGGAGCCCTGGTTCGGCCATGACTTGGTGTTCGCCTATGTGCACACGCTGATCCTGAAGGAAGCGGTGGAACGCGCCGGGGTAGCGGAGAGACACAAAGTGATGCAGGCGATCCGCCAGCTCGACATGAAGAACGAGGGCCCCGCCCTGTTCTTCCCCGATGGTACTCTAAAATACGACGAGAAGGGCCGACGCGTTGGCGCCAAGCTGTGCATCGTGCAGTGGCAGGGCGGTCGCCCCGTTCCGGTCCATCCCGAGTCGATTGCCGCCTCGAAGGTAAGCTGGCCAAAGGTGTCCTGATGCCGGAACCATACGAGGTCTACGCCATCCACTACGCGCATAATCCCAACGCACGACGCGCCAACAACTTTATCGGCGGCGATCCGCATGATGGGCCGATGCCGCTCGACTATTTCGTCTGGGCGATCAAGGGGCCGGAACAAAGCTTCGTCTTCGACACCGGCTTCGACCAACCGATGGGCGAGAAGCGGCAGCGCCAGTTCGTGCGCTCACCTTCAGTGGGATTGAAGGCGATCGGCATCGAGCCGCGCGACGTGCAGGACGTGATCCTGTCGCACATGCACTACGATCATTGCGGTAACTACGATCTTTTCCCGCACGCGCGCTACCACCTGCAGGATATCGAGATGGCGTATGCGACCGGACGGTGCATGTGCCACGCCGGTCTGCGCGCGCCGTTCGAGGAAGAAGATGTGGTGGCGATGCTACGAAAACTGTTCGCTGGCCGGGTCGTGTTCCATGATGGCGTGGACGAACTGGCGCCGGGGCTGACCATGCACCACGTCGGTGGGCACTCGAAGGGGTTGCAGGTCGTACGCGTGTGGACGCGACGCGGCTGGATGGTGCTGGCATCCGATGCCAGCCACTTCTACGCGAACATGGAAGAAGGCCGCGCATTTCCAATCATGCACAGCCACGAGGACACGCTGACCGGCTACGAGACGATGCGGAAGCTGGCGAGCGCGCCGAACGGGATCATTCCCGGCCACGATCCGCTGGTCTTGCAGCGCTATCCGGCGATCTCGCCAGAACTGAAGGGCATCGTCGTGCGGTTGGACGCCGATCCAAGTTAGTCCCCCGCCGACGACGCATCGTCGTCAAATCATGGGAGGAAGCAACAATGACCGACACCACAGCGATCGGACGCAGGACCGCGCTCGGCATGGCGCTGGCATCCGGTATCGTGCCTCGTGCACGCGCACAGGCTCCGTCCGAGGTGAAAATCGCCATGCTGGTGCCACTGTCGGGCCCGTGGGCACGGTCTGGCATCCTGGAGAAACTCGGCGCCGAGATGGCGATCGACGATGTCAACGCAGCCGGCGGTATCAAGTCGATGGGTGGCGCCAAGCTGCGGCTGATGCAGTTCGATACGCAGGACTCGGCTGAAAAATCCAAGGACTCAGCCCAGCGCATGCTGTCACAGGAACCCGACTTGGTTGGTGGCTTTGGCTGTTGGCTGTCGAGTTTCACGCTCGCGGTCACCGAGGTGACCGAGCGCGCCGAATTGCCGTGGCTGACCCTATCCTATTCCGATCTGATCACCGGCCGCGGCTATAAGTACGTGTTCCAGACCGCGCCGACCGCCGATGCACAAGCACAGGCAATTGCTGCCGGCGATCGTCGATCTGGCGCAGAAGACGCACTGGCAAGCGGCCTACCAAGGTTGCCCTCCTGGCCGACAATACGGCAGCGAATATCAGCTTCCTGAGGGAGGTGCGCGAGCACACGCTGAAGGATCTCAGCCTCTCCGCTGTCTACGACCAGATGTATACGCCGCCGATCGCCGACGCGACGACGCTGGTGCAGCCGATCCGCAGTGCGCGTCCGGATTTCTGCATCATGCTGTCGTCCAACGTTCCGGACGACAAGCTGCTGCTCGATAAGTTTGCCGAGTTCGGCCTGGCCGGCGGCAAGCTGCCGCTGATCGGCGGCGGCGGCCACATCGGTGCGCCGGAACTGCTGAAGGTCACCGGCGCCGATATCCTGCAAGGGCTGATGGCGGGGCTGGCCAATTGGCCGGGCCACGACCAGGACCAACTCGCTCAGCGCTTCGTCGAGCGCACCAAGGAGCCGTGGTTCGGGCATGATTCGCTGTTCGCCTATGTGCACGTGCTGATCTTCAAGGAGGCGCTGGAACGCGCTGGCGTCGCCGATCGGCACAAGGTGGCGCGAGGCCATCCGCGACCTAGACATGCGCGACGGCCCGGCGTTGTTCTTCCCCGGCCATCACTTGAAGTTCGATGACAAGGGACGCCGCGTCGATGCGGTGTTGGCGATGATACAGTGGCAGAACGGCAAGCCGGTTGCGATCTATCCACAGGAGATCGCCGTTGCGTCAGCGATCTGGCCGAAGGTGGCGTGATTCGACTTGCCAACCGGCATGGTGTGCAATGCCGGCGACATTCACCAAAAGGAGGAAACCATGGCCCAGGCACCCTCGACTGAATCGCGCGATCGCGTCCGTGGCACGGTTCCCAAGCTCATAGACCTCTCGGAGAAGGTACTGTTTGGCGACGTATGGGAGCGTCCACAGCTATCGAAGCGCGATCGCAGTCTGATCGTCTGCGCCACCTTGATCGCCACCTATCGCCCAGAACAGTTGCGCGGCCATCTGCAGCGCGCGCTACAGAACGGTGTGACCAAGGAAGAGCTATCCGAGGTCATCACGCATCTCGCCTTCTATGCCGGCTGGCCCGCGGCGATGTCCGCTGCGAATATCGCGCGCGAGGTCTTCGAGGCCAATTAGCAGCAAGGAAGCACGACCATGCAGGCAGGATTCATCGGCCTCGGCACCATGGGTGCCAGCATGGCCGCGAACTTGCAAAAGGGACTGAAGGCGCGCGGCGACACGCTGGTGGTGCACGACATCCGCCGCGATGCCGCCTCTCGCCATCTGCGCGATGGCGCGATCTGGGCCGATACGCCGCAGGCCGTGGCGGAACAGAGCGAGGTGATCTTCACTTCGCTGCCTGGGCCGCCGGAATTCGAGTCAGTGACCGCCGGGCTTCTGGCCGGCATTCGCAAGGGCGCTGCGTATTTCGACCTGACCACCAACTCGCCCACCGTTGTGCGCAAGGCGCACGAAGCGTTCGCTGCCAAGGGCGCGCATCTGCTGGATGCACCTGTCAGTGGCGGCCCGCGCGGTGCGGCGAGCGGCAAGCTGGCGATCTGGTGCGGCGGCGACGAAGACACGTTCGACAAGTGGAAGCCGGTACTCGACATGATCGGTGATGCCGCGCAGTACATCGGACCGATCGGCGCCGGATCAGTGGCGAAACTGGTGCACAACTGCTTCGGCTACATCGCCACCGCAGCCGCGGCGGAAGTGTTCAGCATGGGAGTGAAGGCGGGCATCGAGCCGCTGGCCATCTGGGAAGCGGTGCGCAAAGGCGCCATCGGACGACGCGGTGCATTCGACTCGCTGACCGATCAGTTCCTGCCCGAACAAGTACGAGCCACCGGCGTTTGCCCTGCGGCTCGCGCACAAGGATGTCTCGTTGGCAACGGCTCTCGGTCGCGAGGTGAAGGTGCCGATGCGACTGGCAAACCTCGCGTTGGCAGATCTGGAAGAAGGACTGAACCGCGGCTGGGGCGATCGTGACTCACGCTCGATGATGCTATGCCAGCTTGAGAGGGCCGGCATCAACATCGAGGTTGATCCGCAACGCCTAACCGAGGCTCTAGAGAACAAAACGAAGAACGGCTAACTGTACCCAACGTCATGGCCGGCCTCCGTGCCGGCCGTCCGTCCGGGCACCGGCTTCAGGTCACCTTGCGCCGCCGCTGGAATTTATCTCCCTTCCAGGCGCCGCTTCCCATCACATCGCGCAGCTTGGCAACGGCATCCCAAATATCGACGAAGCGCACATAAAGTGCCGCCAGGCCGAAGCGCAGGACATCGGGCGCCCGGAAATCGCCGATCACCCCGCGCTCGATCAACGCCTGCATGATCGCGTAGCCGTGCGGGTGCGCGAATGCCACCTGGCTGCCACGTCGTGCTGCTTCGCGTGGGGTCAACAGTCGAAAGTCATGTTCCGGCTGCATCAGCGCCATGAACAACTCAGCCAATGTCAGCGACTTTGCACGCAGCGCGGCCATCGGCGCCTGAAGTGCGATGTCGATGCCGACCTCCAGCGCCGCGAGCGACAGGATCGGCGGCGTCCCCACCACAGCTCGCGCAACCCCCGGCGCTGGCCGGTAGTCACTCTCGAACGCAAACGGCGCGGCGTGGCCGAGCCAGCCGGTCAATGGCAGGCGCAGGTCCTCCTGCATATGCTTCGGCGATATACAGGAAGGCCGGCGCGCCCGGCCCGCCGTTCAGGTACTTGTAGCCGCAGCCCACCGCGAGATCGACATCGTCCGCCTCGAGCTGCAATGGCACGGCGCCAGCCGAATGCGAAAGGTCCCATAGCACCAGCGCTCCAACCGCATGTGCCGCCCGCGTCAGCGCGGCCATGTCGTGCATCGCACCGCTGCGATAGTTCACATGCGTCAGCATCAGCACGGCCACCGTATCGTCCAGTGCCGCAACTACGTCCGTGGCCTGACGCACCTCATGGCCAAGGGACAGATGCGCGGCAAGGCCCTGCGCGACGTAAAGATCGGTGGGAAAGTTGCCGGCCTCGGTCAGGATGACGCGCCGGCCAGGACGGCACTGCAGCGCAGCTGCCAGCAATTTGTACAGGTTCACCGACGTGGAGTCGGCGACCACGGTCGTGCCCGGCGAGGCGCCGATCAGCCGCGCGATCTTGTCGCCGATACGGAACGCCAGGTCGATCCAGCCGTGATCGGTCCAGCTTCGGATCAGCGACTGGCCCCACTCGCGCTCCAACACCTGCGTCACACGCTCGGTTGTCGCTCTTGGCAGCGGGCCAAGCGAATTGCCATCGAGGTAGATCACCCCTTCCGGCAGTACAAACAGATCGCGGAAGGCCGCAAGTTCGTCGCGACGGTCCAGCGCAATCGCTTCGTCGCGTGTCAGCTCAGTCGTCCTTTTGCAGCACGACCCCCGCCATCGTGCCGCCATCCACAACCAACGTTTGCCCGGTCACGAAATTACCCGCCGGTGATGCCAGGAACACCGCCGCACCGGCGATCTCGTCGGGCTCACCGATACGCTGCAGAGGATTGTCGCGCGTGGTTTTCCGATAGCGCACCGGGTCCTCCCACAGCGCGCGCGCAAAATCAGTGCGCACCAGCCCAGGCGCGATGCAGTTCGCGCGCACGTTCTTCGGCCCCCACTCCACCGCGATGTTGCGCGCCATCTGCATGTCGGCTGCCTTCGATATCCCATACAGACCAAGCGACGCGGTGCCGCGGAACCCACCAATCGATGAAATGATGATGAAAGACCCGCCACCGCGCTCGGCCATCTTTGGGCAGACGATGTTCGCGAGCCAAAAATTGCTGCGCACATTGGCACCCATGATGCGCTCATATACTTCATCCGACGCACCCGCCGCGGGTCCAAGATACGGATTGACCGCGGCATTGCTGACCATGATGTCGATCCCGCCCAACTGCGCTGTGGTCTGATCGACCAACTTCTGCAACTCGTCCTTGCGCGCAATATGGCACGGGATCACCACCGCCTCGCCGCCTTTGGCACGGATGCCGGACGCAACCTCCTCGCACACATCAGCCTTGCGGCTGGAGATAACCACCTTCGCGCCGTGCTCCGCCATCCTCTCGGCGATCGCGCGGCCGATACCCTTGCTGGAGCCGGTGACCACAGCGACCTTGCCGGTCAGATCGAACAGCGACGACATCCCCGCGTCCTTTGCTGCAAAGCTACCGATCAGTATGCTCGCCCCTTGAAAACGTCAATCGAGCCTGGCATGGAAGTGAAACGAACCTCGGTCTATCAGCACGCCGACCTCACGCGCCTGCTGCATCCGGCCAGCATCGCTGTTGTCGGCGCCTCCACCCGCGCCGGCTCGTTCGGCGAGCGCGTGGTGGTTAACCTGCAGCACTACGGCGGGCGTGTGTATCCGGTGAACGCGCGCTACGAGCGGATCGGTGAACTGCGCTGCTATGCAAGCGTTGCGGCGCTGCCGGAAGTGCCGGACTGCGTGGTCGTCGCCGCTCCGCGTGAGGCGGTCGAGGAGATCGTGGTCGAATGCGCGACCGCCGGCGTCGGCGGGGTGATCGTCTTCGCCTCGGGTTACGCAGAGACCGGCAAGGAAGAACGTGTCGCGCAACAGCAGCGCCTCGCAGCAATTGCGCGCGACAGCAACATGCGAATTGTCGGACCAAACACCATCGGCCTGGTAAATGCACCGCTCGATATGCGCGTGACGTTCATGGACATCACGCCAATCCCGCCGCCGCGCCGGCACGCCATCGGCATGGTGAGCCAGTCTGGTGCGCTTGGGATGGCACTGGCGCAGGCGGTGGTGCGCGGCGTGTCGTTCAGCCACGTGCTTGACCTCCGGCAATTCCTGCGATGTCGATATGGCTGACTACATTTCTTACCTGGCCGACGATCCATCGTGTGCGGCGATCGCCTGCGTGTTCGAAGGCATGGCCGAACCCGAACGCATGCTGATCGCAGCGGAGCGTGCCTGGCAGCGCGACAAGCCGTTGATCGTCTTCAAGATGGCAGTGGGCGAACAAGGGGCGGCGGCGGCGATGTCGCACACCGGATCACTAGCCGGATCACAGGCAGCGTATCGCGCCGTGTTCCGCCGCGCTGGCGGCATTCTGGTCGATGACTACGAAGCACTCTGTGAGACGGCGGCCTTTTTCGCCAAGGCACGGCCACCGAAGGCGCGCGGTGTTGCGGTAGTCGCCGCATCCGGCGGTGCTGCGATCATGGCAGCGGATCGCGCCGAACAGTTCGGTGTGCCGTTGCCGCAACCTTCGGATCCGGTGCGAGACGTGCTGCTCTCGCACATTCCCGAGTTCGGCTCGGCGCGCAATCCGTGCGACGTGACCGCGCAGATTCTGGCCAATCCGGAATCCCTGAACGCCTGCGCCGACGCACTGCTTGGCGACCTAGCGTACAGCGCGCTCGTCGTGCCCCAGACCTACGGCTACGCACCATCCGCCCGGCGTATCCCGGTCTACGATTCTCTTGCAGCTAGGCACGGCAAGATTGCCTGCCTGGCATGGCAGAGCGAATGGCTGGAAGGGCCGGGCGTAAAAGAAGCGGAGGAAGCCGAGCACGTGGCTTTGTTCCGCTCGATGCCATCATGCTTCGCGGCGTTGGCAGCATGGCATTGGCGCGCGGCAAAACATGCGTCAGGTGCGCCAAAGGCAATGTCCACACCACCGACCACGATCCGGCAGGCCCGCACACTGATCGACGCGGCCAGTGGTCGCACGCTGACCGAACGCGAAGCAAAGGAGGTGCTAGCATTGTACGGCGTGCCTGTGGTCGGCGAGCGTGTTGCACAGAGCGTGGACGAAGCGGTGAATGCGGCCGGCTCTCTCGGTTACCCGGTTGTGTTGAAGGTCGAATCGCCGGATCTGCCACATAAGACCGAAGCAGGTGTTGTCCAGCTCAACCTCCGTGATGCTGATGAAGTGCGCGCGGCGTATCAGACGATCATGGCGAGAGCGAATGCCATAACACCGCCGCCTCGAATTGCCGGCGTCCTCGTGCAACGGATGATGCCGCAAGGGGTGGAGATGGTGGTGGGTGCGCGTGTTGATCCGCTGTTCGGTCCGCTGGTGGTCGTTGGACTGGGAGGGATTCTGGTCGAACTATTGAAAGATACCGCACTCGCCCCTGCTCCGTTGACGCATGATGAAGCGCTCGCGTTGCTGACGGAGTTGAAAGGCGCACGTCTGCTGGACGGCTTCCGCGGCATGCCGGCGGTCGATCGCAACCAGCTCGCTTCAGTGATCTGCTCAGTGGCGGCGTTTGCGAGCGACCATCGCGACTCGGTGGCGGAGCTGGATGTGAATCCGTTGATCTGCACGGGTGACAGCATCACCGCCGTCGATGCTCTGATCGTGCCGAAGGCTCACTGACGCGCGTAACGAGCGGAGCGCGCGGCCACTGGCGCTCTGATGATTTCGCAGTTTCGTAATTGCGGAGCCGCGACCTCGGTATCGCGCAGAACCAGCCAGCGCAGGTTGGCAAACCGCGTCAAGACGGAAAGATCCGCGACGCGTGTGCTGCTGAGATCCAGATACTGCAGCGCCGTCAGCCTCGATAGCGGCGCAACGTCAGCGACCTGTGTTCCGGACAGGTCGAGGCTGCACAATCGGTACAATCCGGCAAGCGGCGTCACGTCACTCACCTGTGTGTCGCCCAGATCCAGCCGCTCTAATCGCACCAAGCCCGCCAACGGCGATACATCCTCAACCAGCGAACCGGTGAGAAAACAGCCCTGCAACTCAGCCATACCAACCAGCGGCGTAAGGTCATGCACCGCCGTGAATGACAGGTGCAGATGTTGCAATCGCCGCAACGCCGCCAGCGGCGCAATGTCGCTGATGCGCGAGCGCGTAAGCACCAGTCGCCGCAGTTCCGTCAGCGCCGCCAGCGGCTGGAGGTCACTTATATAGCTTCGATCCAGGCGGGCTTCGATGATGTACGGAACCCATTCCGCCGGCAGGTCAATGGGCACGATAGAACGGCTTGTCGCCCTTCACCGTGACGCGATAGCCCGAACGCACCTGTGGGTAATAGTCCCACATCGCAATGTGCTGGACGCAGCGATTGTCCCAGAACGCGACAGAGTCCGGCTGCCAGCGAAACCGCACCTGCCAATGCGCACGGCCACAGTGTTCATACAGAAAGTCCAGTATCGCCTTGCTCTCCGCCTCCGGCACGTCCTTGATCGAGTGGGTGAACACAGGATTGACGAAGATCGCCTGTTTGCCCGTCACCGGATGCGTGCGGACCAGCGGGTGCTCGGCACGCGGAAGCGTCTTCGGCCCCTCGGCGCCAATCAGTTGGTTGGTGCGAGAATAGTTCATCGACCCGTCGTGAATCGCTGTCAGGCCCGACAGAAACTTTTTCATTGGCTCCGACAGCGCGTCATACGCCGCGTACATGCTGGCAAAGATCGTGTCGCCGCCGACCGGCGGAACAACCTTCAGGTTGAGGATTGATCCCAACGGCGGCTCGGGATCGCAAGACACGTCGGAATGCCACCGCTCACCGGCAATGCGCTTCGAGCTGGCATCGGCGTGGATCGGCAGAATCTCCGGGTGCCCATCGGGCCCCGGCGTGTTGGGATGAATATGCAGTTCGCCGAACAGACGGCCGAACGCCTTGTGCTGCTCCAGGCTCAGTTTCTGGTCGCGAAAGAAAATCACCTGGTGCGCCATCAGCGCGTCGTGCACTTCCTGGAACTGCTGATTGCCCAGCGGCTTGCCCAGATCGATGCCGAAGATCTCCGCGCCGATCGTCGCGGTGACCGGCTTCACATCGATGGTCTCATAGCCCATGCGGACGCTCCTTCGCAGTTCTTGCGAGCCGACTATTCCAGCCCCACGATGTGCTTGTCCAGCAACCCTCGTCCGTTCATTGTCCGCGCGACAACACACACGCCGTCAGACCCTAGGGCTTGCGCAGAAAGATGTAGTCCGCCGAGTAGGCCACAGCGCGCAGCGCGCCGGCGTTCTGGCACCTGCCTTCCAGGTTGCCACCTCGGGTGTTTATCCGCTGAACAGCCGACACATCCTGCAATTTGCCATCACCATGGTGCTCGACCACGTCGAGCCTGAGCCACGGTATGTCCTTTGCCGTAGCCCCGCGAGAGCGTGCGACTGCCTTGCCAACCACCACGCTGTTCTCGATCTGCCATGTCGGCCCGGTGTAGTGCCTGCCGACTGTCGTATCGTCGCTGAACAGCGAGGCGATCGGCTCCCGGACTTGCCAAATAAGATGGCCGGCGTTGTCTGACTTGCATTGGTAGATCTGCGCACCTTCTGCATGGACGCGCAGTACGGCCACGTCGCCCGTGACGGCGATCGCGTCAGGAATCTCCGCCGCCAATGCTATCGCGCCAGATGCCAGCAGCGTCAGTCCGGCTGCCACGGCAACGCGCAAATAACCCACTATGCTAATCCCGCGGCTAAACATTGAAGCGGAACAATAGCACGTCGCCGTCCTTCACGACGTATTCTTTCCCCTCAACGCGCATCCTGCCGGCTTCCTTCGCTCCCAGCTCGCCATTGCATACGACGTAGTCGTCATAGCTGATGGTCTCGCAGGCGATGAAGCCGCGCTCGAAGTCGCCATGGATTGCACCAGCGGCCTGAGGCGCCTTGGTGCCGCGCACGACTGTCCAGGCGTGCGCCTCCTTCGGTCCCACAGTGAAGAAGGTGATCAGCCCCAGTAGGTCATAGCCTGCGCGGATGACGCGATCGAGCCCGCTGTCATGCAAGCCCATACCGGCGAGGAACTCTCCCCGGTCATCCTCCGGCAATTGCGCCACCTCTGCCTCGATTGCGGCTGAAATCACGACGACGCGCGCCCCTTCAGATCGCGCGCGCTCCTCTACCTGTGCGGAGAATGCATTGCCTGATGCCGCTGCACTTTCTGCGACGTTGCAGACATACAGCACCGGCTTCGAGGTAACCAGTTGCAACCGTCGTACAGCTTCGGCCTGATCCGGCGTCACCGCTGATCGCGCCGGGCGCCCCGCGCGCAGCGCGTCGACCAACGGTGCTATCAGCGTCACCGATGCGTTCGCTTCCTTGTCGCCGCCACGCGCCCGCTTCTGCACCGCAATCAACCGCTTCTCCAGGCTGTCGAGATCGGCCAGCATCAACTCTGTCTCGACCACCTCGGCATCCCGGATCGGATCGATCGGACCTTCGACATGCGCGATATCGGGATCCTCGAAGCAGCGCAGCACATGGATGATCGCGTCGACCTCGCGAATATTGGCAAGGAACTGGTTGCCTAACCCCTCGCCTTTGCTTGCGCCACGCACCAATCCCGCGATGTCAACGAACTCCAGTGACGTTGGCACGATCTTCGCCGACTTGCCGATCGCCGCCAGCGTTGCCAGCCGCGCATCCGGCACCGCCACGCGACCGACATTTGGTTCGATGGTGCAGAACGGATAGTTGGCCGCCTGCGCGGCGGCGGTCGCAGTCAGCGCATTGAACAGCGTCGATTTGCCCACGTTTGGCAGCCCGACGATGCCGCAGTTGAAGCCCATCTACTTCGTATCCTGCGTCAGCAACGCGATCTTGGTCATAAAGTCCTCGGGCTTGCCCTGCACCAGCAATGGCGCTGCATCCGCCACCGCATCCAACAGCGGCAGCAGCCAGTCGCGATCCTGCTTCACGAAATCCCCCAGCACGTGACCCAGCACGCGCTCCTTCTGCCCGGGATGGCCAATGCCGAGACGCACCCGGTAGTAATCTTGCGTGCCCAGGATCCGATCCATGCTGCGCAGCCCGTTATGACCCGCCGCGCCGCCCCCCCGTTTAACTCGTACCTTGCCCGGCACCAGGTCCAGCTCATCGTGAAATGCCGTGATGACCTCCGGCGGCAGCTTGTAGAACGCCGCAGCCTGCTGAACCGAGGCACCAGACTTGTTCATATAGGTCTGCGGCTTTAACGCCAGGATCTTCTCGCCGGCGATGCTGCCTTCACTGAGCAGACCCTTGAACCGATGCCGCCACGGCGAAAAGCCATGGCGGATGGCGATCGTGTCGACAGCGAGGAAGCCGATATTGTGCCGGTTCCGGGCCATGCCCGGCTCCGGATTGCCGAGGCCGACCCACAGAAGCATGACAAGCGCGGTTCCTCGCCGGAATCAGCCTCGCCGGGCGCCACCAGCAGCTGGAGCGGGCGCAGCCACGGGTGCCGCACCCGGCGCCGGCGCCGTCTCCGCGACCGCCTCGGTCATTTTGGTAGGCGGCGCCACCGTGGCGACCACAAAGTTGCGCGCGATCACCGGACGGGTGTTCTCGGTCCCCTTCAGGTCCTCCCAGCGTACGGCATCATTGAAATCCAGGTTGGCAAGATCGGCGCTGAACTGGTCCGGAATATGCTCCGGCTGGGTGTAGACCTCGACGGTGTGGCGGACCACGTTCAGCACACCGCCGCGTTTCAACCCGGGGCTGATGCCATCGTTCTCGAAATGCACCGGCACCGACACGCGAACCCGCTCGCCGGTGACCAGGCGCTGGAAATCCACGTGCTCCGGCGCGTCGGTGACGGGATGGAACTGCACGTCGCGGATCAGCACACGCGCCGCATCACCGTTGTTCCTGATCTCGTACACCCGCGACTGCCAGCCCGGCCGGTTCAGCTCGCGCAGCACCGCGCGCGGGTCCAGCGCGATAAGCGAGGGCTCCTGCTTCGCGCCATAGATGACGGCAGGCACCTTGCCCGCCCGCCGGGTCGCCCGCGCCGCCCCCTTACCGGCCCGCGCGCGTGCCTCGGCCTCGATTGTCACGGCATTGGCCATGGTCCGCTCCTGCAAATGGCAACGCCGGCCTCCAGGGGTGCCGGCGCGGCCGCGGTGTAGCGAGGATAGCCGGCGGAGGCAAGAACACGCAGCGCCTGGTCAGAGTAATGTCGCTTCTGGCTCGTCGGCATCACCTCCGGTTGGTGCGAGGTCCAGGGGTTGTGCTCCACACTCCTCAAAGAACGCAGCGATGGCGTCAAACTCTACAGGCAGACGGGTGACATCGTCTGCGGCACCGGCGGGTATCCAGATCACCGTTTCATACCGCGCCCGTGTTAGCAGCACGCGATAGGTATTAATTTGGTAGGCGGTCGCTGCCTCGTTTCGTGTCAGCCAGCGTGTGCCGGCAAAAATGCGAGCCACCCAGGCGGGGTGACCAGGGTAGCGAACCAGGTCATTGCCCCCGCAAATCCCGACCTGATCCAGTTCCAGGCCCTGACAGGCAAATTGAGTTGCCGGCATTTCCAGTGCGTCCGAGGCACGCACGTCCGGCCAACGTTGCAGGAACCAGTTGGCCACGGCGTCAGCATCGAGATGCGGGAAATTCGGCCAGATCCCGTCTGGCACCAGGCGTCTTGCGCCGGCACTGCACACAAGCCCGGCGCGGCGTGCGCCCCGCGCGAAGCGCCGCAATGCCACCCGCATCTCTGATAGGGAGCGTGTCAGGAAGAAAGGAACACCATCTGCTTCATCTGCAATCTGCCGGGCGCGCTCCGCATCACCAAGAAGCACTGCATCAACCCATGGCGCCGCGGCAGACGAGCGGATGGACCGCACCGGCACGTCGAGGTGCAACGCAGGATCCAGGACCTAGGGATGCCGATGCAGCATCGAACAGACGTTGTCGTGCATCGGTTGCCGTTATCACGCCAGGAGCGGCCCGTGCTCGCCAACTCGGCCGTGCCAGCAACGCTTCACCCCACGCAGCGAGACCGGCCTCGCCTGTGTTGATCTCCTGACCACCACCAACCAACGCCACGATCACTGCCCAGTCCGCGTGACGGCTCAGGATGTCGAGAAATAGCGCCGCCTCACTCTGCGCGTGCCCGAACTTGCGGCGGCCAAAGTCTGCATCCCATGCCCGTTGGGCTTCATCAAATACGATCACATGCTCATGCGGCGCCTCGTGGCGTGGCAAGTTGTCGCGCAGAAAACCGATGAGTGGCTGAATGGCACCCTCGACCTCCTGCCGCGCGGCACGAATGCTGCGACCTTGGTCTCGTGCGTTGCGCGCCAACGCTTCACGCATCACGTGCACGAGCGGCAGATTCCCGGTGAGGAAGGCCGCGCCACTGTCAGCGCCAAATACCGCCTGCAGGCCACAGAGCGTTTTGCCCGCGCCTGGAATGCCGGTGACAAAGATGACTTCATGCTGCCCGGTAGCCGTGGCTTGATTTATCGCAGCGCGGATTGCGTTGGTGGTGCGCGTGAGATTGCCGACATCCGCGCGAGCCTCTGCAATCTCTGCGACGCCGTGCCGCGTGTATAGCATGGTTGCGGCCTCAACGATCGTCGGTACTGGTCGATAGGGCGCTGCCTCCCATGCGGCTGGATCGAGCACGTGTTCGGCTGCGGGCGTGCGGTGCGCAATATCATGCAGTAGCCCAGGCAACGTTATGGCGCTGGCATCCAGCACCTGGGTCACGTTCAACAGCAGCGGCCAGTTTATCGCGCGGGGTGTCGCATCGGTGGCCACAAGGATCGGCACGATAGGATACGCGCGGCTTTCCGAGTGGAAATCGAACAGATCGAGGGCGTAATCCTCGACCTGCTGCCGATCAGTGTTGGTGAACGACGTCGCGCCGACCTTGAACTCGAGCACCAGCACTGCATGGCCAGTCAACAAAACTGCATCGATTCGCCGGCCAAGCCGCAGGAGTGGGTACTCCAACAGCAAATGCCAGCTCGGCGGCAAGCCTGTCAGTGCGCCACGCAAAAGCTCGATCTGCGCACGCCAGGCGCGAACTTGCGTATCGCGATTGATGCTGTGTGCCTCGACCAGTCGCGTGGCGAGACCGCCGACGATTTGCTCCGGCTCGCGCGCGAGGAAATCGGCAAGGTTGACTGACCACCAAGCGGGCATGCGCTAAGGTGGCGGACGTTTGGTAACGAAGGGTTTAGTGACTGCTAGCCTACCGGGTTAAGCGACGCGACGAGATGCCAGAGCCCCCGGCAACTGCGTGATCGCATGGTCGATCAACCGCGCATCAGCTTCCGCCGACAACCCTTCAGCAATCACCTGCCGAGCCGCAACGGTCGCGACCTCGGCCGCAGTCAGCCGCACTTCGTCCACCGCCGCCTTTTCGGCCGCAGCGATCCGGTCCATCGCCATCTGCTCGCGCCGCCGTGCCGAAGCCTCTGCTTCGGCGGCTGCCGCGGCCGCCACCCGTTCGGCTTCTGTCTTGGCCCCAGCGATCAACGCCTGAGCCTCGCGCAACGCCTCAGCGCGCCTTGCCTCGGCCTCGCGCAGCATTGCCTCAGCTTCCTGGCGCAGTCGCGCCGCCTCATCCAACTCGGCGCGAACCCGCGTTCCGCGGTCATCCAGCATCTTCGCCAACGGCGCCCACAGCTTCTTGCCGAAGATCACGAAGAACAGAATGAAGGCGATCAGCACCCAGTTGCGTGGTTCGGCGAAGAACCCGGGTTCCTCGTGCATGCGCCGCTCCTTTAGCCGATCCGGCGATCGGCAAGTGCCGCGCCGATGGCGCCATCCAGCCGTGCCTGGTCCGGCGGCGCCCCGGTCAGCCGCGCAATGACCGTGCCCGCCGTTTCCGTCGCCACTTCACGCAGCGCGCGCATCGCTGCGGCGCGTGCCGCATTGATCTGTGCCTCTGCGTCCTGCAACTGCTTTTCCAGTCGCTGGTTCAGGGCCGCGATGCGTCCGGCAGCTTCCTGCTTCGCGGCGTCAAGCGCGGTATTGATCGCCGCCTGAGCCTCTGCTCGCGCCCGGGCGGTCGCTTCGGCGACCTCCTTTGCCGCCGCGTCCGAACGCCCCTTCGCCGCCTGTGCTGTCTCCAAGTCGGCCGCAATGTGCCGCGCCCGCTCCTCCAGCACCTCGCCGACGCGCGGCAAGGCCAGCCGAGACAGCAGCACATAGAGCACGATGAAGATCACCGCGCCCCACCAGACCTGTCCCAGGGTCAGCGGGTTGGCGAAGTCGAGCTGCGGCATTCCCCCCTCTGCCTGCGCGGCAGCCGGAAGCAGAACCGTCGCCAGCAGCGCCCAGGGGAGAAGGAGACGCAACAGCATCAGACAAACAGAATGATGAACGCGATAACCAGTGCGTACAGCGCGACCGCTTCGGTAAGCGCGAACCCCAGGATCGCCAAGCCGAACACGCGCTCGCGCGCTGCCGGATTGCGCGCCACGCTGCTCACCAGCGCGGCAAAGATGTAGCCGATACCGACGCCCACACCCGACAGCGCAATAACGGCGATACCCGCGCCAATGGCCTTTGCGGAAGCGAGATCCATGTTCTGTGTCCCTTGCGTTAGTGGAGGTGCACTGCGTCGTGCAGATAGATGCAGGTGAGGATGGCAAACACGTAGGCCTGCAGCGTCGCCACCAGAAGCTCGAAGCCGATCAGCGCCACGTTCACCGCGAGCGAGAGGCCGGCCGGTACCCAGAAGATCACGCCGGCGGCGCCCAGCATGACAACGAAAGCGCCGAACACCTCCAGCATCACGTGGCCCGCCATCATGTTGGCGAATAACCGCACGGACAATGAGATCAGGCGTGACAGGTACGACAGCACCTCGATCGGCACCAGCAGCGGCAGCAGTGCGCCAGGCACGCCCTGGGGCACGAAATAGCTGAAGAAATGCCAGCCATGGATGCGGATCGCCACCACCGTCACCAGCCCGACGACGAACACGGTCAGCGCCAACGTCACCGCAATGTGGCTGGTATAGGTGAAGAAGAAGGGGAAGACGCCCAGCAGGTTGCCGAACAGGATGAAGAAGAACAGGGTGAACACGAACGGGAAATAGGCGCGGCCTTCCGGCCCAATCGTCTCGGTACACATGCCGAGGACAGCCTCGTAGGCCATCTCGGCTGCCGACTGCAGCCGCCGAGGGACCATCGCGCGCGGCCGCATTCCCAGCCACAGCAGACCGAAGGTCAGCACGCTGGCGACGATCATCATGACGTTGGACTGGGTGAAATCCAGCCCCAGCACGGGCTCCAGCTTGAACTGGCTCAGTGCGTCGATTGATCCTCCGGCCGCCACTATCGTCCCCCGTCTTTGACCTTACGATCCCGTGTCGGTCGTGGCGCGAACAGGCGCCAGACATTCAGTACCCCAGCCGCGCCGCCCAGCAACACGAACACGGCCATCAGGATGGGTTTCGTGCCGAACAGGCGGTCGAGCCCATAGCCGATGGCGACCGCCACGACCAGGGCCGAGACCATCTCGATCCCCACCCGCAGGCCGATGCCCCAGGGGCTCATGCCGCCGATGTCGCCGGTATCCCGGCCCGTCAAAGGCGGCGGGGCATCCAGCCCCTGCCTGCTGCGGGCGGTTTTCAGCCTCTCCTCAAACGAAGGAGAAGGAGGCTCGTCCTCGCCCGATTCCTCGCTCATGTCCGCTCCTGGCAGGGCGCCCCGCCGGAAAGCGCGGGCTTGCTACAGGGGGGTCCCTACAGTGTCAAGAATGCAACCAGCGCGCGGCGGAGGCATAGCCGGCGCTTTGCCTCAGCATCGGTCGAAAAGCCACAGCGCGCGTTCGTCCTGCTTCATCGTGCGGCAGCTCCAATCCGCAGTTTGTTGCCGCCTTCCGCGCCGAGCGCATTGCGCAGCGCGGTTAGCACCGCGACGATCGACGGTGCAGCACGCGGCGGACGGTTGGCAGCGCGACGTTCCGGCGTATGCAGCAGCCAGCGCATGGGCCGCATGTCGATGGGTGCAGGCTGCAACAGCAAACTCCTGCCATCAACCACGATCTCTACGCCTTCCACGCAAGGCGAGACGCGCCCTTGCACACCCCACACGGACAGGCAGTCAGCAATCAACCCGCGCAACTGACTCACCCCGAACTCCCCCTCCCCTTGCGGGAGGGGGCTAGGGGGAGGGGGCCCATCAACCACCAGACCCGCCTACAGCATCGGCCCCGCCAGCATCTCCGCCGCGACCTTCCGATGCTGCCATTTCCCATCCGCCAGCGACCCGCGCCACGTGCCATTCTCCACCACCACCTTGCCGCGCAGCACGGTCAGGCACGGCCACGCCTCCATCTTGCGCCCTTCCCACGGCGTATAGTCCGCCTCGTGCAGGTCCTCCGCCCGGATCACCCGCTTGTCCGCCGGATCGAGCACGCAGATATCGGCATCCGATCCCGCCGCCAGCGCGCCCTTTGCGCGGATACAGCCCCATGATCTTCGCGGCATTAGTCGATACCAGATCGACAAAGCGCGACAGCGAATAGCCGCGCCGCCCCACCATCTCGGTGTACATCAGCGCCACGCGCGGCTCGACGCCGGCGTTGCCGCCGGTCGTGTCGTCGATCCGCACGCCCTGCAGCTTCTTCGCCAGCGTGCAGCAGATCTCGTCGGTAGCCACGCAGTTGATGCAGCCGTCGAGCGTCCCTGACCACAGCGCCGCCTGGTCCTCTGCCGACTTCAGCGACGGATAAGTATGATAGATCTGCCCGTTCGGCCGCTTATAGTCCTCGTTGGTATACAGCATATACTGATGTAGTGACTCGCCATAGATAGGCACGCCCCGCGAACGTGCCTCGCGAATCGCCGACACCCCCGAAGCCGCCGACGTGTGCATCATATAGAGCGTCGCACCGACCTTCTCGGCCAGCCGGATCACACGGCGGAAGGAAATATCCTCCGACAACGTGTTATGCACCTCCGCCATGTTGGCGAAGCCCGTGCGACCCTCGCGGATCAGCTTGCCATACATGTGCATCACGATGTCGTTGTCTTCGGAGTGGATCACCCCGAGACCGCCGTTCGCCTTCAGCACCTGGAACACTTCCCAGATGTCGCCGAAATCCACCATGCGTCCTTTGCGCGACGGCGTGATGTCGGTGGTGAAGATCTTCACCGTCGGGAACCCTGCCTGGATCGCCTCGGCCAGTTGCCCCGGCAGCTCCAGCGGCAGCTCACCTTCCACCATGATGTGCTGCGCATAGTCGCAGGCGCAGTGCCCCTTCCAGTCCTCCTCGCGCCGTGCAATTGCCTCCTGCAGGTTGGCGCCCTGGCTTGCGCGAGTGAAGTCGATCATCGTCGTGGTGCCGCCATGCACCGCCGCACGCCCCACCACGTCCGGCGGCTCGGTCAAGCCAGCGCTGCCATCCGGATTGGGCAGATGCCACTTGCAGTGCACGTGCGGATCGATGCCGCCCGGCATCACAATTTTTCCCGCCGCATCGATCAACCGCGCACCATCGGATACCGGCAGACTGCCTTTGGCCGCGACGGCCACGATCTGCTCGCCGGCGATCGCGATGTCGTAGGCACCCACTCCCTGCGGCGTCACCACCGTATCGCCGCGCACCACCAGATCGACCATGGCATGTCCCTCCCGCTCCATGGTTCCGCGTCTGGCGCTGTCAGGCAAGCATGGAGCCGTCGACCCGGTCGGCCTCGACCGACTATAATCGCGCGCTTGGTTAATGGGGAGGACAGCGATGAGCGCCGCAACAGCGCACGGGCCGATCGTCCATTTCGTCGGCAGCATCCCGTTGCCGGATGCCGAGGCGGTATTCCGAACCCTGTCGGCAGCGACCGGATCACATCTGAAGCGCTTGCCGGATGGCGAGACCGGCATCCGCAAGACCTGGATCCGCTTCCTCCAGCAGGTGCTCGCCGACAATCCCGGGATCGAGGTGGCGAGCGACATACCGCCATTCAAATTCACCCAGTGGGACGGCAAGGTCCTGCGCGAAATTCCTCGCCTGCGCGTCAAGCCGGGCGCCCGGCTCGACCCGGCAACCGTCAACACCGGCTATGCCGACATGGCGATCGAGTCATGGCAGCTGTTCGACCGTCTGCAGCAGGAAGGCGTGATCCCCGCCGACGTCAAGTTTCAAATCTCGCTGCCCACGCCGATCGCACCGACCTACAACAACATGGTGCCGACCGACCGACCGGCGCTGATCCCGATGTTGACGAAGCACATGCTGGGCGAGGTCGCAGCAATTGCGCGAGCGTTGCCCAACGACCGCATCGCGCTGCAATGGGATGTGTGCCAGGAGGTCATCGCCTGGGAGGGCTACTACGACCCGGGCCCGATCGACTTCCGGCAAGAGACCATCGCCGAACTGGTCGAGATCGGCAACGGCGTCCCGCCGGCGGTCGAGCTCGGCTTCCACCTCTGCTACGGCAGCCCCGCGGACGAGCACGTGATCCAGCCGAAGGACGCCGGCATCATGGTCGAGATGGTCAATGCGGTCTCAGCCGGCGTGCGGCGACCAATCGAGTTCTTCCATCTGCCGGTGCCCAAACCTCGCACCGACGATGCCTTCTTCGCCCCACTCGACGGACTGAAGTTGCACCCGGAAACCCAGCTCTATCTCGGTCTCGTGCACCGCGATGACATGCCTGGCAATGCTGCTCGCCTCACCGCCGCCCGGCGCCACGTTCGGGTCGACGGCGTGGCCACCGAGTGCGGCATGGCACGCGGTGATCCCGAGCGCTTTCCCGGGTTGCTCGCAGCGCACGTGCAGACCGCCGAACTGCGATCGTAGCTACAACGAGCCGCTCGAAACTCTCTCGCCCGATCTCATCGCGCTGGGCAGGCTGGCAGGAACACGCTGCGCTTGTTCGCTGCCAGTCGCGACTGCAACCAGCGATCAATCCACTGTCCGGGTACGCACAAGAATCTCATCCACCACGTGCTCAAGTGGTCGTGTGGCGTCGATGACGATGCCGTTTTTCGGAATGTGTTCTTGCGTCTGATGCAAGCGCACAGCGAGTTCCCGTTCCTCTGGTTTTCCGCCCCAGTCAGTTGGGTCCAGCGCCACTCGCTCATCGATCCGCCGGTTCATGGTGTCCAGGTCGACGTCGAGGACAAACACGCCGTCAAATAAATCGATGAATTTTGAAAAGTTCCTCGAATTACCGCAGAAAAAGGTGACCGCCTCATCCTGGTTGGTGACTAACGCTTTTACCTTCTCAACATCCCAAATGTGGTGCTCGGACATCCATTTAGCCGTCGGTGTACCCGCTTCCGGAGCCATCGGTCGGCCCGTTTCCGGATCGCCTCGATACACCAATTCCCGGTCACCATGGATGGCCCGGTAGCCGCGCCGCTGCAATTCTGTGCAGACCGCCGTCTTGCCGGCGCCAGAAACGCCCTCGATCAAATAATTTTTGACGCCCATTTCCTAACTTTCTGATTTAGCCGCAGATGCCGTTTGGCGGGCCGGTGAGGCCTCGCGTCTCGGTCGAGACGCGGGCCTAGCCGTAAATCATGCCAACATTCTGCATAGGAATTGTGGATCAGGAAAGCGCGGAGATTTCAGTGCTCTGCGGTTGATGCGAAAGTCTTGGCCTTTGCACTTGTCGCGAACTTGTCGCGCGAACGCGGCTGAATGATCCTGACATAATGGTGTCAGCAGCGTCGACATCGGCTACAACCGAAGTGGCGGCAAGGCTCGGCCCCATCCTAAGTGGTATTGTCGGCACCTATCCAGTTGCGATCACCATCGTGGTGACGTTTACGCACGTTCGAACTCGGTCGTGACGCTGTGCTGGCCATGCTGCATGGTAGCATTCTCTCGTGGTTTGCCTTCACGAGCTGCTTTCTCGTGATTGGTATTCTGATCGAGGAGCTGGGGGTTGCCGTGTCAATGAGCCTCGGTGTGCTTGCGGCCCTCGTGACTTCCGTCTTTGTGCTTTGGACGCACCGAGTTGTCACGCTGCGAAGTGTTCCCCATAAGCCGCAAAATTCTTAACTCACGCACGCACCGTTGGATGGCACGCCGTCCCCGGTAGACTCCATACTCACTTCGAGAAAGCATCGTCGATGCATCAGTCCGCTTAGGAGCCTGACCATGCCCGCAACCACCGAGGCCGACCCTGATCGAACAGCACTCGACCTGATGCTCAGGGGCTTTCAGCTCTCCCGCATGCTTCGCCTCGCGGCCGACCTGGGGATTGCCGACCGCATCGTGCCTGATGGACACGTATCCGTGGACGCACTGGCGACCGACTGCAAGGTGCAATCAACACAGTTGGTCCGGGTGCTTCGTGCGCTCGCCGCCTTCGAAGTCTTCTCCGTCTCAACCGAAGGCACAGTCGCGCACACCCCACGCTCCCGGCTGTTGCGCACCGATGCGCCGGGCAGTCTGCACCACGCCGCGCGGTTCTGGACGAGCCCGGGGTCGTGGAAGGCTTGGGGCGAAATCGATGCCGCGCTCACCGGCGGGGTTCCGCATGAAGCTGCCTGGGGCATGAGCCGGTTTGCCTATCTGCGTACCCAGCCGGACGAAGCGCGCGCCTATAATGCAATGATGGCGGCCTTCCCGGACGACCGGCATGCCGCTATCGCGGCGGCTTACGACTTCTCTGGCGCTCGGCTTGTATGCGACGTGGGCGGCGGTGACGGCGCCACGTTGCGCCATATCCTAGCCCCCTTGCCAGAACTGCGCGGCCAATTGTTCGACCAGAAGGACGTGGTGCGCGCCATTCCCGCCGATCGACTGATGAATGGACGGATAGCGATAGCTGATGGGAACTTCTTCGACGGAGTGCCGGGCGGCGCGGACATCTACATGCTGGTCCGCGTTCTCCACAATTGGAGCGACGAGGACTGCCTGCGCATTTTGCGCGCCTGCCGCGTGGCCATGGGACCGGACTCACTCCTGCTGATCGGCGAGGAGTTGCTAGAGCCAGACCCCTCTTGCGGCCATCCGGCTGCCTACCTGATCGACATGCAGATGATGGCGATGTTCGGCGTAGCGCGGGCACGCACCGAGGCCGAGTTCAGCGCTCTGCTGGCCGCATCCGGACTCACGCTGCGGCGTGTGGTGGCAACGGCATCGTCGGTTTCGATCCTCGAAGCTGGGCCGGAGTAAGTCTCACACCGCTCTGCGCCGCGCCGACCTCAGCCGCAAGTGCGTGTCGCTCGACTGGGCCATGACGCAGAACAGCCTCGGCATCGCGCAAGCCTTGCTGAGCGAGCGATTGGGGCTGATGCATTAATCTAGGCTTTGCCGGGTTGCCGATGGACCAGATTATCACGTACGCTATTCGACCAACCCGTTGGAACATCGCAGCAACATGAGAGACCCACGATTAAAGTTACCTGCTGACGAAGCTTGGGACGCGAATAAGGTAGTAGAGGGCACCGGTTATCAACGCCACCTTACTCTCAAGCCTCATGGCGCACGCTCTATGATATTGGGGTCGTCCTCGATCGGGCCGGGCCTTATCCGCTGTGCGGAAGTGACATTCCCGACCCCGCCATGTTGTCAAGGACGAACGCTCGACATGACGATGTTAGGCTCGAGACAATCCTACCAACCAGCAGCCGGAAGACATGTCGAGGAGGTTGGCACGGCCAGGCATGCGCGATGTTCCTCTCCCCACTCAGCGGCGGCGGCCTGAGGCGATGCGAGGGATGGTCAGGGCGCCCGCACGCCCTGACCCCGCGCCCAGGCTCGTTCAGCGGGTGCGTCTGACTTCATAACAGGCCACCAGGCTGGTTTTGGTCGGGCCGCCCGCATGCGCGTAGCAGAATGAGAAGACGTTCCCCCTGATCTCACCGTTGATGTAGCCATCCGTGTCGGCGATGAGCACCCTGCGGTTATCGGAACCATACAGTTCGCCGATGAAGGGCTCGTCGGTCTTTTCGCCATTGCCCGCCAGCGTCTTTACTCCCCAGAAACGGCGGCCTTCCTGACCGGTGATATTCACGCGGATGTCTTTCTCCAACAGGCCCGGGTTCTCAAACGTACCCTTGTTGCTTGGAAAATGCCCGCCAGCGCCGGCGGCGATCGTGTACGTCTTGCCGACCCAAACCCCTTTGATCTCAGGAGCGTTGCCGGCCGCGAACGTCAGCAGCGGGCACGCAACAAGCGCCGCCGCCAATATACCGATGTTGAGTTGCCTTGTCATGTTCTCCCCTATTCTTGTCCGTCGATAGCATACTTGAACAGCCACTATACTACCAACCTGTGCCGGTCCCGACTCTCGACCAACTCTCAAACGACCCAAAGTAAGCCTGGGCGCGAGAATGTCGCGCAGCCGCGTGACCGGTGGCGTCAAGTTGACAATGCCGCAGAACCCATCCCATCTCAATAACTCGCGCTGCGAGATTCTTGCATTATTAACTGAGCAGTACGCCTCCACCTCCCGGCAATCCCAAACATCGATGAATCCACAATAAGCGTTATGATAAGTCGGGCCCAGCCGAGCCGCGCGTCGACTGAGTACCTGCCTGCACCGGTAACATACAGCAGGATTAATCCGCCAATGATGCTGATGTTCTTGTAGAAGTTGATCGCGTTACCATTGCGGGCGGCACCCTCCATCGTCCAGAAGTGGTGCCCAATGAGTGCAGTCCCCAAGGTGTAGAGCGCGAGCAGAACCACCAGGGGACGCGTCCAGGCGCCAAAGGCGATTGCGAGCGCGACGAAAACTTCGACCGCAATGACCACTAGAGCGGCAACTGAGGGCATGGGGAGGTTGAGCTGCGTCATGGAGCCCACAGTGCCGGAGTAATTGGTGAGCTTGCTCCAGCCGAACACGATGAAAAGCATAATAAGCAGGATGCGGGCCACGAGGATCGTCTCGTCCTTGATCCGGTCGGCGCCGAGATTTTGCATCGTCCATCTCCTTCCGTGCCGCGACGCGGTAGGGTCACGCACGCTGCCGCTTCAGCAGTCCCATGCGGGCGGGGCTACTGCGCTGAACAGCCCTACTCTGCCCCGCGCGTACTCCAAGCGCCATTGCCGGTTACGCGAAACGCCGCCTGATCATCCACATTGTCGTAATGCGTCCCGTCGTTGTCGAACGTGGCAATGCGCTCGGGTGGCGGTACGAATTCGGTGCCTCCTTCTTTGTCACACGCGCGACAAGATCGACGATAGCGTATTGCGCCGCGCTGTCGTTCCACGAGGGAAGCCACTGACCATCCGGCATCGATTGACGACAGGTGGGGGGCGCCAACAGCAGCTCAACCTGCGTTTGAGTCTCCTGGCGATAGCACCTCTGTGCTGAGATATGATGGAGGCTCCATGAAAATATCTTAAGTCGTCAGGCGTACGATCCAACGCTAGGTTTTGTTTACCTTCCAGGAAGAAGAGGACGAGGCGAATTGATTCGTCGCCCGCGTGCCATGCGATGCTCCCGTTTCGTATGGGTAACTGCAATCGTGGGGTTGCTGCTGTCGACAGCGGCGCAGGCGTTCTGGCGTCTCGATACCTTCCCAAGTCTCACCCAGGCACAAGCCGTTGCAAGCCCGACGGCACTCGCCACAGAAGTCGATGGCAAGGTGTGGCTCTTCACGCTCGGGCCGCCCAACGCGTCGTCGCCCGGCGGTAGCAAGGTGGCGCAGATAGGGCCTGTGCCCTCGATTGCTGCCCCTGAATACCTCTTGCGCGTCGTCCGGTCCGGCGGTTCGCCTGGCGCAAAAACAGCGGTGCACACACATCCCGGGTCGGACACTTTTTATGTGCTGAACGGCGAACTCACCTAATAGACGCCGGAGGGCATGCACCGCGGCTCGGCTGATCAGTCCATGCTTGGACACCCGCCTAACACGCCGATGCAGGTGTCCAGCAGCGGCACCAGCAACCTAAGTGCCCTGGTCATGTTTGTGAACGATGCAACCAAACCCTTCTCGTCGCTGGCCACCATGCCGTCCGTGAAAGGGTGATCCCACATCTTGGCGCGGCGAAAACTCGTCGACTACGGCAGGGACCTCGCCGCGTCGCCCCGTGCCAAGCGGCTCGACGAAAGGATTATCCAAAGCAGACCCAAGGCCTCGGGCGGCGCGGCCCCCAAGCCCTTGCGCTCGTCCGAACCCATCAATCGGAACCGTCTGGCAGCCACGGGCCAAGCACCTGCTCGTCCGTGTAGGCGAGCGCGGCCGCATCAAGGCACGGCTGTTCCTTGTGATGAGCCAGCGAGGCCTGCACCAGTGCACGCGCCTCAAGCAGCTCTTCGCCGATAACAGCCGGCAAGGTGGGCTTCATGCTAGGGCTGTCGCGCAGCAACGTCCGTAGTTGGGCCCGCTGCTCTAGAATCGTCTCGCACCAACCTGCCCGCGGCTCGGTCGCCGGAGAGACCTGCAACTTAAGTAAGTGCGCCAGAATGGTCCTGACCCGGTTCCTGAGTTCGCGCCGGTCACTGATGCCCAAGGCCTCGATCTCCCCGGCGACGTTCGTCCAATCGATCTGGTCATTGACCCGCTCGCCGGCCGCCATGCGGCGCAGCAGCGCGGCCTGGCGCTCCGACCAGATCACGACGTCGATATCATACAGGTCGCTCATGCTTCCCTCCGGCACCCCACGGTTGCCGCTTGGTCTGTACGATCTAAGATAGCCGCGCGACCGACTGCAACTATCCTCACTCCGGCTCAATTGTCACCTGCGCATCGAGGATGCCTGGACCCCTCGCGCGCGTCACGTGCGGACTGGACCGCGCCCAGGCGCTCGAGGACAGGATAGTCCGAAGCGCCGCCCGCCTGCGGCACTGGACCGCCCTGAGCCCTCAGGCGGCCTCGCGCGCGCAGAAGCAGGAAACCGACACCGGCACGTCAGCGCGAGCGGCGGCGATAGTCACGCGTTGCCGGATCAGCGCGGCTTCTGCCGTTTCGCCCCGCCGCTCCAGGCAATCGAGCAGCCCTCGAAGCGCCCACAGATTGTCAGGATGGATCTGTGCGCGCGGCAAGGAACCACCAATGCCAAGGTCCTCGCGATACACCGCCTCAGCATCCGCGACGCGGCCTTGCTCCAGCAGCAGCGCACCGAGCGCGTGACGCACCGGCTGCATCCAGCCCCACGGTTCGTCGTACGGCAGATCATCCTCCAATGCGACCGCAGCCCGCAAACGTGCGAATGCAACATCGTATTCGCCGCGGCGATAGGCGATCTCGCCTGCCAACATCGCCTCCGCAACAGCCAGCAACTGCACGCACAGCACGTTGTGCAGTTGCCGCGATCGAGGCACGTTTTTCGCCGCGGCGTGGAACAGCGCCTGTTCCGCCTCGGCTGCCGCCACGTCGCCGAGCGCTGCGTGCGCGACGCCCTTGGCGTAGTGCATCATCGCCACGGTGTTGCAGTAAAGGTCGTGGTCCGCCGGCAGATCCTGCGCAATGATCTCGTGCCACTTGCCGAAGCGGATCAGCACGTGCTGACGAATGGAAACGTAGCTCTCGAAGAAATCGGCCATCGGCGGCGACGGAATGCGCAGCATCGCCTCCGGCATGGTTTCAATCAGCTCATCGGCAGCGGCGATAGCAGGCGCGTACTGCCCCAGGAACATCCCGCCATAGGCAGCGAAGTGATAGTTGTGGATACGATATCCCGAGTAAAAATTCATCGGGCCAGCGCGATCGTAGAACTTGCGATCCGCAATAATCGCCCTTTGGTTCCAGTGCATGGCGTCGCGATAGTGGCCGCACTGGATGTCGATATGCGTCGGCATATGCGTAAGGTGGCCCATATCTGGCGACAACTCGCGCAGCCGGTCGCCGGTGACCAGCGCCACCTCCGGGGTCGGTGACATCTCCATCAGGTGGACATGCAGGTGCAGCAGACCGGGATGATCCATCGCCCCGGGCAGACCGCGGAACGCCGCCTCCAACACCTCCTGCGCCTCCAGCGTACCGGCACCGGGCGTGGGTTTGCCAGTGCGTGCATCCCACATCTGCCAGGGCGTGCGGTTCAGAATCGCTTCGACAAAGATGGCACACAAATCAAGGTCGCTGGGATGCGCCCGGTACGCGATGCGCATGGCATCGGCAAACGCGTCGTTCCACGCACCCTGGTCCTCGATCGGCTCGCGCTGCCGATAACGCGCTGGCAGTGCCTCGATCAACGCACGCTCTGCCGCGGTTACCCCGCCGACCAGCGCGAGTGCCTCGCGGCTCGCATCATATGAACGCGCCAGCGCCGCTGCCTTACCGGCCGGATCCACCAGTTCCCAGGGAAAATTGTAGTTCGGCCCCGCAGCGTAGCCGACGCCCCAATGTGCCATCGCACAGTTCGGATCAGCCTCCAGCGCCTTCTCGAAGCAGGCAACAGCCTCCTCGTGATGATAGCCGTAGCACCAGTTCAGGCCACGATCGAACCAGCGCTGCGCATCAGCCGAGGTGGTGGTTACTGTTCGCGCGTAGCGCCCGACATCATACGGATATTCCATGATTGACCCCCTTACTTGCTTCATTCTTCCCCGCCGAAAGGCATGCGCCAGCCGATCACTCCGCGCCACCTTCGCAGGGTACACGGAACCGGATCATCGAAGCCCGCATTATTCCGGTTGGAAGCCCTTCGCCTTCAGCGCGGAAACGGCATCCCTGCCCTTTAAGAACTGGACAAAGTCTTTCGCCGCATCGAGGGATCTCGCTCCCTTTTCCGCCGCTGCCGTATACACAAAGGCACTTGCAAGCTCGCCGGGCGATGGGCCAAGCAACTGCGCACCCTTCACCGGTACAACTCAGCCGCTTGCGCGCCTGGAACCAGTATGGTCTTAGACCGGAGTTCATCTGTCAGCCCAAGCTTGTCGATAACACGCGCGAAGTACACGCCACTTACACCACCCTTGGCGGGATCGGCATAGACAATCGACTTGGCAGCTATCAGAGTTTGCTTGAAAGCTTCCACCGAGGCGATGTCAGGCTTAGACGCACCGGCTTGAACCGCCAAAGCCACATTGGTGCTGCCGATATCTACTACGGAGCCTGAACTGAGCTTCTCCTGTTTCTGTAGATCCTCTACAATAGCCCGAGGAAGTAGAACGACGTCGCCGGGTTCACCTTCAAGAATCCGCCTCCGAAGATCCGTCGCGAGACCGTAAACGAGCTCCACCTTATTACCCGACGCCTTTTCATAGGCCGGCACCAATTCGTTCAACACTCTAGGCAATGCGGCGGCTGCCAATACCTTGATTTCAGTCGCATTCGCGTCGGTGAGGAATAGAGCCCCTATACCCACAGCACAGACGCTTCGGTAGAAAGTCTTCATCGGACTTTTCCCCGAGATTTCTTATTTCGGAAACCGCGCCAGAGGTTAGGTGTCACGTGGCAACTTTGGCAAGCATCATGGATCGTGCTCGCCATGCCGAAGGCGCGTGCCACGACGCGCCTGCCGCTGGTTCTCCTTGAAGGAACGAGGGCCCGCTTACACGACGCGCCCGGTATCCGGCTCCATCAAGTGCATCTTGCTCATATCAGCAGTCAGCGGCAGCATCTCTCCAGGCTCGGCATGTGTCGCAGGGTCGACACGAGCGCAGACCGGGTCGTGGCCGACGAAGAAGTGGACCATCGTCTCCATCCCCATCGGCTCCACCACATCCACCGGCAGTTCAACCCGCGTGTAGCCTGGGCGGCCCACCTCGTGGTACTCGAACAGGTGCTCGGGTCGCAGACCGAAGACCATCTCCTTACCCTTGTACTTGCCGTAGCGATCGGCCCGATCCGGCGGCACCGGCAGCACGATCTGATCGCTGATGCGGATCGCCAGCCCGCCATTAGACCCGTCCTGTACATGCACCGGCAGGAAGTTCATCGCCGGCGAGCCGATGAACCCCGCGACGAACCGCGTCGCTGGATTGTGGTAAAGGTCCTGCGGCGAACCGACCTGCTCGATCACGCCGTGGTTCATTACCACCACGCGGTCGGCCAAGGTCATCGCCTCCACCTGATCGTGCGTCACGTAGACCGTGGTGGTGCGCACCGTCTGGTGCACCTTCTTGATCTCGGTCCGCATCTGCACGCGCAGCTTGGCGTCCAGGTTGGACAACGGCTCGTCAAACAGGAACACCTTTGGATTCCGCACGATCGCGCGGCCCATCGCGACGCGCTGCCGCTGCCCACCCGACAACGCGCGAGGCTTGCGCTCGAGCAGCGTTCCGATGTCCAGAATGCGCGCCGCCTCATCCACCCGCCGCTTGATCTCGTCCCTCGGAAACTTCCGCAGCTTTAGGCCAAACGCCATGTTGTCGAACACGCTCATATGCGGATACAGCGCGTAGTTCTGGAACACCATGGCGATGTCGCGATCGCGCGGTGGCACGTCGTTCACCACGTCGCCGCCAATCCAGATTTCTCCTTCGGTGATCTCCTCCAGACCCGCGATCATGCGCAATGTCGTGGACTTGCCGCAGCCCGAAGGTCCGACCAGAACAACGAACTCCTGATCGGCGATCTCCAGATCGATCCCTTTCACCGCTTGCACGCCGCCGTCATACATCTTGACTACTTTGCGGCAGGACACTTCAGCCATGGTCTTGTAGTTCCCTCATTTGCTTGCGGTGAAACTTAACCCTTCGTTGCGCCGGCAGTCAGGCCAGCCACGTAGTAATCCATCAGGAATGCGTAGATCAGGATGGGCGGCAGCGACGCCAGCAGGCAGGCGGCCATGATCTTGCCCCACTGGAACACGTCGCCACGGATCAGGTCGCTGATAATGCCGACCGTAAGTACCATTTGTTGGGACGTGTAGAGATACGCGAGTGGATACAGGAACTGCCCCCAGCTCACGGTGAAGGCGAAGATCGTCGCGGCAATGATGCCGGGCATCGCCACCGGGATGAAGATCCGCCACAGCATCTGCAGATAGCCCGCCCCGTCGATCAGCGCGGCCTCGTCCAGTTCCTTCGGGATCGAGCTGAAATAGCCGATCATGATCCAGGTGCAGAACGGCACCGCCAGGGTCGGGTACAGCAGTGCCAGACACCAGACGCTGTTGATCAGTCCCAGGAAGCCGACAATCTGAAACAGCGGCAGGAACAGCAGTGAGGCCGGGATCAGATAGGTCAGGAACACGCCGGTGCTCAGCGCCTGACTGCCCCAGAACCCCATCCGCGCCAGACTGAACGCCGCAAGCACGGAAATCACCATGCTGATCGCGACAGTGCAGATCGTGATCATCACCGAGTTTAGATAGTACGTCTGAAAGTTCGGATACGTGATCAGGTACCAGAAGTTCTCCAGGGTCGGATGACGCACGATCCACGGACTGCCGGTTTGCGCCGAGATCTCCGCCGACGACTTCAGGCTGGTCATCAGCGTGTAGAACGGCGGCACCAGGAACATGACCACGAAGCAACCCAGCGCGGCGTAGCTGGCCCATAAGGCCCAGGCGCGTTGGCGGTGCAGGCTGTGGTGCCGGTGCCGCGCGTGCGATACCGCGCCTGCGACAGCAGTCGAGGTGCTCATGCCGCGATCTCCTTGCTACGACGAGTCACGCCGCGCAGCACGAAGAAGGCGGCAACGGCGAGGATCGGGAACATGAACAGGCTGTCCGCCGCACCGAGCGGGATGTCGCCCGACTGAATGCCAACCTGGAAGGCGTAGGTGGCGAACACGTGCGTCATGTCCTGGGGGCCGCCGCCGGTCAGGATGCGGACGATATCGAACTCAGCGAACGTGACGATCAGGCTGAACAGGATGGTGATGGCGATGATGTTGCGCATCATCGGCAGAGTGACAAAGAACAGCTTCTGCATCGGTCCGGCGCCATCGATCGCCGCCGCCTCATACAGCTGGTCCGGCACCGACTTCAGCGCCGCCAGGTACATGATCATGAAGAACGGCGTGCCGTACCAGACATTCACCACGATGGTGCAGAACCGCGCGATCCAGCCGACGCCGAGCCAAGGTACGGATGAAAAGCCGAACTCGTTCAGGATCCAGTTGAACGCCGAGTAGGATGGATCGAACATCCACCACCAGGTCAGGGTGGACAGTGCCAGCGGGATGACCCAGGGCACCAGCAATAGGCCACGCCAGATGCGTTGGTTCTTACCCGGGATGTTGTGCATCAGGTGCGCCACCGTGATGCCGATCAACGCTTTAAAAATCACTGCAGTGATCGCGAACAGGCAGCTCTGAAAAATGACCAGCTGGAACGTGTTGCGCTTCAGCAGAAACGCGAAATTGCCCAACCCGACGAACTGGGTCATCTTCTTGTTCAGCATGCTCAGCCAGATGGCGTAGAATGCCGGATAGATCACGAAGCATGCCACCAGCAGGATCAGCGGCAGGCAGAGCAGGAACGCAATGGTCGAGCGACGCTGCGCAAAGCGCTTCATGGTGCTTGCGCGACGCCTTCCCGCCATGGCCGGCGTCATTACGCCAACGGGTACGCTCGTGCCGTCTGCCATTCCCAACCTCCCTTACCCGACCCGCGGAGCACTAATTCCCGCTGGCCAGACTGCGCAGAACCCAAAACTGCCTGCACGGCGACGCATGTGCGTCTGTTCGAGTCTTACGCGCCCCTGCCCGCTTCCCGGGCAGCCGAACCAGCGCGTGATGTCTTGCTTTGCGGCCACGCTAGCGGCTGGCGAAGCAATGTGCAACGCCAGCCGAGTCCAGTTTCGCGCGAAACCGATCAGCGGGTGAAGCCTTCCAGCTCGTCCTTCGCCCAAGCAATAACCTGTTTGATCGATTGCCCTTCCTTAATCCGCGCCATCATCTGGTTGTGGATGGCGCGGTTATAGACCTGAACGGCGATATCCGGCGACGCCTCGGACGCAGTCAGGCTCGGCTTTGCGTTATGCCAGGGGCGGATCGGGTAATTATATACCGTCCCCGGCGGTGGCTCGACCGTCTCCCAAATCTTGAAATCCAGCATCTTGGCGAACGGCGGCAGGTCATAGCCCGCAACCGCATTGTCGCGTTCCTCGACCTGTTCGCGCTCCATCAGGTAGGTGATCAGCTCCTTGCCCGCCGACTGGTTCTGGCTGAACTGGAACACGCCCCAGAAGAACGTCGCCGTGGGCACGAACCGTCCCTTGGGGCCCGCCGGCGGCGAGAAAGTCCAGCAGTCCTTCGCCACGTCCGGCGCATCGCGTTTCGCCACCGCCCAGGCCGATGGAGGGTTGAAGATCAGTGCGCTCTTGCCGGAGATCAACGCCCGGTTGTTCGAGGCATCGTCGTAACTCACGGCATCGTCCGGATAGAACTTGACCAACTTCTGGACGTACTCCAGGCACTGCGTCATTTCCGGCGTATCGAGCGTGATGTTGCCCTTCGCATCGAACATCGTCGCGCCGTAGGCGTGGAACAGGGCACCGTGCATATCGATGGCATCGGTATTGGTATTGCTGCCAAGTCCGAAGCCGAAGGTGAGACCATCCTTTTTAGCTAGCTCGGCATATTTCATCAGCGCGTCCCAGGTCCAGCCGTCCTGCGCCGCTGTATGCTCCGGCTTCACCGGATACATCGCCTGCAGATCGAGGCCATTCTTCTTGAACCAGCCGATCCGTCCGCATGGCGGCTTGGTCTGCGTACCGGAACTCGTCGGCACCGCCGTCCATACATTCTTCTGCTTGGCAAGGTATTCGGCCGTGGCATCGACCTCGCCATACTTGCCGGTCAGGTACTTCACCACGTCATCCACGGGCGCCAGCGACTCGTGGGAGTTGTACACATCCCAGTTGTAGAATGTATACACGTCGTGACCGGTCTTCGCCTGGGCCTCTGCCACTCCCGTCATCATCAGCTTGTTGCCATTGCCGGTGATGAAATCGACGCTCGCCTCGACCTTGTTCTTGGCCGCCCAGGCATTGACCTGCTTCTGCATAACGTCGTTGCCGCCCGGGACCCAATGATCCCAGAACGCTATCGCCAACTTGCCTGCCGCGCCGGCGGTACGGATATGCACCAGCGGCAGTGCGGCCGTCGCAGCCCCAAGTTTTAGGGCTCTGCGACGCGAAACCTTCCCAGACCTGATCATTACGCGTTCTCCCATACTGAGCCTCGGCGCTCGGTGGCGCCAAGTCGTGCTGAGTACGCCTTGTCGGCGCCCAGTCTATTTCTTCAGCGCGTCAGCGCGCTGTTCTCGCGTCCTCCCTTCAAGTCGTATCGGCCGTGCCATCACGGCACGGCCGAGCGACGACACTCAGCGCGCAAATCCCTCCAGTTCGTCCTGTGCCCAGGCGATCACCTGTGGGATCGTCTGGCCCTGCCTGATCCGCGCCATCATCTGGTTGTGGATCGCACGGTTGTAGATCTGCACGGCAATTTCCGGCGAAGCCTCCGCCGCAGCCAGACTTGGCTGCTGCTTGTGCCACGGCCGGATTGGATAGTTATACACTGTCCCCTTCGGCGGCTCGACCTCTTCCCACACCTTGAAATTCAGCAAACCGGCGTAGGGCGGGATATCGTAACCCGAAGTGGCGATACAGCGCTGCTCAACTTGTTCCGGCTGCATCAGGTACTCGATCAGCTCCTTTGCCGCGGACTTGTTCGAGCTGAACTGGTAAACGCCCCAGAAATAGCTCAGCGTCGGCAGGAAGCGTCCTTTCGGGCCCGCGGGTGCGGGAAATGTCCAGCAATCCGCGGCAACCGTCGGCGCGTCGCGCTTCGCTACCGCCCAAGCCGATGGCGGGTTGAAGATGAGCGCGCTCTTGCCCGAGATCAGGGCTCGGTTGTTCGACGCATCGTCGAAACTCACCGCGTCGGCCGGATACGACTTGGTCACCCGCTGCGCGTATTCCAGGACCTGCCGCACCGCATCCGACTTCAGCTGTACATTGCCATCCTTGTCGATCAGCGTGGCACCATAGGCCTTGAACAGCGCGCCATGCATGTCGGTGGCATCCGTATTGCCGCCACCGCCCATGCCTAGGCCGAACGTCATCCCGCCCTTCGCCGCCGCTTCTGCGTATTTGGCGAATTCGTCCCAGGTCCAGGCGTCCTGCTGCGCGTTGTGTTCGTCCTTCACAGGATACATGGCCTGCAGATCAAGCCCATTCTGCTTGAACCAACTGATCCGCGCGCAGGGCGGCTTGGTCTGCGTGCCCGAGGATGTCGGCACCGCCGCCCAGTGACCTTTCGTCTTCGCCAGATACTCGCATGTTGTATCGACGGCGCCGTTCTTGGCGACCAGCCGTTGCATCACGTCATCCATCGGCTCCAGCGCGTCGGCGACGTTAAACACATCCCAGTTGAAGAACGCCAGCGCGTCGTGGCCCGCCTTGGCCTGCGCCTCCGCAACACCGGTCAATTGCAGCTTATTGCCAGTGCTGGTGATGAAGTCGACATGCGCCTCAGCCTGGTTCTTCTGCGCCCATGCATCGACTTGCTTCTGCATGACGTCGTTGCCGCCCGGTACCCAGTGGTCCCAGAAGCCGATCGACACTTTCCCGGCCGCGCCCGCCGTACGAATATGAACCAGCGGCAATGCCGTCGCCGCTGCCCCAATGCGCAACGCCTGGCGGCGTGTGACCCGGTACCTGGTAGCCATAACCTATCTCCTTTGCCGCACTCGCGACCAACTTAAAGTTCCACACGCAACGACAGACTCGTCCCCTGGTTGGCCCGGGGTGAACCGCCCGCTTTCTCACCAGAGCCAAGTCGGCAAACGGTTCGGCATCGTCAAAAGGTATGCCACAATCCGCATGTCTGACCTTTCGACGATCAGTCTCTTAGCGGATGAAACCTTCCAGCTCATCCTGCGCCCAGTCCTGTACCTGCTTGATCGACTGCCCGCTTTGCAGCTTGGCCAGCATGGTCGGCAATGTGCCGCGATTGGAGATCTGTACAGCGATCTCGGGCGGCGCGGGCGCACACGCGATCCATGACTGCTGATGATGCGACGGCCGGATCGGATAGTGATACACTGTTCCCTTCGGCGGTTCGACCTGATCCCAGATCTTGAAGTCGGTCATGCTGGCAAACGGCGGCACGTCGTAGCCCATGACCACATTCGCCCGCGCCTCGACCTGTTCACGCTGGCAGAGGAACTCGATCAGTTCCTTCGCAGCTGTCTTGTTCGGCGAGAAATTCCAAATCCCCCAGGAGAACGCGCCCAGCGGCAGGTAACGCCCCTTTGGCCCCTTCGGCGCCGGGAAGGTCCAGCAATCGGCGGCCACGGTCGGCGCATCGCGCTTCGCCACCGCCCACGCCGAGGGTGGGTTCCAGATCAGTGCACTCTGCCCCGAGATCAGCGCGCGATTGTTCGACGCATCGTCGAAGCTGACGGCATCGGCCGGCAGGACCTTCACCAGCCTTTGCGCATACTCCAGGACCTGTGTCACTTCGTCGGACCTGACGGTTACGTCGCCGTTGGCATTGACGACCGCCGCACCGAAGGCTGCAAACATCGACCCGGCGGTGTCAACTGAATTGGGGGTTGTGCCCAATCCAATAGCAAATGTCTTGCCGGCCTTCTGACAAGCCTCAGCAGCCTTCAGCATCGCGTCATAAGTCCAGTTCTCGGCATCCGGCGTCGCATCGGCGGATGGCGGATACATCTTCAATACGTCGATCCCGGCCACCTCCTTCAGAATCGAGATGCGTCCACACGGCCCCTTGTTCTGCGTCCCCGAACTGGTCGGTACCCCGATCCAGTGTCCCTTGACCTTGAATAGATATTCACTGGCGGCGCTAGTCGGACCGTACTTATCGGTCAAGCGCTTCATCACGTCATCGATTGGTTCCAGCAGGTCCGCCTGCGCGTGTCCCTGCCAGCCCGGAATTTGCTGAATGTCATGTCCGGTCCTTGCCTGCGCCTCGGCGCTGATGGTCAGCAGGTTCTTCTGCCCGTTCGACGTAATGAAATCGGCCTGCACCACGACTTGGTGCGCCCTGCCGAACGCCTCGCACTGCTGCCGCATCACGTCGTTGCCGGCCGGTACCCAGTGATCCCAGAACCCGACCGAAACCTTGCCAGCCGCGTGCCCCGTTCGGATATGCACCAGCGGCAGCGCCGCACCCGCCGCGGCCAGCGTCAGTGCCGACCGGCGCGACACATTTTTCGACTTCGACATCCTTCCTCCTGCTTCGCGCGCCGCCTTCCCGCTGAGGCGCACGCTGACCAGCGGCCTTCCGTTCACGGCACGGCATCACCGACCGGCGAGGAAGCATCCCGCCACACGCTGCATTACAAACTAGGGACAACTTCTGCGCACGGCAAACCCGCCCATTCGGCCAACCACGCAAACCTCAGGGCAATGCCGTCGCAGCACTCAGCACCCGGTCGATGAAAGCATCGGCACTGCCCAGGTAGTGCGCCGGATCGGTCAGTTCTTCGATCGACCTCCGATCCAGCCGGCCAGAAACTGCAGCTTCGCGCTCCAGAGCATCGGCAAGGGGAATGGTCTCGGCCAGAGCGGTATCGCAGGCGTGCTTCACCACGTGGTGCGCCTCGCCGCGACCGATATGCGGCGCCAAACCCATCATGACGGCCTCAGAGACGATCAGCCCATGCGTCAGATCCAGGTTCCGGCGCATCCTCTCGGCGTCCACCGCCATACCCTCAGCGATGGCGCCCGCATGCAGAACTGCGCCATGTGTCAGCACAAATGCCTGAGGCAGCGCGAGCAATTCTGACTGCCATGGTCCAGTTGCGCGCTCATGGTCCGCCGCCATGGCGCCGAGCATCACCGGCACCAGCGCATGAACGGTACGCGCCGCCGCCAAAATGTACTCACTGGCGATCGGATTGCGCTTCTGCGGCATGGTCGATGACGATCCGCGCCCGGCGACATAGGGCTCCGCCACTTCGCCCACCTCCGTCTGCGCCAGCAAAATCACATCGGTCGCGAGCTTCGCGAGACTGCCGCAGATCAGTCCAAGCAAGGCCACCGTCTCGGCCAGCCCGTCACGGCAGACATGCCACGGCGCGGCAGGCGCACCGAGGCCGAGTTCCGCCGCCAGCCCCTCCATGACCGCGATGCCCTGTTCCCCGAGTGAGGCAAGCGTCCCGGCGGCGCCAGCGAAGCTGACGACCTCGACCCGTGGACGCAGCTGATCCAGCCGATGCACATGCGTGATCAGCGGCTGCGCCCAGATCGCGCATTTAAGCCCAAGTGTCGTGGGCAGCGCCTGTTGCAGGTGAGTACAGGCCGGCCATCACCGTATGGCGATGCTTGTTCGCCTGCGCCGTTAGTGCGCGCACCATGTCCCGGACCCCGGCACGGATCAGCGCCAATCCATCGCGCACCTGCAGCGCGGTGGCGCTATCCATGATGTCCTGCGTCGTAGCGCCCCAGTGCGTCCAATGCCCCGCTTCACCTGCGGCGCGCGACAGGCCGGCGACGAGACCGACCACCGGATAGCCAACATTGCGCGCGCTGGCCGCCAGTTCCTCGGTGCTGAGGTTCTCAACCCGTGCAACCTTCCCGATCGCTTCGGCCGCCTGCGCTGGGATGATGTCAAGCCTCGCCTGCACCCGCGCAAGCGCCGCCTCGACATCGAGCATCCGCTGGAAATAAGTGCGCTCGTCGAACACTGCGCGCATCGCGTCGCTGCCGTACAGTGTGCCGAGGATCGGACTGTCGGCCGGATTGGTTGGCATCATCTGGCTCCTCTCTCAGTGCCCTCCGAGAGCTTCGCGTGAGATAACGCGGCAAGACCCGGTATCGTCCGTCAGTTGTAGTTGAAGTACCGATCCTCTGACTGCGTAGGCCCGATATTATAGCGATAGCTGCCGCCCATATTGGGTATACCCGGCGGAGGGACCACGCTGTCGCCGGCCCCTGGCGCCTCGGCAGGCGCTGCACCAGGCCCCGTGATGCCGAGTGACTGCGGCGTACTGCCGCATCCAGCCAGCACAACAATCCAGAGCATCAGCGCGACACGCATCACGGTTCGCCCGGCCGCTTATGCTGCGCGTTCTGTGCTGCAGGCGGCGGGTGCGCAGTAGCAGGCGGGGGCGCGCGAACCTGCGGTGGGGGTGGCGGAGCCGCATGAACCATTACCGGCGGGGTATGCACCACAGGTGGTGGCGTGTGAAGTTCCGGCGGCGGCGGATGTGCGACTACAGGTGGCGGCACATGCATTACGGCAGGGGGCTTTACGGTAGGGGGCTTTACGGTAGGGGGCGTCGGACTGGGTACCCCTGCCGGCATCCCGCCACGATAGAGTTCGTGCGCCGGCGGACGACTAACCACCGGGGGCGGCCCATGATTGACGACTGGCGGAACGGTAGTCAGGGGCCCTGTATGGGCAATGCCGCCCGGCGTAGTCCGGTCTCCTGGATTGGCCATAGGCGGCATGTGAGGGATGACCGCTGAGGCCGCGGTCCCGGCGCCGGGTTGCGGTGCCGGCGTGGCGATTTGTCCTAGCCCGGGCGGCGTGCGCAGAGCGGGTGGTGCAACGAAGGGATGCGTCCCGGCTGCGGCGGGAACAGCCGTCTGGCTTGGATAGTGCAGTGGCGGCAGCCCCGGGCGCGCCACGATCGCTCCCGGCGCCGCACCCGTTGTTGCCACAGGTGCAGCACGGATCGCCGGGCCTGGTGCGATCCTTCCATAGGTTGCCGTCTGCGGCAGGTTCAGTTGCCTGGCCACCGCCGGCGTGACGCCAACCGTATTCGGCGCCGGCCGCAGCGGCTGTTGGCCGACGTCGACCGGCCGCACCTGCGCGAACTGCGCCGGATCGACGCGCTGTATGGAAGGCGCGACAGGCCGCGAGGTCGTCATCACCGACGCTGGCACCACGGTTGCCGCCCCACGATTGACGAAGTTTTCGATCGTTACGTTCCGATCGATGTTCCTGATGTTGTTGACGTTCCTGAAGTTGACTTGCCGCAGGGACCCGTCACTTGCGCGATACCATGGATGGTACGCCTCACGCGGCCCTAAGGGGCACCAGCCGAGGCGGTGCTCGGACAGTGCCGCTCCAATCCCCACGCCGACCCCGATCGCCGCGCCGACACCCAGAAATGTCACCAGCGCCGGCGCATAAACCGGCGCAGGCGCACTGACCGCTCCGCCAGGAACCCAAGCCCAACGGCCACCGATGTTGATCCAACGGCCGTAGTGGAACGGCGCAAAACCCCAGGGCTCGCTGTCGACCCAGGTCCAGCCCCATGGCTCGATATAGGCCCAACTGCCGTCCCGATACGGTGCCCACCCCGGCGCCGCCTGAGGGTACCAGACTTGTCCGTACTCCGGGCTCTGCGCCCGATTGCCGGACCGCGCCAGATCCTCGGCACCTGGCATGGCAGCGGCCACTGGCGGCGGCGCACCGGATGGTCGCTCACCGCCGAGAACGGCCGTGAGGAAAGGGTCACGCTGTGCCGGTCCGATCGTGCCCTGGAACGCATCGGTGCCGGTGATGCTCGCCGTCTGCTCCGGCCCTACGTCCAGGCTGACGCCAGATCCGTCCACATGCGCCGCACCCTCGAGCACGGTGACCAGCGTCGGGTGCTCTGTGTCGCCGGCGACGATGCCATAGCGCCCAGGCACGTTGAGCGTAACTAATCCACGTGGCGTCTGCAGCGCATAGTTCTCGCCTTGTCCCGACGGCAGCAATCGCAGGTAAACCTCGCCCTGCGGCGTGGTTCCCCGAAAAGTGGTGTCGTTGAGTGTTGCAATGTCCAGTTCAGTGGCCGGCGCCATCACGATCCGGCTCGCCGAGACTTCGATTACCGCCTGAGCGTTGGGCTGTGTCCAGAATGAATTGCCCGAGGTGACCGGATAGTTCGTCACCGCCGGATTCCATTGGTCCTGGTCCTGCGTATGGAACGATACGGTGCCGCTTATTCTTGCCAGCCGCCCCACCCGCGCCGGCGGATCGGCGCTCTGCTGGTCAGGCGCACCGAGTTGGGACGGCGGGGCCGGGACGTCTTGGGCCAACCCCTGCGGTGGCAGCGACTGCGCCAGCGCCAGTCCCGAGACGGCGAGCACGGCGGTCAGGCGGAATGAAGGGGTTTCTCTGTGCATGAGGGCGTCCTTCGGCCGCATCCGGCCGGAAACCGCGTCACCATCGTTGCCCAACATGGCGAAATCGCGACAACCAGCCGCAGCAGCGCTGGACACCGCATTACCTTTGCCTAGCCACCAAAACGCCGCGAACGATCGCCAACATGCCATCCGCATCAGCACTGGAGTGATCAGCTATGTTCCGACTGCGCAATTTGCTGGTCGTCGGCACACTGGCGTTAGCCGGGCTGTTCGGCGGCTGCGTCTATTATCCTGGGTCCGGCTATTACGGCGGCGGCTACGGAGGCGGTTATTATGGTGGTCCGTATTACGGCGGGGCAGTCGTCGCCTATGGCGATGGTTGGCACCGCGGTAGATGGCACCACGACGGCTATTGGTAGCGCTGAGCGGCGCTACAGCCCGGCCCGCTCGAGCCGCAAGATTGCCCGCGCGCAGGTTTGAGCGCGCGGCACCAGGCTGTCGATGCGCATGAATTCTTCCGGGCTATGCGCTTTGCCGCCCACCGGACCGACAGCACAGATCGTTGCTGCGCCCACACCGGCGGTGAATCCTGAATCGGCGCAGCCGCCGGTGAACTCGCCCGCGGTCGCGAAGCCGGTGTCCGCCGCGGATTGGACATATAATTCAAACAGCCGCTTGGCTGCCTGCGTCTGGACCAGTGGCAGAAATTCGCCGCGCACGGTGAGTTCCGCCTTGGTCCCGGGCACATAGCTGCGCTCGATGATGGCACTGATCCGTGCCATCGCATCGTCGCGATCGGGCGCGCTGACATAGCGCAGATCGATCTGCCCTTCGGCCCAGGGTGCGACAGTGTTGACGCTCTGCCCGCCGCTGACCAGCCCGACGTTCAACGTGATGCCGCGGTCTAGATCGGTGATTGCGTGCAAGGCCTGCACCTTGCGCGCCAGTTCTTCGATCGCACTGATGCCCTCGGTGAAATTGCCGCCCGAATGCGCTGCCTTGCCGGTGATGCGGCAGACCATGAACACGCCGCCCTTGCGGCCGGTTACGACGTTGCCGGAGACGCGCCCAGGTTCCGAGTTAAATACGACACGCGCCTTGCGCGCCTCGGCTTCAATCACGGCGCGGCCTTCGGGGCTGCCGATCTCTTCGTCGCCGGTGAACAGTCCAAGCAACGGTGCCGGTGAGCCTCCGAACTTCGCGAAGGCCGCGAGCACGAAGCAGTTCATTACCAGCCCCGCCTTCATGTCGGCGACCCCGGGACCATAAGCGATGCCGTCGCGAATGGTGAACGGCCGCCGCTCCACCTCGCCATCGGGAAAGACTGTGTCGCGATGCCCCATCAGCACAACGTTGCCGCCGGAATTGCCTTGCGGCCCGTCCCACGGCACTGAGGCCCGCAGGCAGTCGCCATGTTTCTGCTGATGGACGACCTCCACAGGAATGTCGTGCGCCGCCATGAAGCGCTGCACCACGCTGCCGACTGCATCGATCCCGGGCTTGTTGTAGCTACCGCTGTCGATATCCACCATCTCGCGCAACAACGCCACCATGGCGTCCTGTTGCGTGGCGAGCCAGGCGGTGATCTCGGGTTCTGTGGTCATAAGCAAGGTCCGATCGATGTCAAAGATCCAGCATAGTCGCGACACGCGACCTCACGTCGTCGAGCAACGATTGCGGTACACGCTCAATGAACGCCGCGCCATGTGCCAACCAATCGACGCTCTTCAACTGTTCGATCATGACGGATCCCGCCGTCGCAGTCCCGACAAGCGGCACACGCGTGCGCCACAGGCGTTCGGTCCGAGTAACAGGGCAGACGATGAGAAGTCCAGTGGCCGCGTTGAAGTCGGAGCTTGTCAATACCAATGCGGGGCGAGTCTTCGCCTGTTCACGACCCGCCTGTGGATCGAAGTTGATCCAGGCCCGCCTCGCTGGGGTAGATAGGCCATTAGCATACTTCGCGCCCAACCGGGGGTCCCCAGTCCACGAGTTCAGGCCGATCATCGGGGGTTATACCTTCGAGCAATTCCGCCATGGTAAGGCGCCGCTTGCGCTCGGGTTCGATAATCAAACGGCCGTTTTCGACCTTCAGTTCGACTGTCGATCCCTCGCCCAGACCCAACTGGTCGAGCAACGGCTTGGGGACGCTCAGGCCCACGCTGTTGCCCCAACGATGGAGCGTGACGGACATAATTCGGAAGTCCTTCGCGATCGGACATACATTAGGTATCCGATCGCTTGCGGGCAAGCCGGGCTATCCGTGCAGCAGCGACTTGTCCTGCACCGTGGTATCCTGACCCTCCACCGGATCGGCAATCGCCGCCTCCAGGCTGGTCGCCCCCTTCCACTCTTCCGGCGGACGCACTTTGCCCTCGGTGCCGACCTGGTCGATGTTCCAGTAGATCTCCAGGTTATGGCCGTCCGGATCGGTGAACTCGATCGCGAGTTGGCAGCCAGCGCGACGGCGGCCCTCGTAATGGATCGGCACGTCGTGCTTGCGCAGATGCTCACGCGCACGCAGCACCTCGTCCAGCGTCGAAACCTCGAACGCCATGTGGTGGAACGCGCCGTGCGCCGGCTGCCCCTCGGGCAGCTTGAACAACGCGACCCCGTGATGGTCGGCGCTGCAGCGCAGGAACACGGTGCCTCCCGGCATCATGTTGCTGTCGTAGGCGTCGGAGACGCTGAACCCCATCACCTCGGTGTAGAACTTCGCCGAGCGAACGGGTCTTTCACATAGAGCGCGACATGGCCGATCTTGTTGCACTGGAACGGCATTCCCTTCGGCCGAGCCATCTTGCTGACTGCGTGGACGTCCATTTGGGGCACCTGTCTGACTGGTAATTCGCTCGGATGCACAGATTAAGCGGTTCGGCGCCGCTGTGAAAGCGGGACGATCCAACCCAACCGCCACCACGTTTACCTGGCGTTTACATGCACGCCATCGGCTATTTGCAACGTTGCGCTAAGCCTTCCGGCAGCGAACAGATCTCGGGGGAGAACATGGCCAGCCAGCAGCTCAGCTACGCCCATGGCGCCAGTGAAACCATCTACCAGACGATCGGCGCCCGCTTCGATGAGACGGCGGCGGCCAAGCTCAATGTGGTCGGATCATCCTGATTGCTCGCCAGCGCCTCGCGCGCCAAGGCGATCGCGTTCGCCGGATCTTCTGGCCCACTCCAGCTTTACGTGTTCCGAAAGACAGGCACGAAGGCCAAGGTAGCTTTTGCCAAGGCAAAGTTTCCGTCCAAGCAGATCACCCCTCGCAAAAGATCTACCACAGCGTCGGCACCGGGCCGGCACATTGTGTAGTACTGTGCCAATGCTCGAAGGTAGTGGTCGTAAGCATCGAGACGGTTGGTCGGTTTCGCTGCAGCTCGCGCGATTTCAGCGCGCTGGACATTCGGCTCGATCGCACCCACGACACGTTCTGTGATGCGATCCTGGAGCTCGAATATGTCGGACAGCTTGCCCTCGAAGCGGTCTGTCCAGATGTGCCACGCAGTGTCAGTGCCGATAAGTTGTGCCGTGATCCTCAGGCGGTCACCGGCGCGGCGCACGCTGCCTTCTATCGGACACCCAGCTCGCGCCCGACCTGCTTCACATCGACGGCGCGGCTCTTGTAGGTAAACCTCGAGTTGCGCGCGATGGCGAAGAACCAGCGGACACGCGACAGTGCCGTGGTGATCTCCTCGACCATGCCATCGGCAAAGTAGTCCTGCCCCGGGTCGTCCCTCAGGTTGGCGAACGGCAGCACGGCAATCGACGGACGATCGAGTTCCGCAATGCGCGCATTCTGGGCAGGCGCCGGCTGCGGTTAAATCGCAAATCTTAAGCCGACACCGGGCACCGTCATGATCAGCTTTGGGTTTTTGGGGTCCTGCTCGATCTTCCTGCGCAACCGCCCGACAAGGACATCGACACTGCGATCAAACGCCTCCGACTTGCGACCAACCATTGCCTGCATCAGGTGATCGCGTGACAGCGCCCATCCCGCACTGCTGACAAGTGCCGCGAGCAGATTGAACTCGGCAGGCGTCAGGGCGACTTCGGCGCCGGCTGCATCCGTCAGGCTGTGCGCACCAAGGTCGAGCACCAACCCGGCGAAACCGAACCGGTCCGCCACGTGGACTGAGCGGTCGGCCTCCTGCGTTTGCACCGCTCCTGCCTCGTCTTGTGCAGCGGACGGCAGGCTAACGGCGCTGTTGCGTTCGCACCACTGTTTACTCCCTACGCTGCTCCCTCAGCTTCCCGCCGCGGCGGAGCAAGGACTCGCGCCAGTCCCAGATGGTCGCGCAGCGTCGTGCCCTCATACTCCCGCCGGAAAAGCCCGCGCCGCTGCAACTCCGGCACCACGCGATCGACAAAGTCATCGAATGCACCCGGGAACCAGGCCGGCAGGATGTTGTAGCCGTCCGCGGCGCGCTCGACGAACCACTCCTCCAGCGTATCGGCGATACGCTGCGGCGTGCCGCAGACCACCCAATGTCCGCGCGCCGCCGCCGTCAGGTTGTACAGATCGCGCAGCGTCATCTTCTCGCGCTTCGCCATCTCGTACAGCACGCTGGGGAACGTCTGGCTGTTCAGCGCCCCCGGCGGTGGCGGCACCGGCCCATCCAACGGATGACCGGACACATCGTAGCCGATGCGGCTTGCCACCAGCGTTGCGGCATTGGTCGGCGTGATCCAGCTCTGCAGCTTCGCCAGCGTCTCACGCGCCAGCGCGTCGCTGTCGCCGATGATCAGCATCGCGCCCGGCAAAATCGCCAGCGCATCCGGATCGCGCCCATACTTGGCCATCCGCGATTTCAAATTGGCATACGCGGCCTTGGCCGGTGCCAGCTCCTGCACCACCGAGAACACCACGTCCGCAGTGCGCGCGGCGAGTTCCAGCCCCGAGGGTGAGCCGCCAGCCTGAATGATCACCGGATGCCCTTGCGGGCACCGCGCCATGTTGAGCGGACCGCGCACCTTGAAGAACCGCCCCTGGTGGTTGAGTGGACGCACCTTCGCCGCCTCAATGTAACGGCCGCTCGACTTATCAGCGATGATGGCAGCGTCGTCCCAACAATCCCACAGACCGCGCACGACATCGACGAACTCATTGGCGCGCTCATAGCGCGCCTCATGTTCGATGTGTTCGTCCAAATTGAAGTTCAGCGCCGCCTTCGGGTTCGAGCTGGTGACCACGTTCCACGCGGCCCGCCCACCGCTGATGTGGTCGATCGAGCCGAACATGCGGGCGACGTTGAACGGCTCGGAGAAACTGGTCGAAACCGTGGCGCCGAGGCCAACATGCGTGGTGCAGGCGGCGAGTGCGGTGATCAACGTGGTCGGCTCGAAGCGGCACATGAACGAAGGATGGTCGGTCGGGTCCATCGCCATCGAATCGGAAATGAACACCAGATCGAACTTTCCGCGCTCGGCGATACGCGCGATCTGCTGCATTGCCGGCAATTCCATGTGAGTGGTGAACGCCCCCGGCATGCGCCACCCAGCCATGTGGTTGCCCGTGCCAAGCACGAAGACGCCGAGATGCATCTGTCGCGTCGCTGCGCCCATTGTCGTTCGGCCCTCCTCCTGCGGCGGCGCAGTATACGCCGAAACCTCCGTGCCGCCATTCGCCTCGCCACCCCCTTCGGTCATCGACCAATGATCTGGCGGCGTGTCGTCGTCACAGCGGCACTTTGCCCCCACAATAAGCGCCTAATATATGTCGGCGGCGTCTCAGTGGGGTTGCTCGTAGCAAACCGGTTGCTCCGCACAACTGATTGGACTATTCCGGCGCACGAGATTACCAAAGGACAATCGGTATGCTGTTTACTCGACGCAATGTCATTCGAACGACTGCCATTGCAACGCCCGCGTTGTTGTTTGGCATTAGCGAAGCGGTCGCAGCATCAGATGCTTCTCAGATCAGTCGTGATGCAGCCGCAGCACTTCGCCGGCTGGATGCCACTGACCATCGCGCAGTCACCCTTGGTCAAAAGGCTGCGGGAATTCTGGTATTCCCGAAGATCGTGAAGGCCGGGTTCATCTTCGGTGGCCAGGGTGGTAAGGGCGTACTGACGGAACACGGGCGAACCCACGGCTACTACACGATCGCTGCTGCATCATTCGGCCTGCAGGCTGGTGTGCAATGGTTTAGCTACGCCCTTTTCTTTATGGATCCGCAGGCCCTGCAGTTTCTCGACAACAGCGATGGCTGGGCGATCGGTGCCGATCCTAATGTCGCCGTGATCGATAAGGGCGCCGGCGCCAACATTGACAGCACAACGCTGTCGCATAAGGTGATCGCCATACCTTTCGGGCAAAAGGGACTGATGGCCGGCCTATCGCTTCAAGGGTCCAAGATTACGACTTACAACCCCAACGCTTGATAGGCCATCCGCGTCAGGACAAGCCTCAGGCACGCTCACCGCCCAAGTCGCGACCGCCCTTTGGCCCTTCCCAGACCGAGCTTCTTGGCCAAGCTTGACCGCACCCTGGCATAGTTCGGCGCGACGAGGGGATAGTTCGCCGGGAGCCCCCATTTCTGTCGATACTGTCCCGGTGTGAGCTGATGGTCGGTCCCGAGGTGCCGTTTGAGCATTGAAAAATGCTTGCCGCATTCGAGGCAGACCAGGTGATCGGCCGTGACCGATCTCTTCACCGATACAGCCGGGTCAGCCGGTGGCGCAGTATCGGGTGCACGCCCGACTTTGCTCAGGGCGTGGTAGACTGCATCGATCAGCTTAGGCACGTCGCCCGGCACAACGGTATTGTTGGCGACATGCGCCGAGACGATTTGTGCCGCGAGGACGAGCAATTCGTCGCGGTTGGCCATGTAATCCTCAGGAAGTTGCGGCTGTAACTTGGCACTATCCGTGTCTCGTCCAAGAGCGCCCGGCGATAATTAATGCAATTTCATCAGTCGTTCCGGTGTCTTGCACAGACACCAACCTGGCGCCCTCCCGACCTCGACCGAGATGCCCGGCGGTGATACGGACAATCCGGGGGAGGAAATGCAATGCCAACGACCGTGTACTTTGCGACGAATCGACAGGTGACCAATCCTGCGGACCCAATCAACGGCTATCTGCCGACATTGGTGCCTCCATTGAATCCCGACCAAATGACTTATGGAACAGCGTTTGTCGACGGGATCGACATCGCTACAAATGCTCAGGGTGTCGTGTCGCAGATTGCGAATACGAACAAAGGCTCGTTCCCGCCGCAGGCGCTCGCCGATCTCTCGTCGTCAGGTCGGGACATGCTGGTCTTCATACACGGCTTCGACAACACGTTCTCGGATGCCATCACTCGTGCCGCGTTCAACAGGGAATGGCTGGCTGCTTCCGGCCAAGCCGCCACAGATACCACTGTCATTGCCTTCAGCTGGCCGTCGCTTGGAAAGCTGATCACACCGCCGATACTTCAGAGCGACTACCGATCCGATCAGACGATGGCCAGGAACTCGGGCATACATTTGATGTCATTTCTTGCGGTTTTGGGCCCGACCCTTCGCGCGAATGGGCGCCGCTCCACTTTGCTGGCGCATAGCATGGGGAACCTCGCGCTGGAATCGGCAGTGGAAAACTGGTTCCTGCATGGCAATTCAGCCGATAAGATGTTCAACGTGACGCTGCTGGCTGCCGCTGATTGCCGTTACAACTCGTTCGATCTGCCACCTCCGGGAGGTTTCAGTCGGCTCCCAGATCTGAGCGAACGTATCTCAATCTATTATAGCCAGGTCGACGATGTCCTGAAGCTGAGCATGGTCGTCAACTTCGCCAAGCGCCTGGGGCAGGACGGCCCTCACAACATGGCCGATACGACGGCGTTCCCACCCAACGTATACACCATGGTCGATTGCAGCAGTTATCACGATTACGATTTTAATTTCTTGACCTCACACCAGTACTACCGGATGTCCCCATCTGTGCGCAGCATCATCGCGTCGGATATGAGTCGGAATGCTCAAGCCTCGATGACAGTGGCAAGTGCAGCGCCAACGCCGCGGAGGAGGAAGAGAACCGCTTAGTCTACCCCCAGTTAGACACTTATTGAGCCTTGACGAACAGAGTTACGCTATATCGGCAATTCAGCTTGCTTCCAGAATGCGGCGATGAGCGTCTTGCGGCGTTGGGTTCGCCGGAGCTTGGCGCGTGCATGGACAGTCAGCTCGGCGAAGTCCTTGGGACAGAAGTTGGCCAATTCGTGATGCTTCCAATGCGCCCAGAGGTATTCGACTGGATTCAACTCGGGAGCATAGGGTGGCAGGAACTCCAGGTGGATGGCACCCTCCTGGCTCTCGACATACTCGCGCACCAACCGACTGCGATGTGCCTGGAGCCGATCCCAGACGATCAGCAGCTTTCTGTCGCCCAGATGGCGCCGCAGCGCTCTGAGGAAGACGACGATCTCGGGCGCCCGCACCGCCCCCTGCACCAGCTTGAAGTAGATGTTCCAGAAGCTGATCCCAGCGACCGCTGATAACTGTTTCCAGGTGAAGCTGTATTGCAGCACCGGCGTTTGACCCTTCGGCGCCCAAGTGCTCACCCGATGCGGTCGTTCCGAGATGCCTAACTCGTCTATGAAGATGATGATCCGACCCTCTCTGGCGGCCTTTTTTTGAGCGCCGGCCAGCGCTTGGACTTCCATTGCCGAACAGCCGTCTCATCGCGCTGGATGGCACGTTTGCTTGGCCGCTGGCTGGAAAAGCCCAACCGCTTGAGCCGCCGCCATACGCCAAATTCGCAATATCGCTGACCAGTGAGTGTCTCGATCAGCTTGCCAACCCGTCCCAAGGTCCACAGATCGCTGCTGTACCCTTGCACCAGCGCGCCTGCCTTCAGCGCCGCAATAAGGCGTTTCTGATCATTCGCGTCCAACAGCGGCGGCCGACCCGTGCGTGGCGCACCACGCAGGCTGCGCCGCCCGCCAGACATCAACGTATGCTGCCATCGCCCCACCGAAGTTCGGCTCACACTTAGCCGACGTGCCACTTCCGCCGGTCGCACCCCGCGCTGCAATAGCTTGCCCGCTTCAATGCGCCGCGCTTCTAACTCCGACCGATCCAGGCGCTTTGACATCAAACATCCCACGTTGCGGAAATCCTTCCGCAATCATGTGGGTGGCGTAACTTAGTTTGTCAAGCCTCAATAGTTAGTAGTCAGGAAAGCGGCTAAATAACAGGCTCTCTTTCATACTGGGCTCGAACATACTGGGCTCGAACTGGACAGCGTTAATGGCAAGATAAGCTCATTGCTGAATTCTCACCTTAGGGAGGAACCCGCACATGGATGCGCTGGAACAGCGTACGATGAGCAAAGTCGCATGGCGTCTGGTACCTTTCCTGATGCTATGCTACTTTTTTTGCTTTTTGGACCGCGTCAATGTCGGCTTCGCCGCATTGCAGATGAATGCGGACCTGCACTTCACAGCGTCGGTCTTCGGCTTCGGCGCCGGCATCCTGTTTGTCACCTACATGCTCGGCGAGACTCCATCGAACCTTATCCTGTCGCAGGTCGGGCCGAGACCCTGGATTGCGCGCATCATGGTCACCTGGGGCCTGTTGGCCAGCGCCATGGTATTTGTTTCGGGGGAAACAAGCTTCTATGTTCTGCGCGCGCTGCTCGGTGGCGCGGAGGCGGGCTTCTTCCCCGGGATCATATATTATATGACCTATTGGTTCCCTGGTACATATCGAGCCCGGGTCACCGGCCTGTTCATGGCCTGCATCCCTCTCGCGTCCGCGATCGGCTCGCCGATATCGACCGCACTGCTATATCTGGATGGAATCCTCGGACTGCGCGGCTGGCAGTGGCTGTTCCTGCTCGAGGGACTTCCCCCAATTGTACTCGGCATCGTCACGTGGTTCTATCTCACTGAACGGCCGGCGGAAGCAAAGTGGCTGGACGCGGATGAACGTCGCTGGCTATCGGACAGAATCGAAACTGAACATGCGAGCAAGCGACAGCAACTCCAGCTCAGCGTGGTTCAGACATTTTTCAACCCGCGGGTTGTTGCCTTGGGACTGGTCTGCTTCACGCTCGCATCATTGCTGTTCGGCGTTGGCTTCTTTTTGCCGACCATCGTCAAGAGTTTTGGGCTGACCAATATGCAGACGGGGTGGGTGTCGATCATCCCTCCGGCGGCAGGCGCTGCTGCGATGATCTGGTGGGGTCGGCGTTCCGATCGAAAGATGGAGCGTAAGGGGCACCTGTTGGCCGCCATGGCGCTGGCCGCCGCAGGTGTGGCAGCGGCGGCGGTGCTGGATGATCCGGTACTTAAGATGGTTGCGTTCACTATTTCTGCAGTCGGGCTGAATGCTTGTAACCCGGTGTTTTGGAGTCTTGCGCCCTCGTTCCTGACTGGTGCGTCAGCAGCGGTCGGTATCGCCTACATCAACTCTTTTGCTGCCTTGGGGGCATTCTTGTCGCCGTGGATGATGGGCTTGGTAGAGGATGCGACTGGCAGTTACATGTATGGACTACTGCTGCTGGGCGCGCTGGTACTGGGTGCTGCCGGAATCATTCTCGGTTTCTCCCATGACGTCAGGCTGGAACATGCGCCGGAGCGACAAATGGCCTAAGACAGACTATCAATCGCGACCGCTGGCACTTGCCATGTGCCTGGCGGCGCTGGCCGGCTATGTCGATGCGCTGGGCTTCCTGTTCATGCGAGGGCTCTACGTCTCGTTCATGAGCGGGAACTCCACCCGGCTTTCCACGGAAATCGGCCGCGCCGAGTGGCACGCGGCGGCAACGACTGCGGGCTTGATCGGTGCGTTCGTGTTCGGCGTCGTGCTCGGGCAGCTTATCGCAGCCCGTAATGTGGCGCTCGATCTTGCGGCGGTCGGCATCCTGCTCGCTGCTGCCGGCAGCCTCTACTGGCTGGGATTGCCTTCGGCCGTGACCGTACTGATGGCCATGGCAATGGGCATGGAGAACTGCGCGCTTGAGCGCGACGGCGACGTGACCCTCAGCCTCACCTACGTGACCGGTACCTTGGTGAAGCTGGGGCGAGGTCTGGCCGCGGCTTTGCAGGGACAGGACTTGCTTGGCTGGCTCCCCTATCTGCTGCTGTGGGGCGGCTTCAGTGTTGGCGGCGTGACCGGCGCCATTGTGTTCGGCGCCTGGGGCCTCGATGGTGTGTGGTTCGCCTCTGGCGGGGCATTCCTGCTGATTCCCGCCGCGCTCTGGCTGTGCAGTCCGCGCCCGGGCACCTGAGGCGACCGTTCCGCGTCTCGGCAGTCTCAGAATTCGTCCCAACATGCACCGACTAGGCGTGTTTGGTCTGGCCGTCGCGGCGCAACCAGAACGATTCCCTCGGGCCGGGAAGCAGTGGTATCCTGCCAGCAACGGCGCAGATACCACGGAAACCTGGACTGCGCATCGCCCTAAGCTCGGGCACGGGGGAAGCCGCGATGAGCGCGACGATTGAGCAGCAATTGGCGGAACTTCGCCGCGCCAACGAGACATTACGGCAGGAGCGAGATGCCGCCCTGGCAGAGCTGCGAGGAGGTTCCGAGCAGGTAGCAGTCGCCGACGTAGAGCTTATCAAGGCTGAGAACGAGGAACTCCGTTCGGCGCAGGTGGCGGGGCTCGAAGTGCTGCAGGCCATGGCCGCCTCGCCGGGCCAGACCGAGCCGGTATTTGATCTGATCGCGCAGCAGGCTGCGAAACTGTGTGAAGCGCCGATTGCCATGGTCGGCATGGTCGACGGAGCAATGGTGCACCTCGTCACTCAGTCCGGTTTCGACGACGCCTACACCGCGGTCTTTGCCAGCCAGTTCCCACGACCGCCCAGTTCCGATTTTGCCATGGGCCGCGCAATCCTGAGCGGTCGCGTTGAAGTAATAGAAGACACTGGCACAGCGGATAGAAATGGCTTCAGACCGCCACCTGGGCCAGGTTCAGCGCTGGCTGTGCCATTGATGCGAAATGGTACGCCTCTCGGGGTGATCGCTGTCGGCCGCCGGGTGACCGGGCCATTCCCAAGGAATCAGATCACGCTGTTGCGGACGTTCGCCGAGCAGGCGGTGATCGCGATCGCCAGCGCCGAAACCTATCGTGAACTGCAGGCGCAAACCGCGGCACTGGCACAACGCAACAACGAGTATGGCGAGCGCATAGAACACCAGTCCGCTACCATTGACGTGCTGAAAGCTATGGCGGCATCGCCGGGCGACGCACAACCAGTGTTCGATCTGATTACTCGGCGCGCAGGAGATCTGTGTAACGCTCCATCCGTCGTACTCTTCGAATACGACGGAGAGTTCGTGTATCTCCGCTCTGAATGCGGCACTGCATCAGGCTCGGGACGAGATGCATTGGAAGCCTACAAGCGCCTGTTTCCTATGGCTCCAACGCGCGCGTCGATATCCTGTCGCGCCATACTGGATCGGGCAATCATCCACATCCGAGACATGAAAAACGAACCGGGCTTGTTGGCAGTGGTCCGGGATTTACGTCACAGCTCGAACTTGGTCGTTCCGCTCATGCGCGGCGGTGCAGCAATCGGCGCTGTTTCGCTCTCCAGCTGGGATGTCGGAGGGTTTTCCGAAAGCCAGCTTGAATTGATGAAGACCTTTGCCGAACAGGCGGTGATCGCCATCAGCAGCGCCGAAACCTATCGGGCACTTCAGACGCGCACGAACGATCTTGAGGAGTCGCTGAAATACCAAACCGCAACCAGCGACGTACTGAGCGTCATCAGCCGATCGGCATTCGACCTGCAGCCGGTTCTGGAATCGTTGGTCACGACCGCTGCGAACCTCTGCGATGCGGAAATGGCGGCGATCATCCGCTGCGAGGGCTCCCTGTTCCGACTGATGGCTAGTCGCGGGTTTCCGGCTGAGTTCATCGCCGACCGATACGCTCGCGGCCCGATGCAGGCCCGCGCGGCCACTGTGACCGGCCGGGCCGCACGGGAACGCCGCGTCATCCATATCCATGACGTGGCGGCCGAACCCGACTACCCGGAGGACTCGATCGACGTTGGCAAGCAACGGTCGTCTCTAGGCGTGCCCTTGTTACGCGAAGACGACGTGGTTGGCGTCATCCTACTTTCTCGTCAGCGGGTCGAACCATTCACCGACCGGCAGATTGAACTGGTTAGGACCTTCGCTGACCAGGCCGTCATCGCAATGGAGAATGCGCGGCTCCTCGACGAGCTGCATCAGCGCAGCACTGACCTGCAGGAGTCGCTCGACTACCAGACTGCTATCAGCGACGTGTTGCGAGTCATCAGCAGTTCCACTTTCGACCTTGAACCTGTCTTCGGGACAGTCGCGGCGACTGCAGTACGGCTCTGCCACGCCCATCAGGCCGGCATCTATTTGCGTCAGGACGGCGAATACCGCTGGGCCGGTGGTTTTTCGCAGCTGCCGGACTACGAAAAGATCGAGCGTGAAGTGAGAATCGAGCCAGGCACCGGCACGCTGGTCGGCCGCGTGGCACTAGAAGGCCGCGCCGTGCAGATCAACGACGCCTGGACCGACCCGCTCTACGAGGCCAAGGAAGACGCGCGAGTTGGGGCCGTTCACACCTCTGCTGGGCGTCCCGCTGTTGCGCGACGGACAGACCGTTGGGGTGATCGGCATCGGTCGCCAAAAGATCGAGCCCTTCAACGAGAGGCAGATCGAGCTGGTCAGCACCTTTGCCGACCAGGCGGTGATCGCCATCGAGAATGCACGGCTGCTCGGCGAGTTGCGCGAGGCGCTGGAGCAGCAGACAGCAACGGCTGAAATACTTCAGGTCATCAACGCCTCGCCGGGCAACCTCGCGCCGGTATTCGACGCGATGCTGGAAAAGGCGATGCGGCTGTGTGGGGCCTCATTCGGACGCTCTACACACTATCGACGGTGAGCGCGCCCATATTGTCGCCACACGCGGCGTGCCCGTCGGCTTTTGCAGAATTCATAGAAAGAGACACCCACCGACTTCGCAGCCTGGCAGCAGAGCTGCGCCGCTTCTGGAAACAATGCGTCCTGTTCACATCCTCGATATAATTGAACGAGGACTTCTACCGAAATGGCGACGCTATCAACGCGCGGCCGCGGATCTTGGCGGCGCTCGCACGATCCTCAACGTGCCGCTACTCAAGGATGGTGACTCTCTCGGCATCATAGCATCTACCGTCAGGAGGTTCGTGCGTTCTCTGACAAGCAGATCACCCTGCTGGAAAGCTTTGCCGCCCAGGCCGTTATCGCGATGGAAAATGCTCGGCTCATCAACGAGACGCGCGAAGCGCTGGAACAGCAGACGGCAACGGCCGAGGTGCTTCAGGTGATCAACGCCTCGCCGGGCGACCTTACGCCGGTATTCGACGCGATCCTCGAAAAGGCACACAGCCTGTGCGGTGCAGCCAAGGGAGCATTTCTTACCTTTGACGGCGAGCATTTTCCGGTCGCCGCCACTCGCGGCCTGTCCGACGCGTACACGCAAATCCTGCGAAGCAACAGTAACCGGCAGGTCAAGGCCGGACTTCGCTGCCGATGAGATATCGCCACGTGAGCAGTTATTGAATGGTGCTGACCTGGTCCATCTGGTGGGTCGGGAAGTAGCATTCGGCCCGATCGGACGAGCGGTTGTCGACCTTGAGGGAGTACGCTCGGTCTTGTTCTTACCTCTCAGGCAGGATGGCAGATTGCTCGGCTACATCACCGCTTATCGGGAAGAAGAGGCCTTATTCTCCGACAAACAGATAGCGGTACTCCGGAACTTCGCCGCCCAGGCAGTGATCGCGATGGAGAACGCGCGGCTACTCGATGAGTTGCGCGCCCGGACCGCAGAACTCGCCAAACGCAACAGCGAATACGGCGAACGCATCGAACACCAGTCAGCGACGATCGACGTGCTCAAGGCGATGTCGAGCTCACCAGACGATACGCAGCCGGTGTTCGATCTGATTACCCATCGTGCGCAGGAACTATGTAATAGCAAGGCGGCGGGGATTTTCGAGTACGACGGTGAACTGGTGCATATAGCATCGATGTACGGCGCTACAGACATAGCGCGGCGTTGAGGACTTTACACGTGCATTCCCGATGAGGCCAACCCGCGGCTCAATCGCGTGCAGAGCGATCCTCGACAAGCAAACGATCCATATCCTCGACATGCAGGCCGACCAGGAATTGCTGCCAATAGTCCAAGCCCTCGGAATCAGGTCAAATCTCGCAATCCCACTACTGCGCGACGGGGTCGCAGTCGGGGCATTTAACGTCAATTCCCTGGAACCAGGTGGGCTTCACCGACAGCCAGGTCTCGCTCGTGCAGACCTTCGCGGAGCAGGCTGTCATCGCCATGACCAGCGTAGCGAACTTCCGTGCGTTGCGCGCGCGCACGCGCTGAACTCATCCGCTCGGTTAACGAACTTCAGGCGCTTGAGGAAGTCCTGCGTGCGGTCAACTCCTCGCTCGACCTCGACACCGTGCTCGCCACGATCATCAGCCGCGCCGTGCAGCTCTCGAAGTGCCGACGAAGGCACAATTTATGAGTTCGACGAAGCGCAGGGCATTTTCGTGCCGAAATCCGGCTACGGCATGAGCACTGACTGGCTCGGGCAATTGCGCGACCGGCGTATTCGCATCGGCGAGACCCCGCTCGGTCGCAGCGCGGCGCAGCCGGGCACCATTGCACATCCCGGATCTGACCGAGGAGCCGGACGACGGGTCGAAGCACGAACTCATCGCACGCGGTGTTCGCGCGCTGCTTGCGGTTCCGTTGCTACGGGAAGACAAAGTCATTGGCGGCCTGGTGATCCGTCGCTACACGTCGGGCGGGTTCGGCGACTCGACCGCCACACTGCTGCAGACCTTTGCCGCGCAATGCGTGTTGGCGATCGAGAATGCGCGTCTGTTCCGCGACGCAGAACGCGAGCGGGCCGCTGCAGAGGCCGCTCTGGCAGACCTGCGCCGGGCGCAGGACCGGTTGGTGCAGTCAGAAAAGATGGCCTCGCTCGGCCAGCTCACCGCCGGAATTGCGCACGAGATCAAGAACCCGCTGAACTTCGTCAACAACTTTGCCGAACTCTCGGTCGACCTGCTGGACGAGCTGCACGATGCGGTGGCCAGCAATCTGGTCGCCGAAACTGACGAAATTGCCGCCTTGCTCAAGAGCAACCTGGCGCGGATCGCCGAGCACGGCAGACGTGCGGACAGCATCGTGAAGAATATGCTGCTGCATTCGCGCTCGGGCCCCAGCGAACATCGTTTGATCGATCTGAACACTGTGGTCGAAGAGGCGCTGAACCTTGCGTATCATGGCGCGCGGGCAGAGACACCAGGTTTCAACATTACCATCGAACGCCACCTGGACCCGGCCGCCGGCATGGTCGAGATGTTTCCGCAGGACATCACTCGCGTAATGCTGAACCTTATCGCAAACGGATTTTATGCCGCACGGCAGCGCGCCACGATGAATGGCGGTGGCGCGTTCGGGCCGATTGTGACGCTGATCACACATGACCTTGGCCATCAGGTGGATATTCGGGTGCGCGATAACGGCACAGGTATCCCCGAGGACGTGCGCGACAAGATCTTCGAACCGTTCTTTACCACCAAGCCAGCTGGCGAAGGCACCGGGCTCGGCTTGTCGCTAAGCTACGATATCGTGGTCAAACAACATGGGGGGCAACTCATCGTGGACAGCCGTCCAAACGAATTCACCGAGTTTCGCATTATTCTGCCCCGCCGGTTGATGGCGAATGAAGGAGCCCGCACATGACCGTCCGGGTGCTGGTGGTGGACGACGAGCCCGATGTGGAAGCGCTGTTTCGACAGCAGTTCCGACGCGAGGTCCGCCAGGGTCTTTACGTGCTGGACTTCGCGCTGTCTGGTGAGGCGGCGCTGGATAAGTTGGATGGATGCATTGGCGAGCAGATCATCCTGTTAGTGTCTGACATCAACATGCCGGGGATGAACGGGCTTGACCTGGTTCCAAAGGTCAAGGCGCGCCGCCCTGACCTTCCGGTATTCATGATCTCGGCTTATGGCGATCCGGAAAGAGTCAAGGCGGCAATGGAACGGGGCGCCAGCAAATTCCTCACCAAGCCGGTGGACTTCCCGCAACTGAAGCAGGACGTTTCGCGTGTCGTCGCCGATGCCACGGCCAGCGGATGACAGCCCGCATTCTCGTCGTTGACGACGAACCTGATCTGGAACTGCTGATCCTTCAGCGTTTCCGGCGGCAGATTCGTGACGACGAGTTCAATTTCACCTTCGCCGATGACGGCGTGAATGCGCTCGCTAAACTGGATGCCGATCCCGACATCGACATGCTGCTGTGCGACATCAACATGCCGCGGATGGATGGGCTTACCCTGCTTGGCCGGCTGCAAGAACGCGAAGGCCACCCGGCCACGGTGATCGTCTCGGCCTATGGCGACATGGCCAACATTCGCACTGCGATGAACCGCGGCGCTTTCGACTTCGTCACCAAGCCGATCGATTTCGCCGACCTGGAAACCACGATCGCGAAGACGCTGCGCAATCTGGAGATTACCCGCGGCTATCAGCGACGACAGCAGGAGGCGGAACGCGCTCGGGCGCAGCTTTCACGGTATTTTTCGCCGAGCCTGGTGAACCTTCTGGCCGATGATGCGGGGCACATCAACCTGGATGCGCAATGGCGTGACATTACGTCCATGTTCACCGATATCGCCAGCTTCACCTCATTGGTTGAAGGATTGCCAGCCGACACCATCGGGCCTTTGGTGAATGAGTATCTCGTCGGCATGACGGATATCGTGTTCGATCACGGCGGCACGTTGACGAACATCATCGGCGATGCACTCATCACCATGTTCGGCGCACCGACCGACCAGCAGGATCACGCCGCCCGCGCAGTTGCCTGCGCACTCGCGTTGAACCGTTTTGCCGAGGCGTTCCGCGCCCGGTGGCGGGACAAAGGGGTGAACATCGGCATGACGCAAATCGGCATAAACTCAGGGCCAGCGCTGGTCGGCAATTTCGGCGGTGGTCGGTTTTTCGACTACACGGCCTATGGTGACACTCTCAGCATCGCCGCGCGCCTGGAGCAGGCAAACAAGCAGCTTGGCACGCGCATTTGCGTCAGCGACAGCGTGGTGCAGCGGATAACCGGATTCCGCGGGCGCCCCGTGGGTTACGTGACCCTTCGCGGCCGTCGTGAAGCATTGATCGCACACGAGCCGCTTACACAGGAGCGACATGCCGATCCGCTGACATCCGAATATTGCGCAGCCTATGCCAAAGCCGAGGCTTGCGATGCTGCTGCGCTCTCCGCCTTCGCCGCACTGCTCGGGCGCGACAGCAACGATGGGCTGGTGACCTTTCATCTGAGGCGGCTGCTTGCCGGTGCCACCGGGATTGCAGTGACACTAGACTGACGTGAACTTCTATCAGTGGTCGAAATGCAGGCGCACAAGGGTCTGGTCGTCGCGTTCGCTGGCACGTATCCGATCCGCATAACTCCTGATCAGAAAACCGGCGAGCTGCCTGTGGCCCTCCTCCAATTCGATGATAGCCTCATGGCTCGGCTGCCGCTCCGGGAACTCAAGGGCCTTGCCTTTGTAGCTGATCATCACGTCGATAACGAACTCATCGAAGCCGATTTCCAACCTGATCACACCGTCCGGATCGCACAGACCGAGGATTGAATCGATGGTCTGCTGCACCGCGAACTCGATCCGGTTGATCACGTCACGCCGTGCGCCCCAGATGCCGGCATTGCGCTCGATGAAGTTGGTGATCTCCTGAGGATCCGGACTGGTCGGATTGACGGTGATCTCCACCTTCCGGCGAATGCCGATGCGGAACACGAGGTTGAGCAGCAGCGCAACCAGGGTCGCCAGAACCAGCGGCGAGGTCATCAGCGGCTGCGCCCAGTCAGGCGCGTTGGCGAATGCCGCCGGATTCACCGTGATCGCATAGAATGACAGGATCCCCATGCCCACGACCAGCGTACGGCGACCGTCAAGAACGCGGCTGGAAATGATCTGAATGCCGCTGATCATGATGAACACAGCGGTGAAGATCATCGCCGCCGCCATCACCGGCCGCGGCATGATCGCGAGCACGCCGATCAACGTCGGCTGCAACGCAACGATGGCGAGTATCAGGGCCACGGCGAAGCCAATTATGCGCGTCGCGACACCAGTCGCGGCGACCAGGCCAACATTCGCGCTGGAGACCGTGAGCCCATACGTCCCAAACAGGCCAGCCACGATCGCAGCGATGCCATCGCCCAGGATGCCACGACCGATCGAGGTCATGTCGGGTCGCACCCATTCGGCGTCGGTCAGGCGTTGATACGTCGTAAGGACCGCCGTCGAGTTCATCGCCGCGGCCAGCCCGGTGATCGCGAAAGGTACCACCAGTGACCAGTTGAATTCCCAGGTGACACCAGACAGGTGGGGCACAACGAGTAGCGGTCGATCCAGCAGGCTACCGAGATCATCCAAGGTCAGCAGCCCAACAAAGCCAGAGACAATATATCCGACGACCATTCCGATCAGAATGCAGAACAGCCGCAGCCGTCCCTTGTTCCAGATATTGAGCCCGGTCATGACAGCAAGCGCACACCCAGCGACAATTTCGTCGGATCCGGCAAGTGCACCGGACGGGCTGTCTTGCAGCAGTGTCCGCAGCGCGGCCAGAGCGATGATGTTTCCGACCAGAAATATGACCAGACCAGCCGATTCAGGTGGGATGAAAGGACGCAGGCGCGACCATGCTCGGGACAGAATGATCTCGACCAGTCCCGCGAAAATGGTCATGCCCCAGACCAGAGGCAGGCCACCGATCTTTACCGCCTGCAAAGAGGGCGCGAGATAGACGCCGGTGAAAATTGCCGGCGCCAACATGCGACTGCCGATCGGTCCTCGCGGCAGGGCCTGCAACAGTGCCGCGATGGCGAGCACCAGGAATCCCAACTGCAGGACATTGCCCAACTCATCGGCAGGCAGCATTGCCTGGCGTGCGATGATCAGCGGATAGACCATGAAAATCGCGCATACGCCGACGTGCTGGGCAGCACTCACCCAAGTGACAACGGCCGGCGGCCGCTCCTCCAGGCCGTAGCTTAGCGCCGCCGGCTTCTTTATCCCGCGACGACCCGCACCTGTCGTGAGCAAACCACCAATCCTGGCACGCAAACTATCGAGGTGGCCCATCCGAGCCAGCTTTCCGGGCATCTTGTCGTTTCCCGCTGTTGCGGTGCTGCTATCGCGGATAGTCGCGCACGCCCTCAATCAGCGGCAAGTAAACCTGGAGTGTCAGGAGACAGGTGAACGACCGACCCTCGCAAACGTCGTGGCGAATCGCCGCAGCCCCGCCCACTGCTGGGCGAAATATGACCCGCTGGCAAGCGCTTCCTCGCCGGTCGGATCTCCGGTCGCCACATAGTCGCGACTGAAATCGGCAGTGCCAAACGCCATGTCCCACCAGGGCAGCACCGCACCGTAGTTGCAGCTTCGCTGGCCCGCTGCCAGCAACCCGTGATGGGCCCGGTGAAAACGTGGCGAGATCAGCAGCCGCTCGCCGACTGCACCGAACGAGACACGCGCGTTGGCGTGCGACAGGCTTTCGAGGAACCGCAGCACCAGCACCAGCACCGGGAATTGCAGCGGCGGCACGCCGATTGCCAGCGCAATGATGCCAAACCAAAGCGCCGCAATCAGGTCATCCAGCAGGTGATTGCGGTCGTCCGACCAGAACGTCATCTGTCGTTGTGCATGGTGCAGCGAGTGCAATGCCCACCACCAGCGGAACCTGTGCGATAGCCGATGCCGCCAGTAGTCGGCACAATCCAGAATGACGGCGTAGATGACGAAGGTCAGTATTGGCTGCCCGAGCAGGAATGGCAGCAGCCGCTCCAATGTCGGCGGCACGAACCCGTGGTCAGCAAGGAACCCGTTCAGCACCACCTGTGCACGATAGAACAGCACGAAGGTGAATAGCGGCAGCACGCCCACGCGCGAAATCACCGTATACAGCACGTCCACCGTCACGGCGCGCGCATCCGGCCAGCGCTCGACCGGCCGCCAGCGCTCCAGCGGCATGCAGACTGCGAAGGTGATCGCCACCTGCACCGCACCGTACACGGCAAACAACGCCCACCCGTAGGAGACGTCCTCCCATTGCATCATGCCAAGGCCGTACAGCAGTGGCAGCAGCAGATGCTCCTGCAGCCAGCCGGCAGCGAGATCGAACGGATCGCCCATCAGCGCACGGCAACGCTCGCTGCCACGCTGCCTTTTGGACTGAGGAAAAGCCCATGCGGCGAGCGGCCAACGTCGACGGTATCGTATTCGCCCGTCTTCGGATCGAGCACCGCCACCTTTTCGGCAAAGCGCCGGGTAATCCACAGCCTGCCGTCAGGCGCAAACGCGATGTCGTCGGGACCGCCCGGAATCGCATAGCTGCGGATCGGGGTCAGCGTCGCTGCATCGAGCGACATGGTGGTTCCGCCGACGCGGTTATTCACCCAGATGATCTTGTGATCGGGGGACAGGAACAGGTTGTGCGCACCTTTGCCGGTATGGATGCGTTCGGTCACACGCCCATCGGCTGGATCGACCACGGCGACATAGTCGGTGCCCATATCGGCAACCAGCACTTTGCCGTTATGCCAGAGCACACCGGCCGGCGTCCTGCCGATCTTTGCCGTCCACGCCACTACCAGTCGGTTCAGGTCGATTGCCACCATGCTGTCGCTACCTTGCAGGCTGACAAACACCCGCGATGAATCCGGCGCATAGTCCAGGTGGCTCGGCATCGAGGCCGTCGGGAACCGCTTCAGCAACTGCATCGACGCGGCGTCGTAGACATCGACCTGATTGCGCGCGAGACCATTCACCACCAGGAATTTGCCGTTCGGGCTGAAGCCCAGCTGATAGGGATCCGCCACCGGCATACGCTTCTGCAGCGCTGCGGTGGCTGGATCGAAGAACAGCACCTCGTTGCCGACGGTGTCACCGACCAGCAGGCTCTTGCTGTCGGGGCTGAGCGCGCAATGGTGCGGCTCGCGCAGCACGGGGACGCGTCGCAATTCCTTCAGCGACGACATATCGACCAAGCTGATCGAGGCGCCGCCTGAATTGATAATGAAGGCGACACCGGAGGCGGACGCTGGCCATGCGCTGAGCAGCAGTAGCGACAGGGCGAGGCCAACGGCACGAGTGACACGCATGCGGCACGGCTCCGGCAGTTCCGGCGGCGTCCCTACGCCAGCTCACCCGTATCCATCAAGCGCGGCGCGCTGGCGAACACTCCGATTGCGAAGGTGAAGAAGACGCAGGCCGTCGTAGCGATCAGCACGTTGTCAGTATAGGCGTGTGCCGCGAAAGCAAGAAACGCCAACCGCACGATCGCCTTGTCGGTCCGGCGCAGAGCCCGCGTATGCCGCATGACCCACAGCACGAACGACGCGATCAGCAGGGCACAGCCGATCTGCCCGCCTTCGACGGTCATCCGCAGATACTCATTGTGCGCAGCCCGGGTCTGCATCAGCAGTGCGAGCCTGCTGTCCGGGCCAATGATCGCATTGCCGGCGCCCACGCCCCAACCGAACCAAGGCGACCGAGCCACCACCTCCTGAAACGGCGGCCACAGCAGATCTCGGCCGCTCAGGTTCGTGGGCTCACTGCTCAGCAGGTTGAACAGCCGCAGCATCGGCAGATCCTGCGACAGCACGAGCGCCAGTGGCACAAGACAGGCGACCAGCAACAGCGGCAGCAGACGATACGGCAGCGTAAATACACTGGACCGCACGAAGCTCAGCGTCAGCAGGGTCACCGCGATCGCATAGGCAAGCGGGGCACGCGCACCCGTCAGGATCAGGATCAGGAAGTTGGCTTCCAGAAGTGCCATCCAACGGCGCCTACCGTCCCGATAAAGCTCGATGAGACAGGCGTAGATCGCGGCGAGGCAGATCCCCGCGAGAAAGGCCGGATGCCCGAGCGCGGCCAGACGCTCGCCGCCGCTCTCCTGGAACAGCGAACGCAAGCCGGCCACGTCGAGCGCAGCACCCGCAAGGACCGACAGCAGTGGGATCAGGGTCGTGGTGCGGACGATCGCCCTGCCCCATCCGGGTGAGAGCCGACTGAAGGCGAACGCGAAAGGTGCGATGGAACCCAGCAGCGAGCGCAGACTGGCCGCGGCTGTGAGATCCGGGTGCAGCCCGTGCGCCAGGCCCACAAGGAATATGGCAAGGAACGCAAGGGCGGGATTGAACAGGTCGGGCGAAGGCCCGTATCGCACCACGCACAGCAGTGCGAGCAGCAACTCGGTGAACTTCACTGCGGCAATTGTCGTCTGGTACGCGTCGGGACTGATCAGATCGCCAAGCGTCATTTCCAATGTGCTGCCGGCGATGATCAACCAGAGCACGCACAGGGCGAGCGTGTGCCTAAGCGCGAACACGCCGAGCGCTGCGATCCCCACGAGTGCCAGCGGCAGCCAGAACCACTGCGGCATCAGCACTGCGCTGACGGCGGATAGGGCGAAGGCCCCGCCGACCGGCAGTAGGATCGGCAGGCTGCCATCAAGCTGGATCGGCAACCGGACTGTCAGCGGCTTCGCCACGCGACCCATCGCAGCACGAAAACCCTACCAAACCGCTGATTGGATCCCGCGATTGCGGCGTGCGGGGTGACGAAGCAATCTCTCGCCGAGAACAGGTGGGGAGCAGAGAATGAGCGAACAACGGGTGGTCACAACAGGGCTCTGCTTCCCGGAAGGTCCGGTCGCGATGCGCGACGGATCGGTCGTACTGGTCGAGATCGAGCGCCAGACACTGAGCCGGGTACTGCCCGACGGTCGCGTTGAGGTCATCGCGCGCACCGGCGGCGGGCCGAACGGCGCGGCGGTCGGCCCGGACGGCGCCTTCTACATCTGCAACAACGGCGGCTTCGCCTGGCGTCTGGAGGAGAATCTGTTTCGGCCGGCCATGGTCTCGTCCGATTACGTCAGTGGCAGCATCCAGCGGGTCGATCCGCGCACCGGCGCGGTCAGCGTGCTCTACGACCGCTGTGGTGCAAACAAGCTGAACGGGCCAAACGATCTGGTGTTCGACGCAAACGGCGGCTTCTACTTCACCGACCTCGGCAAGACCCGTGCGCGCGACCGAGACAATGGCCTGATCTACTATGCGCTTGCCGACGGCTCGAAGATTGTCGAGGTCGCCTATCCGGCGCTGACGCCGAACGGCATCGGTCTTTCACCGGACGGTCGTGTGCTCTATGTCGCCGAAACCGAGCCGGCGCGGCTCTGGGCGTTCGACATCACCGAGCCTGGAGTGGTGCAGAAGCAGGACTGGCCATCGCCGAATGGCGGCCGGCTGGTTGCGGGCCTTCCCGGATTTCAGCGTTTCGACAGCCTGGCCGTCGATGGGTCCGGCAACGTTTGCGTTGCGACGCTGATCAGCGGCTGCATCAGCGTGATCGCCCCCGATGGACGGCTTCTGCGCCAGATACCAATGGGTGATCCGGTCACTACCAACATCTGCTTTGGCGGCGCGGACCTCCGCACCGCCTATGTGACGCTATCCGGGACCGGGAAGCTGGTTGCCTTGGACTGGCCCGACGCGGGACTGCGCCTGGCGCACGAAGCCTGAGCGGCTACGGAACCCGAACCAGCCGGTGGTGCTTGCGGCCTGCCGACAGCTTCAGCGCATCGTCGTGCAGGTCCGCCACCGTCACAGTCTGGCCCTCGTCCTTCACCGGAACGTTGTTGATGCGCGCGCCACCACCACGGATCAGCCGACGCGCCTCGCCATTGCTGCCGGCAAGGCCCGCGAGCGCGAACAGCCGGAATGCCGGCATGCCGGTGGCAAGCTCGCTGCGCGGCACCTCGACGCTGGGCAGAGTGTCGGCCGCCTCACCTTGCTCGAACGCCAGCCGCGCGGTGTCGGCCGCCTCGGTTGCCGCTGCCGCGCCGTGTGCCAGCCGGGTGGCCTCGGTCGCCAGCACCTTCTTCGCCTCGTTGATCTCGGCGTCGCGCAGCGCCTCCAGCCGGGCAACCTCAGGCAGCGGAAGATCGGTGAACAGACGCATAAAGCGGCCGACGTCCTCATCCTCCGTGTTGCGCCAGAACTGCCAGTAGTCGTAGGGCGACAGGCGGTCGCGCGTCAGCCAGACGGCACCCTGCGCCGACTTGCCCATCTTGGCGCCCGAGGCGGTGGCGATCAGCGGCGTCGTCAGGCCGAACAGAGTCTTGTTGTCGGTCCGCCGCGCAAGCTCGATGCCAGAGACGATGTTGCCCCACTGATCCGAGCCACCGATCTGCAAGGTCACGCCGAAACGGCGGTTCAACTCGCGAAAGTCGTAGCTCTGCAGGATCATGTAATTGAATTCAAGAAACGTCAGCGAGTGCTCGCGCTCCAGCCGCAGCCGCACGGAATCGAAGGTCAGCATACGGTTGATCGTGAAGTGCGTGCCAACATCGCGGAGCAGCGGGATGTAGCCCAGGGCGCCCAGCCAATCGTTGTTGTTGGCCGTGAACGCATCATTGGGGCCGTCGCCGAAATGCAGGAACGGATCGAAGCAGCGGCGGATGCCGGCCATATTATCGGCAATCTGCGCGTCGCTCAGCAGCTGCCGAGACTCGTCCTTGCCGGAAGGGTCGCCGATCCGCGTCGTGCCGCCGCCCATCAGCACCAAAGGGCGATGGCCGTGCCTCTGCAGCAGGCGCAGGATCATGATCTGCACCAGACTGCCGACATGCAGACTGTCGGCCGTGCAGTCGAACCCGATATAGGCGGTCACCGTGCCGGCCCGCAGCGCCGTGTCCAATCCCTCGCTGTCGGTGCACTGGAAGACGAAGCCACGTTCGGTGGCTTCGTGCAGGAAATCGCTTTGGGTCATGGCGCCTGTGGGCTAGCACAGACCCTGCCCCACGGAAAACCTCGCAGAGAATGCTGCGCACGATCGGACTGATGAGCGGGACCTCGCTGGACGGCGTCGATGCGGCTTGGCTGGAGACCGACGGCGAGCGCATCGGCGCATTCGGCCCGACATTGACACTGCCCTACGACGACCGCCTGCGCGCTGACCTGCGCCGCATCCTCGACCTCGCGCCGACCCTGGATCCGGCCGACCGGCGCCTGAAGAGCGCAGAAGCCCGGCTGACGGAATACCATGTGCGCGCGGTGGCGGCGCTCGGGCGGGAGGCCGACCTGATCGGCTTCCACGGCCAGACCATCCTGCATCAGCCGGACCGCCAGCGAACCTGGCAGATCGGCGACGCCGCAGCACTCGCGTGGCGAACCGGAGTGCCCGTCGCGCTTCGATTTCCGTTCGGCCGACGTGGCGGCCGGAGGCCAGGGCGCGCCGCTCGCGCCGGTGTATCACGCCGCGCTGGCGCGCGATCTCCCCAAGCCGCTGGCCGTGCTGAACATCGGCGGCGTGGCCAACGTGACCTGGATCGGGCGCGGACGGCGAGTTGGTCGCGTTCGACACCGGCCCAGGCAATGGCCCGCTGGACGACTGGATCAGCGCGCCGGACCGGCCAAGCATTCGACCGCGACGGCGCGCTTGCGCTGCTCCGGCCAGGTCGATCTGACGGTGCTTCAACCGACTGCTGGCCGATCCTTACTTCTCGCGGCCGCCGCCGAAGTCGCTCGATCGGCTGGACTTCGCGGCCACGCTCGCCGCCAGCAGCCTCGACCAACTGTCGCCAGCGGATGGCGCTGCGACGCTGGTGGCATTCACGGCCGCTGCGATTGCGGCGGCGCCGCTGCCCGAACCACCCCTGCGCTGGCTGGTCACCGGCGGCGGCCGGCACAATTCCGGCGATCATGGCAGCGCTGCGCGACTCGACTCAGCGCACCAAGTCGATCCGGTCGAGGCCCTGGGCTGGAACGGCGATGCGCTAGAGGCTCAGTGCTTCGGCTTCCTCGCCGCGCGTACACGCGCCGGGCTGCCGATCAGCTTTCCGGGCACGACAGGCGTGCCGCATCCCACGACCGGCGGCAGGATCGCCGTTCCGTCCGGCAGTGGGTGTCCTCGCTAGTCCGCCGCCAGCGCCATGGCGCGGCGGGCGATCGTCTTGCCGCAGTAGTCCTCGATCGCCTCGGCCACCCTCTCGGCGTGGTCGGCGAACACGTGATCGGCGCCTTCGAACACGCGGTAGTCGACGCTGACGCCCTTCTGGGTGTTCAGCTTGTCGACCAGCTTGCGCACCGCGCCCTCCGGCACGAGTTCGTCGGCGTCGCCGTGCAGCATCAGCCCGCCGCAGGGGCAGGGCGCGAGGAAGCCGAAATCGTAGTGGTTCGCCGGCGGCGCGACGCTGACCCAGCCGGAAATCTCCGGCCGGCGCATCAGCAGCTGCATGCCGATGAACGCGCCGAACGAGTAGCCGGCGATCCACAGTCCGCCGTGGTTCGGGATTGACCGCCTGCATCCAGTCGAGCGCGGCGGCAGCGTCGCCGATCTCGCCGATGCCGCCGTCATAGCGGCCCTGGCTGCGGCCGACTCCGCGAAAATTGAACCGCATCACCGAGCAGCCGAGCCGCTGGAACGACTGATACATCGAGTAGGTCACCCGATTGTTCATCGTCCCGCCGTGCAGCGGATGCGGATGAAGGATCAGCGCGACCGGCGCACCGGTCTCCTTCGAATGGTGGTAACGACCCTCGAGCCGGCCGTCAGGGCCGGCAAACATCACCTCTGGCATGGCGTCCCGAAACCGCTTTCCTGTCCAATCGGGCGGCGTCCGAGCCGAGGCCCTCACTGGCCCTACCCGCCGCCACTCCAAATACCGTACAGCCCTCTCCCCCGCGCCCGATCGGGTCTCACGATACTAGATAGGAACGCATTCCCCGCTTTTCAGTTCCGCGTGAATTCTTGACCTGTGCGGTCGGAATAATCTATGCCTTCGCGGAGCGGCGCTGGTGCCGCAGGGTTCTGCTTCCTCCTATCAGTTCGGCCCCCCGACCGGCCGTCCCCAGGATTGGGCTCCAGGTCCCAGGGTCCGCTTACTATAGAGTAGAGGGGCCGATACTTCATAACGGAATTGTCGCATGGCTTTCATGTTCTTGCGTGAGACGATCCGGACATATCGGGAACGCGACCCGGCGGCGCGCTCCTCGCTGGAGGTCCTGCTGTGCTACCCGGGTCTGCATGCGGTCATGTGGCACCGGCTGTCGCACTGGCTGTGGCAGCACGATCTGTGCCTGCTGGGCCGATTTTCCTCCCATATCGCCCGCTGGCTGACCGGCATCGAGATCCACCCGGCCGCCAGGATCGGCCGGCGGCTGGTGATCGACCACGGCATGGGCGTGGTGATCGGCGAGACCGCCGAAGTCGGCGACGACTGCTACTTTTATCATCAGGTCACCCTTGGGCGTCGCCCGCACCAGCGGCGGCAAGCGGCACCCGACCGTTGGCAATAACGTGATCATCGGCGCCGGCGCCAAGGTGCTTGGGCCCGATCAGGGTGGGCGACAATGCCCGGGTCGGGTCGAACGCCGTCGTGCTCGACAACGTGCCCGACGACACCACCGTGGTCGGCATCCCTGCCCGTCCGGTCGATCGCGCGCCGACGCGCGACCGCAAGGTGCCCGGCCTTCGATCCCTATGGCATCCCGTGCGACGACAGCCTCGATCCGCTGCTGCACGACCTCGACCAGATGCACTGCGAGCTTGCCGAACTGGAGGCGCGGGTGGCGCGGCTGGCCGAGGAGCAGATGCGCCAGCGCCAGGCGGCGGCGGAGTAGGCGATGCAGCTCTCCACCCGCGGCCGCTACGCGGTGATGGCGATGGTCGATCTGGCCACCCGCCAGACCCTGGGCTGCGAGTGCGGGCCGGTCTGCCTGGCCGAGATCGCGGCGCGGCAGAAGCTCAGCCAGGCCTACCTGGAGCAGCTGTTCGGCAAGCTGCGGCGGGCCGGGCTGGTCGGCTCGGCGCGCGGCCCCGGTGGCGGCTATCGGCTGGCGCGTTCGTCCGACGCGATCGCCATCGCCGACATCATCGCCGCGGTCGACGAGCCGATCCACGCCACACGCTGCGAGAACGGCAGCCCCGGCTGCATCGAAGGCTCGCCGACGGAGGGCCGGTCCGCTGCCAGACACACGATCTGTGGGACGAACTTGGCCGCCAGATCCAGCATGTTCCTCCAGGGCGTGACGCTGGCCGATGTGGTCGCCGGGCGCGTGCTGGGCCGCGCCGTGCCGCTCGGACGACGGCCGGAGGCTGGCGGCCGAGTAGCCATGGTCTATCTCGACGCCAACGCCACCGAGCCGCTGCGCCCCGAGGCGCGCGCCGCGATGCTGGCGGCGCTGGACGTCGACCGGAAATCCGTCGTCCGTGCATGCGTGCCGGCCGTGCGGCGCGCCGGATCCTGGAGGATGCGCGCGAGGCGCTGGCCGCCCGGTTCGGCGCGCGGCCGCGCGAATCTGGTGTTCACCTCGGGCGGCACCGAGGCCGATGCGCTGGCGATCCACGCGCTGGGCGCCGGCCGGCGGGTGATCGTCGGCGCCACCGAGCACGACGCGGTGCGCGCCGCCGCGCCGAGCGGCGCTGTCGCTGCCGGTCGATCGCGACGGCGTCGCCGATCTCGACGACGCTGGCAGGCATGGCTGGCGGACGGCCCGCCAGCGCTGGTCTGCCTGATGCTGGCCAACAACGAGACCGGCACGATCCAGCCGATCGCCGAGGCCGCCGCGCTCTGCCGCCGCCACGGCGCATGGCTGCATGTCGATGCGGTGCAGGCGGCGGGCCGCATGGATGTCCGGCTGCCGGCACTCGGCGCGCACAGCATCGCCATCTCGTCGCACAAGCTGGGCGGCCCGCCGGGCGCCGGCGCGCTGCTGCTGGCGCCCGAGGTCGCCGTCGATCGCCGCCGCTGATCGCCGGCGGCGGCCAGGAGCGCGGCCGCCGCGGCGGCACCCCTCCGCTGCCCGCGATCGCCGGTTTCGCCGCCGCCGCATCGGTCGCGATCGGACGCCGCGATCGCTCGCGCCGCTGCGCGACGCGGCGGAGGCGGCGGCGGTCGCGGCGGGCGCGGTCGTCTGCGGCGGCGGCGCGGCGCGGCTGGCCAACACCACCTGCCTCGCGCTGCCCGGCGTGCGCGCCGATGCACAGGTGATCGCGCTCGACCTGGACGGGATCGCGGTCAGTGCCGGTGCCGCGTGCAGTTCCGGCAAGGTGACCGCCAGCCACGTGCTGGCGGCGATGGGCCTTGGGCGCGCTCGCCGGCCAGGCGATCCGCGTCTCGCTGCCGTGGAATGCGACCGAGGCCGACGTCGCCGCCTTCGCCGCCGCCTATCGGCGCATGGCGGACCGGCTGCGCGCGGCGCTGGCACCGCGCGCCGCCTGAACCCACATTGGCCGCCATGACCAGTCGCTCCGCCACGCCCGAACCGTCCGGTCTATCTCGACAACCAGGCGACCACCCGCTGCGACCCGCGCGTGGTCGCGGCGATGCTGCCCTGGTTCACCGAGCACTACGGCAACCCGCACAGCGTCGAGCACGTGATGGGCACCGAGGCGGAAGCCGCGGTCGAGGACGCCCGCGCGCAGGTCGCCGCGCTGATCGGCGCCGATGCGAAGGAGCTCGTGTTCACCTCCGGCGCGACCGAGAGCAACAACATCGCGATCAAGGGCGCCGCCCGCTTCGCCCGCGCGCCGGCAATGAGCGCCGCCGCATCGTCACCGTGGCGACCGAGCACAAATGCGTCCTGGAATCGGTGGCCGATCTCGCCGCCGAGGGGTTCGAGCCGGTGTTCCTGCCGGTGCGGCCGGACGGGCTGCTCGACCCCGACGTGCTGCGCGCGGCGCTGGAGGTGCCGACGCTGCTGGTCAGCGTCATGGCGGTGAACAACGAGATCGGCGTGGTGCAGGACATCCCGGCGCTCGCCGCCATCGCCAAGCAGGCGGGCGCGCTGTTCCACACCGACATCGCGCAGGCGGCCGGCAAGATCCCGCTCGACCTGACCGGCTGGAAGGTCGATCTGGCCTCGATCAGCGGCCACAAGATCTACGGACCGAAGGGCGTCGGCGCGCTGTATGTCCGCCGCCGGCCGCGCGTGCGGCTGGCGCCGCTGTTCTCCGGCGGCGGCCAGGAGCGCGGGCTGCGCTCCGGCACGCTGCCGGCGCCGCTGATCGTCGGCCTGGGCGAGGCCTGCCGGCTGGCGCAGGCCGAGATGGCGGAGGAGGCGAAGCGGCTGGCCGGCCTGCGCGACCGCCTGCTGGACCGGCTGCGCGCGGCGATCCCGGGTATCGCGGTGAACGGCAGCACGGCAGGCGCGGATCCCCGGCAACCTGAACCTGACCTTCCCGGCCGCGACCGCCGCCGACCTGATGGCGCGCGTGCCGGATCTCTGCGTCTCCACCGGCTCGGCCTGCTCCTCGGCCGACGATCGAGCCGTCCTACGTGCTGCGCGCGCTCGGGCCTGAGCGACGAAGCGGCCGCGCGCACCTTGCGCATCGGGATCGGACGCTTTACCTCGCCGGCCGATATCGACTATGCGGCGGCGGCGCTGGCCGCGGCGCATGCCGGGGCGCCGGCGCCCGGCATCGAACGATTCGCCCAGGCCTGAACGGAACCCATTGCCCAGATGCCGAAGATGACCTTCATCGAGCGCGACGGCACGCGCCGCGAAGTCGATGCGCCGCTCGGCCTGTCGGTGCTGGAGATCGCGCACCAGCACGGCGTCGATATCGAGGGCGCCTGCGAGGGTTCGCTCGCCTGCTCCACCTGCCACGTCATCGTCGATCCGGCCTGGTTCAGGAAGCTCGCCGAACCGACCGAGGACGAGGAGGACATGCTGGACCTGGCGTTCGGCCTGACCGAGACGTCGCGGCTGGGCTGCCAGATCGTGATGACCGAGGCGCTCGACGGCCTGGTGGTGAAGCTGCCCGCCGGCACGCGCAACATGATGAACGACTAGCGCGCATGCGCATCCTCGTCGCGATGTCGGGCGGCGTGGACAGCAGCACCGTCGCCGGCCTGCTGCACGAGGCCGGCCACGAGGTGATCGGCGTCACGCTGCAGCTCTACGACCACGGCGCGGCGACCGGCCGCAAGGGCGCGTGCTGCGCCGGCCAGGACATCCACGACGCGCGCCGCGTGGCCGACCATCTCGGCATCCCGCACTACGTGATCGACGCCGAGAAGCGCTTCGCCGATGCGGTGATCGGCGATTTCGCCGACAGCTATGCCGCCGGCGAGACGCCGGTGCCGTGCGTGCGCTGCAACCAGACGGTGAAGTTCGCCGATCTGACCGCGCTGGCGCAGGGGCTTGGGCTGCGAGCGGCTGGCGACCGGGCATTATGTGCGGCGGATCGACGGTCCGGATGGGCCGGAACTGCACCGCGCCGCCGACCTGGCGCGCGACCAGAGCTGGTTCCTGTTCGCCACCACGCGCGACGCAGCTTGCTGCAGTCGCTGTTTCCGCTGGGCGAGATGGCCGACAAGCGGGCGGTGCGCGCGCGAGGCGGAGCGGCTCGGGCTGCCGGTGGCGGCGAAGCCGGACAGCCAGGACATCTGCTTCGTCCCGTCGGGCCACTATGCCGACACGGTGGTGCGGCTGCGCCCGGATGCCGGCGAGCCGGGCGAGATCGTCGATCGCGACGGGCGCGTGCTGGCGCGGCACGACGGGATCGCGCGCTACACGGTGGGGCAGGGCAAGCGGCTCGGCGCGGCGGCGGTCGACGGCGGCCAGCGGCAGACCGTGGTTGCGCTGGATCCGCGCGCGGCGGCGGGTCGTCGTGGGACCGCGCGACGCCGGCACGCGGACGGTGCGCCTGCGCGAGGTGAACTGGCTGGTCGCGCCGCCAGACGGCCGATGGCCTGCTGCAGGTCAAGCTGCGCGCCCGCGAGGCGCCGCAGGCCGCGACCGTTGTCGCACAGGCCGATGCGACGGCGACGGTGCGGCTGGACGCGCCCGGCGTTGCCGGCGCCCGGGCAGGCCTGCGTGTTTTATAGTGGCTCCCGCATCCTGGGCGGCGGCATCATCAAACGAGAACAGATTGACGACGTAGCGAAGCCAGGGCTATCTGCCGGCCCCTCCGCATAGGGGCAAACCGACATGCATCGCCACCTGATTGCCGCAGCACTTGCGCTGGTAGTCTTCCTGCCGTCTGCGCGCGCCGGCGATTTCGGCGGCAACCAGTCGGAACTTATCCGAAATCTGCTGCCGACCGTGGTCAATATCACGGTCCGCAAGGAGGTCACGGAGCCTACATCGTCTGTGAATGCCGGCGCGACGACCGGACAGAATGCTGACAGCAAAACCTTCGTGGGCTCGGGATTCGTGATCGACCCAGCCGGAACCATCGTTACCAACTACCATGTGGTCGAGAACGCGTTCGACATCTCGGTGACGCTGTCCGACGGCTCGGTGCTGCCAGGGACGATGATGTATGCGTCCAGACTGGCGGATCTGGCGGTGGTGCGGGTGCAGCCTGCTCAGCCGCTGACGCCGGTGCAGTGGGGCGACAGCACCAAGCTGCAGATCGGCGAGCCGGTATTTGCAATTGGCAATCCGCTTGGAATCGGCACTTCGGTATCGGCCGGCATTATCAGCGGTCTCAACCGAAACGTGCAGGACTTGCCGTATGACGACTACATTCAGACCGACGCGGCGATCAACCACGGCAATTCCGGCGGGCCGTTGTTCAACATGACTGGCCAGGTGATCGGGGTCGATACGGCGCTCGTATCACCGACCGAGGCGTCCGCCGGGCTCGGTCTCGCGATCCCGTCCGACACGGCACAGTTTGTGGTGGGTCAGTTGAAGGCCTACGGCTGGGTACGTCCGGGTTGGATCGGCTTGAAGGTGCAGCAGGTCACGCCCTCTATGGCCGAAGCATTGGGCATGCGACAAGCGGAGGGCTCCGTGGTGTCCTGGGTGCTGCCGGATGGGCCGGCGCGGCGGGCTGGGATCCAGATCGGAGACGTGATCCTGCGGTTCGGCGACAGCGCGCCACGCGATGAGCGAGCCTTGCTGCGGGATATCGTGCGAACGCCGGTCGGAGAGACGGTTCAGGTGACGCTGGGGCGCGATGGTGCGCAGCAAACCTTGCCGGTGACTGTCGCCGCCTGGCCACGCAAGAAGTGGGAGACGCGCGACGCTCCGTTGCCGACTGAGCGACCGAACGCCGCGATCCGGCCTGATCTCGGCCTGTCACTTGCCGGCATTCCGGCAAGTGATCGCGCCAAATATGGGCTTGAGGACGATGTGGGTGGCGTATTGGTGTCGGGGGTGGTTCCGGGCTCGGACGCGGCGCGGCGTGGCGTGGCTGAGGGCGATGTCATTCTGCGGGTGCAAGGGAAACCTGTCGCCGCAGCGACCGATATACAATCGTCGATCACTGCGGAACGCGAGGCGAAGCATCGTTTCATCATGATGCTGGTGCTGCAGAAGGAACGCACGGTGCCGGGGCCGTCTTGGGTCGCGCTTCGGCTACCGGACTCGGCGGGGTAGGCCACGGCGTTGACGCGGTAGGGGACGGAGACTATCTCCCGGCCCTCCGGATCTGGATGGCGGCGTAGCTCAGCGGTAGAGCAGGGGAATCATAATCCCTTGGTCGGTGGTTCAAATCCGCCCGCCGCTACCATTCCTCTCTGGCCGCATCTGTCCGAAAGGTAGTCGGTCAATCAACAGGTTAACCACAGCTTCGGCCTGCGGCAAGCTCCCAAGCTAACCGTTGTTGTTCGCCTTTGTTCGTGGTAGTTTCCGGCTCTCTGTTGCCCAACGTTGCCCAAGCGATGGCGCGTTGCCCAGGGAGCCACCGCAATGTCGATCCACCTGACAGAAAAGACCCTGGCCCGACTGCGCGCGGACGCGAAGCGAAGCGGCCAGCGCCGGGGCGTGACCGATGCCGGCTGCGAGGGGCTGATGGTCCGTGCCAGCCCTAGCGGCAAAATTACCTGGCGCGGCAGCTGCCGTGACAAGGCCCGCATCCAGCACTGGGCCACCCATGGTGAATACGGCGAGCACGGGCTGTCGATCGCCGCGGCCCGGAGGGCGCAGGGAGCGTTCCGCGTCGCCGTGCAGTCCGGGGGTCCGCTGCCGGAACGTAAGCGCCGGGCGAAGGGTGCGGCCCAGGCAGCAGAGGCAGCCCCAGAGCCCGAACCCGCGCCCGTGATGACCAATACCCTGGGCGCGCTGATCGACCTTTATGAGCGGCTGAAGGGCCACGCTCTGCGGTCCTGGCCGCATGGCCGCACGCGCATCGTGCGGGTGTTCGGCCCCCTATTCGACAAGCCGCTCGCCACACTCGACGCTGAGCGATCTCCAGCTTACGGCCGACAACTACCGGACCCCGGGCGAGGCCGGGTTTGCCACGCGCACGCTGCATCCGGTGTTCACCTGGGCCGCCCATCCCGGCCGTGGCTACGTACCGCAGGATTTCGGGCTGCTGCGGTCGCCCGCCGCCGTGCGGCAACGCGAACGGCACCTTTCGACCGATGAACTGGCCGCACTGGTGCCGGTGCTCCGCGACCGAGCGACGGGTTATGCGGAGGCCCGGGTGTTCGCCGCGCTGGCACCAGAGATCGACATCCGGCTGCACTGGCATCACCTCAACCTCGACCGCGGCACCTGGGCGCGCCCGGCGCGCCACGGCAAACCAGCCGGGCAAATCACCCTGTCGCACGCTGCGCTCGCGTTCCTACGACAGATGCCGCCGGGTGAGCCGTACAGCCCGGGTATTCCCTTACACCACGCCACATGCAGCCATCATGCTGTTCCTGCTGCTGACGCTGGTGAGGCGGGAGGAAGCGGCTGCCGCGTGCTGGGGAGCGATCAACCTGGATCGCGGCCTCTGGACGATCTTGCGCACGAAGAATGATCAACCGCACACCGTCCCGCTGTCGAGGCAGGCGGTCGATCTGCTGCGCGTGCTGGGACCAGGCAAGCCCGACGACCTGGTATTCCCAGCCATCGGTTCCGGCGCGGTTGCCAATAACTGGGACCGCGAAAGCAAAGTGATTGCCGCGGCCGCCGGCATCCGCGAGCCTTTCCATCGCCACGACTTGCGCCGCTCGGCCTCGACCGTGCTCGGCGATCTGGGCGAGTTGCCGCACGTTATCAAGGCACAATTAAATCACGTTACGATCACCGATCCGATTGATGCCCGTTACAATGTTCGCGTTACCTGGCTGACCGCACTCTGGCGGCGCAGCGGCTCGCTGATGCGCTCGACGGGTTGCACACGGACGGCGCCCGGATCATCCCGCACCCCGCGTTGGACCGGCTTATCACACGGTGAACGACGCGGCCTGCTGCACCGCCCCGCCGCGCGGGGCCAACGTGGCGCCGCTGCGCGAGGCGGTGCCGGTATGACCGTGGAGGAGGCGATACGCGCCTATGTCGATCTGCGCGGGCTGGCGAAGTATCGGCGGACTCCGGGCGGCCTGACCACCATCACGAAGGAGGACGTGCTCGTGGGCATGCTGCTGGGCGGGGAGCTGCTGGCCGTTGCGGGGCCGGACCGCATTCCGCCGGCATGGTGGTATGGGGCGCGGCTGGAGTGGGATTTCATGAGCCAGCAATACGTGGTGATAGGCCGCGACGGCAGCGTACATGTCGGACTGCAGCTCGTGCCCAGGCCCGCGCCGGCCGCGACGCCGCTGCCGACGAAGGCAGCGCCGCCCGCGCAAATGCGTTGCGATCTTGTTTTCGCCGCCTGGGAGAAACAAGGCTTCCCGAGATGGACGGCCAAAGAGGCGTTCAAGGCCGCGCGCGATCTGTGCCCAAACGATCCGCGCCTCGACGTCGCGCGCCGGACCGAACAGGCAACCTGGGCGCTGGTAAAACAGCGAGCACGCACATGATTCGCCGCGTGGGTGTGCATGCGCTTTTGCACCTGCGCATGCGCCTTTGCACCGTTCCACGTACTTCGCCGATGCGCTTGGCTGGCGCTCTGCGCACAGGGGCACCCAGCAATGGTCGCGGACGTTCAACCAAGCGAGGCAACTACCGAACACAATACCGGCACACGGCCACGCTCCGTCACGACCTATCCGAATCAACATCCGCCGAAGGCCGTCACCCTCAACGAAGCGATGCGCATTTCCGGCCTGGGCCGCACCAAAATCTACCAGCTGATCGGCCGTGGCGTGCTTGAGTTGATTCTGATCGACAAGCGTCGGTTGATACTCATGCATAGCCTGAACCGGCTGCTCGGCGGCTAAAGACCCGCCCCGCTTCTCGCAAGCCCGATAACGAAACCTTCAAAGCACGTGGGACTCTGAAGATGCAGGCGCGCATGCTGATTGCCATCGCCCGGTTGCTCTGCGGCGACGCGCCGATCGGTGAGACATCGTATCTGGCTACAATGTCGCTTGGCAGCCGCGGACTGGATCTCGGGCGATGAAGTACGTATCCGCGGAAATGCGGCGCGCAGCGCTGCGGCCGATGCTCGAGCTGCCCGGTAAGGCGGACAATTGATGGTGCACGCGCAGGTCACCGTGATGCGCAGCCAGCACGGCCTAATGACCAAGCGCATCGCACTGGGGGGTGACGGCAAGCCGATAGCAGACGGATCGGCGTGCAAGATGTCAGCCGGCACAGCACAGACAACCCCCGCGCCCGACGCGGCAACCTTCGCCGGGAAGATCGAAACTCTGTCGTCGGCTGAGGCCGTCGGTACTTGGCTCGATCAAAGAGGCGGCCGTCGGCGACATCGTCAATGTCGTCACCGCGAACGAGCTGGCGAAGCACACCCGCCGCACAGCGCAGCAGAGTGATCGCCCGCACCCGCGATCATATCGAATTCCCGCGGGGCGAGGCTGCGTGGATGTTGTTAGACTACGACGTGAAAGGTGCGCCTACGCCTGTCACCAGTGCGCTCGCGGTTGCTGGCGGCCTCTTTCCTGCGCTGCTCACCGTGGCGCCGGGACTCGAGCGGGCAGCGCGAGTTACTCGGGTATCGACCTCCACCGGGCTGTTCAACAGCGACACCCATGAGCGCTTCGACGGTTCGGGCGGTGAGCACAACTACCTTCTGGTGAAGGACGGTGCCGATATCGACCGCGCGACACAGGCGTTCCATGCGCGCGCATGGTTACACGGGTTCGGCTGGATGATGCTTGGCGCTGTGGGTCAGATGCTCGACCGCTCGCTGATCGATGCATCGGTGCGCTATCCCGAGCGCCTCTGTTTTGAGGGACCGCCCGAGATCGTCCCTCCACTCGCTCAGGACACCACGCTGCGTGCCTGCCGGGTGACCGAGGGCGAGGCCATCGATACAAGTGTGATGATCCCCGACCTCACCGCCATCGAGCGCCAGCAAGTCGAGGACGCGAAGGCTGCAATGCGGCGGGCGCTCGAACCACAGGCACAGGCCATCCGCGCCGCTGTCGACAACAAGCTCGCCGAGGACATTGTCAGGCGGGAGGGCATGCCGTTCGCCACCGCCCTGCGCCGCGTGGCCGCATGGCGCCGTGGCATCCTCAACCCATGTATGGAGCTGGTCACCGACCATCTCGGCACGATCCTGGTGCGCGATATTCTGCTCGACCCGCAGCGCTATGTCGGCGTGACGCATGTGCGATCCCTATGAAGGTCCGAACTACGGCTATGACAAAGCCAAGATCATGATTTCACAGCATGAGCCGGGGCGCGTATTCATCCATTCCTTTGCCCACGGCGGCGGCACCTACGATCTGAAGCACGACGTTCACAGCGCCAAGGCCGCGCTTACGGCGGCGCCTTCAGAGGGGATCGCGGACACCCTGTGTGACGTTGTCGATGCGAGCGACATCGAACCCGAGGAAGTGCAGCATCTGGTCGAACTTGTCGCCGACCGGGCAAAGCTCGGACGGCAAGTACTGAAACGCCGGTTGAAGACCGATCAGGAACGTCGTTCCCGGACAAGGCGGCAAGCGGCAGCGGCAGCCCGACGGGCTGAAGGCTTGCTCGATCAGCGCCTGAGACGGCCTGCTCCGCCTTCGGATGGCGAGGTCGGGCCTGTCGTCGCTGAGATTGATCGAGCGTTGGCGGAGGACGACACCGAGCGTCCGCCGATGCGTCGGCCCGACGGTACCCTAGTCGAATTGCGAGTGCAGGTACCCTTCGACCTGCATCAGCTTGCCGCGACCGGTTCGAACGACTTCTCAAACGGCGGTCAGCTTCCCGCTCCCGCAGAGCCACTTCTGATGGAGATGACATCGGTCACCGCCGAAATGATGGTTGAGCGTTACTTCGTATTCGAACGGACCGACAAAGAAGGCAACGTCCTGTACAATGCTCAGTTGGCGTCGGCCTTCATCAACGCCTTCATGCAGCTGCCTGGTTCGGTGTCGAAGTTGCCGCATGTCAAAGCAATCAACACCGCCCCTATGGTGGCGGAGAACGGCGCGATCATCGAGGGATTCGGTCTCGATCGCGATAGCGGCATCTTCCATCACATTGAGCCGGGTCTGCGCGACTGCCTGCCGAAGGGAGATATCACCGAGGACGAAGTGTGCAAGGCAGCACGTTGGCTGTGCGATGAATGGCAGACCGATGTGCTGACCGACACGACCGGCAAGATGGTCGTGATCAGTCTGGCACTGACCCTGATCCAGCGCCTTCTGCTGGCGATGCGGCCTGCCTTCCTAATCTCCGCCGGGCTACGCGGCGGCGGCAAGACCACACTCTGTCATATGCTGATGATGGCTGTGTTCGACCGTATGGCGGCGGCGGCCTCCTGGTCCGAGAACCAGGAAGAGCGCCGCAAGTCGCTGTTCGCGCACTTTCGGCAGGGTGTTGCCTCGCTGGTATGGGACAACATCAAGAGCGGCGCCGAGATCACTTGTCCTGAAGTCGAGAAGGCGCTCACCAGCCCGACCATTCAGGATCGAATCCTGGGTGTGAGCCAGGGCGCCGCTGTATCCACCAGCACAGTCCAAATTTTCGCAGGCAACAACATCAAGTTTACGGGTGATATGGCGAGCCGGGGGCCAGAGATTCGGCTGCTGACCGATGACCCCAACCCCGAGGACAGGGCTGTTGCGCACGTGGACCCGATTGCCTGGACGCGTGATCATCGGGCGGAAATTTTGCGGTGCCTTTACACGATCATGATCTATGGCTGCCGCAATCGCCCTGAAGGGCAGGTGGCGAAAACCCGCTTTAAGCCGTGGTGGTCATTGGTCGGTTGGCCGACCGAGCTGGCAGCGTCGCTGATCGGGGTAGAGCTGAACTTCGACACGGTCTTCAAGGCGACCGAGGTACAGGATAGCAAGGCTGCGGGAATCGTCACCGCCCTTCATCTGCTCAACAACACGTTCGGGGAGACATGGTTCCGGGCGAGGGATATCCGCACCATCCTTGATCAGGGTGAGCTAGCCCGCGCAACGTTTCTACGCACCGGGGTCAATGATGAAGCCGCCATCCGTGTGGCCGCCGCCTTTTTGGAAATGGTCGAGGAGCTGACCGGGAAGCGCAACCGAAGCCCAATAACAAAGATCATCGGCAAAACCCTGGCCGGGATCACGGATCGTCCGGTCAATCTGGATGACACCACGCGGGGTATCCTTCGCACCAGACTTCACGATGGGAACAACGAGTTCAGCGTCGAAATCCGGAAGAAGGGGCCAGACGGGAAATATTTTTGGTTCTCCGCCCGCTACCGACCTGGGAGTGATCCATCTGATCCACTGATCCACTGCAACAGTGCCTGTTTTGATCGTCGCGAAGGATCAAGTGGATCAAGTGGGTCGCCCGACGGTCACCCAGCAGCGGAAAACCCGAAACATTCATCCACCCCGCCGAAGCCCAAAAAGCACCGGAACAAAGCAGCAGAGAAGTCACGGCGGGGAGCCGACGAAATTGATGAGGTATGGTAACCGAAACCGCAGGTGGGGGCCGGCAGCCAATGGGCATCCCGGCGGTGATTCATCCACCGCTCATCTGCTAAAAGCAGTCACACAGGCCGGTGTCCGGTTCCGCCTGATGGGCGGTCAGATCAGGGTCACCGGGCATGCATCGCCGGAGTTGCGGCCGATCCTGGACGCCCTGAAGGGCCGCCGGGACGAGCTTATAAGCATTCTCGGGGGGGATGCAGACCAGCCCTCTGTCGATCTCCTGGACGCCCTAGGCGTCACGGCGGTTGTGCCAACCACGGCAGAGGAAGCCCGGGCGCTCCTGGCGCGAGCTGATCACCGACTCGCAGAAGATCACACCCCCCAAGGTACAGAAGCAAGGTGGCGTCTGGCTCGGGTTCGACATAGAGACCGCCGCGTTGCCTGGGGAAGAGGAGCGCCCTGCGGTCCATCTGCGGCTCCGGGATGGTCTCCCCGCGGCGAACCAGCCAAGGTTCAAGGGGAAGGCAGGGCTCGATCCCCACCGCTCGCGCATCCGCCTGCTCCAGCTGTATGGCGGTGGACAGCGCTGCCTGGTACTCGACACATCCCAAGTTCCGATCGACGCGATCGCCGAAGCGTTCCGCAGCTGCACCGCTGCTGATTCACAACGCCGGGTTTGAATTGCGCTTCCTCACAGAAGCAGGGATCGAGCTGGTCGCGTTTCGAAGACACGATGCAGGCTGCCGGCCTGCTGCTCGGCGTGCATCGCCGCAGCCTCGAAGACGCCGCCCGCACTTATCTGGGTATCGAGGTGCCCAAGGCGTTGCAGCGTTCGGACTGGGGCGCGCCGGTCCTATCAGAAGGGCAGATCGCCTATGCGGCCCTCGACGCGGTCCTGGCCTTCCAGCTGTGGCGCAAGATGCGTCTTGAGCTGCACGCAAAGGGCCGTGGCGCCGCCTATGTCCTGCAACGGGACGTGACGCCGGCGACCGTCAGGATGATCCAGCGAGGCATCACGCTCGACCTGGAAGCTCACCAGCGACAGGTCGCCAAGTGGGAGGCCGAAGCCGCGGCCGCACGTCAGGCGTTCATCGCTGAAACGGGCGAGGCCCCGCCGATCACGCCGGCGGAAACCCGCGTCTTCCTGATGAAGGTCCTGCCACCTGATGTAATTGAGGCGTGGCCGCGCACACCGAAGAGCGGCGAATTGTCCACCGAAGGGCCCGGAACTGCGGCGGCATGTCGATATCCAAGCCATCCGCTCGCTACTGACCATCAACGCGATGACGAAGCTGCAGGGCACGTTTGGCCTCGAGCTTGCCGAAGAAGGTTTCTAGCGGTGACCGGGCGGTTGCATCCGGGGTTCAATGTCGCGTCGACCAAGGCAGGACGTTTCAGCTGCAATGACCCCAACGTCCAGCAGATCCCAAAACACAAGGCTGCCGGGTTCCGCGGCTGCTTCGTCGCCGCACCAGGCAAGGTACTGGTGATCGCCGACTACAACGCGATGGAACTGCGGGCTGCGGCCGAAGTGAGCAACGACACCGCGATGCGGGCGGACTTCGCCAAGGGTGTCGACCTGCATCGCCGACAGGCCGCCGAGATGCTCGGGATCCCGACAAGAAGAGGTCACAGAGGAACAACGGAGCGCCGCAAAGCCGATCTGCTTCGGCACGATCTACGGCGCCGGGCGGCGCGGATTGATGGCGTCAGCATGGAACAGTTACGGGCTGCTGCTGACCGGAGATGAGGCCGAAGCCGCACGCCAGGCCTTCCTCGGACGATACCCTGATCTCGCCGCATGGATGGACCATAACTACACGCAGTCAAACGAGCAGGGGTTCATCGCGGTCGGCAAGCTGGGGCGGGTGATCGAGGCCGCATGGGAAAGCCCGAAGCTGCCTGACGGCTCCTACAACTAGCACCGCGGCGATGATTTCGACGAACTGTTCGACCTGATCGACGATGGCGAAGAATGGCTGGCGCGTCCGCCCCCCTGGCGAACCACGCTCAAGCGGACGCTAGTGCTGCAACGCGCCCGATCCAGGGCGCCTGTGCGGATGCCGCCATGCGGGCGCTGATCCTGGTGGACGCCGCACTGTTCGAGGCCGGGATCGATGGCGGCCCGGTGATCTTCAATCACGATGAGATCGTGCTCGAGGTGCCGGAGGCCGACGCAGAACGTGCACGCACAATCCTGGTCGAGGGCATGACCCGGGCTTTTGCCGCGACTTTTCCCGACGCACCCCTAAATGGACTTGTGGAAACCAAGATCACCACGGCATGGGGGCCGCGTGAATCGCACGACGCCCTGCTGAGCCGGTCGATGGAAATGCTGGCAGACCCGATCTGCCCGCAGAGGGAGTACCTTGCCCTGCGGACGGAGAGAGACACGCTGCTTCTGCGGATCAACGAGGGCGACCCGAGGACGAGGCCTTAGCCCCTGCGAGCGAGTGGACGTTCCGGCTGCCGATGCTGACCTGAACAACCAATCGGAGACGAGGAAGTCCAGAAGTGAGCCTCCTACTCGCTCGTGCATGCGATCGCTGTGGCGCATCGCCCTGCAAGTATTCGGCGCCACCACAACCTTCTGCACGCTGCAATGCTGGCAGGCATCGTATGCCGCCCCATGAAGACCGGCTCGTTGCGAGCGCCGCTGGCGAAGATCACCAAGGAAGCGGCACGCGCCGGCAGGGAACTCGCCTCCCTGCGCGACGATGCCGAGGTGCTGCCTTTGGAAATCCGCAGGCAGCTCAACATCGCAATCGAAGAGATCGATTTGCTCTGCTTCTTCCTGCACGAGGAAACCCTGATGCGAGTTGTCAGGAAGTCCGATGCAGCATGAGGGCTGGGTCATCGTGATGGGCGACTGCCTCGATGTCCTGCGAGCGCTGCCGCCAGAATCGGCCGACGTCGTCCCCACCAGCCCGCCCTATAATCAGGCTATCAACTACCATCAGCATAACGACCGCATGCCGCGGTGCACCTATCTCGACTGGATCAAGGAAGTCTTTGTCGCGACCTACCGGGTGCTGAAGTACGATGGCTCATTCTTCCTCAACATCAATGGCAGCGGGACAGCGGAAGACCCCACACTGCCCTACGCGATCATCGATCGCGCACTGGCAGCGGGCTTTGTGCTGCAAAACGAGATCGTGTGGATCAAAGTCGACAAGGTCAATGATGTTCTCAGCGGGCACTTTAAGCCGGTGACCTCAAAGAAGTACCTCGATCGCGCGCACGAGCGATTCCTGCACCTCACCAAGTCCGGGGGCGTCGTGATCGACAAGCTCGCAATCGGCGTGCCGTTCGCCGACAAGTGCAACATCAACCGCCGGAACACCTGCGCGACCGGCGCTGTGGCACCAACGTCTGGTTCTTTCCCTACGAACGGTGCAGTCGAAAGCGGAGAAGTTCGATCATCCCGCTGGATTTCCCGTCGAGCTGCCCGCCCGCTGCATCAAGCTGCATGGGTCGCGTCCTGACCTGATGGTGCTGGATCCGTTCCTTGGTGCCGGCACCACTTTGGTTGCGGCACAGGCACTCGGGTGCCGGAGCATCGGCATCGAGATCGATCGCAAGTACGTCGAAATTGCGATACAGCGATTGAAAGAGGCAAAGGGCTCGGCATGAACGTCGCCGGTATCGACCCCGGCCTGACCGGCGCTCTAGCAATCCTCGACGACCAGGGGGGAAGCCTCCTCGTCGACGACCTGCCGGTTCACTGGCTTGCCAGCGGCAAGAAACTTCGAGCGGAGCTGGACCTCGCGTCGCTGCGGCAAATCCTCGTATCCACCCCGATCGATCATGTCTTCCTTGAGAAGGTCGCCTCAAGGCCGAGTTCAAGGTGTTTCAAGCATGTTCAGGTTCGGCCATTCCGCCGGCGCCATATACGGGTTGATCGTGGGCATTCAGCTGTCTTGCTCGTAACTATTGCCACAGAAGTGGCAACGCGTTGCGGGTATTGGACCCTCTCCGGACGCGGCGCGTCAACGGGCGGCGCAAGCTGTACCCGCTGGCCGCTCCGCAGCTCACCAGGAAACGCGATGCTGGTCGGGCGGATGCGATCTTGATCGCGCATGCCGGGCTGCGGTTGCTGTCTCACTCTCAGGCGGCTGCATGAGCGAGGCACCGAATTCACCACCCTCAATGCTGCCGAACCTAAGCCCGTCCGACTGCGGACCGAGCTGAAGCGGCTGACCGAGAAGCTTTGCCGCTTCGCTAGATGAAATAACGGTGCGGTCGCGCCAAGGACTGACTGCCGACCAGGTGTCAGTCACGGTTCGATCGGCGCATCATGAACCAGTCCTGCGGGATGATCGACAAATCCGTTGGCTCGGCAATGGTGCCGCTTCTTGGAACAAGACTGAGATGTACCCGGATGCAGCAGCGTCGGTTCATTAGTTGCCCGATCGCTCACTACGCAACCACATCGGCGTCCGGTCGATCGTCCCCTTCGGACAACTCAGAATGCCACGCGCCGGTGTCATCCTGAAACTCGATGTGGGTGGTATCACCAGGAATATGTTGCTCGGCGGCCACTCTCTTGGCTGCGGCCAGGGCAGCAGACTTACTGGGAAATGGCTCGGAGAACACATCGTCAAGCTTGTACGCCCAGCCGCCGTCGTGTGCGACAATCTGGTAGTGAATTCTTGCCATGTCAGTTGCCTCGCTCTGATGCTTGTAGGATGAGATGGCACCGACCTAGCGTTCTGTAAACGACCGGTGCATAGCAAAAATGCACTGTCGCATCGAGGTCTGCCGCGCGCCCGTAGGGTCGCTCAGCCGAGTTCCACGGCTCCCGCAAGCGGACATCCCATCGGTCCGCCTGGCAGGATAGCGATCGTCCTGACATGCCGGGTGCTAAATCATGCCCGACCTTGCTGGTGGACGGACTGGGCTGCCTGGCTCGCCACAAGATCTGGTGCCAAGAGGAAGCCCCCCTCTTTGGGGAGCAGACTTCATTTGCCACTGCAGGACGCACCGGGCCGCTACGTCCTGGAGAGCTAGTCAACGGCTGCCTTATCGGCAATCAATTTGGGGCCGGCTACCGCCTATAATAGCTTGATGCAGCCAATGGTCGACTTAATGCATAGGGGCTATGACGACAGACAGTGAGGGTTGTGACCTCCTCTGACAGCGTGCCGGGCTCGAATGTGAACAGGTGCTGCGCACCGCGACCGAAACTAACTGCTCCCCCAGGAACGCGATCAGCTGGTCAGGCGCCGCGTCCTCGGCAATGCGGGCGAAGTCGCGAGGGCCCAGGCGCGTCCAGTGTCGATGATCGCCTGCAGGTCCGCCTCCGCCCGCCTGATGCCGGCACGCCTAGCACCACACTGGTAAGCTGGGGCGGTCCGCGCGATACGTTGTCCGCGCGGTTGCGCCGCGCGTGCCGCAGGCTCATATCTCGGCTGCCCCCGCTGCCGTTCAGATCGGCCAGTCTTGACCGTGCTGCTGGCGCCGCGTAGCGACCTGGAAAGGGATTCACTATGACACCCCAGTTTTTGCGGTCCGAGGCGGCCCGTTTCCGCGAGATGGCCGAAAGCCTCACCGACCGGGAAGCCTCAAGGCAACGGTTGCTTGCGATGGCCGTCGATTATGATTTGCGTGCGGAGCAGGCTGAGCAATTTCAGCCGCATGAGCAGATGCAAGCCGCCAAACCTGAAGCGGCGCCTGATGGCGCTACCGAGCCTGAGTCAGGCGGGACGAGCAGAAGCACCTCGACAAGGCTCCGGTTATCGCGGACGACAGGAGGGAAGCTCGCCCTCGGGGAACGCACTTAGGCCGGCGCATGCCGGCAGCGCCAACAGGCATAGCGCAGCCATGATCAGAAATGCCGCGCCGCCGATGTGCGCATAAAGCAGGCCGGAGACGAGCGTCACCACTGCTATTGAGAGCCCGACGCACAGTGTGCCGTAGATCGCTTGTGCCGTCGCTGCCAAGACCCGTCACGATCAGCCGGATTGCGGCCAAGTGGAACAACGCGAAGGTCAGTCCGTGAGTGGTTGAATGCAGGCCAGCAGCTCAGGTAACGTGGTGAACGCGGCAACGGTCCAGCGGATAACTCCCGCCCCACAGGCCGGCGCCGCCGCCGAAGAGGGAACTACCGCAGGGCTCGCCATAGCGGCCGCGGCAGAACAGACATTGGAATCACATCCACTGATCGAACCCCGAAGCCGCGGCGGCTGGATGTGTCGCGTCTTCTACCGCTTGCCGTTGTAGGAAATGCGCCAGATCGTTCCGCCGGTATCATCACCCACCAGCAGCGAACCATCTTTCGCAACCGCCAGCGCGGCAGGGCGGCCCCACACCTCGGCTCGGCTCTCGCCTGACGCCCAGAAGCCGGTAGCGAAGTTTTCGTAGTATCCGAGTGGCTTTCCATCCTTGAAGGGCACGAGCACCACCTTGTAGCCGGTTGGCTTCGATCGATTCCAGGAGCCCTTCAGCGCCACGAACAAACTGCCTTTGTATTCTGCCGGAAACTGGTCGCCCTCGTAGAAGACCAGGTCCAGCAGCGACGAGTGCGCCTGGAACAACAGGTCAGGTGTGATCGATGCCGCCACCTTGTCTGGTGCCAGGTTGGCAAATCCAGGCTGCGGATGCTTGCCAGTATAGGCGTAGGGCCAACCGTAGAACCCACCCTGCTGAACGCGAATCAGATAGTCGCTGGGCAGGTTGTCGCCGAGCCCGTCTCGCTCCTGCACCAGCGCCCACAATTGCCCGGTCTCAGGCTGAAAGGCGAGCGCGGTCGGATTGCGCATGCCCGATGCATAGGTGGTTTGGTTGGAGCCATCGGAATCGAATCGCTGGATCGTCGCCTTGGGCTCCGGCTCAATGCCCAGATTGCCGGATGAGCCGACGCCGACAAATAGCCCGCCCGTCGCAGGGTCAATCTTCAGATCACGGTTTTGGTGTCCCTGAACGATGCCGAAGACGCCCTTCTTGGTGATCATCTCGGCGCCGTAGGCGCCAGGAACGGGCTGGCGTTGATCGGGTGGCAGCGCGTCAGCACGTTGTGCCGGTACTGGACGACCGGCACGGTTCGCCCCGATCACATGCGGCACGTTCCAGATGCCGTCCTGATCGGCAACCAGTAGGTGATCACCTTGCCAGGCGATCCCATAAGGCTTGTTGAGGTCTTCGACGTGCCGGTCGATCCACTTGACGTGGCCTTCGCCATCGTCACGCAGCAGAGTGATGTAGCCCGCACTTTGCTCCACCACCAGCACATCGCCGTTCGGTAGCACGAGCATTCGGCGCGGATTTGCCAACCCTGTTACATACGGAGCCACGACGAAACCTTCTGGCACCTGGAGCGTCTGCTCACTGTACGAAACGATCAGCGAGCGATCGGTGACTATTGGTCCGGTCTTTGGCACTGGCAGGTCAGCCGGATCGAAATGGAACCGTCGGCCAACCTCGTGCTCAGCGGCGAAATTCTGTTTGAGTTCGCTGTCATCTCCGGAAGCCGGGTTTGGCTGTGCAGCCCACGATGGGAGGCACAAGGTAACCGCAATGACCGAGATCGCTGCAACGGCGGAAATGGATCGAGCCATCGCCATGCCCCCGTGTTCCTGATGCCTCACTGTCACTAAACAATTCGGCACTCGCCTAGGCAAGAGCGGGAGCGCGGGAGCCACATGAGCGGCTCGACACAATGCCGTTGGCACGGCGCTCCAATAC
>CAWKMC010000017.1:0-79071 GCA_963850535.1 uncultured Alphaproteobacteria bacterium | reverse complement strand
GGTGACTACAGGCTTTTGGGGAAGGATCGGCACAGGCAGGTCTCCTGGTTGGCTTTGCGCACCGTGAGCGTCCGCGGTCGTGGGATCCGTCTTTTGGCGGCCAGCCCGTCTGAGCGCGCGCTGAACCTAGGGCGAAGTTTACGATTGCTCAACAAAACTCGTTAATGATCGATATCGACACTTGTGTTAATGTTTTTGGACGTATAATGCTTGTTGATTAGGCATTCTGGTCCAGTTCGCGGTATCGATCTCGAAATTAGACCTACTACGAAATAATGATGTCCGCTGAGTTCCGGCGGCAATGGTCGAGCTGGTTCGGCTGGCCGCTCCCCGTGTCGGAGAGTGACTCGGATCGGGGCGACGGAGGTTCTGACGACGGCGGAGCGAGGAACTGAACCGGCTGCGGCGGCAGAACCGCCGGCCGCAGCGTGAACGGGAGATCCTCTCACGGTCGGCCGCCTGGGGCGCTCGGGAGCGAACGAACAGTTCCCGGGTTCTGCGCGATCACCAGGCCGACTATCCGATCGGTCGGCTCTCGTCCGTGGTTACTTTGCGTGGAAGCGGCCGCGCCGGTCACTACAGTGGAGCCGGGCGGTCCGCACCGGTGCAAGTTCGCCAGCACCACGACACGATCAGAGACGGCGAGCGTCGGGCAGCGGATCGAGCGCTGCGTCGCCGCCACAACGCCCGACCGGCTGTGGGCGGCTAGCACCTACACTCCGATCTGGACAGGATTTCTCTACCTCGCGGTCGTGCTCGATGTCCCACCGTCGGCCGGTAGATGGCTACAACGCTGGCGATGCAGCTGGTGCTTGCTGCTCTGAACATGGCGCTGATCACGCCGGGAACCAAGGTGTGATCCACCATTCCGACCGGGGTTTGCAAGGCGGGATCAATTGATCGTTGCAACACGATCTTTGTTGACCTGTCGGCCTGCACAGCGGACTGATTCCGGTTCACTACGAGCCGGCGCCACGCGCCGGTGTCGCGAGCGGCATCCTGGACAAGAACTGCGCTCGGCACTCTGCCGAAGGCTGGTCGGCTCCAAGGAATGGTCCTCTTGATCCCACCAAGGAACGCGATGTGTTGACCTTAGATCCGGACGGGCGCCTCCGAAGCCACGATCACACCCGTCCTGAGGCGATGCGGGGGGTCAGTACGGGATGTCGACTGACATCGCCGCAAGCCGCGATCTCCTTGACGCCATGCTTGCTGAGATTGATGCCTTTCGGAATATACTGACGCAGCAGTCCGCTGGTGTTCTCGTTGGTTCCACGGGACCGCAGAAACAATCGCAGGTCAGCGCCCACGCGGTCGCTCAGACAAAGTGAGGCAAGGAGGTAGTCCGCGTAAATGCATCGCACATCGCCTCGGCAGATGCAGCAGCAGTGCGAAGCGCACCATGTGTTCTACCAAGGTGCTGACCGCGGACTCCTGAGGCCCAGCATAAGATCCCCTTCCCAGCAGTCTAGGAGGGCCCGATCAACTGCCTCGGTCGCGTGTACGCGCTCGCGGTATCCGCAATACGCGGTGCACAAGCAGGGCGGCAGGTCGCGGCGCAATGCGGCACAACTTTGAATGAACAGTCTTGATAGATCGCTTCATGGCTAACGCACACGCTCTCATGTCTCGGAGATAGCATGGTAACACGATGTGCGAGAGCTGCTTCGCCATTCTCGAATGCGTGCTGCTCGATCGGCAGTCGCTATATCACCTGGCGGCGAAAGCTGATAAGGCAGACGAGGCGGTGCTCAGCGCTGTGCGGCAGCAAGTGATGCTCTCATCGTCGTGGTTGTTTGAAGACGTGGAGTGCCATCGAAGGCTCCTTGTGTCTAGCAGCGTAACTGCGGTAACGGTCGTAGCTGCCGTGGCAGCGAATCGACTTGGCCAGGGGCAACAGTTTACATTTCAGTGGGATTGACAACCGATAGTTGGTGCTTTTGATTGCTCTGCCCCTCCCCTTGGCGCATGGGCAGATGGAGCGAGGCAGAGGAACTCGGGCCCATTGTCCGTGGGCCTCTCCCAGGCCTGCCGAGTTGCAGGCCGCTGTTTCGCACTCGACTTCGCTTGCATTGACAGCGCTCCCCTGAAGACCGGCGCCGTATGGGCATCCCTGGCGAGCAGCCCGCGCAAGCGCGGTTACTATCGGAACACAGTGGGACAGCAACAGGATGCCACCATGGAGCGGATACAGTTGGCTTGGAGGCTACAATGACCAGACAGGAGCTTATTCGGCGTTGCTTCAACCGGAATGATAGTATCTTAGAACTCGGCGCAAGCTACAGTCCGATTGCCCCCAAGTCTGACGGCTGGAATGTCACAGTCGTAGATCATGCTTCGCAGGCCGAACTCGTAGACAAATACGGTGCCCTGGGCATAAAGGACGTTGATCGAATTGAGCCTGTCGACTTTGTATGGCAAGGAGCAGCGCTTACCCAGCTGATTCCCACTGCGATGCATGGGACGTTCGATGGGCTCATCGCGTCGCATGTCGGCGAACACCTTCCCGACTTGATAGGTTTTCTGCAAGACGCGGCTGTTCTTCTGAAACCGGACGGTCGGATTGCACTTGCACTCCCTGACAAGCGCGTCTGTTTTGACTTTTTCCAACCGTTGACCATGACTGGAGACCTGCTGGCTGCCCACACTGAGGCGCGTGTTCGGCATCAGCGTCGCACTTTTTTCAACCAGGCTGCTTACTTTGTCACTAATAACAATAAGGACGGGTGGGCACATGGTGAGAACGCCGGACCGTTCCATCTCTCTAATTCGCTTTGGAAGGCACAACGTGCGTACGACCTTGCAGATGACGGGCCAGCTTCCGAGTACTCGGACAGCCACGCGTGGACGTTCACGCCGACGAGTTTCGAGCTGTTGATCCTCGAATTGAATTTGCTAGGGCATATCGACTGGGCTGTTCAGGCTATCGAACCCGCTGCTGGCGTAGAATTCTATGTGTGGCTGGAGCGGAAGCGAGTAACGATCCCAGACATTGAGGTAAATAGACTGCGGCTATCACTGTTGATGGCCACGTTTCATGCAAACTCAGGATGCCATCGGACGGCTCGGCGGAGCCTCATCGAACACGCTCGAAAATTATAGGAATACTATTACGGATGCAAGAACTCAGCCAAGTATCGCAGTCATCATTCCACTTTTCAATGGCTCAAGGTATATAGAGAAAGCCATAACGAGTGTATTCCGACAAACGCTTCTTCCGACAGAGGTGGTAATTGTGAGCGACGGGTCAACCGATGCAAGCGTCGAGATTGTTAACCGTCTGGCCAACGTATATCCTATCAGGCTGTTGCACACACCTAATGGCGGGCAGTCTGCAGCGCGAAACATTGGCGTGCGGGAGTTGCAAAGTGACCTTATTGCGTTCCTTGATCAGGACGATATCTGGTATAAGACGCATCTTGAAGAGCTAGCTAAGCCGTTCCTAACTCCGTCGGAACCTTCTATCGGCTGGGTCTATTCAGATGTAGACGAAATAGACCGAGATGATTGTCTGGTGTGTAGGTCATTCCTGTCCACCATGCCAGCGGTTCATCCCAAGAAGCAACTTTCCCAATGCATCCGTGAAAACATGTTCATATTGCCCTCGGCTTCTCTGATCAGCCGGGAAGCTTTTAATGCAGGCGGCGGCTTTGATGAGCGACTGTCTGGCTACGAAGACGATGACCTCTTCTTGAAAATCTTCAGAAAGGGCTACGATAACGTATTTGTCGCAAAGGCATTGTCTCAGTGGCGAATTTACACAACGTCGACCTGGTACACACCTCGATTTGCAAAGAGCCGGTACATATACTGTCAAAAGCTTATAGACATGTTTCCAAACGATAAGAAGCTTGGCCGGTACTGACATTCGTGATTTGATTGTTCCCCGCTTTCTGGATGAGGCGTTGCGCGACTATGAGAATGCCATTGTCGAGGGAGACCAAGAGGAATCGGCTTGGGAGCAGGTCATGCTGCTTGCTCGTCATTGCGAAGGTACTTCGCCAAAGTTCTTCGAGCATAGTATAGTAATAAGCCACTACGCCCGTGCCTTGCTGATAGGGGACCCAGCGAGGATTGAAGCCGCCCGAAACGACGTGATGATTCTAGCGGGTGAGGACGATCTCCTGGTCCGACACTTTCTAGAGCGGGCGCTTAAGCATTACAAGCTCGCTCTCTCCAATGGAGAGGATGCTGCTATTGTTGTTATGTGGAAGGAGGTTTTTGAGCTTTTGTCACACGTGCGTTCGGTACCTGGCCGGGTTCGCCGAACGCTGAGTATCTTGCGGTACCCCGCTATCTCAAAACTAGCGTTTACATTTCGGCGAATTGGCCGGCCTGCAATGCTCTGGGCGTTCCGTATGCGGCCTTTGGCGACGGGTCCCTATCGATACTGACACAGTAGAATGCGAGTTCAGTAACTGGATTGCTGCATGGGGATGGTCGATGTCGGAGCATCTAGCTGGACCTTTCGGAGGTGGAAGCGCGGCACATCGAAGCGGCAAGTTGATGCGACATAGGCGATGCAATGCTACCGCTGAGGCCATTGCCTGCCATTCAGACGTGCAATGGGCGCTGCAGCACCATGGCATGAGTTCGTCGGTGCGGGCCCTGCGGCAGCCAATTACGAGGCGTGTGAGCAATCCATCCAAATACCGGCGAGATTGGTACGGGGACCATGTCTCGATCGGCCCGTGCGGCTTCGACGAGGGAAAGGAAACGTTACAACCCGCCATCAAAATGCCAACAATACGTCCCCGTGTAGCCTTCACACAGTGCGACATCGTGAGTGATCGGCGGGGAGTTATGCCGCCATATCAGAGGAGCCAAATATGCGTCGACTTATTCTAGGGACGATGGCAGCAGCCGCGATTACAGTCGGTATTTCATCGGCCGGATTTGCTGCGCCGGCTTTTGGTCCGCACGAGCACGGCGGTTCGGACACGCGCATGACCAACGTTCATCCGGTCGAATATTATTGGAATCATCATCACTACCAGCACCGCGAGTGGGATCGGCATCACCATCGGTGGCACTACTACGACTGAACGTTGCTGTGCGCGAAAGCAGCCCGGCTCACCAACTGAACCGGGCTGCCCTTGTTATCAGGATGAGTGTTACGGGACTTTCAGCCTAGGCAGCACCGCTTCACCGAAGAGGCGCATTGATGCCTGTGCATCAGCAAGCTTGATGTCGTTGAAGTTGACCTGCAACGACGCGATCTCGAAGTCCCCGATTAGTCGTCGGTAGTCTTGCACCGTATCGAGAATGCACTCCGGTGTACCGATCCAGGCGGCGCATTTCTCCACCTGGGTCTCGAAGGTTTCCTGCGACAGTGCCGCAATGATCCTATCGTAGCCCGGATAATCCGCCGACGTCGCCCCTTCCATCCAGTCCGATGCCGCGGCTACCAGAGAGCGCAGATAGCGGTTCAGTGGTTCACGTGCGATCCGCTCAGCTTGGATCTGATCGGCGTGGCAGAACATGTGGAACGCGAGCATCACTGTGCCGCGCCCTGTATGGCCGGCACGGCGCCTCGCCACTCGGTAGAGATCGATCAGTTCCGCCATGGCGCCGCCGGTCATCGGGATCGCCATGATGCTGTGCCCCGCGGCTCCGGCGCGCTCGAATGACTCCTTGGTCGCGAGCGCGGCGACATAGAACGGCGGTCGCGGTCGCTGGGTCGGTCGCGGCAGAGAGGTGACGTTGCGAAAGCTGTGGAAGCGGCCTTCGCAGGTGACATTCTCCTGCTCCAGCAAAAGGCGCACCTGTTCGACGCCTTCATCAAAACGGGCGCGACTTTCGTCCAGCTTCACTCCGAAATGGGCAAACTCGTGCGGCAGGAAGGCACGGGCGAAGCCGATGTCGAGCCGGCCGTCGCACAGCGCGTCAAGCATTGCCAATTCGCCAGCCAGCTTGAGCGGGTTGTTGAACGCCGGCAGCACTGCACCGGTGACCAGGCGTGCGTGCTTTGTCACCTGTGCCGCGGCCGCGAGAAATACGACCGGGTTCGGACTGTAGCCGCCGTAAGGGTGGAAGTAGTGCTCGACTGTGCGGACATGACTGTAGCCATAGCGATCGCAGAGCGCGGCCAGCGACAGTGCATCCTGCCAGTAGTCGCGTGCCGAGCGCACATCCGGGCCGATATCGGGAAAGAACTGGATCCCGACCTGCATCATTTCTCCCTGTGGTTGCTGCCGATCCGGTCCATGACAGCCATCAGCACCCCCACAACGCCGATCGCAAGCAGGATTGCCACCTGCAGCATGGCCTGTGCCTGACTGACCTCCGTGATGTGCAGAAAGGTTTCCAGAATCAGGATCGCCGCGACGGTGGCGATCGAACCCAGCAGCTTGAGCTTCACGGCACTGAAATCCAGACCGCCGAGCCAAGCCGGGCGTTCGCCCGTCGGCCCTTCGAGCAGACGGCCGACAAAATTCTCCCAGCCAGCGAAGATCACGATGACCACCAGGTTGGCCACCAACGTCAGGTCAACCAGAGTGAGAACGGCGTAAATCGTCTCATTCGACGTCTGGCCCAGGAGTTGCGGCACAGCGCGCACCAGTACCTGCACGAACTTCGCCACTACCAGCACAAGACCGGCGAGCAAGCCGATATACAGCGGCGCCATGATCCAGCGCGCCGCTATCATGACGCGGCCGAGGTTGCGACGGATGCGCTCCTCGAGACCCGTCAGGTCTTCACTCATTCGCGTTCGCGGCCAGCGCAATCCCGACAACGATGGCCTGCCACGACATAGGCCGCGACTGGCGGCATCAGGCCGCCTTCGCCATTCCGCGCAGCACGTAGTGCAGTATGCCACCGTGCTGGTAGTAGGCCGACCTCATCGATAGTATCGATGCGGCAGGTCACCGGCACGGTGTCCACCTTGCCGTTCGGGCGGTGTATCACTAGCGACAGATCCATGCGCGGCGTGATGTTGGAAAGACCGGTGATGTCGATCAGCTCCTCGCCGGTGATGCCGAGCGACTTGCGGTCCACGCCCTCTTTGAACATCAGCGGCAGCACGCCCATGCCAACCAAGTTGGAGCGATGGATACGCTCGAAGCTCTCGACGATGACTGCCCTGATGCCGAGGAGCAGCGTGCCCTTGGCGGCCCAGTCGCGCGAAGAGCCGGTGCCGTATTCCTTGCCGCCGAACACCACCAGCGGAACGCCCTCCGCCTTGTAGCGCATCGCCGCGTCGTAGATCGGCATCTGCTCGCCGGACGGCAGGTGCTTGGTCATGCCGCCTTCCACGTTGGTCAGCATCTCGTTGCGGATGCGGATATTGGCGAACGTGCCCCGCATCATGATCTCGTGGTTGCCGCGCCGCGCGCCGTAACTATTAAAATCCTTCTGCAGCACCTGGCGTTCCAGCAGGTAGTCGCCAGCCGGCGATACCTTGCGAATGGAACCCGCCGGGCTGATGTGGTCGGTCGTAATCGAATCGCCCAGCTCCGCCAGGATGCGAGCGCCCTTGATGTCAGAGACGGGCGGCGGGTCCATCGTGATGCCCTCGAAGTAGGGCGGGTTCTTTACGTAGGTGGACCCGTCCGACCAGCGATAGGTCTCGCTGTCGGTGTCCACCTCGATCGTCTGCCACTGCTTCGGACCCTTGGTCACCTCGCCGTAGCGCTTGAGGAACTGATCGCGCGACAGGCAAGCGGCGATGATGTCGGCAATCTCCTTGTTGGAGGGCCAGACGTCACGCAGGTACACCGGCTTGCCGTCGTTGCCGGTGCCCAGAGGTACGGTGGTGATGTCCTCGGTCATCTTGCCAAGCAGCGAATAGGCCACCACCAGCGGCGGCGAGGCCAGATAATTGGCGCGCACGTTGGCATGCACGCGGCCCTCGAAGTTGCGGTTGCCGGACAGCACCGCGACGCCGACCAGATGATTATCCTCGATTGCATCGACGATGGCGTCATCCAGCGGGCCGGAGTTGCCGATGCAGGTGGTGCAGCCGTAGCCGACCAGATTGAAGCCGATCGCATCGAGGTCGGCCTGCAGCCCGGATTTTTCCAGGTACTCTGTGACCACCTGCGAGCCGGGCGCGAGCGAGGTCTTCACCCACGGCTTCGGCCGCAATCCCTTGGCATGCGCCTTGCGCGCGACCAACCCCGCCGCCACCAGCACCGACGGGTTCGATGTGTTGGTGCAGGAGGTGATCGCGGCGATCACCACATCGCCATGCGTGATCTCGTAGTTCTTGCCCTCGACCTTAACCCTGGCATCGACGTCGTTGGCCGGCACGCCGAGACCCTTGGTCAGCTCGGCCTTGAAGGCGGATGCCGCATCCTTCAGCGCCACGCGATCCTGCGGCCGCTTCGGGCCGGCGAGACTTGGCACCACCGTCGACAGGTCCAGTTCCAGCGTGTCGGTGAACGTCGGTTCCGGCGCACCCGCTTCGCGAAACATGCCCTGCGCCTTGAGATACGCTTCGACCAATGCAATGCGGTGTTCGTCGCGGCCGGTCATGTGCAGGTAGTCCAGCGCTACCTTGTCCACCGGGAAGAAGCCGCAGGTCGCGCCGTATTCCGGCGCCATGTTGCCGACGGTGGCGCGGTCAGCGAGGCCGAGTTCGTCGAGGCCCGGGCCGAAGAACTCGACGAATTTTCCCACGACGCCTTTGCGGCGAAGCATCTGCGTCACCGTCAGCACCAGATCGGTGGCAGTGGCACCCTCCGGCAGCTTGCCGGTCATGCGGAAACCGATCACGTCAGGGATCAGCATGGCGATCGGCTGGCCGAGCATCGCCGCCTCTGCCTCGATGCCGCCGACGCCCCAGCCCAGGATGCCAAGGCCGTTCACCATCGTGGTGTGGCTGTCGGCGCCATACAGCGTATCGGGATAGGCGATCGTCTTGCCGTCGGCCTCGCCGGTCCATACGCACTGGCCAAGGTATTCCAGATTCACCTGATGACAGATGCCGGTGCCTGGCGGCACGACGCGGAAGTTGTCGAATGCGTCCTGGCCCCAGCGAAGGAACCGGTAACGCTCGCCATTGCGTTCAAACTCGATATCGACGTTCTTCGCCAATGCATCAGGACGGGCGAAGACGTCGATCTGCACCGAGTGATCGATCACCAGATCGACGGGCACCAGCGGATTGACCTTCTTGGGATCACTGCCTAGCCGGGTGATGCCGTCGCGCATCGCAGCCAGATCGACCACGGCGGGCACACCGGTAAAATCCTGCAGCAGGATGCGGGCGGGGCGGAACGGCACTTCCTTGTCGGAATGTGCCGCGCCGAGCCAGCCGGCGATCGCCTTGGCGTCATCCACGGTGTAGCTGCTGCCGTCCTCGAAACGCAGCACATTCTCCAGCAGGATCTTCAGCGTTACCGGCAGGCGTGAGACGTCGCCCAGCGACTTGGAGGCCTCGGCCAACGAGAAGTAATCGTAGCTCTTCCCTTGCACGGTGAGAGTGCGACGAGTTTTGAGAGTGTCCTGGCCGATCGCTTTCATGGCAGCGCCTTCTGTTGAGCGGCGAAGTTGAGATGGCATGCCGCAGGTGCAATGGTGAGCCCAAAGCCCTTGAACGGCGGGCTTAGATCACACCAGCCTGCGAGCGTCCACAAGAAGGCGGGGAAGAGGTTTGTTGCAGGCGGAGGGTCTTGCGGCGTTTCGTGGCGAGCGGCTGGTGTTCCGTGATGTCGCATTTTCGTTGGAGGCCGGCGGGGCCCTGGTGCTGACCGGACCCAACGGGTCGGGCAAGTCGACACTGCTGCGGCTGCTGGCTGGGTTGCTGCGGCCAGCGGCGGGCACTCTCCGCTGGAACGGTGAAGACGCCCTGGCCGACCCGCAAACGCACGCGCGCCGCGTCGGGTATGTGGGGCATCTGGATGCGATCAAGCCGGGTCTGACTGTGGCGGAGAACCTGGCGTTCGCGGCGCGTCTGAGCGGCGGGTCGGTGGCTGAGGCGCTGGCGGGGGTTGGCCTCGAGGAGCTGGCCGATTTGCCCGGCCGCATGCTGTCGGCGGGACAACGCCGGCGTTTGGCGCTGGCGCGGCTAGGGTTGACGCGCGCCCCTCTGTGGCTGCTGGATGAACCGACACTGGGGCTGGACGGCCGGTCGGTGGAGCGGTTCGGGCGTGCGATGGAAGCGCATCGGGCTGGCGGAGGTATAGTGGTTGCCGCGACGCACCTGCCGCTGCCGCTTGGCCAAGTGGCGGAACTGCCGCTGCGATGAGGTGCTGCTGGACCCCTGCCCCCTCCCCCCATCCCCCTCCCGCCAGGGGAGGGGGAGTTCGGTGTCCTTGACCGCCTTTGCCGCTATTCTGGTCCGCGAGTTGCGGTTGTCGCTCCGACACGGCGCCGACACCTTGGCCGCCGTGCTGTTCTTCCTGGTCGCGGCGGCACTCTTCCCGCTTGCGATCGGCCCAGCGCCCGAGACACTGGGACGCATCGCACCAGGCATCGTGTGGGTCTGCGCGCTGCTGGCGGCGCTGTTGCCACTGGATCGCCTGTTCGGCGCGGATTTCGAAGATGGTTCGCTTGATCAGCTTCTTCTCTGCGGCCTTCCTGCGGCAGCCGTCGCGTTCGCGAAGACCCTGGCCCATTGGCTTGTTACTGGCATCCCGTTGCTATTCACGGCTACCCCTCTAGCCATCATGTTGCGTCTGCCCGGGTCGACGATTTCGTCACTACTCGCGGGCCTGCTGCCCGGGACAATGCTATTGTCGCTGCTTGGGACTGCATGTGCCGCCGTCGTGCTAGGTGCGCGACGTGGCGGCGTGCTCCTACCATTGCTGGTCTTACCGCTGATCACGCCGGTCCTGATCTTTGGCGTTGCGGCAGCGGACGCAGCGTCCGCGGGGCTCAGCCCACGGCCTCATCTGTTGCTGCTTACGGCCCTGCTTACAGCAGCGTTGCCCCTTTGCCCGGTAGCAGCGGGAGCAGGATTACGCAGCGCAAGCGAGTAGGTTGAATACCTATTTGGAATGTAATTCTACTAACGGTTGCGTCGTGCGCCACACGAAGATCAGCTAACCGCCATGTGATTTCCTTGATTTCCGGGTTGCATGGGTACGGTGCACCTCGTTAACACACCTGACCGTGAGGAGACGATTTGATGACGCAAGCCAAATGGTGGCGTCGAGAATTCCCAACATACGTGATACCACGCTCGGACTCGTCATTGGCGAGCGATGGGAGACGGTGACCTCGATGGATGTGCCTGAATTATTGATGGGCCGTCTGGCCAGAACGAACGGCGTGTCGGACCAAAGCGACGCCGAGTTGCTGCGGCGTCTTGTCGTCGAAAAATTGACCTACGCGACCGGGCGAGACCCGTTGATCGCAGGCGAGCGGGATTGGTTCGTCGCCGCTGCGCTCGCGCTGCGGGACCGGATTGTGGATCGCTGGCTGTCCGGAGCGCGGAGCGACGCGGCGGCGGAGCGCAAGCGGGTGTACCATTTGTCGCTGGAGTTCCTGCCTGGCCGGCTGTTGCTGGACTCGCTTAACAATGCCGGGCTGACCGAGCCGATGCGCGACGCGCTCAGTGCGTTGGGAGTCAGCCTGGACCAACTGCGCGCGCTGGAGCCCGACCCTGCGCTGGGCAATGGCGGACTGGGACGGCTTGCGGCCTGTTTCATGGAGAGCATGGCAAGTCTCGGCATTCCCGCCCATGGCTTCGGCATTCGCTACAATCATGGTCTGTTCCAACAGGTGATCCGTGATGGCTGGCAGCACGAATACCCGGAGAACTGGCTGTCCTTTGGTAACCCCTGGGAATTCGAGCGACCGGACATCAACCACCGGGTCGGCTTCGGTGGCTGGGTCGAACCGCGCGCCGCCGGCGATGGCACGTCACCCTCGATCTGGCATCACGGCGAGACGGTCATCGCCATCGCCTATGATACTCCCGTGGTCGGCTGGCGAGCGCGGCATGCGAATACGCTTCGCCTATGGTCGGCGCGCGCGCCCGATCCGCTGGCGCTGGAGACATTCAACCGGGGCGACCACGTCGGCGCCCTCGCGGCGCGCGCCCGCGCCAACGCGATCTCGCAGATCCTGTATCCGAGCGACGAGACCCCGGCAGGCCAGGAATTGCGGCTGCGACAGGAGTACTTCTTCTCCTCCGCCTCGCTGCAGGATTTGCTGCATCGGCACATCCGGCAATATGGCGATCTGCGCACACTGCCCGACAAGTGTGCGATCCAGCTCAATGACACGCATCCTGCCATTGTCGTGGTAGAGTTGATGCGCCTGTTGATCGATGAACACAACGTGCTCTGGGACGAAGCCTGGCAGATCACAAGCAGCACCATCTCTTACACCAATCACACGCTGCTGCCTGAAGCGCTTGAGAGTTGGCCAGTGCCACTGATGGAGCGGCTGCTGCCGCGCCATATGCAGATCATCTACGAGATCAACAAGCGGCATCTCGACGGCGTGGCAAGTCAGTCGGATGCGCCGCCGCTGTCGACGATCTCGCTGATCGATGAGCATGGCGAGCGGCGCGTGCGCATGGGCACTCTAGCCTTTCTCGGCTCGCACAAGGTGAATGGCGTGTCAGCACTGCACACCGAGCTGATGCGGCAGACCGTGTTCCAGTCGCTGCATCAGCTGTATCCCGGCCGCATCGTCAACAAGACGAACGGGATCACCTTCCGTCGGTGGCTACTGACCGCCAATCCCGGACTGACCGGCGTTCTATGCGACGCGATCGGCTCGGAACTGCTGGACGATCCTACAGCGCTTGAACGCCTGGTGCCGCTGGCAAACGATGCGGTGTTGCACGAGCGCCTGGCCGCCACGCGCCGCATCAACAAGGAGGCGCTAGCGCAACTGGTCGCCGAGAGACTTGACATCAGCATCGATCCTGACGCGCTGGTCGATGTGCACATCAAGCGCATCCACGAGTACAAGCGACAGTTGCTGAACATCCTGGAGACGATCGCGCTGTACAACGCGATGCGCGCGCGGCCGAACCACGATTGGGTGCCTCGGGTCAAGCTCTTCGCTGGCCGCGCCGCCGCAAGCTATCGGCGTGCGAAGCTGATCATCAAGCTGATCCACGATGTCGCGCGGGTGGTGAATCGCGATCCGCTTTTACGCGATCGGCTGAAGGTGGTGTTCCTGCCCGACTACAATGTGAGCCTGGCCGAGGTGATCATCCCGGCCGCTGATCTGTCCGAGCAGATCTCCACCGCCGGCATGGAGGCGTCGGGTACCGGCAACATGAAGCTGGCACTGAACGGCGCACTGACAATCGGTACGTTGGATGGCGCCAATCTGGAGATCCTGGACCGCGTTGGTCCGGACAACATGTTCATCTTCGGATTGACCGCGAAGCAGGTGGAGCAGCAGCGGCGGCAGCAGAACGTCGCTGCGATCTCGCCCGTGCTGCAGCAGGTGCTGGATGCCATCGAATTGGGCGTGTTCTCGCGCGAGGAGCCGGACCGATACCGTGAGCTGGTGGATGACCTGAGGACCACCGACTGGTTCATGGTGACGGCGGATTTCGATGCCTACGCCGATACACAATCCGAGGTGGCGATGCGCTGGTGCGACCGCCACGCGTGGTGGCGTTCGAGCGTGCTGAACACGGCGCGCATGGGCTGGTTCTCATCGGATCGTACCATCCGGGAATATGCCGAGGAGATTTGGGGGGTGCCAGTCGCTCGGACCGAAGACTGATGCAAATGTTGCGACACTCAGCGCAAGGAAAACACCGCGGCAATGCGGCGCTGATTTATTGCGATCGTGACGCAGGCGCCATTTGGTTGATACCTTCGATGTCAGTAAGGGTGCACGCTGAGGTTAAAGTAGCACGAACCTGGCCTTGCAGGTCGATGGACGGGAGCTAATGCGCCTCGCCGGGTACGTCGCAATGATAACCGTTGGGAATCGCGTGGCAGCCCGGAACGTAGGTGTAATCCGGCGTCGCCTCGGGTATCTCCGCCACGCGCCCCTCGCTGTCGCCGCCGATGACAATTATCTGGGGCTGTGCGGATGACGCCTGGACCTGCTGGGGGAGTTGGTAGTCATATCCGGGCCACCAGTCACCCGGCCAGTATGCCGCCCCACCAGGGAATGGTCATGGGAATTCGTGCGGCGCGCCACACTGGTGCTCATGAAGCGGATGGTGCACCAGAAGGTTGCACGGCACAGTTGGCCCGCGGCGGACGAATTGCTGGGCATTCCCTGCGCGACCGGCCCCCCATGGGTCGCGAACGAGGCGAAACCTCGGCCACCGGACACACCTCCCACGCTGCGCGCCTCAGCTGGACGTAGGGCCGCGACGCCCAGGATAGCGGCAGTAATCGAGAGCGGAACCAGAAATCGCATGGCGACAGTCCCTCGCAATCTGTCAGTCAGCAACGAATGTTTGCTCATCCGCCCTGAGAGGGTAACCGGCACCCCCTTCTGCGTATCATCCCTGTTGCGCGCTGCTTCGATCGTTGGTGCCAAACTGGGTTACACAGCGCAGCCCATTTGGGCCAAGATTGGATTATTGCCTGTGAGCGAGAGGGTCAATGTGGTCCGGTTTGCAATTCTGCTAGTGCCGATTGTGCTCGCTGCCTGCGCAGATCAGTCGAGGGGCAGCGCCCTGAATGAGTGCCGCACCAGGTACTATCTCGACGATCCTGCTATACAGGAACAACAGATCCCGGATTGCATGAAGGCTCGATCGTTCGAGGCAGTGGCTGCTTGCAATCCCACACCTGATGAATACGAGTGGGATTGGCAGGTGCAGGCTTTCAGCTTCAATAGCCCAAGGTGTTATGAGCCGGTCGGCTCCGTGCCGTGGCTCGCCACGTTCTTTTCGCCGATGTGAGGCTTGGCAATCTTATTGATTGAGCCGGATGAAGATCTCTTCCTTGCCGAGTGACAGCAGCACGCCCTCGGTCTGGCTGTAGAGATGCATGATCACTCCCGCACCGTTCTCCAGCCAAAGCTGTCCGGTGCCGCCGCGTGACAGTCCGGCTGCGCCACTGGACTGCGTGTAGCGGCCGCCGAAATCGCCGACCTTGGTGAGCTTGTAGACCTCGCCGGACGCGGTGACCTTCTCCGCTCCACCCGGGCCCACCACAGCGCCGATGAGGGTGAACGGATAGCTCTGGCCGTTGAAGCTTAGGGTGCCGCTGCCGCCGCCATATCCGGTGGCGAAGGTTTCGGTCAACGCCACAGTGCCTGATGGGGTCAGGCCCTGGATGCTCTGAGCAGTGGGCGTCTGCATTGCTGAGCAGCCGGCGAGGCCGAGCAACGCTGTAGCAGCCGCGCCGCAAATGGCAGTCCAATGCTTCATTTTTGTGGTTCCCCGGAGGTTTTGCTGTGATCAGCCGCCGATGCGCTCAAGGCTGAGCATGTAAGTGCAACCCGGCTCGTTGAAGCGGCCGTTCAGGTCGAGCTGGCCGTGGAATGCGGCGCCCTCGAACTGGCCGATGATCCAGTTCTGGCCGTATACCATCTGCAGCCCGCCGTCTGGTTGGATGTGCCCGCGAAACCCGCCATACCGAACGGCGCTACCGCGCACCCTGAAATTCCCAACCTGCTGGTTGCTTATACAGAGGCCACCACCGGTGTCGAGCGGCACTGCGGTCCCAGCGTAGGTGCCGTTGCGATTGATGGGCCGCGCTGGCGGGGGAAGCGAGTTGGCCAGGCCAGGTGGCGGAGCAACGAGACCGCCTGGCATGTCCGGTGACGGCGTGTAGATCGGTGTCACCCCCGTTGGCGTGTCCAGCAGAACTGCCGGCCCACCAGAGCAGCCGGAGAGCAGCAGGTACAGGGCAACAGAGGTTCGCGAATGACGCAAACAACCTTGCAGCAACTCACGCATTGTGCGAGCCGACATTCAGAATGACCCCGTGTTGTCGGCCTCGAAGCTGAAGGCGCACGCATCGCCGACAATCTGACCCTGCATATGGCCTTGCCTCACCTGGCCTTTGATGTAGGCATCACCGGAGTTACTGGCGAAAGAGCCATCAGGTGCGATGCTGACCGTGAAGGTGAGCGATGGTCGCCAAGGCACTTGTGGCTGTTGGAGCACATATCGGAACTCATTGGCACGCACCTGCAGGCTGAGGATGTCCTGGGTGCCGCAGGAGTCCGGCGAGCCCGAAGCCAACTGCGCGACGCCGTTGTAGGTACCGTCCACTGACTTGGCTGTGGCAAGCGGCGGCCCTCTGGTGACCGGTGGGGGATCAGGCTCAGCCGGCGACATGCAGCCCGCGAGCATAGCGAGCAGGCCAGATGGGAGGCTGAGAAGGCGGAGGGGCGACATCGCCGGGTCTCGTGATGTTTGTTTGCGAAACGCTGGCCGACGGCAATGTCACGGTCTATGCAGATTCGGCAAGATCGCCGACCCATCGCTTCCCCGGACGTGGAGGTGCGCGAAGAGTGAGCGACGCGGCGCGTTTTTCCGTGACATACCGGATCCGGTCGAATGCTGCCTCGATCGAGGCGCGTGCGCAGGCCATTGCGGTCGAGCAGAGCGTAGAGATGCCACTCGCGGCCATCGTGGAGGCGGAGATCCTGCGCGATGTGGTGGGGGTGGTCGAGTTCAATCGAGGACCGTGGCAACGGGCGTTACGACGCAACAATCGGGCTGGCGACCGCCACGACGGGGATGGAGGCCGGCCAGCTGCTGAACATGGTGTACGGCAACACCTCACTGCACGAGGATGTGCTTCTGCTGGATGTTGAGGTACCGCCGGATATCGCCTCGGCATTCGGTGGGCCGCGTCATGGAATTGAGGGGCTGCGGCACCGCGCGCACGCTACTGGCCGCGCGCTCACCTGCTCGGCGCTGAAGCCGCAGGGCGTGACGCCGGCGCGGCTGGCGGAACTGGCGGCGCAATTCGCGGGTGGCGGTATCGACTTCATCAAGGACGACCATGGGCTGGCGGACCAGGCGTATTCGCCATTCGCTGCACGGGTCGCGGCGATCGCCCACGCCGTCGGGGATACGCGCTATGTACCTAGTTTGTCGGGCGATCTCGACTTGATGCGGAGGCAAGTGGACACCGCTCGGGCACATGGGATCGATACTGTGCTGATCGCGCCGATGATTGCCGGCTGGGCAACGATGCAGGCACTTGTCCGGCAATACCCTGATGTCGCATTCATCGCCCATCCCTCCATGGGCGGTGCGGCACGAATCGCGCCGGATCTGCTGATCGGCAAGCTGTTCCGCCTGCTCGGCGCCGATGCGGTGATCTTTCCGAATCACGGCGGGAGATTCGGCTATAGTCCCGAGACGTGCATTCGGCTGGCCGACGGGGCGCGAGCACCGTGGACGGCGGCGTGCGCCCCAGCCTGCCAGTTCCGGCCGGGGGAATGACGCTGGATCGGGTGCCGGAGATGCTTGACTTCTATGGGCCGGACGCAATGTTGCTGATTGGCGGTAGCCTGCTCGCCGCTCGCGAGCGGCTGGCCGAGGAAACTGCACTCTTCACGCGCGCGGTCGCGCAACACAGCTATCGGTAAGGCCTATGGACATCGAGCAGCAGAGCCTCTTTCGCACATTCCGCGACTATCGCTGGGATGAGGTCACGTGCCAGCCGTACAAAGAGGAGGGTGCGGCGCCGTTCAAGGCGATCTCGCGTCAGGTGCTTTTCGCGGAACCGCAGCTTGGCTGCGAGCTTCGCTATTTTGAAATGGCGGCCGGTGGCTATTCCACGCTGGAACGGCACGAACACATGCACGCCGTGATGATCCTGCGCGGGCATGGCACCTGTCTGGTCGGAGAAGTCGGTGCGGACAGTGAAACCGTTCGACCTCGTCACCATTCCGTCCTCGACCTGGCACCAGTTCCGCGCGACCGAGGGCGAACCGCTGGGTTTCCTGTGCATGGTGAATGTGCTGCGCGACCGACCACAGTTACCGACCGACCAGGAGCTGGCTGCGCTGAAGTCAATGCCGACTGTGGCGGCGTTCCTCGAGGGCTGAGCCGGGCTACTTTGCCGCCGTCTCGATCTGCATTTTGATCAGCCAGATCTCGGCCTCGTGCGCAGTGCACAGACGGGCCCAGCGATCCTCATCCATGTGGGCGGTGCGCCACGCCGTCAGGGTGACGTAGCAATTCGTCTCCGAGCAGACCACACACCGAACCGGGAATCACCCGGGCCGATATGCGCGGCGCTTGTGACGCCGCGTCGCCGACATGGTAGTCGATGATGTAGCGTGCCTGGTCGGCCTCGATGCGGAACCAAGCTTGCGAGCCATCGTACAGCGAGACGCCAGTGTAGAGGCCGGTCGAACCGGCGGCCCGGGTATCGAAGCAGCCAAGCGACCAGCGACCCAGTCGAAGCGGATCAGCGAGGAAGTCGAACGCCACCTGTGCCTCGACATCGATGCGCAGCGTCGTGGCATGTGCAAGGTCGCTCATACTGGCGGCAGCAGTTCGTCGAGCGCTGCGCAGAGCGTATCTACATCGTCCTCCGTGGTGACCGCGCCCGGCGAAAGGCGCAGCGTGGTGCCGCGGGCATCACAATAGAGCCGTCGCGCGCGCAGCGCCGCAACGACTGGAGCCGCATCGATGGGCAGCTTCAGCATCACGCTGCCGCCGCGCTGTGTTGCATCGAGTGGCGAGGCGATGACCCAGCGACGGTGCTGGGCATGGCCGATGATCCTCTCGCTCAAAGCGCGGTTGTGCGCCGTCGTCGCGTCGAGCCCAGTCGCAGCATGCCAGCGCAATCCCGGCAGGGATCCGACGGCGGACACGATCGAGGGCGTGCCGTGATCGAAGCGTCGCGCGTCAACGGCGAAGTGGAACTCCGTCAGATCCCAGGAGAAGGGATTTTCCTGGCTGAACCAACCACGGAACTCCGGGCAGCAATCCGACAGTAGTGTCGGTGCGACATAGATGATGCCGGCACCTGGCACGCCGCAAAGCCATTTCAACGATGTCGATATGACGAAGTCGGCACCGTCCCGAACCGAGAATGGTGCGACGCCGACCCCCTGGGTGATATCCACGCCGACGATGCTGCCCATGCGATGGCCGTGCTCAGTTAGCGCAGCTGCATCGCAGCGATGCGATGCGGTCGATGTCACCCAGGTCAGCAGCGCTATCCCAACATCATCCTGCCAGCGTGCTACGAATTCTTCGTCGCGCACGTATGCTTCACCCGGGCGCAGCTTCACTGTGTCGAGCACGAAGCCGAAGCGGCGCGCCAGTTCAGACAGGAGGAAATGCAGGCTAGGGAAACAATCTTCCGCAATCAGCACACGTCGCCCCTGCAGATGCCGTGCCGGTAGTGCGCCGATGACACTGTAGAGACCGGCGGTGACATTTTCCGCCGCGGTCAACGCTCCAGCCGGCGCATCAATCAGCTCGCGCCAGCGATCGATGAAGTCCTGCCGCAGCGCGAGCGCCGTCGGCCACTGTGCGTCATCGGTGCGTGACCAGAACGCGGCGAATTGCGCCAGTTCTTTGCGCAGCGCCGCTTCCTTGCCGGCAAACGTGCCGATCGAATGATAGAGGAAATAGCCGCTCATGTTGCCAACGGTTTCTGCGCAGTCTCCTGCACGGTGGCGAGCGTGGCCAAGCCGATCAGCGCCACCAGCACGATGTAGAATGCTGGCGCAAGCGGATTGCCGGTCTGCTGCACCAGCCAGGTGGCGATATAGGGTCCGGTGGCGCCGCCTGCGATTGCCGCCAGGTTGAAGCCGAGGGCGACGCCGCTGTAGCGCACGCGCGTGGGCATTATCTCGGCATAGAGCGGATAGCCGACGGACTGCATCATCACGAAGGGAAGGATCGAGATTGCCACGGCGACACAGGTCACCTCGAAGTCGCCCAGCCCGGCGAGGTACATCGTTGCCGGTGTCAGGATGATGTAGCCGATCAGTGCCATCGTCAGCATGGGCCGCCGCCCGATACGGTCCGACAGGCCACCGGACAGCGGCATCAGCAGCACCGAAAGCAGTGTCACCGAGGAGATTAGCCAGAATACCTGCGTCGGATCGTATTTGAGGAAGCGCGTCAGATGGATCGATAGATACACGACTCCTACATAGCCCGCGGCATTCTGCGCGAAGCCGAGGCCGATGATCTTCAGCAGTGCAGGGAGGTGCTCACCAGTGACCTCGCGCAAGGGCGTGCGCGACAGGCGCGCTTCACGGGCGAGACGCTCGAACTCCGGGGAATCCTGGATCCGGCTGCGGGCCCAGAAGCACACGGCCATCAGCGGCACCGACAGCAGCAACGGAATGCGCCAAGCCCAAGATGACATCGCCTGAATGCCGAACAATGTGGTGCACAGACCGGTAACGGCGGTCGCCAGCGTCAGGCCGAATGTCGCCATGGCGGGATTGAACGCGCCGAAGAAGCCGCGTCGTGCGGACGGCACGTATTCAGCGATGTAGGTGGCGGCACCGGTGACCTCGCCGCCAGCGAAGAAACCCTGTGCCATGCGAAACGCCAACAACAGCGACGGCGCCAGCACGCCAATGGCTCCATAACCCGGAAGCAGTCCGATGCACGCCGTCGCAAAACCCATCCCGATCACGGTGACCAGCAAAGCGGTGCGCCGGCCTCGGCGGTCGCCGAGCCAGCCGAAGAAGAGACCGCCCAGAGGGCGCACCACGAATGCGCCACCGAAGATCAGCAGCGTGGAGAGCAACGCGGCTTCCGGTGACTGGTTGGGAAAGAACAATGGGCTGATCGCGACCGCGAGCACGGCATAGAGCTGGAAGTCGTGGTACTCGATTGCCGAGCCGAGTCCGGCGGCAATCGCGCCGCGCCAAGGCGATCGTGTCGTGGCGATGGTGCGTGCGTCGATCGGCCGGGACGCGGACACCTTTGGTTTCTCCCCCGGTTGGTGCCCGACATGGACCTGCATCACGTGTCGTTCGTCAAGGTTGACGGCAACCTCGCGTGCCTTGTCCACTTCGATCCGATGCCAACCGGGAGTACGGCCCAATGATCGAGCAGACGCTGGACATAGAGACCAAAGCGGGCTTGATGGAGACATTCATCTGCCATCCTGACCGCGGTCAACATCCCGCCGTGTTCCTGCTGATGGATGCGCCGGGTGTTCGCGACGAACTGCGCGACATGGCGCGTCGTCTCGGTACGGTCGGCTATTACGTGCTGCTGCCGAACCTGTATTACCGCGCAGGGCACGACACGATATATGGGCCGGATGTGTTGGAGCATGGGAGTGCCGAGCACCGGCGGATGCGTGCGGTACGGACGAAGATGACGATACCGCCTGTAATGGAGGATATAACATCGATGCTGGCGTTCGTTGATCGGCAGAACGCGGTGAAAAAAGGCGCCGTGGGCGCGCACGGCTACTGCATGAGCGGTCCGTACGCGCTCGCAGCCGCGGCGCACTATCCCGATCGCGTGACGGCCGCTGCCTCCTACTATGGCACCTGGCTGGTGAATGATGCGGAAGAGAGCCCGCATTTCAATCTCGGCAAGGTCAAAGGCGAGCTGTACATCTCCTGTGCCGAACACGATGAACTTGCGCCGTTGCCGATGGTCGAAGAGCTGCGCGGATTATTCGAGCGCGCAGGCTGCGCCGGCGAGATCGAGCTGCAGCCCGGTGTCCACCATGGCTTCGCTTTCCCGCAACGCTGGTGCTACGATAAACCGGCTGCCGAACGGCACTGGGAGCGACTCATCTCGCTGTACCGGCGGCGGCTGGGTTAGCCGTCGCTTTACGCCGGCTTCCTCCCGGCGCTAGGCTACTGGCGAGTAGCCGTCACCGAAGAAGCGAGGAAGTCCATGCTGCAAAGCCGCGACGACATCCGCAAGGACAAGGCTGTCGATGCGTTCACTGATGCCATCCTGCAACGCGATCAACCCCGCACCGCGGAACTGTTCTTTGACCTGGTAAGGCGCGATGGACGCAGCATGGGCGATGCGCTGAGCCTGGTGACGGAGGCCGAGGCGCCGTTCGTGCAGGTTCCCAATCATGTCGATGTGCGGGACGGACAGATCACGTTGATCAACAACGACCACACCATCCTTGGTCTGCGCACCTCGGCGGACCTGACGCGCTTTCTGCCGGAAGAGTATCGCATGCTGGGGATGCTGCAGAGTGTTTGGTACATTCCCGCTGGCCTGGATATCTGGAATCAGTTGCTGGGCAAGTACCCTGGCCGCTATGCGACCATGAAGGGCATGAATGTGTCACCGCCGAGCTACGGGCCGGTGGTGTGGAACCAGGACCAGGAGGCGATCGTCGAAGCGGGTACGCTCGATCAGCGTCTGCATTCGCACATTATCGCCACGATGAGCGGTGACGTTAGGCGTTCGTACGGGCTGTTCCTTGGGCTCGCGGCCGATGAAGCTGCGCGGGCGAAACTGCGCGACCAGTTGCTGTTCCTCGGACTGATCGACCTGCAGGACACGGTGATGGGTCGCAAGGCACGCAATACCGGACACAAAGCGTTGCGTGCACGCGCGGTCGTAGACCTGGCGGAATATATCGGCTGGGATCGCGCGCACGGCGTGTTCTACACAGGCGTTCCTGATATGGCGGTGGGACCGCTGTATTACTCGCTTTACGACGCCGCCTGCGTGACCCTGACCGAGGCGTTTCCGGACCACGCCGGCAAGAATCTGAAGCAGACCAACAAGACGAAGCTGACGCCGCAGCAGGTCGAGGACATGGTGCGGCTGCTGATGGAAGCCGACGCGCAGACCGTTTGGGACACCATCACCACACATTTCCGCAACGGCGTCTCGCTGCGCAGCTTGGGCGATGCGATCCAGGTGGGTGCCGCAGAGCTCGTCTTGCGCACGACTGTTCCTCGCAAGTTCACCGAGGGCCAGCACCCATTCGATTACTGCAATACGGCCAATTACTGGATCCGCACGTCGGACAATCCGTATCAGCCGCGGGTGATCTACCTGATGGCGCATTTCGTGAACGATGCGGCGCGCGCGAACAAGCTGTTCAGCTCGGTGATCGAGCAGGAGTTTACCGCGAACGACCTATCCAGCCGCACGCCCGAGGCGCTGCTGCGCGAGCAGGACGAGGCGATCATGGCGTTCGACTTCGCGCGCGCGACAGCGGTGGCGCACGCGTACCTGCAGACGGGCGCCGATCGTAACAGGCTGCTGGCGAGCCTCGCGGTAACGGCGTGCAAATTCCAGGACGATCCGCACAACCAGAAAATCAGCCACTCGACGTTCGAAGAGTACGGCCACAATTCAACCCATCTGCGCGACCGGCTGCTGCTGGCCACCGCGCGGTTGCTTGCCGGCTGGCCGAAAATGCCCGGCGAGCGCGACTGCTACGCTCGCTACATGAAGGAGTGGATCAAGCACTGAGAGGGAGAACGACCATGACTCGCGCGTACAACGTGATCGATGCCGATGGACATATCCTTGAGCCGCTGAACCTCTGGACTGACTACATCGAGCCAAAATATCGCGATCTTGCGCCGCGGCTCATCCGCGACGCGGACGGCAAGCAGCGCCTGCAGGTCGGCGAGCAGGTGCTGGGCAGCAAGAAGGGGCTCGGTGCCCTGGGCGGTGTCGGTGCCCGCGACGGCACCGTGGTGGACGATGCGATGGAATACGAGCAGGGGCGCAAGGGCGGGTTCGATCCGCATGCGCGCATTCCTGACATGGACATGGACGGCATCGACGCCGCTTTCCTGTATCCGAGCATCGGCCTGTTCGCCGGCGCGGTGCAGGATCCGCCGGCCGCGGCGGCGATGTCGCGCGCGTACAACCGCTGGCTGGCTGATTACTGCAAACCATATCCGGACCGACTGTTCGGCGTGGCGATGATCCCGATGCAGGACACCGACCTGGCGATCGAGGAGATGCGCTACGCGCGAGAGAAGTTGGGCTTCCGTGGCGTGTTCCTGCGGCCCAATCCGTACAACAACAAGATGATCCATCATCCGGACTACGAAAAGTTCTGGACGATGGTCGAAGAGCTCGACATGTCGGTCGGGTTCCACGAAGGCGGCAACAGCGGGATGACGCAGGTCGGCATGGACCGCTTCGAGGAGCGCGGTGCGCGCCACATCATCACACATACGATGGAAATGATGCTGGCCTGCATGGCGGTGATCTGGGGCGGCGTCTGTGAACGCCATCCGAAGGTTCGCATCGCATTCCTGGAGTTGGGTGGTGGTTGGATCGCCGGCTGGCTGGATCGCATGGACCGGCACTTCGACGACAAGGGATTCAATGATTCCGGACTTAAGACGCGACCGTCGGAGCTGTTCCAGCGCAATTGCTGGATCGCTTTCGAGCCCGTCGAACACTGCCTGCATGCGTTGGTGGACTATGTCGGGCCGCACAAGGTGCTTTGGGCGACCGACTATCCGCATCCCGACGGCTTCTTCCCGGGTGCACCCCGGATGGTGCGTGACCTGATCAAGGACAAGTCGGCTGAGACAGTCAGCCAGGTGATGGCGGGTGGCGCCAAGGGCTTCTACGGACTACACTAATCGCGCCCGTTTCCCCCTCCCCTCGTGGGAGGGGGGCAAGGGGAGGGGATGGATCTTTCCCCTGGCGCTGGAGTGGACGCTGACTGCCTTCATCGACACGGTGGGCGGGACGCTCGCGGGTATGGTGGAAGACGGGCCGTGCAATCTGTGAGTGTGCGCCGGGATTACTCCGGTGCCCGGCCGTGACTGATCGCAAGCAGCGCACCAGCCGGCGGGTGCTGCACTGTCAATGGTACCGCGTCGCCCGCACTCGACTGCGCTCACGTGTCTCGCGTACTCGGGGACACCCCTCGGCGATGCCAATCCCACCGACGCTGGGCGCTGGTAAAGTTGGTTGGCGCGTGCATTTCCACCTTACGACAAGGGCTGGCATCCAAGCGCGACCTTGGGATTGTTAAGGTCGGCGCCGATCTGGTGCCCGATTTTGGCCAGCACCCGGAGGTAATCCGCGACTGCACCGACTGGTTTGCCCAGGTGCTGGGTGAAGGTTGTCGTCCGGCGCGCTCGGCTGTGGGTATGGGGAGCCTGCTGCGGGGGATTGCGGTGGAAGTGGAGGCGGTTGTGCTGGCGAAGGGGACTTAACCGCATTTTTACCCGTTTCGGCGCAGCATAGCCGATGTCCCAGGCGCCAGAAGGGCGCAGCGTTCTGCGGGTAATTTTCCGCTATGTTGAACGACATTTCCCTTCCGGCGATTGCCGCAGTGCATGCGGACAGTGTTCCGGCCGCTGGTCAGAAGCTGTCGGCTATGGACCCTACGCTGGCCGCCCCGGGCGCCCCTCCCATCACCAATCCGACTCTGCGGCTGGATGCAGCACTCGGGCTGGTGGTGATCGAATTCCGCAACCAGAGTGGGGCGGTCACTACGTCAATCCCAAGCGAGCGGCAGCTGCGCGCATATGAGCGATGGGCGGCGACGCGCCTGGGACCGATGCCTGCTGGGAAACCGCCTCCTCTACCGCAGCCCAGCGCCGCACCTTTCGCGACAGGCAGCGTCACGGACATTCAGTCAGATGAGCGGCAGAAACCTGAACCGTCGCAGGAAAATTCTTAGGAATGACCAAGTAGCATTTGGTCATGCGCTGCTACATCGGCTTTTTCGGCTTGACCCGCTCGCTGCATCATACTGCGGAATCCATCAGGATTGGATTCTACGAACCACTGCGCAAATCCGGATTTACCGCCGTGAAGGCTGGTCACTTCAATCTGCCGGACACGATCACCAACCCTCGCTCAGGCGAGTTTTCGGTGGTGCCTGATCGCTCCGAATGCACATTGCTCGAATTAGACCTTTGCTGGGTCGAGCCTCAGCAAACTTCAACGACAGCCGGCGAGTTCGCGACTGGACGCGCCCTACCTGATGCCTTCGGCGACCAGTATCGCAGCTTGAGAAACCTTTGCCACCAGTTACACAGTCTACGACGTCTGTGGTCGTTGCTGCAAGTTCTCGGCGTCGAGGAGAGCGACGTTGTCCTCCTGTTGCGCCCAGACCTGCTGTACCTCGACGTGCTTGACCCAACTTTCGATCTTGCCCCGCTGCTTAACGGCAGCGCGGACGTGATCGTGCCAAGTTGGCAAAGCTGGGGCGGACTGAATGATCGATTTGCGTTCTGCAGCGGTCGGGCCGCGCGTGCATATGCGACGCGAATAGATCTATTCTCTGAGGCATGCATCTCGCTTGGATGCATGCACGCCGAGCGATTCCTGAGCTTCGTTGTCCGGCGCCATGATTTGCGGGTGGGACTGACCAGTCTGCGCGCGGTTCGGCTGCGTGCCAATGGGCGGATCGCAGCGAACGACGCCGGAATGATACACTTCGCATCGCAGGTGCGAGCCGCATCGCCACCGATGGTCGAGGCGTGATGGCCGTCGCAGACCGTGGCTTCAGCTGATCACAGGGATGCAAACGCGGGGTTGAGTTTATGCTTGCCCGACAGGTACAGCAAGGCTCATCCGGTCGGCTGCGCTGCCGAGGCCTCAAAGGCTTGCTCGTAGATCTCGACGAGCTGTCGCAGCTCGGTGAGCTGCTGATCGCGCACCGCTACCTCGTGCAATAGCTTGCGGATTATCTGCTGATCTTCAGTATCCATCGAATAGTTCTGCACCGTCAGCTTTTCACCTCCGCATCGCAAGTTCATGACCGTAGGGAGACGGTCGCTAATGCGCGCGCACGTTGTTTCCTCTAAGCTGCGCCGAAACACCATCACACAGTCGTTCCAAATGTTGCGCCTGCGCCGGCCGATAAACGACTCAAGTAGCGTGATCTCCAACCCTTCGCGTTGTGCCCAATCTCGCAAACTGAGTGCCGCATCGGGATAGAACCGCCAATTATCGCGAGGATGCTGGTGAAACCACCCGTTCGAGGGTGAATTTATGTAGATATAGCCATTCAGACGGGTGACGCGTCCGATTTCAAGAAAGGTCACCCAAAACATCGGATCGTGTTCGAAGCATGAGGTAGCGACAACGGCATCGAACGTTCGGTCAGGGAATGGTAGAATGTGCGGATCGTGAAGCACCTGGTCAACTCCTGCACCGGCGACCATATCAACACCAAGATAAGTGGCACCTGGGGGCGCCAGATCTCGGAGCGAGCCGTTCACATTGAGCGCGCCGACTTCAAGGATCGTCCCTTCGCAACTTGGTAGATAGATTTCAAAGAATGCTTGGCCAAATTCCAGTGCGGTATCGTGCATGGTTTGTCCACTATTCTGCCATCAAACTTCCGCACCATTGGCGCCAGGCAAAGCGCAGTGCTTCACCGAGGTTGCGGCCAAAGCGCGACGCGTCGCATAGCGGGCTCGCTTTCACCTGGCCGCGCAGCCGCGACCGGAGTACGGCCAGCGTTTCGATGTCGGTTGCTCTCTCTACGGCGAGCTCGACGTAGGCTGTAATATTCGATGCGATCCAGTCGGCGAGGCCCGCGTTGCTCAGATGACTCATGGAGTGTCGTGACGCGAAGATCTCGCCCGGCACCGTCACAGTCGGTACGCCCATCCATAGCGCTTCGCAGGTTGTCAGCCCGCCACAGTAGGGAAACGGATCCAGCACGATATCGATGTCGTTGTATTCCCGCAGAAAGGCGCGATGCCCCGAAGGACCACGAAGCTCTATCCTCTCTGGCGCAATATCTCGTTCGCAGAATGCCGTCAGCACACGGTGCGCCGTATCTGGATCGGAGAACTGATGCGCCTTCAGCACCAGTCGCGAGCCATGTGCCCGATGCAGGACGTCGCACCACGTCGCTATGACAAGCGGCGTGATCTTTGCTAGATTATTGAAGCAGCCGAACGTAATATGCTCATTGATCATTGCTGGCAGCGGGCCAACGTCCGGCGCATAGGGTGGCGGGCTGTAGCATACGTAACCGTCGGGCATGCGCAGTGGCCGCTCAGAGTACACATGCTCCAGTTCCGCCGGGGTTTCCCAGCGATCAGTAATGATCCAGTCCATTTCCGCCAGACCGGAACTGTGCGTTTGCATGCCGACCCATTTGACCTGCACTGGGGCCAATCGATAGGCGCACGCCGGCATGCGCCCCAAATCGCCGTAACCGCCAAGGTCGATCAGGATGTCGATGCCCAGCGCGCGTGCTGCCTCCGCCAGCGTGGCATCACTCATCGCGTCGACGTCGTGCCACTCGCGCGCCAGCGTGCGATAGCGCCGTGCAATCGAGTCGGTGGCGGAGTTCTGTGCCAAGCACACGAGCGAGAACATCGCGGGATCAAGCGCCTCAAAGCCTGCAACGGTCAGCCAGCCGACTGGATGGACTCTGAGCGAACCCGACAGTAGCCCGACGACCAAGGGGCGCTCTGGGTCGGGGCAATTGGCGAACTCGGGGGGGCTTTCACGGGGTAAGCGATCGGAGCAGGCGCGCAGCGCTGCTAGCAGCTCCTGCCCTGTGATGCCATCCTGATAGGGCAATGTGTTGCACAGGGTGCGCCACGGTGCTGTTGCCTCGGGGGCGAGTTCGATGGCGCGTCGGGCCGATGTGACACCCTCCTTCTGCAGGCCTAGACAGGTGGTCGCGTTGGCGAGGTTGCACAGCTCTGTCACATTTTCGCCGTGCTGCTCGATGGAGCGTAGCAGTTCGCTACGTGCCTCTGCGTGCCGATGCATACGGAACAGCACGGCAGCGCGGGTGTTGCGCAGCCGTTCGTTCGTCGGGTCAAGCTCGCTGGCACGGCGGAGCGTGGCCTCGGCTTCACTCAGCCGGTTGCAACGCGCAAGTACTTCACCAAGCAGGTACGTCGGCAGAGGCGAATCGGGCGCGAGTGCCGCGGCGGCTTCCAGCGCGTCGGCTGCCTCGGCTCGGCGCCCCTGCCGCTCGAGCAACAGGCCACGGGCAGCGAGCGGCACAGGATTTAGGGGGTCCTCTTTTCCAGCAATATCCAGCGATGCTAGCAGAGCCTCGCCCTCATGGGCCGCCCAAGCTGCCTCGACACGATGGAGGGCGTATTCGAGCACCTTGGGCGCGAGTTCCTGTGCCCTCGCGAAAGCCAACTCTGCTAAGTCCGAATCGCTGGCCCAATGCAAAGCTATACCCAAAGTGTCCCACGCATCGGCCCGCTGCGGTGCGATTCCGCAGCAACGTAACAGCAAGTCGCGCGCGCTGTTGGCTTCGCCGCGCATCAGCAGCAGCCCCGCGAGGCCTAAGAGCGCTGCTTCACGTCTTGGATTGATTGCGAGGACGCGACGATAGGCTGCTTCCGCCTCCTCCATCCGTCCGACCGCGCGAGCCGCCTCCGCCAGACGTAACGGTGGCTCATCCCATTCGCGCATACTGCATTCCAGGTCCCGCATCCGGCGGAGCCCAGCCTCGGGGTCACCGGCTTGGTGTTCGGCTAAGGCCAGGTTAAGCAGCGTCGTCGGCGCCGTTTCTCCCAGGGCGACAGCTGCTCGCAGCGCCGGCAGTGCCTTGTCGGCGCAATTGTTGGCAAGCTGAGTAACACCGGTCACCAACAACTGCTTCGAGTTCGAGCGGGTCCAGCGGAGCGGTCTCCAAATTCGCAAGCCCGCCGGCAGAATTATCGGAGCCAGGTATTTTCGGTGCCGCTTCAGGACTCATTCGGCCGCTCCAGCAAGACGAGCATGCCGGCTACCGGCGCGTCACCCTCGAACCGTACTGTCTCCCGTTCCAGCGCGCCTACCGTAAATCCGGCACCGCGCGCTGCGCCAGCAACGTAGGACATCTTGTGTGCGTACCGACCTTGACGCTGCAGTATCCATGTCGCGTCGCGTGGCAGGGTGCTTCCGGTGGAATCGGGAAGCAACTCCTCAAGCGAGAATACGAACCAGCCGCCCGGCGCAAGCCGGCGACGCGCACAGGCGAGAACCTCTTCCAATGCGCCGAAATACGGCAAGACGTCGGCGGCCATCATCAGTTGCCAACGCCGCACATCGTTCGACAAGAAGCCCAGCAAGTCCGCTTCGTGCAACTCGGCGTAGAGTTGCTTTGTGGCGGCGGCTTTCAGCATACGTGACGAAGCGTCCACACCGACAAGGGGCGCAACAGGCAAATCGGAGAGGGCGATCGCTATGAAACCAGTTCCGCAGCCAAGATCGAGCGCCGGCCCAATGCGATTGCCGGCCATAATAGTGGGATGGCGCACCAGCTTCCCCCGTATCAGGCCGGGAACCCGATAGCCGAGAGAGATGAGATGCGGCTCGAAGCGGTCGGCATAGCCATCAAAAACCGCGCGCACGTATTCGATTGGGGCACGGGCCCCCGGGGGTCGAATGCCGGCAGCCGCAACCATGTGCCGCACATAGTTATCGTCCGGGCCAAGCTTCAGCGCCTCAGCGTATGCCTCGCCGGCTTCAGCATGACGCCCCAGGCTAGACAGCGCGTGCCCAAGAAGACCGAAGGTGCATGCGTCGGCGGCACCGGCCTTCCGGGCTCGTTCCGCAAATCGGCAGGCTGCGTCGAATTCGCGTCGGCGCATGCAGACTAGTATGGCTGCGTTATGTGGCTCAGCCCACGAGGGCGCTTCCGCGATTGCCGCACTAAGTGTCAAGAGGGCGGCATCCGGATCGTCGTTCGCTTCGTGCGCAGCGGCCAGAGCACGGAGAAAGGCTGGATTGGCTGGTTCTGCAGCTACCGCCTCAGCGAGGCACGCAAGCGCGTCATCCGTCCGGCGGTGCTCAAGCAAAGCAACGCCAAGTACAGCCTTCGCTCCCGGATCGGAGCGATCGAGGAATACCGCCTCTGCCGCGTCGGTCAATGCGCCAGCAGCTTCATCTGACTGCAGGCGAAGATCGGCGCGATACTTGCGCAGACTGGCATCCCCCGGGAAATGCTCGACCGCGTCGTTCAGTTCGGCAAGTGCCCGCGGGAGGTCCCCTTCGCTTATTGCAAGGCGCGCCGCGAGTTCGGCGAGGGCCGGAGACTGCGGCACGAGCCGTCGCACAGCCGCCAACAGATGGCGAGCTGCAGCGGGGCGATTTGCATCAATGAGTGCAGAGATTCGAGCGCTCAACGCTGTTGCGTCGGCTGTGGCCTGCAATTGCTCCATGAGAGGCTCCTTTTGAGCCAATGCTGGTGAGTGAGACAGGTACCCGACCTGCGGCCATCTTAGGGTTGGCTTGACAGACCGGCGGCAATATTCTCGTTGATTGCGATCAAGAAATCGAAGTCGGGCGTGTCTCGGTCCATCTCCCGCTGGACAGCGATTCCGACTGAGACGATCGAGCCGCGCAGCTCCGGCGGCAATGGATTGCCCGGATCCCGCATCAGGTCTGCGACCGTGAGCCACAGACGACGATTGTCGGCAATCGCCTGAACGTGGCGGATCGGACCTGCGTCGCGCGACGCCTTCAAGGCGCCGCTGGCGCGGCGGAATACATCCGCCTCCTGCTCGCGCTGGCTGCGATGGGTTGCCGCCGCCTGATAGGCACGGGCCACGTCGGTCAAACCTGACATAGTTGTCGATGGTCCTTTTGGCTTTGAGTAAGTGGCTGGCTCTGCGGGCTCGGGGCCTGAGTACGACCCAGCACCGCATCCTCGTGCCGGATGATGCGCCTGGTGAGCTTCAGCGCCTGGTAGCAATCATCGGCCTCGGCCGCACTCAGCGCCCGATCGAGGATCTCACATGCGAGCGTCGATGTTGTGGCCTGTTTGAACTCGTCAATCAGCTGTCGTGCGGCGATGAGGCCACTGTGGCGCTCCTCGTCGGAACCTATGTAGGCCGATTGCAATGAAAAATAGATGCGCCTCGCCGGACTATTGGCCTCGTCCGGTAGCATGATCTGTTTGCCGAACAGGAAGCGTGCCTTGGCGGTTAACTCAATGCGGGACTTCGTGCGGAAGCGTATAGGTGCACCGTTGACGATCATCATTTCGCCCTGGCGCAGCTCCAAGACAAGGTTCGACATGCGCCTCTTCCTCGTTTTCGGTTCCCGTCGTCACTGTTGCGGGTCCCATGCTTCTGGCATTCCGCCGAAGATTTTGATCGGCACTGAAGCCAAGACCGGGCATCCTGTCCGGCCTCGCTTACGGTTGTTGTTTACTACTTGAAGAGGCTCAGCAGAGTTTGCGGTGCCTGGTTCGCCAGCGAGAGGGCCTGGGTACCAAGTTGCTGACGAATTTGCAGCGCTTGCAACTGTGCTGACTCTTTTGCTAGGTCCGCATCAACTAGCGATCCAAGACCGGTTGTTCAACGCGTCGATCTTGTCACTATTGTAGGACATCTGGCCGCTGACAAAGTTCACTTCAGCACCCACAGTGTTGAGCGCAGTCCCGACTTGGTCCATCTGCTTGAGGAAGGCGGCGCCCGCTGTCTTGATGATCGCGCCGATACAAATGGCCATTGTGGTATCTGCCGCCTTACCGAGGAGCGCGGTGATCGTGATTGCGTTATACAGCGCCGATCCATCGAAGGTAGTCAGACCATACGTTGAGCCAAACTCATTTGTACGGTCGCAACGCGCGAGTAGGATCCAATCGATCCAGTGATTTTGCCGATCAGCGTCTTACCCTGGTACCCTGCGTCCATGACTGCGTTCTTTACGCTTGCCAGGTACGATTTATACTGGCTGACGTACTGTGTACGCTGTCTGACCCGACACGCTCGTATCAGCGAGCTTCATGAGCACGTCGCGCATGCTGGCCATCGTATTGGAGATGTTGGTGAGGCCAGATTGTGTGGTGGATAGAAGGCCCTGCACGCTGCCCAGCTGCTGGTTTGCGGTGGTAAGCGCGCCCACCGTGGAACGCACCGACTGCGCCACGGCAAAGGCCGCGCCGTCATCAGTGGCATCCGCCACGCGATAGCCGGTGGACACGCGCTTCTGCGTGGCCGCCAATTCGGAGTTGGTCTTGTTCAACGATTCGAGCGCAATCATCGCGCCCATGTTCGTGTTAACGGAGTTGATGAGGGACATGGTTTTCTTAGCCTTCGTCCATAGAGTTACGCATGCCCCCGCTTTTTGCGGGCGTGACGCCATCTTGATGCGCCCAGGTTAACGGCCGGTGAAACATGATACGTTTTCATCATGATGCCGGCAGGAATTTCGCCAACGACAGACCGTTCAGCGTGGCGATCAGCTGGTACGACGCCTGCATCTGCGTCTGCACCAGAGAGAGTTGCGACAAAGTTGCCGCCATATCGACGTCCTCGGCCGAGGATACCTGCGAAGTCATTGCCGTCTGGGTGTCGGCGAGACGTGATTGGGTCGTGGTAAGCGATGACTGCACATTGCCTAGCACGCCGGCGTCCTGTGCCATCGCACTGACTGCATTCGACAGACTAATGCGTGTGTCCTGCACCAGGTCGCGAAATCCCGGCTCGCTGGCCTGGCCGCTGCTCAGCGACCCGATCGTCGCCAGCGCTCGCAGCACATCGCGCATGTAAGACCCGGTGGTGCTGGGCGGCCCGCCCTGTATCGTCTGGCCTACTGACTGCGAAACAGGGATCAGACCGTTGGCGCTCGCGGATATGCCTGTTGTCTCGGTCTGGTTCTGCCCGACCTGCACCGTCGGCAGCGACGGTGATGGTGTGACAGTCAGATAGGTGGAGAAGGGCGAAGCGGTGCCGCCGAACCTGGAGGCGTCGAATGTGGTCTGGGCTACCGTTGCCGCATTGTTGACGGTGGGGCTCAAGCCGCCGATTGCTGCGTTGATTTGCGAATAAAAGTCCGACGCAAGTATGTTGTCTGGATCAGGCACCGGCGGATTGCCGGTGTCCTGCCCGGCGAACACGTATACCCCGCCATTCTGAGTATCCAACAGACCAGCGACCTCCTTCAACGCGTCGCGCGCCGAGGCGGCGATGCTGTCGACTTCGCTGGCGTCCACACTCTCAACATTGTTGAGCTGCGAATAGAAGTTGGCAGCAATCGACTGGATCTGGGTCAGCGCCGATTGTGTGACGGACATGCGGCCAGTCGACGCGTCCACATTGTTCTGCCAGGTCTGCAGATTGGCCAGTTGCGGCCGCAGGTCGAGCGACACCGCGGCACCGCTCCCAAGGCCGGCGTAGTTGTTGGCGATCAGGCCAGTGCTCGCTTGATTAGAAAGCTTGTTAAGCCGCGCGTGGGTCGTCTCGGTGTTTGCGACCAGCTGGCCAAACGGGGCAAAGCCAGTCACGCCGATCATGCTGATGCTACCGCTCATGACCCGCGCCTCACTGCACCGCCTGCAGCAGCTGGTTGAACATCGCCTGCATTGTGCTGATGATGCGCGCGTTGGCGCCGTAGGCGTTCTGCAACTGGATCATGTTCGACATCTCGGTATCCATGTTCACACCGCTCTTGGTAGACAGCTTACTCGAGAGGGTCGTCTGGACCGCCTGCTCGGCATCCATCTGCGTGCTGACCGCCGAACTCTGCTGCGCCTGTGAGGCCAGCACCGTGGAAGCAAGGGCGCCGATAGTTAACGGCGCTGTGTAAGGGGCATTCAGCGTTCCGGTCGCGCCAAGACCGCTGGTGCTCGATGCGCCGGCCGGCCGATAAGTTAGCGCCGAATGTGTAGGTCAGCACGTTCTGGATGACGCCGGTGTATCCAGCGAGATTGCTCGCGTTGCCGCCCACCGTCCCATCGCGCACCAGTGACGGCTTCGCTTGTACCGCCGCATTTAGCTGTATGGTGCCGGCGAAACCCACGTAGCTGCTTTGCACTGGCGAAGGCGCGGCCGAAATGGACGGCACGTTGCCAGACGGATCGGTGAACAGCCGAAGTCCTTCGGTATCGAACCGACTCGCCAGGTTTTGCGCGAATTCGTCCAGTTCTGCCTGATCGGTCGGCAGCGTGTTGTCGCGCAGCGCGATATTGGCGCCGATCTGCCCGCCCTGAAGTTGGCTGGTCGCGTCGGTGCGCCCCAGCATGATCCCAGGGATTGTGGCTGGATATGTCGAGCCCGGCTGCATATTGGCGCCCACGATCGAGAACGGGCTGCTGCTGCCGTGGATCGGCAGCAGCAGGCCGGCGCTGGTGGCCAGCAGCATGTCGCCATTGGGCTGTTCGAGCGCTTTCACGTCCAGCAGTTGCGACAGGTTCGCCACAGCGGCGTCTCGCTGGTTTTCGAGGTCCGCCGTGCTCTGGCCGCTCGCCTTCAGGGTGACGATTTTGTTGCTAAGCGAGCCGATGGTACTGAGAGTAGTGTTGAGTGTCGCGACCCCGGCGACCAAGCCGTCTTCCGCCGTCTGCCGCTGCGTCGTGTAGGTGTCGCTGAGCGCGTTGATCCCTTGCGCCAAGGTCCGTGCAGTCGATACCACCTGGCTCTGCTGCGGCCCGCTGCTTGGATCGTTGAGTAGGGTAGAGAATTGGTCCTGCAGATTGCCCAACAAACTGGCGATGTCGGTACCCTGTCCTGGCGTGCCCTGTGCCGCATCAATCGCTTGCAATGCGGTCTGCTGGGTCTGCAAGCCAGCCACTGTCGCGTTCTGACTGAACAGCTCCGCCTGCAAGGTGGCGTCGATGTTGCGGATCGGCAGGCCAGTGCGGACGCCAAGCCCTTGGCCATCGGCTGTGACGCTTTGTTGGGTGGCGATCTCGGCCGCGTAACCTGGCGTGCTCGCGTTGGCCACGTTTTGCGACACCAGTGCGAGCTGGCTGTTGACGTTGGCCAGGCCGCCGGTCGCAATCGACAGTGCGCCGTGGAGGTCTCATCGGATCACTGCTTCATGTCGATGGTCTGCTGCAGCATCTGGCTGGCAGTGGTCACCATCTTGGTGTTGGCCGAATACGCCTGCTGAGCGACGATCAATTTGGTGAATTCGGTGGCGATATCGACGTTGGAACTCTCGACCGACTGAATGACGAGGGTTCCGGCACCATTGGTGCCCGCCGACTCGGCAAGGGGTGTCCCGGAGCCAGCGCTAGCGGTAAATGCCTGGCCGTTCTGGCGCTGCAATGCGTCGGGATCGTTAAAGGTGATTACCGGGACTTGGGCGATGACGCGCGATTGGCCATTGTCGTAGTTTATGACAATATTGCCGTTCGACTGTGTGCTCACGGAGGAGAAAGCGCCAGGCGGAACGCCATCCTGCGTGACGCCGCGCAAATTGAAGGTCGAGCCGGCATATTGCGTGACGCCGTTTGTCTGACCGAAGGTACCGAGGTTGAGCTTGATCGTCTGTTGCGAGCCAGTGCCGAAGTCGGTGGTGAAGCTCACCGTCGCTGCGGTGTTGGGTGCGTAACTCGAAGTGCTGACGGTGCCCGGATCGGTAGCATTGACTGCGAGATTGCCGATTGTTCCCGACTGCACGCCGTTCGCGCCAAAGGTCACATCGGCAGTTCCCAAGTCGGCCGCGTTTACGTCATCTGGCGAATTGATCTTAACAGTCCAATTGTTCTGCGAGCCCTGCATCCAGTTAAGCGTGACCGTGTGCATTTTCCCCAGCGAGTTGTAGACGTCGAGATCGGACTGTATGGGCGAATTCGCTGGCGTTGCAGGTAAATTCGCGGACAACGTGACATTGCCGGTCGGGACGGGGTTGTAAACAGTCTGCGTTACCTGGATCGGCGTCAGCGTATTCTGATTAACCACGCCGGTATTGGGATCGACCGGCCAACCGTTCAGGTAATCGCCGGCGCTGTTCACCAGGAAGCCGTTCTTGTCCATCTGGAAGTCGCCTGCCCGCGAATAGAATTGCTGCGGGTTAAAGGTCGGAATGTTGTTCGCCTCGCCATTCTGCTCCGAGACAGCGAAGAAGCCCTGGCCCGCAATCGCTAGACCGAGCGTATTGTCGGTTTGCGTGATGGTGCCCTGTACGTTGTTGACGTAGTCGGGCGTGGTAACCACCGCACCAGGATCGTTCTGGCTCGGCGTACTTGTGGTTAGATAGTCGATGAAATTGGTATCGACCCTCTTATAGCCTATGGTCTGACTGTTCGCGACGTTGTCGCTGATATTGCCGAATGCGCTGGACTGTGCACTCAGTCCGCTGATGGCGGTGTTCATAGCGCCGAACAGTGACATAGAAGCACTCCAACGGTTTGCCTCCGCACTCCTTCGCAGGAATCGTGCCAAGAGAGACATGGCGGTTTGCGCTGTTTGCCGGCAGTTCCACATGAGCCCTCGGCATATCTCGCCCGGCAATTTGTGCCCTCGCATTCGCTTATGTGTTTCGTTTGTGTCTGCCTGGGGCGCAGGTGGACACTGGCATACAGCTTGCTGGTTTAGTTGCGGTATGAGCCAACTATCATCACTGCTGCCGTCTGCACCGCAAACACCCGTCGCATTCCCGCCGGTGCAGTCCGCGGTACCAGACGCCACGTTGCCAGCGAGCAACCAAGTCAACGCAACTTCCTTTGTCGAACAGCTTGCAAAACTGCTCCAGACGCTGACGCCGCAAGCCGAGCAGGTGGAAGTACAAGCGGCCACGGTGGCCGATCAGTCGGCAACCCCAGCGACAGCAGCCTCGAAGCCTGTCGAAGCGGACGCGGCGACACCCGCGACAGCGGCAGCTCAGCCGCAAGTCAGCGCGCCTGAAACGCTGGTAATTGCCACGGCATTGCACGCGCCCGGGGCCCCGTCGATCCGGCCTCGCGACACTGGAAGCGGTAAGGGGAAAGTCGAACCGGCGCGACGAGCCAGCAGTATTTCAAGTCAATCAGGCGCCCCCGCAGTCAGTTTGGCACTCTCGCCTGACACTGCCGCTGCTGTGCAGAGCGCTGCTCTCGCCACACCGAACGCCGAACCTCGGCACAACTCAGCGCTACACCGGGTTGGCGACCAAGCTGACTCTGGCGTCGTCGCCGGAGCTCCGTCGGCGGCTTCCTCTCCGCCCTGGAAGCCGGACGAGTTGAAGCCGGCTGTGGGCGAACCGCAGCCTTCGGAAGCGGCGCCAATGCACCTGACGCCGATCAATCTGGATACCAATGCGCTGCCGACCACGTCAGCCGCCGATTCATGCCAGCCTGCCACTCAACCGGCTCGTTCGGCAGAGCCGCAAACCGCAGCCTCATCGACGGGTCAGCAGACATCGCCGGCTGCTCAGATCACGCCGGCACTCATGCACTTGGGGCACGCGCCGGACGGCGCTCAGCGGCTGACGATGCGAACTCGATCCACCAGATCTCGGGCACGTGCAGGTCAAGATCGACCGACCCCTGGATGCCCCGGCTCGGGTCGAAATCACCGTAGAGAAGCCTGAGACGCTGAGCATGCTGCTGCGCGATCAGCCGCAGCTCCAGCGCGCCCTGGACCAGGCCGGTGTGCCGGTAGAAGGACGCAATGTGACCTTCCATGTTGCCACGCCGGAGCCGGCATCACGCAGCGATTCTGGCACCGCGCCCGTGCCGAACACGACCGCTGGCGGGCTAACTGGCGATGGCTCTCACGGCGCAGCACGCCAGCATACTCAATCAGGGCGACGGCAACACGACGCGACCGATGACGGCGGCGCCGAACTCACGCCGATCCAGGCCTCAGGGTGGATGCGAGCTGGGCTCGACATCACCGCGTGACACGAAAGGATAATCTCATGAGCCTCGCATCAGTTGCCGCACAGCAGACGAACACAGCCACTGCCAGCTCGTCCGCGTCGCAGACCAGCAACAACGCGCTCAGCTCGCTTTCCTCAAACTTCGGTGACTTCTTGAAACTGCTGATGACGCAGCTGCAGAATCAAGATCCGTCCAGCCCTCTGGACACCAATCAGTTCACCAGCGAGCTGGTGCAGTTCTCCAGTGTCGAGCAGCAGATCAACACCAACACCAGTCTGACGCAGCTCATCCAGCTCACCCAGGCTGGCGAGGTCATGCAGGGGTCATCGATGACCGGTAAGCGCGTCACCGTCAGCTCGGACCATGTGCCGCTGCAGAACGGTCAAGGCACCATTCAGTTCACCGCGCCGGCAGCCGAGCCGGTCGATATTGCAATCTACAACGACAGCGGCGCAAAGCTCAGCGAACTCAATGCTAATGGCCACCAAGGGCAGCAACACCTGGACCTGGAACGGCACCACGAGTTCTGGCAGCACGGTTCCCGACGGCAGCTATAAGGTTGCAGTCACCGGCGCGAATGCCGACGGCACGACCAGCGCGCTGACGTTCAGCGTGGTCGGCACGGCGACCGGCGTGCAGAGTCAGTCCAACGGCATACAGCTGCAACTCGGCTCGCAATCGGTTGACTTCTCCAAGGTCCAGGCGGTCGGGAACTGATCAAGGTCCCATGCGCGTCGAGGCAGGGTGGCCACCTGCCTTGAATTGCTTGCCGGTGTTGGTGATGGTGGTGCCGTCCACCTTCAGGATGGAAAAATCCTGATCAGTGTAATTGCCAACATACAGGTAACGTCCGTCCGGCGTGAACGCGATGCCTTCCGGAAGGGCACCGACCTCTACCGTGCCGATTGGGGTCACGTTCTTGCCCTGGATGCTCAGAACCGTGACGCTGCCGTTTGGATGGTAGAACCACTGGCCCTTGACGTTCGAACCATCCACGTTCAGGGCGGCTGCGACGTTGCCCTTCGGGCTGATTGCCAGACCTTCCGGCGCGTCGCCTACTGTGGCGTGGGCGATGGCGTGCGGGTGCGCCCCTTCAAGGTCGATCACCGTGACCGCGTCGAGATTGCCATCCGATGAGCCGTTGTTGCCGTTATCGGCGGTGAGCGCCAGCTTCGAATCCAGAGAGACGACGATATTGTAGGGAAACAGATAGGTAGGGATGTCGAGCTTGTTGTAGCTTACCTTGTCGCCGTCGATATCGAGTACGGCGACTTTGTTTTCCGGCGACTTCAGTGCGAGCGCGCGTTTGCCGTCGGGGGTGAACTCGACATGCGAAACACCGGGCGCGACCGGCACGGCGGCGGTCTGCGTCACGTTGGTGCCGTCGATTTTCAGCACGCTGACAGTGCCGTCGCCGCGATTGGCCACCAGCGCCATGTCGCCTTTCGGGCTGATCGACAGACCGGATGGTTGTTTGCCGACGGTGACCGTGTGCGCCAGTTTTGGCGGACTGGCCTTCAGGTCAATGACGAACAGCTTGTCGGTGGGCGCGAGCTTGCGCGTGCCATTGTCCTCGGTGACCGTCATCGAGTCGGCAACCAGCGCGATGCTGTTGTCAGGCGAGATCGCCAGGTTCACCGGTGGGCCGACGATGGAGTTCTCCAGCTTCAGAGTGGCGGCGACCTTGGGCTCCTCGGGATTGGCCAGATCGAAGATCACCACTGTGTCGTTGCCAGTCGGATTGACGATCGGCTTGCCCTGCGCGTCGGTGCCAGGCTTCTCGTCATTGCCGACAATCATGTAAGGCGCGGCGACCGTGGGTGCGGCGGTTACGACGAGCAACGCGAGGCTGGTCCCGGCGGCGTATTTCAGCATCGTTTCTCTCCCTGGTGTGCTCTGGCTTGTCGCCACTGTGGGGAGAGTTCGCACAGGCGGCAAGCCGGCTGCTCGACCGCTATGCGTGCGCCAGCGCCCGGTTCGAAGTCCTCAAACAGCTGCCCGTGCCTTCGACATGTCGTGTGGCCGCTCGCAGCGTCTCCGGATTCCACTCGCTGCGTTCCTGCGCCGGTCAGGCGCGGGATTGGTGACCGAGTGGACGATATCGGCGCCCAGCGGCGTGCAATCGCCGCGACACAGAGCGCGGGCGCCGGCGGCCTTGATCTCGCGACAGGCATCGGGTGGCAAGCGGCGCCAGAACACGTTGTCCTCACGCCCGGTATAGATGCCCATCACCGCCCACATCCGGTGATCGTGCGGCATAATGGTCATGCCAGGCCCCCAGACCAAATTCAGCACCGTCAGGTTCGGCGCTCGGTTGAGGACGTTGATGCTGGCTCGCCGCGGCTCTCCTAGCGCCGCCATCACGGCGTCGGGCTGAGCGACCGCACGCGCGACGACGTCTCGCACCAGCCATGGTGCGGGTCAGCGTCTATCGCGTGGCGTGATGTATGCAGCACGTCGCGATGAGCCGATCGCAATTGGAGTGCTGGGCCACGTTCGTTCGCCGAAAGCCGATGCTCGACGGTTACGCTGACTCCTTTCGGATCAGGCTAAGCACGTACTCGGTGTGTTCCCCCACCGATGGCCCTGGCCACGCTACGACACCCTCAGACGGGTCGCCGTCGAGACGGATTGCCGGCCCCGGATGCAGTGTCCGCCCGATGAGCGGGTCAATCACCTCCTGCACTGAGTGACGCGCCAGGAAATGTGGATCAGTGGCGCAATCGGCGATGTCGTACAGCCGGGAGCACGGTACATCCGCGACTTCCAGCCGCGCCTCGGCCTCCGTGGCCGGCAGCGTTCGGGTCCAGGCAGCGATCGCATTGTCCAGGGTTTCGCGTCGGGCACAGCGATCGCCATTGGTGGCATACGATGGATCGTCGGCCATTTCTGGCCGCCCAATTGCCTGCATCAGCCGGCGGAAGATCAGATCCGAGTTGCCGGCGATGCACAGCCACTTTCCGTCGGAGCAGGGATAGGTGTTGGTCGGCGCCGCGGTCTCGATTGCTGCGCCCACCGGCTGCCGAATGCGGCCGTCCATCGCGTATTCCGGCAACATGCCTTCCATCAGGCTGAACACGCTGTCTACCAGGCTGACGTCCACCACCCGCCCGCGTCCAAGGCCTGCCACATCGCGTTGCCACAAGGCCGACAGCAGTCCGATGGTCGCGTAGAGCCCTGCCAGATCATCACTGATTGAGATGCCGCAGCGAGGTGGTGGCAGGTGGGAGGCGCCGGGCCGATGCGCGGTGAGGTGGCGGATGCCGCCCATGGCTTCGCCGATCGCGCCGAAGGCGGGCTTGTCGCGATATGGTCCGTCCTGGCCGTAGCCGGAGATGCGCGCGATCACCAGGCGCGGATTGACCGCATGCAGCGCATCCGGCCCGAGGTCCAGCCGTTCCAGCCTACCGGCGCGCAGGTTCTCCACCAGCACATCGGCGCGTTCGGCGAGCTTCAGCAGGGTCACACGATCGCGCTTCAGGTCCAGCACGATCGAGAGCTTGTTGCGGCCGTGCACGCTGAACCAAACCGAGTTTCCGTTCACCGAGGCACCCCAGCCGCGGAAGGGGTCGCCGCCAGGTGGCTCGATCTTGATCACTTCGGCACCCAGGTCAGCGAGGATGCGGGTGCAGAAGGGAGCGGCAATGTAATGGCCGATCTCGAGCACCTTCAGGCCGATGAGTGGCCCGGTTCGATGCGGCGGAATGGCCATGCGATACGTTCCTTTCGTGATTTTATGATGATCTCGGCAGCCGAATTCGCGTTTGTCACACGCCGCGTTACTAATTCATAAGATTTCCGGTGCCATATTGGCGGCATGGAGCCGGCACTGCCGGTGTCCTGTTTCCTCCCCGATGTCGCGCCGCTCGGCGCGGCCCCCTTGGCGGTGCAGCCCCTGCTGCACCGCTTTTTTTGTGCCTGCTTCCGTTCCGGCCTGCTCGATCGCATGATCGGCTTCGCAGGCCGGGGAGAGGGCTATGGACAAGGAATTGATCGCCAGGCTGGCGGATGCGGCAGGGCTGGATAAGGCATGGGCCGAGTTTCCCGACGATGTGGCGTCGGCAGCGGAGCAGGCTCTGGGCAACAAGGGCGGGATAAGGTTTCCGGAGGACCCGGCAGCGGAACCCTGGCCACCGATGCGGGCGGGCACCGGGCTGTGAGCGCGCTGCACTGGCTGAGCGCTGCCGAGGCGGCGCGGGAATTCGGCACCCGTCGCCTCTCACCGGTCGAACTGCTGACAGCACTCCTGGCGCGGATCGAGCGGCTGGATCCGAAGCTGCACGCCTTCATCCGGCTCGACGCCGATGCCGCGATGGCCGCCGCGCGGACGGCCGAGAAAGAACTCGCCGCGGGCCGGATTCGCGGACCACTGCATGGCATTCCGGTTGGCATCAAGGACATCATCGACGTCGCGGGCCTGCCGACCACGTGCCATTCGAAGATTCTCGTCGACAAGGTCGCGGCCGCTGATGCGGCGGTGATCGCCAAGCTTCGCGCGGCCGGCGCGATAATCCTGGGCAAGCTGTCGACGCATGAGTTCGCCATCGGCGGCCCGAGCTTCGATCTGCCGTTTCCGCCGGCGCGCAATCCCTGGAACCCCGACCATCATCCGGGCGGATCCTCATCCGGCTCAGGTGCCGGCGTCTGCGCCGGACTGTTCCCGCTGGCGCTCGGTTCCGACACCGGCGGGTCGGTACGCAATCCCGCGTCCTGCTGCGGCATCGTCGGCCTGAAGCCGACCTACGGCCTGGTGTCGCGGCGTGGCGTTTTCCCGCTGTCGTTCACGCTGGACCACGTGGGCCCGATGACGCGCACTGTGGCAGACAATGCGCTGCTGCTGGATGCGATCGCCGGCCACGATCCGGCTGACCCTGGCAGTTCCGCAAGCGGTGCGCGCTACTTTGGCGGTATGCTGGACCGCGGCGTGCGCGACATGCGCATCGGCTTCGTGCGGCATTTCCACGAGGTCGACAAACCGGCGCATCCCGAGGTGACGGCGGCGATCGAAGATGCGGCCCGCGTGCTGCAGGCCGAAGGTGCGCAGGTGCGCAACGTTACGCTCCCTTCGCTCAACGAGTTCGCCGCGGTGAACCGGGTCATCCTGTGCAGTGAGGCTTGGTCGATCCACGCGCCCTGGCTGCGTTCGCGTCCCGGCGATTATGGCCAGTTGGCGCGACAGCGACTGTTGCCGGGCGCGTTCATGAATGCCGGTGATTACGTCGGCGCGCAACGCCGGCGACAGCAGATGATCGCCGCGGTCGAGGAGGTGTTTCGCGACTTCGACGCGCTGATTTGTGCGAGTTCGATGGACCCGGCGAGCCGGATCGAGGATGCTGCGGAGACGTTGCGCACCTATCCGCGGCAGGCGCGGACGCCGTTCAACGTGACCGGGCATCCTGCGCTGGCGATGATGGCGGGCCTGTCGGCTAGTGGACTGCCGCTGTCGGTTCAGTTCGTCGGTCGCTACTTCGAGGACGCGACTGTGCTGCGCGTCGCGGCAGCATACGAGCGTGGCACCGAGTGGTATAGGAAGCGGCCGCCAATTGGCTGACGCGTGGGCCGGGAAATTGTTCCTCGGAATCGCGGCGTAACACTATGATCCGGTCGAGATCGTTTCGCGCAAAAGCAACAGGTGCCTCATGCCGGGTGAGGGATTTGAACCCCCGACCTTCGGTTTACAAAACCGCTGCACTACCACTGTGCTAACCCGGCATAGGGTGCAGACTGGTACCAGAGATCGACAGATCATGCCAATGCCGTTGATACCCTAGCTTGCGCCGGATCAACGATTATCGTGCCAAATCCGGCGCAGCTGTGTCGGGTATCGTGTCGGTTTGCGTTCCATATTTGTTGGCGCGGTGGAGATCCCGGTCGCCTAACGGCCACAACAACTCACCCAACCTTCATGCACAGGGGGTTTCGATTGTTGGTAGTGCGAAAGAGACCTTCGCCCCCTCGCTAATCACACCTTCTGCCCACACTCTTCCACCATGCCGGGTTATGATCCTCTTGACGATAGCGAGGCCAGCTCCAGTGCCAGGAAAATCTTCAGGTCTATGTAGCCGTTGGAATACCCCGAACAGCTTGCCGCTGAACTTCATATCGAAGCCCGCTCCATTATCTTTGACAAAATAGACATTGGTGATGCCCTCGGAATAGGCGCCCACCTCAATCAATGCCGACTGCTTCCGAGCAGTGTATTTTATTGCGTTGTCGAGTAAGTTCATCCAAACCCGCCGCATCATCTCCCTGTCGCCCCGGACTGGGGGAAGAGGTGCCACTCGTATTTCAACACTGCGACCGATCATCGCTTGTGCGAGCTCATTCAGCGAATTATTGACGAGATCGACCATGTCAATAACTGATACAGCCATTTCGCGTCGGCTGGTGCGCGCATAAGCCAGAACATTGTCGATCAACTGGCTCATCCTTTGTGCGCCATCAATTACAATCTGAATCAGCCGCCGCCCCTCAGCGTCAAGCTTTTCAGCATAGTCTTCTTGTAGAGCGTGTGAAAAGCCGTTGATCGCCCGCAATGGCGCTCGCAGGTCGTGCGACACAGAGTAAGAAAATGAATCCAGCTCATCGTTGACCAACTTGAGGGCTTGATTAGCAGCCTCAAGTTCCGAAGTTCGCTGCTGCAATTGTTGGTTTTTCTCACGGTAACCGCGCAAAAGTATCTCGAATGGGGAGATGCACTCCGCAAGGAAGTTGGTTGAACTGGTTTGAACGGTATGAAGATTGCGCCCATCCTTCGAAGCGGTAATTTGTTGAAAGGCCTGATCGTGGAGTGAGATCATATCGATGACGCTTAGGCCGTCAGCTATGGCGTTTCGGCCGATATCATAGGCGTGGCTGAGACCGAGTTCGCTCGGCCCGGCCAAATACCGTCCAAGCGCTTCCAAATATTGTGCGAGAATCACCTCATATGACATCATGAGGCGCCAAGGTAACGGGCAACTAACACAAGAGAATCGTCAGATAGTCGCTCATGCTTGAACAGAATTTCGTCTGCCAAGGCTTGGCATCCCAATGTACCAGGACAAATTCTGCTAAAACCAGAGTCGAGCCCGTCGGTCGCCAAGATTATAACATCCCCCCTGCGTATCTTGAGTTCCGATGGGTGCAATCTTGGAATCTGGTAGCCTATCACGCCACCATGTAATCGTAAGGATTCATGCGCAAACCTATCCTGTTCCAATGACACCTTCTGACCGTCAAGCGAACTCTCGATATTTGGCGCACGAATAAGCACTTCCTCGACATTCCCAACACCCAACCAGTCAATTGTCTCCGTGGCCGGCCTAAATGATGCCAAACTGAGCACGGCGCCACGTGTATGGCGGAGGGCCTCATGACAAAGCATCATTATTGAGCCTTGACGAACAGAGTTACATCAGATCGGCAGTTCAGCTTGCTTCCAGAATGCTGCGATGAGCGCCTTGCGGCGTTGTGTTCGCCGGAGCTTGGCGCGTGCATGGACAGTCAGTTCGGCGAAGTCCTTGGGACAGAAGTTGGCCAATTCGTGATGCTTCCAATGTGCCCAGAGGTATTCGACTGGATTTAACTCGGGTGCATAGGGTGGCAGGAACTCCAGGTGGATGGCGCCCTCCTGGCTCTCGACATACTGGCGCACCAATCGACTGCGATGTGCCTGGAGCCGATCCCAGACGATCAGCAGCTTTCTGTCGCCCAGATGCCGCCGCAGCGCCTTGAGGAAGGCGACGACCTCAGGCGCCCGCACCGCGCCTTGCACCAGCTTGAAGTAGATGTTCCAGAAGCTGATACCAGCGACCGCTGATAACTGTTTCCAGGTGAAGCTGTATTGCAGCACCGGCGTTTGACCCTTTGGTGCCCAAGTGCTCACCCGATGCGGTCGTTCCGAGATGCCTAACTCGTCTATGAAGATGATGATCCGGCCCTCTCTGGTGGCCTTTTTTTGAGCGCCGGCCAGCGCTTGGTCTTCCACTGCCGAACAGCCGTCTCATCGCGCTGGATGGCACGTTTGCTTGGCCGCTGGCTGGAGAAGCCCAATCGCTTGAGCAACCGCCATACGCCAGATTCGCAATATCGCTGACCAGTGAGTGTCTCGATCAGCTTGCCAACCCGTCCCAAGGTCCACAGATCGCTGCTGTATCCTTGCGCCGGCGCGCCTGCCTTCAGCGCCGCAATAAGGCGTTTCTGATCATTCGCGTCCAACAGGGGTGGCCGACCCGTGCGGGGTGCACCACGCAGGCTGCGTCGCCCGCCGGATGCCAACATCTGCTGCCACCGCCCGACCGAAGTTCGGCTCACCTTTAGCCGACGTGCCACTTCCGCCGGTCGCACGCCACGCTGCAATAGCTTGCCCGCTTCAATGCGCCGCGCTTCCAACTCTGACCGATCCAGGCGCTTCGACATCAATCATCCCACGTTGCAGCATTCCTTCCGCAACCATGTGGATATCGTAACTTAGTTTGTCAAGCATCAATAATTCCGTTACAGTCCGTTCGGCGTATCGCTTACAGACATGAGCGGCGGCTGAAGCCGCCCCAGCGGCTTCAGGGCCATGGCCAAGGCCGTCGGCCACGCCGAGCAGTACCCCGCGGCTGTGCGGCATGACCACGTGAATGTCGCCAGAATGCTCGGCTCCGTTCAAGGCGTGGGAGGCGACAGCCCAATCAAGCCATTCAGGACACGCCTCTATTGCAGCCATTTTCGCATCTTGACGGTGGTGCCGATGCCGACTTTGGAGGTGATTTCAAAGTCGTCCATGACTTGCTTGGCGCCCGGTAGTCCTAGTCCGAGGCTTTTCTGCGTCGAATAGCCATCCTGCATCGCCTTGTCCAAATCAGGAATTCCGGGGCCAGCATCTTGAGCGACAATCAGAATCCCGCGTCGGCCGTTGGCTTGGATGGAACTGATGTCTACCTCGCCCCGACCGGCGTAACTGACGATGTTGCGGGCGATCTCGGAGATAGCTAATGCAATGAGTGTCAAATCACTGCCCTTGAAGCCGCTGAGGGCCGCCACCTCGCGGCCCGTCTGCCGTGCGGCAACGACGTCGCCGTCACTGGCGATGATTATGCGGCTACTCTCGGCGGCCACGATCAAGCTTCGCTTGCTGCTGCATTGCCAGAATGTCGAGCCCTTCCTGGAGATCGAGACCCGTAGCTACGCGATTGAAGGTCAGCCCAAGCTGTACCATTGCAAATGCTACGTCGGGTTGTATGCCAACAATGACCGTCTCGGCACCACGCAGTTTCGTCGTTTCTCCGATACCCCGTAGCATCCTGGTCGCGAAGGAGTCCAAAAGATCGAGAGCAGAAACGTCGATGACGACACCTGTGGCACGAGCACTACCAACTTGCGCGGCCAAGCTCTCTCGCAGCTGAAGTAGATCGTGATCGGTGAGCGCGGGTGGCATCGACACGACGAGAGCAGTGCCAACCTTTAAAATCGGTATAGCCATCGGCCTCTCACTCACACAGGAACGGCGGGAGATTCCACGCCGCGCAAGATTTTGCAGCCCATAATGCGTTCCGCTTCATCGAGACCGCCCTGGAGATCGCCGGCCGTGTTCAAGGCTTGGAGATCGACGCCCAAGGCAACCAATGATTGGGCAACATCTGCCGATAGCCCGGTGACGATGACTTGCGCGCCCATGAGCTTGGCGGCACTTATCGTCTGTATTAGGTGATTCGCGACTTGCGAGTTGACAGCGGCAACTCCGGTGATGTCCACGACAACGACCTTCGCGCGTTTCTCGCGAATGGCGTGCAAGAGCCCATCGGTCAATTGCTTTGCTCGCAGCGAATTGAGGACACCGATGATTGGCAAGACAAGCAGGCGATCCCGCACCTGTAGAACCGGGGTTGATAGCTCCCGTATGGCATCCTGCTGTACTCCAATAATACGCTCTCTTTCCGCAACGATAACTTGCAGGATAAGTCCGATGTCGAGGAGTTCAATCTTCTTAAGGGACAGGAAGTTTTCGAACGCCACTGTCGGGTCGGACCCGGCCCTGAGTATGACGGCGGAAGCGATGGACCGCATGAGATGGTAGAAGGCGCCGAGGAATGCCTGGAAGTCGAGCCCGACTGTTGCGTAAAGTGCACCAAGTCGCAGTCGTTGTTCAACATACTCGCGTCCATAGTTTCCACTGACCATCGCGATGAGATGGTCGCGCTTCTGACGCTTGGCATCTGTTAACACATCATTCCGCCGGAATAGCGACTGTGCTTCGGGCAAGGGCTCAAGGTACGCAAAGAAAGTGGCGGTTAAGTCATCGATGCGCTCAAGAACGGCGTCCTTGCAGAAGGCGATTTTTTGTAGATCGTCCGGACCAAGTCCAACAAGGCGCATCTTACGTTGAATTTCATCATCGCTGAGATGTATAAGCCTCTGCTGTCCGGGGATGACGAGCGTGGGAGACGCATCCATATCAGGACCCTCTCTTATTCATGCATGGCCGGCAACGTTATCCGGCTCAGGCCTTCTGCTAATACTTTAACAAGAGAGTCGCTAATTTGAGCTTAATGACGGAGTTTGGGATCGCGTTCTGAGGATTTGCAACAAACGCTCAGATCGGCGGTCAGGATCGGGCGAACACTATAGCCTAGGCTGTGTCCTCGAATTGGTCGGGCTGGGTGAACGGATTCCACACACCGCCTGGAACAGCTTCGCCTGCGTCACAACTCGCCGCTCTTTCAGCCCTTACCGAGTCAAATGGCGAGTTCCGGTTAGTCCCCACTCACAGCAAATTCTTCCACGTATCTTCCGTTGTGCTGACGATAGGGCCTTGCCGCACGCGCGCGCAGCTCAGCGCTCTGCCAGCGGAGCGCGGTGCCGCGCTCGGCCGGCCGACCAGAGCGCAAGCCGCCGCCTCTCCGCCGGCAGCATCGTGGTGACGCACCGGAAAATCAGGGTGGGGTCCATCGCCGTGGCCCTCGCGCTGCTCCGCGAGAGCAGTGAGCCGATCGGCAAGCTTCAGCAAGCCGGCCGCGGTCTCGATCAGGCGTGCGGTCGCGGCCAGGCGCCGATACGCGGCGGCCTGCGCCCGCAGTTCGCTGGCAGATCGCTGCCCCAACGGGATGCGGTCAGCCGCTATTGTCACTGCGCCCGGCGGCTTTGTCGCGCTTTGGTCAGGACAGCCGCGGGCTTTCGGCATTCACCATCGATGATGCGCTGCTCCGACCGCGCGCGGAACGCGGCAAGGTCGTCTCGGGCGTGCTTGGCTGCTGCGTTGAGCGCCGTCGCGCGCCGCTTGATCAACTGAACCTTTATGGCCGCAGATAAGGCGGCTGGCATGCGCGCACTCCGGCTGCAAGGAGCGGGAGCACGGTTGCGTCTCTCAGCCGCCGACGCTCGTAGAGTCTGGTATGCCAGCGATGCACAACCATAGGGGGATGCTGGTTAAATAATGTCTCCATTTGGGGACCCGTGCGCTTCGCCGCGGCGCGGTTGCTAAAGGCGGTCACCACGAGCGGCCCCCCACGGTGCCCGCTCTGGCTGAGCAGACGGGCATGGCGGCTGTTCAGGAAGAAGCGCTGGCGATCCGCAACCGGACCCTGCTGGCGAGGGCAGCGGATACCTGCGTGCGCTCGCAGGACGCGGTTGCCCGAGCAGAGCACACGGTGCAGTGCACAACGCAGGCGTTGGGCGTGGCGGAGCAGCGGCTGCACGCGGCGGCGACGCTGCTCCATCTGTGGCAGTGGCCAAACAGATTGAGATCATCAGATCGCCGTTCGCTAATATAGGCCGTCGTTACATCGCCGGCACGCCCCAGTCATTCATCGACAAGCGCTTGTTCAACCGGCCCGAGCGACCGCGGCGGCAACGTGAGCAGGATTTCGGCAGCGTTCTTCATTGCGGCGAGCCTGCATCATCAAGCACTTCAGTCCGGTTCTGTTCCAAAAGCGTTTACAGACGGCGGCAGCCCGACTGAGCTACTTGCCTCCACTGCGGCATCATGGTCCAAGCCCTCGGACCATGTCCGGGGGCGGACCTCTGGACGCTGTTTGTCCGGAAAACACATGCAAGCTGATTTGCCCGATCCTGCCAGCAATCCTTCACTGGCCGCCGAGCGCGTGCTGATCTTGGACTTCGGCAGCCAGGTCACGCAGCTGATCGCCCGACGCCTGCGCGAGTCTGGTGTTTATTGCGAGATCTGGCCATTCAACGTCGACGCCGAGCGGATTCGCGACTGGCGACCGCGTGGCATCATCCTGTCCGGTGGGCCCGCCAGCCTGACCGAGGGCGCATCGCCTCGCGCCCCACAGTGTGTGTTCGAGGCGGGGGTGCCGGTGCTGGGCATCTGCTACGGCATGCAGACGATGTGCGACCAGCTGGGCGGCAAGGTGCAGGGTTCCGACCACCGCGAATTCGGCCGCGCGTTCGTCGATCTGACCGATGATTGCGTGCTGTTTCAAGGCGTGTGGCACAAAGGCGGCCGCGAGCAGGTATGGATAAGTCACGGCGACCGTGTGACGCGTCTGCCGCCAAGCTTCCGCCCGGTCGCGGTCAGCGACGGTGCGCCGTTCGCTGCCATCGCCGATGACGCGCGACGGTTCTATGGCCTGCTGTTCCACCCTGAAGTCGTGCATACGCCGCATGGTGCCGCTCTGCTGCGTAATTTCACGCACGCAGTCCTGGGTCTGTCTGGCACCTGGACGATGGCCGGGTTTCGCGCCACCGAAATCGCCCGCATTCGTTCCCAGGTTGGCGCGGATCGGGTGATCTGCGGTTTGTCTGGTGGCGTCGACTCCTCGGTGGCTGCGATGCTGATTCACGAGGCGATCGGCGAGCAGCTCACCTGCATCTTCGTCGACCACGGCCTGCTGCGCCAAGGCGAGGCTGAGGAGGTGGTAGCTACCTTCCGTGACCGCTTCAACATTCGCCTTGTCCATTGCGATGCGTCAGAGTTGTTTCTCGGTGCGCTGGCGGGCGTCACCGACCCGGAACAAAAGCGCAAGACGATCGGCCGCCTATTCATCGATGTGTTTGAGGAAGAGGCGCGCAAGCTTGGGGGTGCCGACTGGCTGGCGCAGGGCACGTTGTATCCGGATGTGATCGAGAGCGTCAGCTTCGCGGGCGGTCCGTCAGTGACGATCAAGTCGCACCACAACGTCGGAGGCTTGCCCGAGCGGATGCGGATGCAGCTGGTCGAGCCATTGCGTGAGCTGTTCAAGGACGAAGTGCGCGCGTTGGGGCGGGAGCTGGGATTGCCCGACAGCATCGTGGGCCGCCATCCATTTCCAGGTCCCGGGCTGGCAATTCGCGTACCTGGTGCGATCACCCGCGAGAAGTTGGCACTCTTGCGCAAGGCGGATGCGATCTTCCTAGAGGAGATCCGTACAGCCGGATTGTACGATGCGATCTGGCAGGCGTTTGCGGTGTTGTTGCCGGTGCGTACTGTTGGAGTAATGGGGGATGGGCGCACCTATGATCATGCCTGCGCTTTACGCGCGGTGACCTCGACCGATGGCATGACTGCAGATGTGTATCCGTTTGATGCAGCGTTCCTGATTCGTGTGGCCGGTCGGATCGTAAACGAAGTGCGCGGCATCAATCGTGTGACCTACGATATCACGAGCAAACCACCTGGGACGATCGAGTGGGAATGAGGATGGCGCCGAACAACGCCTACTTCGTGTCAATCCCCCAGGTCGGCGTAGATCATTTGCGCAGGGCTGGCATGGACCTGGATGTGCAGACGACCGACTTCACGACCATGCTGCCTCGTCGCAGCAGCCCAGGATTTCGCCGGACAAAGGTGGTGGAACATTTTTGGGGCAATTACGGCAACGCCGCATTATTGTCCTATCCGGCATGCGGACTGGCAGCCCCTCTATCCGCCTTATGCTGCGAAGGCTCTGCAATCCTTCATAGACTTTCCGGACCGAACTCTCTAAGCCATCCTCGGCTAAAACCGATGCCGCGGCTCCGTTTCCGGAGACGCTTGACCGGCCTGGCACAACGGTAAACGGCTGCGACGAGCAAAATGCTTCAGGGGCACCTCTCATGACGGTGGTATCGCTTGGTGGAGTGGCTATTTTTGTTGCGCTCTGTTAAACGCCACCTTTGCAGCCTGGATTGGCACCACAAGGTGATTGGTTAGCATAGAGCAGGGCGTGATGCCGCACCATTTGTCCCTGTATCTCGATGCGGTGCGATTCGCTGCCGCGCTCGTTGTGGTTTTGAGCCATGCGTGGCTGGTCCTGTTTCCGGGATATCCGCTGCACTGGCCTGGCCCCGCGGCGGTAATTGTATTCTTCGTGCTGTCCGGATTTGTGATGGCCTACGTGACAGACAGGCGCGATCGCAGCCAAGCGGACTATGCGCTTGATCGGCTGTCGCGGCTCTGGTCGGTGGCACTCCCGGCCCTCGGATTTGGGATAGTGCTTGGCCCATACGTCAGTCAATCCGTGTTCATGCCGGAGTTAGCGGATTCCAACGTTGCGGTGCGTACCGCAGCAAATGCAGTGTTCATGGCGCAGGCGTGGTTTCTCGACCTTGCCCCGCCGCTGAACGGTCCGTTCTGGTCGCTAAACTATGAAGCGTGGTACTATGCCATCTTTGGCGCCTGGACATACCTGCCCCGCACTTCCAGAGCACCTGTGGCAATCTTGCTATCGCTGATCGCAGGGCCGAAGATTTCTCATGCTGATGCCATGCTGGTTGCTCGGCGTCCTCGTCTATCGGACGATGCAGCGCCGGCGAGTGTCTGAGAAAACCGCAGTGCTTTTGTGGATATGCAGCCTCGTCGCCGCCGCCCTCCTGATAAAAAGTGCCGTTCCAACAAGGCTGCACGACATCTTCCAGTCGCATTCGCCACAGATGGCCGCGCTGCTCGCATATTCCAGCTCGCCGCTGACCGATTGCGCCTTGGCGGCCCTGATAGCGGTGAACTTCTATGCCACAGCACATGCATATCGATTAGGGCGTATTTTGTTGCCGCTCGCCGCCCCTATCAGATTGATGGCATCATTCACGCTCACGACATATCTCTTCCACCTGCCATTGCTGGTCTTGTTCTGGGATGTATTGCACACCCCGCCATGGATCTGCTTGCTGTCGCTCGCGGGATCGATCTTCGTCATTGGCTATCTGACTGAACATCGTAGACGGGAGCTTCGCGCGCTGCTTGCGATCATCGTCGTGCGGCTGTTTGGTCGGCTCTCATCGCCGCGCGCTGGCATGAAACATCCCGCGGCGCCAGAGCCTATCAGGCTGGGTGAAGCGAACCTGCTGGAACCCGAGGTCACGCAGCATGGCTTCGACACAGCGGCGAATTGGAGTCCATCAGTTGGTCGGGTCGTTCCCTAGTGTGGCCCGGGTGGAACTGCACCACTGGCTTTCTGATGTGACGCATCGTCATCCGAGTCTCGACCATCAGCGTATCCGTGGCGAGATCGGCGACCCGTTCTAGTGCGGTCAGCGGATCACGCAGGTGATAGAGCACTCTAAGAACAGCACGACATCGAACCGCCCCAGCCGCTCCACGCTCAACTCGGCTAGATCGGCATCGACGATCTGCATCGATGGCGCTAGATGCTGAGGTCCCAAGTCGATACAGCGACGATCGCCCCCACTGCTGTGCCAGACGAAGTGGTCGGTGGTCACTGTAGCGCCTCGCTGCGTCGCCTCGAGACTGTAGGCACCGTCCCAGCAACCGATGTCGAGCAGAGTTTTGCCACGCAACTCGAGTTCATCGAACAACATGCGCGACATGCGACGATGTTCGACAGCCTGATCGTGCCGGGCGTCAGCAGAATGTCGCCAAAGTCGATCTGGTGGAACCATGGAAACTTCCTGATCGTGGTTAACGCATCGACACCGCGATGTCGTGGAACAGCCGTGCCGGCAGCCCACCGCCTTGCACCGACCTCATCGGCCGGTTGTCGTCATTGCCGAGCCATATACCGATGACCCGGCCATCGATGCAGCCAACGAACCAGGCGTCGCGATAGTCCTGCGTCGTGCCTGTCTTGCCCGCGACTTCGTGACCTGGAAGCGCTGCCGCGCGCCCGGTGCCGCGCGCTACCACCGCCGTCATCATGCGCACCATCAGCGCGGCAAGCTCCGGGTCGATCACATGCTGGGCCGCACTGGGTCCTGTAGCCATTCCGTGCGGCGTCACGCTCACACCGCCGTTGAAGAACGCAGCATAGGCGCTCGCCAATTCCAGCAAGCTGACTTCGCCAGTTCCCAGCGCCAGCGAGGCGTCACTCGGCAACTTGTCGGTAATGCCCAGCCGCACCGCAACCCGCGCTATGGCACGCGGTCCACCGGCCTGTTGCATCAGTCGCACCGCCGACGTGTTGATCGATTGCACAAGCGCTTCTTCCACGGTGATCTCGCCGAGATACTTCCGCTCGAAGTCAGCCGGACTCCAATTTCCGATGCGGATAGGCGCGTCGAGCACCGTGTCGTCTGGCTGCACCCCCTTCTCGAGCGCTGCCAGCCAGACAAACGGCTTGAACGCCGAACCTGGCTGGCGTCGTGCAAGCACCGCCCGGTTGAACGGGCTCTGCCGGTAGTCACGCCCGCCCACCATCGCCCGCACCGCACCGGTTGCCGCATCAAGTACGACCACGGCGCCCTGCGTGACGCCGGCCGTCGCGCCCGGCCCATCCAGGAGCGCCCCTAGTTTTGCCTCAGCGATCGACTGCAACGGCGCATCCAGTGTCGTATGCACCGTTACGTCAGCATTATCAGGCACCAGGGACTGCGCGCTTTCGGCAACCCAGTCGGCGAACCAGCCTGCGGCCAGCCGTGGCGTCGGCGGCAGAACGATCTGCGCTGATGCTGCACGCGCCTGTTCGGCAGTGATCGCGCCATTGTCGACCATCGCTGCCAGCACCACGCGCGCTCGGGCAACCGCGGCGGACGGATCGGTGCGCGGATTGAAGCGCGAGGGCGCCCGAGGCAGTCCCACCAGCATGGCTGCCTGCCACAGCGTCACGCGGCGCGCAGAGACGCCGAAATACATTCGCGCCGCCGCATCGACGCCCCAGGTTCCCGCGCCGAGATAGATGCGGTTGAGCCAGATCTCGAGGATCTCACGCTTGCTGAATGTGTGCTCCAGCCACAACGTCAGCAACATTTCCTGCACCTTGCGCCGGAACGTGCGCGCGTTGGTCAGAAACAGGTTCTTGGCGACCTGCTGCGTGATGGTCGAGCCGCCTTGCACGACCTGGCCGCTGGTCAGATTGATCCATGTGGCACGCGCCACGCCGATCGGGTCGACGCCGGGATGGTGCCAGAATCGCCGATCTTCAATGGCGATCGCGGCCGCCGGAAGAAACGCCGGCATGTCGGTCAGCCGGAGCGGTTCACCCACCAGATCGCCGAATGTCGCAAAGACATGGCCGGAACGATCCTGCAGTGTCAGGCTCGGCCGACGCGCCGCTTCGAGCGCGGATTCCGGTCGCGGCATGTCGTGCGCGAACCACAGCAGCATGGTCGCAATTGCCAGCGTTCCCCATACTGTCGCGATGACGGCGTAGCCCAACAGGCGAAAGCGACGCCGGCGCCGCACCGGGACTAAGCGAAGCCGCGCACGTAGCTGCGGACGACGCTGGTCGGGAGCAAGGCGGGTGGCGCGAGGCATCTGCGAGGTGCTTGATACGGGATTGCCCGTGCGCGGTGGAAGCGCTGCCATAGCAGGCAGAGTTTAGGAGGATGTGATGAAGGGGCTGTTTCTTGATGCGGTGGACGATCTGGCTGACGTGTTCCGCCGCGTGGTGCGGCCGGACGATCCGCCGGTGACCGTCAACGAGCAACTCGAAGTGCCGGCCGAGACGCTGCCCGGACTATTGGCGGGTTATGACTTCGTGTTCGACGACCACACTCAGATGCCGACCGACTGCATGCGGCGCTGTACCAACCTTAAGCACATCATCTTCCTGGGCACCGGCGCACGCAGCTACATGCATCCCGAGGAGTTGGCCCAGCACGGCATCACCGTGCACATCATCAAGGGCTACGGCGACACGGCGGTGGCCGAGCACACCATCGCCCTCATGTGGGCCGCTGCGCGTGGGTTGGCAATCATGGATGGCGGCATGCGCCGCGGCGAGTGGATCCGCACCGAGGGCATGCAGCTGACCGGCAAGACCCTGGGCTTACTCGGCTTTGGCGGTATTGCCGCCGAAGTGGCGCGCATTGCGGTCGGCTTCGGCATGAAGGTGATTGCGTGGAACCGTTCACCGAAGTCCGCGCCGGGGGTGACCTTCGTCGATCTCGATACACTGCTCGCGGAGAGCCATGTGTTGTCGGTGCATCTGCTGCTTACCGACGAAACGCGCGGCTTTTTGGCTGCCGAGAGGTTGGAAAAGCTACGGCATGACGCGGTGCTGGTGAACACCGCGCGCGGCGCGATCGTGGACGAGGCGGCGATGATCGTGGCATTGCAGTCTGGACGGCTGCGTCATGCGGCGCTGGATGTGTTCACTAAAGAGCCTCTACCGCCTGGCCATGAGCTGAGGAAGCTGCCGAACGTCACCTTGTCGGCGCACAGTGCTTTCCGCACGCCGGAAGCGTCGGAGAACCTGATCAGGCGCGCACTGGACATAGCCAAAACGTTGTAATCCAGTCCGGCAAAGCAACAAGGCCGGCGACGCAGTAGGTAGCGTCTGCTCGCGCAGCGTGTCGTTTTTTGGCATCAATCACATCGCGCAGTTACAATCCGAGGTATATGGTTGCGCCCTGCTGGATCAACCATATGGCGGTGCCCTGGTCGATGGCTCGCGGTGCGGCAAAAGGGCCGGTAGAAGCCGGTCCGACAACGCATTCAATTTCCGGCCCGCTCACAGAAGCCGGGAGAGTAACCGCTGAGCACGCGTCACTTTGGGCCAGACCACTCAATCCCGAGGCGAAATATTCGACCGCTCCGACCTCCTCGCGTGCTCGTCGCGCGCGCGAAGAGGCGTCGCGTGGCATGCGCTTTCTGCGCGACGGGAAGCACGTGCTGGCTATCGAGTGGCTCAACCGGTCGGCCAAAATCGATCCCAATGTCGCAGCCGTGCAGTACGAACTCGGTGTGGCGTGCTCCGCCGTGGGCCGGCTGCACGAGGCCATGGCAGCGCTGCTCCGTGCCATCAGCATCGATCCACAACTCGGCCAAGCCCACATCAGACTTGCCGGCGTTTTCGATTTTTTGGGGCGAGAGGCTGAAGCGCAGGCCGCCTATGAGCGAGGGCTGCGGCTGGCGCCCTCAGAACACCGGGCGTGGGCTCGCCTTGCAGAAATCCATCTGGCCAACGCGCGCCGCAAGGAAGCGGAAGCAGCCTTCCTTGCTGCCACTGATGCTGCGGATCCGCCACAGAGTGAAATGTATAGAGCGCGCGGCGCACTAGCGGCTCAGAGGCGGGCCGAGACAGCGTCCTTGCTGCGGGCGCTCATCGACAGCTACCCGAATCATGCCGAGGCGCACGTGATGCTGGGCCACGTGCTGGCTGAAGACGGGCGGTTCGACGAAGCAACCACGAGCATTGAGCGCGGCATTGCCCTGGACCCTGGAATGGTGAGGGCATTGGGCAAGTTGACGACCATCCGCAAGATCAGAGCCGCTGATGATGTGTTGATGGAGCGGATGAACGCCGGCCTTGAGCGACGCGATCTGATGCCACTGGAGCGACAGGCTCTCCATTTCGCTCTTGGCAAAGGCTACGATGACCTTGGTGACTATGCGACCGCGATCCGCCACTTCGATGCCGCAAACCGAATTCGCGGCTTGCGCGTCAGGTTCGACAGGCAGGGATGGGCGGACCACATATCCGGCCTGATCGCGTCCACGCCTCCCAGTTTCCTCGAGCGAGGTCAGAATATTGGTATTCCTGATGCAACTCCTGTCCTGATTGTTGGCATGCCGCGCTCCGGTACCACCCTGGTCGAGCAAATCCTGTCGAGCCATCCGGATGTCGCCGCCGGAGGCGAGCTGGCCTTCTGGGGTGAGCGCCATTTGGCCGGTTTTGGCGTCATTGGCGCAGGGACCAATGCAGGAATGGGTCGGGACCTAGCCAATGACTATCTCGCAGTGCTGCGTACGATCTCCCCTTATGCGGCGCGTGTGACCGACAAGATGCCGTTCAATTTCCTGTTGCTTGGTCTGATCCGACAAGTCTTTCCCAACGCCACCATCGTGCACTGTCGTCGTCATCCCATCGATACTTGCCTATCGATCTTCGTCACCGAGCTCATGACCCAATATGAGTTCGCCGCCGACCGCCGCGACTTGGCGTTCGTCTATCGCGAATATCTAAGGCTGATGGACCACTGGCGGTCCGTCCTGCCATCAGCTCATTTCATCGAGGTCGACTATGAAGCGCTGGTCGCTGATCCCGTGCAGTCGATACCGCAGCTGGTGACATGCTGCGGTCTCGACTGGAACGATGCCTGCCTGAGGCCGCACAAGAACTCGCGGGCCGTTGCTACCGCCAGTCTTTGGCAGGCCCGCCAGCCGATCTACCGAAACTCAGTTGCACGTTGGCGGCGCTACGAACCGTGGCTTGGCGAATTGCGCGACCTCCTGGCGGGCTCCGGGTCTTCGGCCACGGTGAACGGGGTCGGATCGATATAGGGCAGCTGGTTGCCCGCGTTATCTACCCGGATGCTGTGCGGATTGCGTCCCAGTGCGAACACTGGCCGGTTGATCGGCGACTTCGTCACCCACTGCGACACCACCGGCAGGTCCGGATTCATCGCCCAGTCATTTCCTGGCAAAGCATGCGCGTCCAGGCGGGAAACCGGGCATCCTTCGCCCGTTTGTTCAGCTCGTCTTCCGACACATACTTGCGATGGAATTGTTTCATGTACTTCGCCGGCACGAACAGCCCATAGCCCGACTGCCCCTGCATTGCATGCCCGCTCAGCTCATCACGAGGCGCCGGTGTTGCGGGAGTCAACGAAGCGCCGCAAGCTGCCTTGCATCAAGGAGCACTGCCATGTTCATCGCGATGAACCGCTTCCGCGTCACCCACGGCGCCGAAGCCGACTTCGAGAAAGTATGGACCTCGCGCGACAGCCACTTGGGCGGTGTGCCCGGCTTCATCGCATTCCATTTGCTGCGTGGCCCTGATCGCGAGGACCACGTGCTGTACTCATCCCATACCATCTGGCGCAGCCGCGCCGACTTCGAGGCGTGGACTCGCTCCGAGGCGTTCCGCCGCGCGCACAGCGACGCCGGCAGCAACCGCAGTCTTTATCTCGGTCACCCTGAATTCGAAGGCTTCGACGTGATCCAGACGATCGAACCCACGCACTGAGCAGGGAGAAAGCAGCGATGCGTTTCGACGGCAAGATCTGCCTTGTCACGGGTGCCGGCTCCGGAATTGGCCGCGCCACAGCGATCGGTTTCGCGCAGCGCGGCGCCAAGGTCGCGGTATCCGATGTCGATGGCAACAGCGCCGAAGCGGTGAGCTCCGAGATCACCGGTGCCGGCGGGATCGCCACGACGGTCGTCGCCGACATGGCCAATCCCGCCGATATCGACGCGATGGTCGCACAGACCATGCGCAGTCATGGCCGCATTGACGTGCTGCACAACAACGCCTTCGGCGTACCGCAGGCGTTGCGCGACCGTCGCCTCGCGCGCGTCGCCGATACCGACCAGGCAGTGTGGGACTACACCATTCAGGTCGGCCTTACCGCCGTGATGCAGGCGACCAAGGCTGTGCTGCCGATCATGCGTGCGCAGGGCGGCGGCGCGATCGTCAACACCGCGTCGATCTCCGGTCTGTTCGCTGACTACGGCATCACGTCCTACAACGTGATGAAGGCCGGCGTGGTCAACCTGACGCGCGGCACGGCGATCGAATATGCGCCATACAATATCCGCTGCAATTGCGTGTGCCCGGGCGCGATCGACACGCCGTTGCTGCAGCGCTCTTTTGCCGTTGCGGGGTTTGCGGAGGCGCTGCAGGCAGCGATCCCAATGGGCCGGCTCGGTCGCCCCGAGGAGATGGCCAACGTCGTGCTGTTCCTTGCCTCCGACCTTGCATCATATGTCACAGGTGCGGCGTTCGTCGCTGATGGCGGCCTGACCGCCCAGACCGGCATCCCAACGCGGTTCCGCGACTGATATGCACGCCTCGATCCGCGGCACCCGCATCTACTTCGACGTCGAAGGCATGGGTCTGGTCCCCGATGGCCCTGTGATGCGCGCCCGCCCCGCTGCCATGGTCATCCACGGTGGGCCGGGCAGCGATCACACCGGCTTCAAGCCCGGCTTTTCGCCTCTCGCCGCTCGTCTGCAACTCATCTATTTCGACCACCGCGGCCAGGGTCGCTCCGATCCCGCCGACCCGGCCACCTACACGCTCGATGAGAATGTCGAAGACATGGAGGCGCTCCGCCGCCATCTCGGCCTCGGTCCGATCGTCTCTATCGGCACTTCCTATGGTGGTATGGTCGCGATGGCGCACGCCGCGCGTCATCCCGAGGCCGTCTCACATCTCGTGCTGATCGTCACCGCCGCCCATGGCGGCTTTATCCCCCGCGCGCAGGCCTTAGTGCGCGACCGTGGCACGGCCGAACAGCAGTCGGTGTGCGAAAAGCTCTGGGAGGGCGCTTTTCGTTCGGCTGAGGAGATGCGGCACTACTACTCGGTGATGGGCCCGATGTATGCCCGGCGTCATGACGATGCGGCGGCCGAGGCAGGCCGGTTGCGCACGACCCATTCGCCAGAGGCGCTGAATCGGGCATTTGGTCCGACCGGCTTTCTTCGCACTTTCGATCTGCGCCCCGAACTGCCGCGGATCGCCGTGCCTACCTTGGTGCTGGCCGGACGGCATGATTGGATCTGTCCGCCGGAGTACTCGGAGGAGATCGCTTCGCTGATCCCTCATGCCGATCTCCGCGTGTTCGAGCACAGCAGCCACTCGATCCGCAGCGACGAACCCGAGGCGATGGTGGACGCTATCTTGGGCTTTCTGGTGTACCGCTAAGGCTGATCGCCTGATTTGCCACCATGCCGGCGCTTGCGCCCTGACAGCGATTACCTTAGGTCACACTCTTGTGAGAACCGTCAAACCGACCAATGCGTTCTGGAGAGCCCGTGCCGCCCAGGCTGCTGAAGCCTCTGAGCTAACGACGCATCCACTGGTGAAACAGGTAATGGCAAAAGTGGCTGCGGCTTCGGCGGCCATCGCCGCCCGATCTGCGCCGCGGCCGAGGAAAGGGCACGACGGGAGCGCCTGACAGCGTTCCTACACTTCCACCTGTTCGCCCGCAGTCAACCGCTGCGCTAACTGCTCGCGCCATTGGGCGAACGCCTCGCCTCGCCAAGCGTCATGTCGCCCCTCGGCATAGGCCAGGGCATTCCGATGATAGATCAGGGCATTGCGCCGCACCTGGGCGAAGTTGTCCCGGCTCACCACCACCTTGCCGGGAACCCCCATCACCACCGAACCAGGCGGTATCTCGACCCCCGGCGGCACCAGCGCCATCGCGCCCACCACGCTGCGGCGTCCGATCTTCGCGCCGTCCATCACCACCGCGCCGATCCCGATCAGGCAATCGTCCTCCACCTCGGCTCCATGCACGACGGCGCGATGCGCGATCGAGCAGTAGTCGCCAATCCGGGTCCCTCGTCCGGAACCGACGTGAATCACCGCTCCGTCCTGGATGTTGCACGCCCGCCCGATCCGCACGTCCGTCCCTTCGGCCCGGATCACGCAGTATGGCCAGAAACTACTGCCCTCGCCGGCGCTGACGCGCCCATAGATGCGCGCCGTTGGATCGACATAGGCCGGCCGCTCCAGCCGTACCTCTGGCCCCATGCTGAATGTCATGACCGAAGAGGTCCTGCGATGTCCTGGCGGATCAAGCGGCATTGCCGGATGCATGCTGCGGGCCCAATCGCAAATCACTCAGGCGTTGGAGAGCATCCATTGCCGTACCGTGTACCAGGCGCAGCCGATCCATTCATGCAACGCAAGATAGCTCGCCGCCCACGCGCTTGTCGCAGGCACAAAGTCGATTAAGTCAGTCGATGCGCGTTCGAAATACGTGGGAGCTGCAGTAACGGAAATTCCGGTATCGGCGAACGCCAGCAGCGCGCGCCGCATATGCCAAGCGCTGGTCACCACGTAGATCGACTGTATGCCATGTTCCTTCAAGATCGGTGCACTCATGTGCGCGTTCTCCCAAGTGTCGAACGACACCCGCTCGATCCATTGTACGGGGACGCCAAAATCCTGCTGGAGGCTGGTGGCCATCAAGTCGCCGATCGGCGTATCGTATGGCCGTAGTTTTCCTCCGGTGATCAGCACCGGAAGTCCGGTCTGTCGCGCCAGCGCGGCGCCCGCGCGCTCGCGTACCAGCGACAGCACGCCCGGATACATCAGGCCGCTGCTGCTTCGTTGGACATCAGCGCTGAGGATGACGATTGCTTGTGGGGGAGCATCGAGCGGTGGGGTCAACGGAAGATTCTGCTCGAGTGAAACCAGCAACGACTCCGCGAGTGCCGGGAGTGCAAGAATGAATAGCAACAGCGTGCCGAAGCAGACGACGATGTAGCCGAGTTGTCGATACCCGCGCTGCAGGAGCAGCCCCAGCAGCATGAGAAGCGGAAGGCAACGCGGTGGGATCAGCAGGGCGAAAGCAATCTCTTTCAACACGACTGCGTGGACTTACCGCGCAATGCACGCCAACCTTTCACGCGGCAAGGTCGTTGCCAGTGACGAAGCGCACTCCCAACTGAGCCAGACGTTCCCGCGCCTCATCCATCGAGGTGCGGCCACCGGGCAACGAAACGCCTATGCCGCGGCAGGCGTCCTCGACCACCACCACCTCATAACCAAGGTGCACAGCGTCCTCCGCTGACCAGGCAACACAGAAATCAGTCGCAAGCCCCGCCAGGAAGACGCGGCGGAAGCCGCGCTGCCGCAGCCAGCCATCGAGGCCCGTCGCGGTGCGCCGGTCGTTCTCGAAGAACGTTGAGTAGCTGTCAATATTGCGATGGAAGCCCTTGCGGATGATCACCTCGACGCGCGTCAGATCGACCTCACCGTGCAATGCCGCATTCGGTGTGTTCTGCAGCGCATGATCTGGCCACAGGACCTGTGGTCCGTACGGCATGTCGATTGTGTCATAGGGTTTGCGACCAGGATGCGCGCTGGCGAACGAACTGTGCCCCGGCGGGTGCCAGTCCTGCGTGGCGAAGGCGTGATCGAAGTGGTGGGTCAGCTGGTTGATCGCCCGGATGACCGCGTCGCCATCCGCCACGGCAAGTTCGCCTCCTGGCATGAAGGTCGGCTGCACATCCACCAAGCCGAGAATGTCTGTCGTGCGGTCGATCATCGGCCTCGCTCCTCAATCCATTCTGCGCGACGATAGTCGGGAATGCGCGAGGAGGGGACACACCGCACCGCGTTACCTGATGCAACGGCGGTAACCTAAGCGGGATGCAGGCAGTGCATCGGCTCCTCCGGGCGCTCCGTCGCGACCAACTCGTCGACTGAGGCAAGCACGGCGGGAGTGGCGCCGCGGCGAGACGGCAGCACGAACGCAGACATTGTTCATTGCGGTATCCTCGCAGGCACCATGGTCGCGCGTGCATGCGCGATCAACGACACGGACAAGACGGAAGAGCGATCGCCGCAATGACGCTGCGGCGACGAACTCAGTCGGTGGACGCTGCATATAGGGGTCAGGACCCTGGATCAGGCGTGCGATCATTGTTGGTAGGATAGTTGCTGGCGCATGGCTCGAGCCGACCAGCGCGAGATACTCCCAAACGACGGTCGCGGCAGCGAGCGCAGTGATCTCGGCGACATCGTAGGCGGGTGCAACTTCCACCACATCCATGCCAGCGAACCTCACGTCGCCCAACCGGCGGAGGATGGCCTGTACGTGCCACGAGGTGAGGCCGCCGATTTCCGGCGTACCGGTGCCCGGTGCGAATGCCGGATCGAGCGCGTCGATGTCGAAGCTCAGATAGGCCGGTGCGTCCGCACTACGTCGTGCACACGTTGCGCCACCGCGCCGGGTCCAATGGCATGGACGTCCTGCGCCGTGAGCACGGTGACACCTTGGTCGATCGTCCAGTCCCACACTTCGCGCTGCACCGGTGAGCGGATGCCGACTTGGATCATGTGCTTCGGCTCGATCAGGCGCTCACGGATCGCGTGGTAGAATACCGAACCGTGCGCGTAGGTTTGCCCGAAGTTGGTCGGCCAGGTGTCGACATGCGCGTCGAAATGCACCAACCCCAACGGGCCGATGCGGCGCGATAGGGCGCGCAGCAGCGGCAGCGTCACCCCGTGCTCGCCCCCCAGCGCGAGCAGGTGTTGGATGCCCGCCGCCTGCTGTTCGATGTGCTGCAGACTTGCGGGTATGTCGCCGAGTGCAATCTGAAAGTCCCCGATATCGGACACATTCAAAGTCGCGGGCTCGACCCAGAATTCCGGATGTTCCCCGTCGGTCAGCATGCGGCTGGCGCGGCGGATGGCGTGCGGACCATCGCGCGCGCCAGCGCGATTGGTGGTGCCAATGTCAAACGGCACCCCGGCCACAACGAAGTCAGCCCTGGGGTCATTGCGGGTGATGCCGAGGAAACCGGCCGCCGTGGCGAAGGTCGGTGTGCCGGTCATGGAGTCAGTGGACGATGACGTTTTGGAATTGCCAGGGATCGGTGGCGTCGATGTCTTCAGGAAACAGGCTGCCGCGACCAGAGAGCGGCGTCCACTCGGTGTAAGTGCCGACCAACGGGCCGAGATAGGGCTCCATGATCTCTAAAATGCGCTCGTGATCGAGTTCATCCGCCTCCACCACGCCGCGCTCCGGGTTTTCAATCGCCCACGCCATACCGGCGAGCACGGCAGCCGTGACCTGTAACCCGGTGGCGTTCTGATAGGGCACCAGTCGGCGCGTCTCCTCGATCGATAGCTGCGATCCGTACCAATAGGCGTTGTTCGGATGGCCGTAGAGGAGAACTCCCAGTTCGTCGATACCGTCGACGATCTCCTCGTTCATCAAGCGGAATCGTGATTGCTGTCGGAAAGCGTTGCCTTGCAGCTCGTGCAGCGACAACACGGCATCGTCGCAGGGGTGATACGCATAGTGGCTGGTGGGGCGATAGACCACCTGCCCATTCTCCCGAAGCGTGAGGTAGTCAGCGATGCTGATCAATTCGTTGTGGGTAATCATGTAGCCCTGTATGGCGCCAGCGAGTGGTGTCCAGCTGCGGACGCGCGTACCTGCACCGGGGCGCGTCAGATAGATTGCCGCATCGCAGCCGAACGCATGGCGTGCGCCCTCACGCGGCAGGTGTTTCTCATGCGTTCCCCAACCGAGCTCCGACGGCTGCAGACCTTCCGACAAAAAGCCATCGATCGACCAGGTATTGACGAATTCATCCTTCTGCTTCGGGACGCGAGCACGCTGGGTATCGCGCTCAGCAATGTGGATGCCCCTTACGCCGATGTCCCGCGCCAGCCGCGCCCAGTCTTCGCGTCCGGCGGGTCGGGCAGGGCGCCCGAGATCGCGCGCCAGATGCGACAGAGCGCGCTTGACCAGGTGGCTGACCATGCCGGGATTCGCGCCATGCGCCACGACCGCAGTGGGGTTCGGCCCCGGTCGACGCAAGGCGAGCGCTGATTCCCGCAGCGCGTAGTTCGAGCGCTCAGAGATCGACTTGGTAGAATCGGTGTAGCCGCCGGGCGGCGGCTCGATGCAGGTATCAAGATAGAGCACGCCAAGCTCGCGGCAGAGCTCGATCAGCGCCACGGACGAGACCCCGACCGAGAGATTGACCAGGAATCCTCCGCGCCTCAGCAGCCGAGTGAGGATGCCGCGCAGTGTATCGGGCAACAGTGCCACCCGTTCAAATCGGATGCCGGCAAACTCGGCAATTCCTCGTGCCGAGTCATCTGGATCGATGATCACCATCTGTGCGCGGTCGACGTCGAGATGGCGCAGGATCAGCGGCAGCGTCCCCTTGCCGATCGAACCGAAGCCGACCATGACGAGTGGACCGTCTATCCGCGCATGCAGCGTACCTGGCAGCGGCATCGGCTGGTTCCTTGTGCGCTGTGGCGAATACCTATGGTCTTGCCAACGCTATGATGATCTCCGCCATGATCAGGATCAGGATCAGGAACTCCATCAGTTCGGTCCGGCCAGCGGAGCTCTCGTCATACAGCGCGGAATAAGTATCGCGGATGATGGCCAGCTTGCGCTCCACTGCGGCATTCAGCGCATTCACTCGGAACAGCTCCAGTGCCGCGGAATAGACCCGGGCAAGGTAGACGTCCTCGGTCACCTGCAGTGCATTGTCCACGCGCTCGGTCAGTTCCGTGACCTCGGCCACCATCGTATGCAGGCGACGCGCAAGGCCGGCGAAGCGCCGCGACGCTAGAAGCGTGCGCGCGCGCCTTGCCTCCTCCACCAGATCGTACATGCGTGGCAGTTCAGCATCCAGCAGCTCATCATAGTATCGCATCTCCAGGAGCTGCGCGTTCGCCACCTCGAGCACGTCGAGGACGTCCAAATCGCCGCGCGGCTCGTAGATGAAGGCCCGATCCCAGGTGAGTGCGACCAGATCGTCGACGTAATACGAAAATCGGTGACGCAGCAGATCCTGCCGCGCGCCCTCGGAAAGCGGGCGTTGCTCGCCGGAAAGCAAGGGGACCAGATCCACCAAGTCCTGTAATTCCGCCGCGGTCAGCGGGCGATCGAAAGTGTCGACGACCGCGATCAGGTAATCCTCCTGCACGCTGGTGGCTTCCGGGCGGATCAGCGCCGGCCCAAGCAGGTCGCGCAGTTGTCGCAGCAGCCGGTCCCAGGTCTCCTCGGCCTGGAAACCTCGATCGACCGCGTTCACGTTGCGGACGAACGTTCCCCACGGCTCGTTGGCAATTGGCGCCTGCAGCGCAATGGTGATCGCGCCGAAGTCGTCCAGATCTGGCGCTTGCCGCCGCCTGGACCTCCTTTCCGGCCACGGTGATTGCCACCGGCTCCAGCGCCAGTCCGACCGGTCGCACGCCAAAGTCCATCGCCTTGGGCGGAGTGGTGTTCAGCCGCTCCCGGCGCGAACCGCGCGCCCGCTCCGACAGCACGGCTTCCGCACGGACCAGATTTATCCCATAGGCCACGTCGAACAGACGCAGGGCGACGATCGAGCCCGAACTGACAGTCGGCTCTGCTGGGCGGACCCTCGGTGCCAATGTGCCAGCAGTTTCGGCCATGGCGAGGCCCATACCACGTTCAGGACCTGTTAGCCCGCCTCACTTAGCCGCTCACCCACTCGACAGGGACGTCACCGAGGGCCCGGGCTTCGTCCTCCACCCACTGCCTGGCCTCGGTATGCGAGGCGCAGTGCCGCGTCGCCGGTAATCTCCGGACTGGCGTGTCGCTGTCCGGCGGCACACCAATGAATGCCGCGACAACGCCTGGCTGGTCACCTCGTGCCTCAATCCATGCGCGAAGTCTGCCATCGCTCATTCGTGACTCCCCGACGAGTTGGTCCGATTGTCTAGTCCCATGCTGCGGCCGCGAACAGTCCGACTCCCGGAAAGGGTGGATTGCGGCACGGACCCTTGCCAAGGTGCCAAACCCATCGAAAACCACTGGCTTGCCGTGATCGGGACCGATCGGACTTTCCGCCTTCTACTCTACGACGCGCTAGCCAGCGAGGCGATGAGCACCCTGGCCACCGGGGTGTTCCTGACCGGCTACGCGGTCGCGCTCGGTGCCAGCAACCTGGCGATTGGCATCCTCGCGGCCGCTCCCTCGGCGGTGCAGTTCCTGCAGTTTCCCGCTGTCGTGCTGGTCGAGCGGGTGCGGAGTCGGCGTGCCATCAGTGTCGGGGCGGCGGCGATAGGCCGTTTCTTCCTGATCCTTGCAGCAGCTGCTCCTCTCCTCAGCGGTTCAGCCGGCGTGATCGTGCTGATCACTTCGGTGGCGATTTGGCAGGCTTCAGCGGCTATTGCCGGCTGCGCCTGGAATTCATGGATGCGCGATCTCGTGCCGGAGGATTCGTACGGTCGCTTCTTCGGCCGACGGGCCGCGGCCAACACGGCGATCGCCATGGTGCTCGCCCTGCTGTGCGGTGTGCTCGTCGATCGTTGGAAGCACTTTCTCCCGGACTATTCCATCATTGCCTATTCGGCGCTGTTCCTGACCAGCGCAGCGATCGGTTTCCTCGGCGTCTGGCTTCTGTCGATCACGCCGGACCAGCCTATGCTGCCGCGACAAGCAGAACCCGGGTGATCGGCATGCTAGTCGCTCCATTTCACGACAGGAACTTCAGGCGGCTGATCGTATTTCAGTCGAGCTGGAGCTTCGCCGCGAATCTCGCCGCACCGTTCTTTGCGGTATATATGCTGAAGTCGCTCGGCTATTCGTTGACACTTGTCGTGATCCTCACCACGGCAAGTCAACTTAGCAATCTCGCGGCCGTAAGCTTATGGGGCAATCTGATAGACCGATTCAGCAACAAGGCCGTACTGGGCTACTCGGCGCCCATGTTCCTGCTGTGCACGCTTGCCTGGACCTTCACGGGCCTGCCCTGGGCAGCAGCTTTCGTCTTTTACATCCTGCTCGCGATCCATGTACTGATGGGGATCGCGACGGCGGGGGTGGCGCTGGCGTCCGGCAACATCGCGATGAAGCTATCACCAGCCGGCCAGGCTACCTCGTTCCTGGCCGCCAGCAGCGTCGTCAGTGCGAGCTGCGCCGCCTTGGCGCCGATCATCGGAGGATTGTGCGCCGACTACTTCGCGGCACATGAACTCAGTTTGGCATTCACCTGGAAGACCGACGTGAACGCCTTGACGCTTCAGGTGCTGAACCTGCACTCGTGGACATTCCTCTTCGGGCTCGCCTTCCTCATCGGACTGTTATCGTTGCACCGACTGTCGTTTGTGCAGGAGGCGAACAGGGCCATCAACCCGCTGCTCATGCGTGATTTGCTGTTGGAAGCGCGCGACGCAATTCGCGGACTCTCCAGCGTTGCCGGCCTCGTGCGGGTGGGACGTGTGCCGCTGACCTTGCGCCTTCGTTCCGATCCGCGTGCAAGGTAGATGCACGCGTCCGAAACCGAACCAGCGTGTCAGAGCATCTTGCCAAGAATATAGCCGATCCCGAGTGCCATCAGAGCCGTCGCGAGCGGCTGCTCCCGTGCGAAACGAGCCAATGTTTCTACGTCTGGCTGATGCTTGCCGCCAATCGGATTTCCTGTCCCGTCATACAGCCCACCGTGGTCAGCGCCGGTTGACGCTCCTCCTATGCCAGTCTCGCTCATTGCTGCCCTCCTGAATAGCCGAAATATCCGCCTCGCTCAACGTCTGCCTTGCGGGACGGCCAAACCTACGAACGTTCTTTGCCTGATCGGGTTGGCACAACTTTGTGTGCCGAATGCACGGCTAGCCCAGACTGCAAGACACCGGACCGCACACTTGAGATCACCCGGCACCTTTCGCAACGCCAGCGATGCGAGCAGCGATCACTTTGCGTCCAAGGCAGCGCGCCGGTGGAGGCACTGGTGAGTGCCCCAATTCCGCCGCCGACAATGACGCCGAGCACTACCCCCTCCGGCTCCACAACCAGCCCCATGCGGATCGAGGCTTCGTGCCGGAAGAAAACACTGCATTCCGCGCGACAGTTGCCAACTATGCGTGACGGTGCTGCAGCAACGGGTGGCCTCGCGTTTATCAAGCAGGCGGCCGGCGGCGGCGCGGCTAACCGACAGTTCCGGCGGGCTCTCCAGTCAGTCCAGTGTCTCTCGATATAGGCTGACGGCGATCGTGCCGACCACCAGGGCGAACACCAGCATCGGCCATAGGTCGGGCCAGATCTCCGCCAGTCCGTTGCCCTTCAACAGCATGCCGCGGCAGATGCGCAGCGTGTGCGTGAGCGGCACTGCCTCGCCGATCCAGCGTGCCCAAACCGGCATGCCCTGGAACGGGAACATGAAGCCTGACAGCATCATTGACGGCAGCAAGCCGAACTGCGCCAGCTGCTGCGCCTGCATCTGGGTCTGCGCCATGGTCGAAAAGGCAAATCCCATCGCCAGATTGCAGGCGATGAAGATGCCCAGTGCGACCAGCAGCAAGGGGATCGAGCCGCGCACTGGGACATCGAACACCACGACAGAGACGGCGAGGATCAGCGCGGTTTGCACGTAGGCCAGGCCGACATACGGGATGATCTTGCCGAGCATGACCTCCACGGGGCGCACCGGCATGGCCAGCAGGTTCTCCATGGTGCCCATCTCGCGCTCGCGCGTGATGGCCAGCGATGTCATGACGAGAGTAGATACGGTAAGGATCAGCCCGATCAACCCAGGGACAATGTTCAGCGCAGTGATCTGCTCGGGGTTGTAGCGCCCATGCAGCACGATCTGAAAAGGTGGTTGTGCCGGCTGCACTCGCATTGCCACCGGCAGGTCCCGGTTCAGCACGGCGGCGTTCAACGCCACGACAGCGGCGGTGGCGTTGGCAATCGCGGTCGGATCGGTGGCATCGGCGTCCATCAGCACGTGCGGCTGTTCGCCGCGATCGATGCGCCGCGAAAAGTCCGGAGGGATATTCAGCACGAACATGACATCGCCACGCTTCAGAGCCTCTTCCGCCGCGGCCTCGCTGGCGAACGGCCTGATATCGAAATAACCGGTATTCTGCAGCGCCGACACCAACGTCCGTTCATAGGTCGAATGTTCGGCAGTGATCAGGCCGGTCGGCAGGTGTCGTGGATTGGCGTTGATCGCGTAGCCGAACAGGAACAGCTGGATCAGCGGCAGCATCACCGTGAGCCCGACGGTGGCGCGATCGCGCCGCATCTGCACCCACTCCTTGCGCAGCATGGCCAGCAGGCGAGTAAAGGAAAACCCGTTCATGCCTCGGTATCCCGCAGCATGTGAATGAATACGTCGTCGAGCCGCGGCTCGACTTCCTCCCAATGCAGATCTCCATCACCGAGACAATCGATGGCAGCACGCAAGGCCGTGCGATCCATGCCGGCAATGCGCAGGGCACGACCGAACACCGCGGCCGTCTCCACGCCAGGCATGCGGCGCAATTGTCGCACCACCTGTTCGATGCCCTCGCCGGTAGCTTCGAACGTGACCAGATTTGCGGCGCGCACCACCTCGTCTGCCGTGCCCTGCACCACCAGCCGCCCGCCGGCGAGGTACACCACACGCTGACAGCGCTCCGCTTCGTCCATGTAGTGGGTCGAGACCAGCACCGTCATGCCATCGGTGGCCATCTCGTGGATCATGTCCCAGAATTCGCGCCGCGCCTTCGCATCCACGCCGGCCGTGGGTTCATCGAGCAAGAGTAGGCGTGGCCGGTGCAGCACGCACGCCGCGAGCGCCATGCGCTGCTTCCATCCGCCGGAAAGTTCCTGCGCGAGCTGATTGGTGCGATCGGACAGGCCGATGCGATCCAGGACCTCGGCAATGCGACGGCGATAGTCTGGAAGCTGGTAGAGCCGTGCAACGAACTCCAGGTTCTCGCCGACCGTCAGATCGCCGTAGAAGCTGAAGCGCTGTGTCATGTAGCCTATCTGCAGGCGGATGCGCGCAGCGTCGCGCAGCAGGTCGAGTCCCAGGCACGTTCCGCCGCCGGCGTCCGGGCGCAGCAAACCGCACAGCATTCGAATTGTCGTGGTCTTGCCACTGCCGTTGCCGCCGAGAAAGCCGCAGATCTCACCTTCCGGCACCCGCAAGGTCAGTCCGTCGATGACCTGCCGGGCGCCGAAGCTCTTGCGCAGGTCCTGCACGTCGATGGCGAGCGTGGTCATCGGCGCACGTCGACCGGCTGGCCAGGCTTCAACTGCATCGCCTGAGCGAGTGGTGGATGCGCCTCGACCAGATAGACCAGCTTCTCGCGATTGCTCTCGCTGTAGATCACCGGCGGCGTGTATTCCGGCTGCGGCGCGATGAAGGTGATGGTGGCCTCAAGATCGGGAGCACAGCTATCGCAGCTAATGGTGAGATGGTCGCCGACGCGGAGGCGGGCGAGCTCGGTCTCGGGGACGAAGAACCGTGTCAGCACGTTCTGCGGCGGCAGCAGTTCGACCACTGGGTTGCCGGCGTTGATGGTCTCGCCAGGTCGCGCATAGGTATCGGACACGAGCGCGGCGACAGGTGCGGTCGCATGTCGCTGATCAACCCGCCATTGCGCCTGGGCAAGTCCGGCCTTGGCCTGCTCCACCATGGCGCGCTGGGCGGCTATTTCGTGTTCGCCCGGTGGGTGATTGCATCTGATCGAGCTTGGCCTGCGCCGCCTGCACGCGCGCGACCGCGGAAGCCAGATCGGCACGTTGCTGATCCACCGTCTGCCGGCTCGCCGCCCCGGAGCGCAGCAGTTCCTCGTTGCGCTGCAGGTCTCTGGCAATCCGGTCGCGCGTGGCGATCAAATCGGCCAGGTCCGCGCGCCCCTGGGCTATTTCAGTATCTCGGCTGCGGGTCTCCAGGTTGGCAAGCCGCGCCTGGGTCTCGGCCAGCTTGCCGGCCGCAGCATCGCGCGCCGCCACGTCGTCAATTTCGTCCTGAGTGAACAGCGGGGCGCCGACGGTCACGTGGTCCCCACGCGCAACCGCAATTCCTGTGATGCGCCCGGTCAAGGTCGGCGAAACACGCACATACTCGGCATCGACGTAGCCCTGCCAGGTCGGCACTCCCTGCGGGCGATTGACCCACCACCACCCGGCGGCCGCGCCAGCCGCAAGCAGCACCAGGACGATAAGCAACAAACGCTTCATGACGGATGGTCCGGAGCCAGGCCGCGCAGCAGCACATCGAGGTGTGCCTCTGCTACTGCCCTGGGATCGAAGGTCAGGTCGGTATGGCGCCCCAGCGAATGCTTCCACAACGCAAGCAACAGGAAGGGTGCGGCGAACAGCGGTAAGATCGTGTGGACATGCAGGCGCCTGAATTCACCGCGCTCCATGCCCCGCGTCAGTATGCCTTCGACCAAGGCGAACGCGCGTCGCAGCACCGTATCGGCGTAGAATTGCGCGATGGCGGGGAAATTGCCGGATTCGGCGACGACGAGTTTGGGAACTGCGGTCAGGTTGCTGTCCAGCAGCTGCAGGAAGCGGTACCCCAGGGCACGCAGGAGGTCTGCGCACGAGCCTTCGTGGCTGGCGAACTGCGTCTCGGCTGCTTCCAGATTGGGCAGCACGGCCTGGCGCACGACTGCGCGGAACAGCTCCTCCTTGGTCTGGAAGTAGAGGTAGATCGTGCCCTTGCTTATTCCCGCCGCGGCGGCAACGTCCTCAAGCTTGGTCGCCGCATAGCCGCGCTCGGCAAACGAGGCGAGGGCGGCGGCGACAATTTCCCCGGGTCGGGCATCTTTGCGGCGGGTGCGGGCCATGCTTGTTAGTTACTGACCGTTCAGTCAGTATTCAAGGTGCACCGCTTCGGCCTTCACCGAACCGTTGCTGCTTGCAGAACACCACTGCCCTGCGCAACTCGCTTGCATGCACGATTTCGCGCTGCTCGCGTGTGTCGGCCTGCTGGCCGGGGCCATGAATGCCATCGCAGGGGGCGGTTCCTTTGTCAGCTTTCCGGCGATGGTCGCGGCCGGCCTGCCCGCAGTGGCCGCCAACGTCTCCTCGACTGTCGCCCTGTTCCCCGGCACTCTGGCCAGCACCTGGGCCTATCGGCGCGCCTTCGCCCAGCCAGCCGCCCTTGCCGTGCGATCGATGCTGCCCATCACGTTGGCTGGCGGTCTGCTTGGCGCCGTGTTGTTGCTCGCCACGCCGGCGCGCCTGTTCGACACCATCGTTCCATTCCTGCTGTTGCTGGCGACCCTGACCTTTGCGTTCGGCTCGCGTGCGGGCCTCGCGTTGCGTCGCATCACCCCGGTGGGGCCGGGGGCGGTCCTGCCGATGCAGTTCCTGATCGCGGTGTATGGCGGCTATTTCGGCGGCGCTGTCGGCCTGATGATGATGGCGATGTGGAGCCTGCTGACGGCAAACCCCGATCTGAAGGCGATGGCGCCGTTGCGCGTGCTGATGGTCAGTGTCGCCAATGGCGCCGCGGTGCTGTGGTTCATCAGCGCCGGCGCGGTGTGGTGGCCTCAGACCTTGGCGATGCTGGGCGCGAGCGCCGTGGGCGGGTACGTTGGCGCGCGGCTGACACAATGGATGCCGCCCCCGGTCGTGCGCGGCTTCGTTGTAGCGCTGTCGGCAACGGTGACCGCGCTGTTCTTCCTGCGAACTTTCTAGGCTGCGCTGACCAGTGAGGCGTTGCGCGGTTGTTCCGACTGGGTCGTGTCGTTGATGGCAGCCGTGCCACCACAGACCAATGCGGCACACTGGGTTGACTCTTTACCCATTAACAACAAAACCGAATGTAAACACTGTGCCCCGCGCCAACCCAAAGGGCATGGTGATGAATATTCTGAAGCATCTTCGGCTCCGCACGAAGCTGGCCATCGTGATGGCCATGGCGGCCTGGCACTCGTCGCCTCAATCGCAATGGCGGCGTGGTGATGCGGGCGCGTATGGTGAGGACGGTGGCGGAACTCCGGGCAGTCGTGCAGTCCGCGCTTGGCCTCGCGCAATCCCTGGAAGACCAGGTTGCGGCGCGGGCAGCTCAGCCGTCAGCAGGCGCTAGAACAGTTCCGTAATGCAGCCCATGCGATCCGCTTCGATGACGGGCAAGGCTACATCTATGCGCAGACACTGGATAACGTCTTCATCGTCCACGGCGCAACCCCAAGTTGGAGAACACCGCATCGACGGCTGCGGACGCAAGCGGCAGGTCGTTGACCAGTCTAATGGTCGACGCTTTGCGGCATTCAGATGAAGGGCTCGTCAGCTATGTGTTCGCGAGACCAGGCGAGACCAGCCTCAACCGAAAGTCGCCTTGTGGCGCGCTTCAGGCCCTGGGACCTCGTGTTTGCGGCTGGCGCCTACACCGACGATCTGGAGAGAGCTTTCCGGACCACGATCTTACACCTCGGTCCTGACTAGCGGCGGGATCATGCTGCTCACGGCGGCGGTGTGTTGGCTGGTCGCCACGATATCACCGGCTCTCTGAGCCGACTGCAAGGTGCCATGCAGCGGCTTGCCGGGGGCGATCTATCGGCTGCTGTCGAGGGCACAGATCGGAGCGATGAGGTCGGCGAATGGCGGCAGCCGTGCAGGTCTTCAAAGACAATGCCGTCGAAATGGAGCGCCTGAAGACCGAGCGGAAGGAAGCCGAGAAGCTCGCCGAAGAGAAGCGAAACACAATGCACCAACTCGCCAGTGAGTTTGAGGCGAGCGTAGGAGAGGTCGTCCAGACCGTCTCCTCAGCGGCGACGGAAATGGAGAGCACAGCGGCATCAATGAGCGCTACTGCGGAGCAGAGTTCCCGGCAGGCGACCGCCGTGGCCGCTGCCTCCGAGCAGGCGTCCGCTAATGTGCAATCAGTTGCCAGTGCCGTCGAAGAGTTGTCTAGCCCGGTTGGCGAGATCAGCCGCCAGGTTACGACTTCGTCGACAATCGCAGCAAAGGCAGTCAATGAAGCGGAACACGCGAATGCGCTCGTGGGCGTCCTGGCTGATGCCGCAAAGCAGATCGGTGTTGTCACCGAGATGATCAGCGAGATTGCCGGCAAGACGAACCTGCTTGCACTCAATGCGACCATTGAGGCCGCCCGAGCCGGCGAGGCGGGCAAGGGCTTTGCGGTCGTGGCCTCGGAAGTCAAGGGTCTCGCCAATCAGACAGCCAACGCGACCCATGAGATCAGCAACCAGATCGCCGCAATGCAGAGCGCTACTACGGAGACAGTTGCCGCCATCCAGACGATCATTTCGACAATAAGTCAACTCAGCGAGATCGCCACGACGATCGCATCGGCAGTGGAAGAGCAGAGTGCGGCTACGCAGGAGATCGCGCGCAACGTCGAGCAGGCCGCTGCCGGCACGGCGGAAGTCTCAAGCAACATCGCGGGCGTAACGCAAGCCGTGGGCGCAACTGGCACCGCGGCGAGCAAGTGCTTGATGCGGCGGGCGAACTGGCCAGGCAGGGAGAAGCGTTGCGCTCTCAGGTCGACGGCTTCCTGAGTGCGGTCAGGGCCGCCTGAGCGCTCTGGGGACGGCCCGCTCAGCTAGCGCCGTCGCTCGATATTCGGCAGGAACGCGGTCAGCAGCCCGATCAGCGGCAGGAACGAGCACAGCCGGTAGACCGTGTCGATGCTGGTCCAGTCGGCGATCTGCCCCAGCGCCGCGGCGCCCAGGCCGCCCAGGCCGAAGGAGAAGCCGAAGAACATGCCCGGCGACCATGCCGACGCGGCCGGGCAGCAGTTCCTGCGCGTAGACCAGGATGGCCGAGAACGCCGAGGCCAGGATCAGGCCGATCGACCACGCTCAGCACGCCGGTCCAGAACAGGTTCGGCGTAAGGCAGCATCAGCGCGAACGGGAACGCGCCGAGGATCGAGAACCAGATCACCGGCTTGCGGCCGAAGCGGTCGCCGATCGGGCCGCCGGCGAAGGTGCCCGCCGCGACCGCGCCCAGGAAGACGAACAGATGGATCTGCGCGTTCTGGACCGACAGGTCGAACTTCTGGATCAGGTAGAACGTGTAGTACGAACTCAGGCTGGAGGTATAGACGTTCTTGGAGAACAGCAGCGCCACCAGGATGGTGATGGCGAACATCACCTTGCCTGCGCGACAGCACCGCATAAGCGGCGTTCACCGCGCTGCCGCCGCCTGTGCGTCGCTGCGACAGGTGACGAGCTGTACCAGAGGCTGACATTGCTCAGCAGCACGATCGCGAGCAGCGCAGCGGCGGAGAACCAGGCGATGCTGCGCCTGGCCCCGCGGCACCACGATGAACGCGGCGAGCAGCGGCCCGATCGCCGAACCGGTGCTGCCGCCCACCTGAAACAGCGATTGCGCGAAGCCATGTCGTCCGCCCGACGCCATGCGCGCGACCCGCGACGATTCGGGGTGGAACACCGACGAGCCGAGCCCGACCAGAGCGGCCGCGAGCAGGATCGTCGGGTAACTGTTCGCCACCGACAGCAGCAGCAGTCCGATCAGGCTGCAACCCATGCGCGATCGGCAGTGAATACGGCTGTGGTCGCCGATCGGTAACCATGCCAACCACCGGTTGAAGCATGGACGCCGTGAGTTGAAATGCCAGCGTGATCAGGCCGATCTGACCGAAGTCGAGCCGGTAAGAGTCCTTCAAAATCGGGTAGAGCGCCGGCACCAGCGACTGGTTCATATCGTTCAGCAGGTGACAGACCGAGAGCGAGACCAGGATCGCGAACGTCGTGTTCGTGTCGGCGCGCGCCGTCAGGCGGGCGCGCGCGGAAAGAGTGTTCTCGCTCAATGTACCATTCCGTTACGGCTTGGGCATACTTTAGGTCGTCTTGCCGCGATGCACCTATGCATCAAGCTCAGTCCAGATACGCAAGGAGCCGAAATTGTCCCATTCGTTACCGACGCCGCCATCGATAGGAGCCCGGCACGTCGGGGGAGCCAAAGATGGACCAACAGTCTGACCGGAGTTCCGGCCGGTCGCGGCGCGGCGGTCGTAACTATCCTGAACTGGGTCCAGTGATCTGGATCGCCATCCTCCTGGCCTCGTGGCTTCTGATTGTAGAGTGGAAGACACTTCCCGAATTGATGAACGCCACAGTGGGTTTGCTACCCTGATCAGCTCGGAGGCAGATCGGCTGCCCCGAGCACCCGCAGGTCGGTCGATTGCAAGATGATCGTCATGCCCTGACCGGGCTCGGGCAATCGCGCCATGAAGCTCCTGCTGGAGCCGTCCAATTCGCCGAGCGCATCCGCGGCGCGCACAACGCGATATTCGCGAAGGCGAGCCCCACCGTTCTCTCCGCTGCCTATATCGGTCGCGTGCTCGGGATCATAGACGATTCGCTGTGCCAGCACGCGACCAGCGATCTGGCCGAAATCAACCGCTACGGCGTTTGCCACGCGCCTCAAACCAATCGTCACGGGCAGCGTTGCCGCGCTTGCGACGGCTGCTTCGATCGCGGTCCGGTCCGAACCCACCAGCACCTTCGTGCCGTTTACCACCAGCGCCGGTGTGAACACCTCCCCACCTAGCCGGGCCGCGTAAGTCCGCTGTCGCGCTGTTGCCGCTTTGCTCGCGAACTTGTCGTGCCAGCCGAGATGGTCCCAATAGTCTACATGCCAGGCAAGTGAGATGACATTCTCACGTCGCGACAGCTCACCGAGCAGCGCGTCTGCCGGTGGACAGGACGAGCAGCCCTGTGAAGTGAAGAGCTCGAGCACAACCGGCTTTGATGCCGCGGCCGCCCCCGTCAACAGGGACAATGAACTCCCAATGATAACTGAGCGGCGTCGCATCGACTAAAGACCGCCGCCGCGACGACCTGCAATCGCCCCCAGACGCAGCCGTAGCGCGTTCAATTTGATGAAGCCCTGGGCGTCGAGCTGGTCATAGGCACCCTGGTCTTCCTCGAAGGTGACGACGTCCTGCGCGTAGAGACTGTTGTGATTCGCGGCCGATCACCGCACGTTGCCCTTGTACAGTTTCAGGCGAACGCGGCCGGACACACTTTTCTGGCTCTCGTCGATCAGCGCCTGCAGCATCCGCCTTTCAGGGCTGAACCAGAAGCCGTTGTAAATCAACTCGGCGTAGCGTGGCATCAGGCTGTCTTTCAGATGCGCTGCTTCGCGGTCGAGCGTGATGCTCTCGATGCCACGGTGCGCCGCCAGCAGGATGGTGCCGCCCGGCGTTTCGTACACGCCACGCGACTTCATGCCGACGAAGCGGTTCTCCACCATGTCGAGCCGCCCGATTCCGTTGGCGCGCCCAAGTTCATTCAGCCGTGTCAGCAACGCGGCCGGCGACAGGCGTACGCCGTCAATGCCGACAGCGTC
>CAWKMC010000016.1:0-228953 GCA_963850535.1 uncultured Alphaproteobacteria bacterium | reverse complement strand
ACCCTGCTTCTCGCCACTGTTCAGCAGGATGGCGATCGCGAAGGCGACCGGTTCATACCGAAAGGCATCCTGCTCTTGTGCCCTGACCAACTCTTTCGCCAGCTCATGGCCGGCAGCCATGTCTGCCTCCACGAGTTCAAGGGCTTCCTGTTCGTTCATACCTCATGCTCCCGTGAAAAATAGGCTAGCCACCCGCGGACCGTCTGGGGCCGCGGCAATCCCCGGTGCCCCGCTCGTTCAAGAACGCCGAGCAGCGCTTTTGCTTCGTGCATTCTTTGGCCGCGTGGCAGGACTTCGTCGGGGTGGCGCTCTCTAAACAGTTTTCGTGCAAGCGCGCGCATGCGCCGACCAGCGCGACGCGGCGGCGCTGGCGGGGGAAATGCGCGCCGCAGGTCGATGCGGATCAGCGCGCTCGCTTCCATCGTGTTCAATTACGGCGCTCTCCTCTTCCTATTTATGATCACACCGACAGAGCGCGTCTGGTCGGGCCGGACCTTGGCGTCCGGGAGCGCTGCCTCGATCGTGTCGAGCATCAGGACATCGACCAGAGTAGTCCGGCCCATCTTCCTGAAGAGGCCGGGGTATTTAGCGGCTAGACGATAAAGTCCGGTACGCGAGTGATGTTGGCGCTCGCGCAATGTGTGAGACAGACGCTGCAACCGAGGCGTATTTGCTCGTGGTACCGTCCTTCATTTCGGTACTCCGTTTCATGCCCTGGGACGCCCAGGGACGGAGTGATCCAAAACACACGGGGTGCCGGGAAAACATCATGGTTTTCCCGGTATTCTGGCTACAACGTAAGCCTGCCCGTCTCAAACATGGCGAGGATTGCCGTTGCCTCACGCTTGGCTGCATGTTCGCCTGTGATGGACTTGTCTCGCTGGCGCTTTTGGAGCATTTGAAATTGCTTGAGCTGTGCTGCTGAACATTTTCCGCGGCGAGCATCCTCACGCCAGCCGCGCAAAACGTTGGCGTTCGGCACTGGCAGTTTGCGACCCCGGATTTCCTCACGAAGCCACTGTGTCGCCGCACTCGCCGGCATTTTGCCGTGTGTCACCAAGCAGTCCAGCGCGGCCGCGAGGAATGTGTGAGCATAAGAAACGTAAGGATTGCTCGGCCGCCCACCACTGGATCGACCCTTGGCCTTCCGCCGCGCATCGTGTCGCTCTGCGTATAGCCGCATGAGCGGCGCGCAAGTGTCGGTTGCGACCAGGGCCGGATCGTGTGACAGGAACTCTAAGACCGTTTGAAGCTGAAAGTCTGCACAGACGAGGGGATCGGCACCCCCACGCTCCCTTCTGCGTACCTTCCTTCAGCCGCTCGACCAACATCGCGTAGCGCGCAGCGAGTTCCAGTTCACTGCTGTTCATCAAGACCGGGCCCTTCGATGCTCCGGCGTTCGAACCTGCATCCGGCGCAGCCCATCGGGTCAACAGGCTTGTCCCCGGACATGTGCGGGGTCTGCCTAGAACATAGCGAAGCCTGATCAGGTCACCTGTGGGGCAATCCGTGGGGGCATTTTGGCGGAGGTCATAGAGATACCCAAGATAGCTGCCACTTCTTTCGACTTATGGGTCCCACTCCCTCCGCCAGAACGACGTCTCCCTTTATTCGCCGCCATTCCATACGGGCCGAGATACTCAGCCAGGGATGCATATCGTCTGCTCAGCCAGACCATTGCGGCGGGAAGTCATGGGCCCGGGAGGTCGAGGAATGTCTCCTTCATTCGGCGCCCGAGGTCTGCGATCGACTTGAATAGACATCAATGGGATGGGCTTGGCGTCTCGGTTGTGCCTGTTTCGTCAGATGCAGGTGTCGCCGGCAAGCGTTATGTCGTAGCCAGGCGCGATAATGTGAATGTGATCAGGGATGAATACTGAGACCGTCTACGATTTCAGTGACGGGCATGGACGTGTGTCGCGCTACGATCGAAGACAGCTGGCTTTCTCTGTCGGGTGACAGGTGCAACACGACCACGAAAGCTGCGCCGCTGTCGGCGGGCATAGCATCGAAAAACTGTGCAATAGCCTCATTGCCGCCGGCCGAGGCATCAAGGCCCACTACTGCAACGGTTTGGTTGTCCGTCACGCTTTCGGCTTCGTGCATTCGGGCCATCTTCGTCTGCCATCTCTGTGAAACGATTTGGCGAAATCGCTGTTCCCTTTCGGGAATGGTGCTGGAGTTTCGACCACGCTCAACCCCGGCCGCCGCACCACGAGGCGGTCGATGAGAAAGGTCCAATTTGCCTCGTGGTGCAGACACTCCTTCGCCGAGCTGATCAACGCGGCGGTCGCACGCGCCGTCGCGATCAGCCTGCGACCACCTCATTCGGCAGGATGCCCCACAACTGTCCGCGCTTCAGGTAGCCGCGGTGGTCGCCCACCTGCACCTGACACCAGTCGGATCCCGCCTGGCACGAACGCAGGCGACCGATGACGCCCGGCTTCAGGATCGCGACCGCTGAAGCATTGTCCTTCGGATCCCGCCGCATTGTGGCATCGCCACCGGTCACGATGAAGCTGCGCCGCCCGGTAAGCGTCGCCTGGTGCACCCAGCCCTTGATCCCATCGGGGTCCTGCACCAGCCGCCACACTTCGAATTCACGCTGGATCTCCACCGGCAGATCGCGGCGCTTGTAGATCCAGTCGATCGGATAACGCGTCCCGGGCCCGGCCCGCAGATTGACCTCATCCGAACGCAGCGCGGCGAAGCGAGGCAACGGCAAGCCGGTCGCGGAGCCCTTATTGACCTCGGTTTCCGGCGGCTTCTGCTCCTCTGCTGGTGCCGGCACAGGGACTGGCGCTGGTGCGGGAGCCGGCGGCAAAACTTTGGCCGGCGATTTTGCAGGCGCCTTTGCCGGCGGCTTCTGTGCGTGGGTTGGACCGCGTGGCCGCACGACGGGCGTCTGCTTGGGCTTCGGCTGCTGCTGCGTGGCCGGCTGGGTAGTCGGCGTCTGCGCCATCGCCCCCGGCGTCGTCACCAGCATGCCGCACAGCAGCAGCCGGACGAAACGCACTGACAGCGAAACGGACATGCTTCATGCCTGCCAAGTCGCCGCGAGCCGGGTCAAGCACGCAGGTTGCACAAGGCTCAGGTTTCCTACCGCACCTCGACCAATTCAATCGCCTCGCGACTCGGCCCCTCGATCATGACCGCACGCGCTGTGCCCAGCCGATATGGCTCTTCGAGAACCACCACCTTCTCGGCATGCAGCTTCTCCACCCACGCATCGAGATCGGCCACGCTCAGCGCAAAATGGTCCTGCAGCTGTCCGCGGGAGCTCGCCAGCGGCGTCTCGCCCTGATTGGCATACCAGGTCAGCACAACGTCGCCGAACTCCACACCGGCACGCGGCGTGCGGAACATGCCCTCGCGGTTCAGCGCCGGCCAGGTGCGATCCGCCCCGCGCGGCACTTTGCAGTCGGCCTCGGTCGGCAGTGCGCCGCTGAAGCCCGCGCGGACTGGCGCGTTCAGATGCTGCTGATACCAGAGCAATGCGCACAACGGCTCCTCCTGCCACAGATGCACATGGTTGAACCGCTCGGCCGGATGGTTCCCCGCGTACTCCACCAGCGCATCATCCGGCCCCGTCATATACGCGAACCCGCCACCGCCGGGCGGCTGCACGCCCTTGGCGCGCGCCTCGGCGATCTGCGAACGGGTCAGCCCGAGCACGCCGCCGACATTCGGCCACGTATCGCTGCTCACCAGCACCGACCCGCCCTCATCGGTGGTGTAGAGCGGCAGCAGCTGCACGTCCGAACGCTGCTGCATATGCAGCGAGACTCTCGCCGCACATCGGTGACATGCCAGCCGAAATGCCAGATCGCACTCTGCGGCTGCGTCGGACGCAGCGCGATCAACCTTGGTGAACAGCACCATGACGTTGTTGGGCGACAGCAGCGCAGGAATGCCGGCCCATTCGCCCCTCGTGCAGGTCGGAAACTGCCGCACATACCAGTCGATCGCCGCATCGGGATCGACCGAGTTCAGATGCAGGTGATGAAACCCCGGAGTTTCCAACATCAGTCCAGCACCTCCTGGTTGATCACATTGTCCCGGTTCGGCTTGCCGTCCAGCACGCTCAGAATGTTCTCCGCCGTCACCACCGCCATGCCGGCCACCGACTCGGTCGTAACACCCGCCATGTGCGGCGAGGCAATCACCGTGTCGAGCGCGAGCAGCGTGTTGTTCACCGGCGTCGGCTCCGCGTCGAACACGTCCAGTCCCGCCCCCGCCAGATGCCCGGATGTCAGCGCCGCATGCAGCGCCGGCTCATCGATGATGCCGCCGCGCGCGGTGTTGACGATCAACGCGCCGCGCTTCATGCGCGAGAAGCGCGCAGCATTGAACATGCCGATCGTCTCCGGATTCTTCGGGCAATGGATGGAAACAAAGTCGGCGCGCGGCAACGCAGCGTCGAGATCGGTCACGCGCTCGCAGCCGGCCGCGGCGATCTTCTCCGCCGGCGCATACGGATCATAGATCAGCACGTTCATATCGAAGCCCAGGCAGCGCCGAGCCGAACGCGTGCCGATGCGACCGAACCCAACGATCAGCACGGTCTTGCCCGCAAGCTCCATCGGCAGACCATCATGCCGATCGCCCCACGTGCCCTTGCGCACCATCGCATCCAGTGCCGTGCTGCGTTTGGCCAACGCCATCATCAGATGAAATGCATGCTCCGCCACCGACGTGGAGTTCGCCGTGCCGGCCACCATCAGCGGCACGCGGCGCGCCGTCAGCGCCGGCACCTCCACCGCGTCGTAGCCCACGCCGATGCGCGCCACCACCTCCATCGCCGGCGACGCATTCATTTCCGCCTTCGATACGGCGTGCCGGACAGCGCGATACCGACGATATCCGACAGCATCGGCAACAGGTCGGCCTGACCGATCGTCGCGGGATAGATCGCCACCTCGATGTCATCGCGGGCGCGCAGCTTATCGACGCCCTCCTTGCCCATATTGTGCGGCAGCATGACCTTCTTGCGATTGGACGCCATCGTTTCTCTCAGAGTTTCTGTTGCAGGGCGGCGATGTAGCTGCGGTTATGCGTCGGCGCCAGCCACACCTCGCTCATCACCAGGTGCCTCGGCAGACAGGCAACGTAGCGGATCAGATCGCCGCAATCCTCCGGCTGCACCATCTGCGCCCGCACTTCCGGCCCAACCGGATTGGGCCGCTTATCCAGGATCGGCGTCGCGACTTCGCCCGGCAGGAACACCGTCGAGCGAATGCCGTTGACACACTCCTGCTGGTTGATCGTGTGGCTCATCGCCACCACGCCATGTTTCGCCGCGGTGTAGATCGGACCAGGAAAGCCCCCGACCAGGCGTCCGGCGATCGAGGCGGTGTGGACCAACAGTCCGTCCTTCTGCGCACGCATCATCGGCAGCGCGACCGTCACGCAATACAGGGCCTGAGTCAGGTTGCCGTTCACCAACTGGTCGATGCCTTCGGGTGACAGCTTGTCCCAATGACGATCGAGGATATTCAGCCCCGCATTGTTCACCAGGATATCCAGCCGACCCCCGAGCGAGTTGCGGATGAACGCGCCAACCGCCTGTACCTGCTTGCTGTCCATCAGATCGGCTGGCTGAACATGCGCCTCACCACCCTGCTGCTTGATGCGCGCAGCAACGCGCTCCAGCTTCTCGGCGGTGCGCCCCGTCAGCACGGTCGTGGCGCCCTCATCGGCCAGCGCCAGCGCGGCTGACTCGCCGATACCGCTGCCGGCGCCGGTGATCCACGCGATCTTGCCCGCGAGTTTCGGCATCGATGTCCCCCCAACTTGCGTGGCCGGCATTCAACGTGTTTGCCTGCACCCCGGCAAGGGAGGAGGCCGCGATGGTAACCGTGCTGACCGATCAGGGTGAACTGACCGTGGCCGCCACGAACGGGCTATTTCTGTCGGCCGAGGACGCCGAACGCGCAACCGGCTGGACGCTGAAGCCCGAGGGCATGTGCCGCGACGATCTCTGTGTGCCGACGCCGGTGCAGGAGGACCGCGTCGATGTCGCCGCGTTCTGGCGCACACTCGGCTGCCCGGTGGTCAACGATGCCGCGCGGCGAAACCTGGGTGCTGGGCGCCGGCGCGCAACAGCGCAACGACGCGCTCGCCGGACTGACGGCGCCCGACTTCACCCTGCCCGATCTCGCCGGTACGCCGCACACGCTTTCGGCGCTGCGTGGGAAAAAAGTGTTCCTCTGTACCTGGGCGTCCTGGTGAGGCTGTCGCTTTGACTTGCCCGTGTGGCAGCAATTGTTCGACAGCCTGAAGGACGAAAAGTTCATGATCGTCGCCGTCGCGGAGGAAAGCCGCGGCGCCGAACATGCGCGTCCATGGATCGAGCAGGCCGGTGCACAGGTACCTGGTGCCTGATCGACACCGAGCATCGCGTCGCCGATCTCTACGGCATGGTCAACGTGCCGCAGGCGGTGTGGATCGATGAAGCGGGCCGCGTCGTGCGGCCACCGGAGAACGCCGGTTCGACCGACCATTTCCGCATGATGGACCGCACCACGCGCACACTCGCCCCCGCACACCAGGCCGCGCGTCTTGCAGCGCGCTCTGCGTATCTCGATGCGGTGCGCGACTGGGTGCTGACCGGGCGTTACGCATTGCCGGCAGACACCGCAGTGGCACGACTGCCGCGGATCACCCCGGAGATCGCATTGGCGCAGGCACATTTCCGCCTGGGCGTGTGGCTGCGCCAGCGCGGCAACACGGCAGAAGCTGATACGCATCTGGCCGAGGCCAGCCGCCTGCATCCGGAGTCATGGAACATGTGGCGCCAGGCGGCCGATCTCGACGAGGTCGGCAAGGCCAGCGGCGAGGCATTCTGGCAGCGCGTCCACGCGTTGGGCGAGAAGCCTTACTATCCACCGCCGGATCTGGGGCCAGCGCAAGACTGAGGAACGGCTCATAGCTGGATCTGCAGTGTCTCGTGTGGGCTGAGACCTGCATAAAAGTTGCCGTGATGAAAGAACCTCGTCGCGCCAAGAGCGGTTGATCGCCTGTCGGAACAGGAGGTCATCATGAAGTATGCCCTACTCTCTGCGACAGCCGGATTGGTAATCGCGAACGCCGCCGTAGCTCAAACACCCAAAGACCTCGAAGGGTGCTGGAAAATGCGCTCGCTGGTTATCGAGAAGGGTGGCGAGAAAACCGAGCCATATGGGCCGAACCCTATCGGCCAACTCCTGCTCAGCCCAGACGGGCACTTTTCAAATCTTCAGATGCGTCCTGATCTTAGCTCCGGTGCAAACTTGCAGCCGACAGGCGGTGTCGTCACCACTGCGATCGCCTATTTCGGGACGTATCAAGTCCATGGCAAAGAGATCACCGTAAAAGTAGACGGTTCAACTCGTGCGGATTGGCAGAACAAGACCCTCAAGCGCACTGTAGAAGCGACTTCTCCCGAAATGGTTTGGGTGGATAGGCCCGCGCCCGATTTCACCGCCCGCACGATCTATGATCGCTGCGCCCGTTAACGTGTGAAGAATCTAGACCATGCCAAACAGAAAGCGCGTGAGTATGAATTGAAATGTCATTGACTTGATGCGCCCGCCCCGCTTAGCGTCCAGTGCAACCAATCAAAATTCGGCTGAGCGCCATCCGGGGAGGGCATAGATGGAGGTCGAGAGAATCGATCCCGCCAAGACGGCGATGATCGTTGTGGATATGCAGAACGATTTTGTTGCGCCGGGTGGTGGGTTGGAAACTCCAGCGGCTCGCGCGATGGTCCCGAGGCTGGTTGAGGCGTTGCAGATCTGCCGTCAGCGCTGGAATCAAGGTGATCTATACCACGCATGTCCATCGTAGAGACGGCTCCGACATGGGACTGTTCGCCATGCATCAGCCGATTGCCAATCGTAGCGCAACGGTCGATGGCACTTGGGGCGTCGAGATATACCCAGAAGTGGCCCCCGCTGCTGGAGAACATGTCATCAAGAAGCATCGCTACAGCGGCTTCTTTGGCACTGATCTGGACATCATATTAAGAGGATGGGGCGTCGATACGGTCATCATCTCGGGAACAACCACAGAGAACTGCTGTCATGCCACCGCTCGTGACGCCATGTTCCACAATTATCGCGTCGTGTTCCTATCGGACGCCACGGCAACGTACGATTATCCTGATCGCGGATATGGACCGATGCCTAATGAGCAAGTCCATCACGCAACGCTGGTCGTTTTGGCTGATTCCACGGCTCACGTCATGCCGGTGGCGGAGATGGCTCGCCGTATAACTCGTTGATGACCTTAATTGGGAGGGAAAGCGATGCAATTTGCACTGATCGGCAGACTGACGCGCGAGTCACTCGCTGCTTTTATTAAGGACCCCGTTGATCGTTCCGGCCCTGCTTCCGCACTGATTGAGACCGTGGGAGGCAAAATGCAGCATATGTGGCAGACGCCGGAAGGTGTAGTGATCATTATACTCGACGCACCCGACGCCAAAGCGCTCACCGCGATCAGCGCTTCGGTCCAGGCGATCAACCGTCTTGAGGATGTGCGTATCCATCGTCTACAGCCGACTGCGGAATTCATCGAAGGCATACGTCTCGCTCAGAAGGCGATGGACGTGAACCAATTCCCCAAGTAATAGGCTGGGCTTCGCTGCCGGAATGGGCCCCCGATCCCTCACTCGTCAATGGCGCACGCGGACAGGGATTGCCCAGACATAAGACAACCTGCACCCAGGTAGTGTCTCAGCTTGACTTTTTTCCCAAGTAGCCGAGCGCCCGCCAAACTGAACCTTTGTGCTTACTCCGCAGCCGCACGGCCCTGTTCGACAGCCTGTGAGAGTATGGGAAGATCTGATATGCCGAAGAATCCTAAAGCGCCCGCGCGATCCGAACCAGCTTGCCAAGCACATTGTTGACGTGGCGACAGGGGAGCGGGCCGAGGACAAATCAGTTCCCGATTCGCCCCGAGTTCGCAGCACGGAGGAAGGCAGGAGAGGCTGGTGCGAAGTCGCGCGCTTGGCAGCCGTGACGCGGAGGCGGCCCGCATCTTCATGCGCGACGTAGCTAGCCGGTTAACCAATCGCGTGCAGCTAACTAGCGATGGACACAACACCTACCTTAGGGCCGTCTGGGAAGCCTTCCGGTCGCCAAATCGACCACCGCCCAGCTTATCAAGGAATACGGGCCGGCACCGCAACCGGCAGGCCGCTATAGCCCCGCGCAATGCATCGGCGCAGAGAAGAAGCGGCGGATTGGCGCTCCAGACCCGGATCACATCAGCACATCGTACGTGGAGCGTCAGAACCGCACGATGCGGATGCATATACGGCGGTTCACGCGCCTAACCGATGGGTTCAGCAAGAAGGCTGAGAACCATGCACATGCGGTTGCTCTCCACTTCATGCATTACAACTTCTGCAAAGTCCACTCCACGATCCGTATGACGCCAGCGATGCAGGCGGGTGTGACCCAGAAGCTGTGGGACGTGGTTGATCTGGTGCGGATGGTCGAGGAGCGGGAAGCACATCACGCCAAGCCGCAGACGCCATCTGCAACGATTGATCCAGATCAATGCGCCCCAACCGGTGCGACTTACGGTGTCAGGCGCCGTAAGAAGGAGGATCGTCAGATGAATGGCACCACGCTCATCGATCGCAGGATGCTCGTCATTGGAATTGGTACGGCTCTCGTTGTGGCGCCGGCTCTCGGGCAGACCGATAAGGTCAAAGCCTCCATGGAGGCTTTGAAGGCCAAGACGGCACAGTTGGGCGCACCCAAGATCAACGGCAGTGACGCCGTTGCCGGTAAGGATGTGGCTGCGTTGTATTTCGGCACAATCAAGATGAACAACCACTTCGATGAGGTCGATGCGGTTGTAAAGGAACACAGTGGAACGGCGACCCTGTTCGTGAAATCTGCCAACGAATATGTGCGCGTCGCCACGAACGTGAAAAAGGACGACGGTTCGCGTGCGATCGGCACCGTACTGGACCCCAACGGTCCGGTGTTCCCGATCATCCAGAAGGGCGAGGCGTACTATGGCGACGCGATGATTCTCGGGAAGCCATACGTCACCGGATACGACCCGATCAGAGACGCAGCGGGGAATGTCATCGGCATCTATTATGTCGGGTATCTGAAAAACTAGCTGGACTGAGACGACCTGCGGGGCCAGCCGGCTCCGCTCGTGGCGGAAGACGGCAAGATTGCTATTCGTGATGGGAATCGCGCTTCCGATCATTTGACGATGCCTTCAGCACGCCAAACGGGTGAAGACGATGCACGATTTTGATCGTGCCTTCGTGGTGCTGAAGTACGTCATCGAGACGACGATAAGCCATTGGTGATTCATCAATGTCCCCGCCAAGCAGGATGACCCCCCAATCTTTGAGCCGTGCTTCCATCTGATGACGGGTGAACGTGCGCTTGGCTTCGCTCCTGCTCATCACCCGGGCCGCCCCGTGAATCGTCGAATATAAGGAAGCGCGAGACCGCCCGCTGTCCAAGCGCCCACCCAGACTGAACGCCGTGGTTGTTTTGCTTACTCCACCCTTGTGATTGAACAGGCGCTGAAAGTATTCCTTCAAACTGAGACACACTACCTGCACTAGGCGTCCAGGAAACTTTTCCTTGACGCGGACCGCAGTCCTGTAGTCTTGTTTCGTCCATGTCGGACGCGCCAACCGCCGCCGCTCCTCCACCCAGCCGCGTCGCACGCCTCCTCAACCTCGTCCGCAACCTCATCGACTACGGCAGGCAATTCGCCGGTGCGCTCCGCGGCAACCCGGGCCAGCCCAGCGACGACGGTATCGCGGCGATCCTCGCGCGCATCGCCCGCGGTCTGCTGCGCGCGGAAGCACTCGAAGCCAGGATCGTCCGCAACGCGGCCCGGCTCGACGCAGAGCGCCAGCCCCGGCCCGCCACCTCCCCCCGCGCATCACGCGCCGGCTCACCCGAAACCAACGTTCCGCAGGCAGAGAAGGAGTCGGGCCCGGCCGACCAGTCCCCTCCCACTCGCCTGCCCACGCCGGAACAAATCGCCGATCTGATCAAGCGCCAGCCCATCGGCGTCGTCATTGCCGACATCTGCCGCGATCTCGGCATTGCGCCGAACCATCCGCTGTGGCCGGAACTGCGCCAGATCATTGTCGAACACGGCGGCAGCTGGACCAGACTGATCATCGACATGCTTCACGACATGCGCTTTTGGCGCCCCGCGCTGAGCTGGCTCATCGCGCCCGCCTGGCCGGCGCCCCCCGCACAAGCCCTGCCACTCGCCAGCACCGGTCCGCCCACCTGAAACGATCGCCCGGACCGATCGAGAGCAACTTATGGACAACTCATCGCCCAATAATCCGAAACCCTTCGGCCACCATACCGTGAGCCTACGCGCGCACTTCGCGCCGGAGGGCGCCGCGTCCTCGATCGCCGGCACCACCCGGCTCGCCGGCCCCAACCAAGTCCCCGCTGTTCTCGTGCCCGAGGGCGCATCGCCACCCGGCCATCCCTACGAGCATATCGCCCAGGCCATGTTCACCCCGGACCAGGACGACACCTCAAACTCAACAGACACGAGCTCACCTCAGTCACGCTCGGCGGAGGCGCTTGCAGGCACGCGACGCGGTACGCCGATGCCGGGAAACAACACGCAGCGCGGGCCGCGACAATTTGCTGCCGCGTCTCCGAATGCACCCCGGTCAGGCGCACCCGGCGCGAGTCATGCCAAGAGCAATTCAGCAGCGACTGCGCCGACACCGAGGCGATCGGTGCGAAGCGCTCAGACCAACTTCAGCGCTGCCGTCCCGCGACCGCACCTCGACAATTCTCGTGATGCGATCGATGCAGCCGTTCGTGCCCTACGAGCCGACGACCTCTGAGCGTGTGTAGATACGGCTGCCTCATCCGCCCCCGACACACGTCGCCACATTCTGCGGCGTGCACACATCAAGTCCCGTGTATGTCGGATCGGCTGGCTTGCCCTTGCCGTCCTTAATGTCCTTCAAAAAGTACATCGTCTTGTAGCCCATCTCGAACGGCCGCTGTCCGACCTGGCCGCGCGACAGCCCCGCCTTCAGCAGATCGATCTGCACCGGCAGCGTGTCCGCCACCACCAGTGCCAATGATCCATCATCGATCCGCGTCTTCACCTTCTCCGCCACCTTGCGATATGCCTGCGGCAGGAACTGCGGAAAGCCACCCGTCGGCACAAACGCATCGAGCTGCGGATATTTTCCCAGGATATCCTCCATCTGCTGCACCGCGACCGGGAAGTCGTCGTTGGTGTAAAGCGGACAGCCATCCACTTCTTTCCAGCCATTCTGTCCGGTCAATCGCTCGCCAGGAGATTGTTTGGATGACTTGCCCGACAGCGTGTCGCGAATACCCTGCATGCGCTCGTTGTGATTAGCCGCCGCGGCGCCGCCCGACTGGATGCAGATCGAGCCACCCTTCGGCTTGATCGCCATCACCAGCTTCGCCAGGTTCACACCGATCTCATAATTATGCGTTCCCGACATACGCGATGCGCTCTTTCTTGTCGCGATCGAGCAGATCGGAATCCCAGGTCAGCACCGGAATGCCGGCCTTATTGGCTTCCGCCAAAGTGCGCCCCATCGCCGGCGCATTGGATGGCGATACCGCGATACCATCGACATGCCGCGCGATCAGGTCGTTCACCACCTGCACCTGCTCTTCGCCGCCGCCATGCTCGCCTGGACCGACATAAAGACACTCGATCGCGCCGTTCAGTTCTTTCTCGGCCTTCTTGCAGCCATCCCGCGCCTGATCGAAGAACGGGTTGTTGGTGTTCTTCGGCACCAGCGCGAACACGTATTTCTTGTCCGCCGCCGCGGCCGGTTGCGCAACGGCCAACGCGGCCAGCAATGCCAACAATGCTTTCATGTCGTTGCCTCCTCTACGGACGTCGTCGGCCGCGAAGCTTCTCCAGCACCACCGCGAGCACGATGAACACGCCGACGAATGTGCCTTGCCAGTTGGAATCCACACCAGCCATCAGCAGCGAGTTGCGGATCACCTCGATCAATGCCGCGCCGATGAATGCGCCATAGGCACCACCTTCGCCGCCCATCAGATTGGCCCCGCCGATCACCGTCGAGGCGATCACGCGCAGCTCATAGCCGGTGCCGAGTGCATTGATTGCCGAGCCTTGCCAGCCAATGATCAGCACGGCGGCGAGCGCGGCAGTCAGACCGGACACCGTGTAGGCCGCAAGCTTCGCCCGCACGACCGGTACGCCGGTCAGCACCGCCGCCTGCTCGTTGCCGCCGATGGCGTAAAGATAGCGCCCCCAGCGCGTCACATGCAGCACGACCGAGAACACCACGGTCAGCAGCAGCAGCACCCACACCGGATTGGCGATGCCCAGAATCTGCCCGCCACCGATGGCAAAGATCGTGTCGGAGTCCGGGCCAAAGTCGTAGATCATCTTGTTCTGCGACAGGACGACGGCCAGCGAACGACCGATCGACAGCGAGCCCAGCGTCACCACAAAGGGCGGCAGACCCACCCACGCGATCAGCGCACCGTTGACCGCGCCGACCACAGTGCCGGTGACAAGGCCCGCGCCCATCGCCAACCACCATGGACCCGCATCCTGCAGCACCAGGCCGGCGACGATCGCTGCCAGGCCCATCACCGAACCCACCGAAAGATCGATGCCGCCGGTGATGATGACCGTGGTCATGCCCAACGCCATGATGCCGATGAAGGCAAAGTTGCGCGTGATGTTGTAAAAATTCTCGGTGCTGGCGAACGCCTGCGGCTGCAACAGCGACATCGTCACGGACATGACGAGCAGCGCCAGCGTGATCCAGAATGCCTGTGCCGACAGCAGACGGTGTACCAGCGAGTGCTCGCGCTGTTCGGTGATGCCGCTCATCGTCAGCGATGCTTCAAGCGACATCGATCGCTCCGGTGATCAGCCCGGTGACCTCTTCAGGATTCAACTCGGCGACCGGCTTCTCCGCCACCTTGCGCCCGCGGCGCAGCACCAGTACGCGATCGGCGACCGAGAACACATCCGGCATGCGATGGCTGATCAGCACCACTGCAATGCCCTGATCGCGCAGCCGCCGGATCAATTCCAGCACCTCGGCCACCTGTCGCACCGATATCGCTGCCGTCGGTTCGTCCAACAGCACGATCCGTGGATCGGACAGCCGCGTGCGCGCGATCGCCACCGCCTGCCGCTGACCGCCCGACATCCGCCGCACCAGGTCGCGTGGGCGCGTCTCGGACTTCAGCTCCGCGAACAGCGCGCCAGCTCGCGCGTACATGCCGCCATAGTCCAGCAGCCGCAGCGGTCCCACGCGCCGCGTCATCTCGCGCCCCAGGAACACATTCGCCGCCGCCGTCAGATTGTCGCACAGGGCCAGATCTTGGTACACGATCTCGATCCCGCTGCGCCGCGCATCGAGCGGCCGATGGAACTGCACGGGCGTACCGTTCAGCCGCATCTCGCCGGTCGTAGGAGCGAAATTGCCGGCCATGATCCGCACCAGTGTGGACTTGCCGGCACCGTTGTCACCCATCAACCCGAGCACCTCGCCCGGCTCCAGCGATAGGTCCACGTCGTTCAACGCGCGGATCGCGCCAAAGCTCTTCGAAATGCCACGCAACTCCAGCACCGGTTCAGCCAAGTTCTGAAGATCCTCCCCTGGATCGGGAAAGGCTAGGTAGCGGTCCCGGCCCTGTCCAGTAAGCCAACGCGCCTCGCGCGTTCGTGCAGCCCACTGCTCAAAGCGACTAATGGCGTCACGATCGCGGTCGTATCGTCGCGCGAACGGAAACCGCGGCAACCAGGACTCACGACGGATGATCCCGCTTTCGTAGGTTGGCATCAGTTGGTCAGGGGCAGCCTGAGCGGCTCGGGGCAGGGCACGCCGGATGGCGCTCCGCGAGCGCGAATTGTTCGATAACCGTGGTTCCAACTCAAACGCTGCAGATATTATTCCTGATACGGATCGAGAGATCGCATCAGCGGCGGCAATTTGTTCAATTTGGTGCCGAAATTTCTGTGAGCACAATAATCGTTTCGCATTCTTTTGAATTCGCTTTCGCATATATTGGTGCGCGAAACGTCGTGGAACATGCAAAGATTTCGCCCTTAAAGTTGGGGGGAAGATCGGTGCACGGAAGAATAATTGCTGTGCTTGGATGTCTGGCGATCGTTGCGTCTTCAAAGGCCTGGGCGCAGGCGGAAGACGCGGAGAAAGAAGTCACGAAGCAGACCACCCGCCAGATCAGCAACGCTGTCGTCGGTCGAGTGACAGCAGCAGAGACGGTCGGGGAGGGCGCCATCAATGCCTGGTCCACCAGCTCGTACAACTGGATCTCGATCCGCAGCAGTGCGCCCTCGGAACTCGGGGTCACGCCGGGTGCAGTGGTACCCTCCGCGCCTAACCCTAACTTTGGGGTCGGTCTGTTCCAGCAGATCCTCGGTGCGGACACCCATATCGACCGCTTTGTGCTAGGTGGGTCCGGGGCGTTCTCGTATACGAGCGCCAACCAGGGCGGCATTACGTCCGACAGCTCGAGCACCGGCTCCACGAAACTGACCGGCGCGTCGTTTTCGTTTTCGCCTTACGCTGCGTTCTTGTTGAACAGGAACGTCTTTTTCACCGGGTTGCTCGGCTACACGAGGGGGCTGAGTTGGCTAAGCACGGGCCCGTCTTCGCTGACGGAGCCTGGCTTCCCGCCTTTTTCCGGGCCCATGACGTTCACCCGGCCCGGCAGCAATTCAAGCGGCACCGTCGACACCTTCTTCACGGATGTTGCCGTGAATGGCCTTTACGATGTGCCCGATACGCCGCTGACCCTTGGGGCTCGTATGGGATGGCGCTATCAGTACAGCTGGTCCCATGTGGATGCCGATACAGGATTCGGAGGCGGCGGCTCGAGCTTCGGCAGCAACACCTACTATGCGGCGGTGGAGGCGCGCTATGCGATCGAGGCATTCATTCCATACGTTAGGGTCCAGTACGAATATGCCCAGCCTCTGAGTAATCCAGGGCCAAATCAGAATAACAACGCATTATTCCTGCTCGCAGGGTTCGACTACCGCGTCACTCCCACATTCACCGCTGGCCTGCATTTTATGACACAGGAGGACAATCCGAGTATCCGTAACCGCCAACTTGCACTGAACATGCGTCTGGTATTCTGACCATGATCGCTTGCTTTCCAAGGTTGACGGCGACGCTGTTTCTGCTGCTGGCGACCACGTGCGGTGCTTGGTCCCAGGATGTGCAGCGCTCGATTACGGAGAGCATTTCGAGAGGTGTCGCGGAGGGCGTATCCCGTGCGGCACGGAGCGCCGCCGTCCGACCTGTCCTGGTCGTAAATCGAGGCGCCGCGGAGATCATAAATCTGCGCCTTTCGACCGCGGGGGCAGCCTTGGTGATCACCACCAAGGACGGACTTGTGCGGAGTTGGTCGTTGCATAATGGGCAGTTCGTAGCAGCCAGCCGCGTGACGGATCCTGCCGGTGTGGTCGAACTCGGCTGTATCCGATCAATTGCAGGCCGTCCTGCTACGGCGCGGCGGCGGCACAGAGACGGTGGACTTGGCGACGGGACGGGTGCTCCGATCACTGCGGACCAGCACTGTCGAAGCAGGCGCAGTGTCGCCCGACGCTACAACCGCAGTTGCGATTGGCCGCGGTGCCAGCTTGGTCGACTTAAGCCGTGGATCAGTATCACCGTTCTCCGCCGGCGTGGCAGCCATTGCCGCAGCCTACAATCCCGAGGGGCGGCTGGTGGCCTTGGCCGGCACGGATGGAGCGGTGCGGATCGTCGATACATCCGGCCAAGTCTCCGGCACGTTCAGCGGCCCGAGCACGCCGATAGATGGGATCGCATGGCAAGGGGGTGGTCGGGTCGTGTCGGTGATGACACGCGATGGCACACTCATTTGGCACGACGTTGGGACGAACCGCCCTTTGCGTAATGCGCGGCTGCCGCAAGGTCGCCCCAATGCGATTGCGTGGGATCCCGCAACGGAGCGGGTATTAGCGGCGAGCGGGGACGGAACACTGCGCCTGTTCGATGGTGCGACGGGAACGCTGCTACGCGCCTTTACCGAGGAAGATAACCGTGCTGACTATCTCGCCATCCATCCAGGTGGCCGGTTTGCCTTCAGTGCAAGTCACACTGGCCAGCTCAAGCTCTGGGATCTTGAGGCTGGGCTGAGCCGGGCGCAGATCATTATCACACAGCACGGCTGGGCCGTGGTGGACTCGCTTGGACGTTTCGACGGCAGCGATGACGGGTTAGCAGACATAAGCTGGCAGGCGGCGCGCCTTGCGGTGCCGATCGACCGCTTCGAGCGCTACCGCGAAGCGGGGCTGCTTGCCCGAATTCTCATTGGCGCAATCAGCTTCGACCGGCCGGCAGTGGCGCCGGTGCAGAACGGCATTGTGCCGCCGCCAACGGTGACCTTTACCAGCGTGCCACGAGGCGGGATGGCCGACAGCATGGTCCGTCTCACTGCGCATGCCGAAGATCGCGGCGGCGGCCTGTCCTCCATCGTTCTTTTCCGTAACGGCCGTGTCGTTGCGAACACTCCCGCACCTGCGGGCCGCAGCATACGCGCGTTGGATGCCGATTTTGAGCTGGCTCTATTGCCCGGGGAAAACAGCTTCAGAGCCGTGGCAACCGACAGATTTGGAGTGGAGAGTGAGCCAGCCGCCGCGCTTGTCAGCGTAGCGGACCCGGGCGGCTCGAGGGTGCTGCACGTGATTTCCATTGCGATTGATCGCTACAGGGATCGTGCGATCCGGCCACTAAGCCTCAGCGTAGGCGATGCCATGGCGATCGAGGAGCTGCTGACCGAGCGCGGCCGTGCACCATTTGCCGACGTGCAGGTGCTGCGGCTGCATAATGAAAACGCATCTCAGGCCGCAGTGATTTCCGCGCTTGCGGGCCTCCGGAATCTCTCGCCGCGCGATGCTGTGGTGATATTTATTGCCGGACATGGCGTAGCGCTGGGCGACGATTGGTTGCTGTTGCCTTATGATGCCGTACTGCGCGGGAACAGCGTCGATCGTGCCATTGGCGTATCTACACTGCAAGACGCGCTTGCCATGAGTGCCGCGCGAGAGATCTTGGTGCTGATCGATTCCTGCGAAGTCTGGACAGGTGGCGACCCGGATCAGCCTGTTCTTGGAGCGTGGCAGCCTAGCGGCACTGGGTCGGAAAGGTGGCATCGCACTGCTGGCGGCCTCGCGTGCGGATGAGCCGGCGTACAGAATGCCCAATTGGGCCACGGACTGCTGACCGCCACCTTGCTCCAGGGCCTCCGAGGCGCTGCGGACCCCGGGCACCGCGATGGTCGGATCAGTGCCTATGGGCTGATTGCGTATGCCGAAGCGAACGTGCCCGTGTTAGCGCGGCGCTATGCGCCTGACTTGCAGGTACCCGTTGCTAAGGCTTTTGGCAGCAATTTCTTTGTGCGGAATTACTGACGGTTCAAAGCACTCGGCCGCAGGTCCGCACATCGGACGACGGGCCTTCGAGCGGGAAACTTGTGAAGAAATGTGTTACCCGGCTTCATCCTCTGTCGGTGCGGAAGCGGTTCTGGATCCTATGCCTGTTCGTCCTGCCCGGATGTTCACAGCAGGTAACCCTGGCATATTCACCCGGCGTTATACCGGTGCGGATCCCGGATGCTGCGACCATCGCTCAGGTGACTGTAAAGGATGATCGCAAGGAAGCCGATCCGACCTGGATCGGCGCAATCCGGGGCGGTTTTGGCAATCCAGTCAAGGTCCTGCATCTGTCGCAGCCGCTGAGTGATGTTATTGCCACCGCCTTCCGCAACGCCCTGAACGCCCGCGGTATACTGGCGTCAGGCAACCCTGCTCCTTTCGATCTGGTAGTGACGGTGTCAAAGTTCGAAAGCACGCAGATGGCACGCCGCGAGGCAGAGGCGAGCCTCACCCTTGATGTGATCTATCGGACAACAGGCCGCGGATTATACCATGACACCACGGATGTCGATCTGGTCAGCGGTAGCATTCTCGCACTTGACACCGGCGTATTTGCGAGCCCCGCCGACCTGCAGGCACTGGCGCAGAACGCGCTTCCAAGCAATCGACCGGCTGCTCGATAACCCCAGCTTCGTTGCCGTGGTACGGCGCCAGCAAGGTTGATCTCTCGCGCATCTCGGCGATCAACTCTCAATCCGGATCGTGCACCTGCTCGTTAACCTCGGCATGGACCAACGAGCACCTGGGTCCAACATTTGTCAATAAAACCTGTCTGCTCGACCGACAGACATTCTTCGTGTAGCAATACCGATGCCACGGTGCACCGAAGTACTGGGCGGAGGGGCGGTGATGGATGTCGCGGGATGGCTTCGCGGTCTCGGGCTCAGTGAATATGTGGCGGCGTTTGACTCGAATGCCATCACAATGGACCTGCTGCCGACTTTGACGGCCGATGATCTCAAGGACCTGGGTGTCACCGTTATCGGGCATCGCCGCCGCCTGCTGAATGCGATCGCGGCATTGCGCACCGACACAGAGCCGGTTGCCGAGCCAAGCGCTGAGGAACCCATCGCCGAACGGCGCCAGGTCAGCGTGATGTTCTGCGACATCTCCGGTTCGACCGCACTCTCCACACGGCTTGATCCTGAAGACCTGACACCGTGGGACGCAGTTACCAGGCAGTGGTGCGAGCCACCATCGCAGGCTTCGGTGGATTCATCGCGCGCTATGTCGGCGATGGCGTGCTGATCTATTTCGGCTGGCCGGAGGCGCACGAGACGGATGCCGAAAGGGCTGTGCGCGCCGGGCTCGCAGTGATCGCCAAGATGCGGCAGACGCCGATCGGCGGCGAGCACCTGAGTATTCGGGTCGGTGTCGCCACCGGGCTTGTCGTCGTCGGCGCGCCGATCGGCGAGGGCGACGCGCGACAGCAGACGGCCATCGGAGAGACGCCAAACCTCGCGGCCCGCCTGCATCTCTGGCGGCGCCAAACACCTGGTCATCGCCGACAGTACGCATAACGAGATTGGGTCGCTGTTCGAGGTCGAAGACCTTGGTTTGCGCGAACTTGCCGGCTTCGCCGCGCCGCAACGTGCGTGGCGGGTTCTCGCCGAGGGCGACGCGGCGAGTCGCTTCGAGGCGCTGCGTTCTGAAGCGACGCCGTTGATCGGCCGCGACGAGGAAATGGAGTTGCTGCTGCGCCGGTGGCAGCAGGCGAAGTCGGGAGAGGGTCGCGTCGTATTGCTGTCGGGCGAACCTGGCATCGGGAAGTCGCGCCTGACAGCTTCCGTGGCGGAGCATATCGGCAGCGAACCGTACACGAGACTCCGCTGGTTCTGCTTGCCGCATCACCAGGATAGTGCGCCGAATCCGGTGATCGCCCAGCTTGAACGCGCGGCCGGCATAGTGCGTGACGATGCCGCGGAAAAACGACTGGGAAAACTGCGCAGTGTGGTCAATGTCGAGGACGGAAACGATTTCGAGCTCTTGGCCTAATTGCTGTCGCTGCCGAATTCTGCCGCGGCGCTGAACCTCATACTCCAGCGCAAGCGAGAAAAGCTCTTCGAGGTCCTGTTGCGACAACTGACGGTTCTCACACGACAGCATCCCGTTTTGCTGTGTTCGAGGACGTGCACTGGATCGACCCCACGTCGCGCGAATTGCTCGATTTGATGATCGATCGCGTGCGGCAGATATCTTACACCTTATCGTCACGTTCCGCCCGGAGTTTCAACCGACCTGGACCGGCCAACCGCACGTCACAACGCTGGCGCTGAACCGGCTTGATGACAGGCAGGTTGCCGCTCTGGTCGCAGGTCTCGCCGGCAATGCGCCTCTGGGCAGCGAGGTGGTCGACGAAATCGTCGAGCGCACCGATGGTGTGCCATTGTTCGTCGAGGAATTGACCAAGGCGGTTCTTGAGCGTTCCAACGACGAGGATCGCGTTGCGCGGTGTTGTCAGAGACTGCCATCACCTCATTGTCCGTGCCGCCGACCCTGCACTCCTCGCTGATCGCACGGCTTGACCGGATCGGACCGGCGGCCCGGGAAATTGCGCAGATCGGCGCAGTTCTTGGCCGCGAATTTGGTTACGAGCTGATCGAGCGGGTGGCGAGGCGGCCGAACCGGAACTGCAGGCCGCGCTCGCTCGATTGAGCGAGGCAGGGCTCTTGTTTTGCCGGGGTCTGCCGCCTGCATCGTCTTACCTGTTCAAGCACGCGCTCGTTCTTGACACTGCCTATGGTACTCTGTTGCGCAGCCGCCGGCAGGAAATGCACGCGCGCGTCGCAGCGGTGTTGTCACAGGACTTTGCCGAACTCGCCGAGCGCCAGCCTGAATTGCTCGGCGCAGCATCTGACCGCAGCGGGTGACAATAAGCGCGCCGTCGAGCAATGGCTGAGAGCGGGACGATACGCGGCATCCCGGCTGGCCTACCGTGAAGCGATCGCACATCTGGAGCGTGGCCTGGCGCGTATTGCGTCCTCGCCTGATTTACCCGGCTCGCGACGATCAGGAAATAGAACTGCAGCTTGGCTCTCGGTCTGTTGCGCTGTTTACGGCGAAGGGGGCCGTGTCCGCTCTGCCAGCGTGTTCCCGTGCTCACGAACTTGCCGATCGACATGGCAATCCTCGGCTACAATTCGAAGCAGTCTTCGGCGTGTGGCAATGCCACCATGTCTCAGGCACAGTATCGCCGCTCGTGGTTTTCCGACGCCTGCTGTCCATGACCAAATCGGAGCCGGACACGGGTCTACGCCTGCAGGCCCATCACAGTTGCTGGGCAAGTTCAGTTCTGCCTGGGGAACTCGCGGAGGCCCGCAAGCATGCTGATGCAGGACGCCAACTATACGATCCGGATCAGCATCGCGCCCATCGGTTCATCTATGGTGGACACGATCCTGGGGTGCGTGCCCGATACACCGGCGCTCTGGCGAATGGTTGCTTGGATATCCGGACACGCGTTGGCGAGCATTGCCGAAGCATTCGCACTTGCCGATCACCTGGCACACCCTTTCACCTCGATGACAGCTTTTGTCTTTGGCTTTGCAATCTATCTTAGCGACCGCCAACCCGAAGAGGTGCTCAGTCGGTTGGAGATCGCTGAGGCGCTTCCTGTCGAGCAGCGGCTCACATTCATTACCGAACCCGAGATCTTACGTGGTGCGGCCCTGGTCGAACTGAGCGCTATCGATGAGGGAACTGACCTGATCAGGTACGGCCTGACGAAGACCCGCCAGAGGGGTAGCGACATTCTTCTTGCCATTTGGCATTACATCTCTCGCACACGGGCTGATCGGCGTGATCAGCACAGAGCAGCGTTGGCGGCGGTGCGAGAGGGATTGGAGGTCGCTGCCGCGACAGGCCAGCATGCTTGGGATGCGGAGCTCTACCGCCTTGGCGGTGTCGCCTGCTGGCGAGCAACGCAAGAGACGAGAGCCAGGCTTACTTTGATCAGGCACTTCGGGTGGCTCGGCGACAGCAAGCGAAGTCCTATGAACTCCGCACCGCGACGAGCATGGCGAATTCTGGGGCGAGCAAGGAAGGCGGTCAGAAGCGCGCGAACTGCTCGAGCCGATCTACGGCTGGTTCACCGAGGGCCTCGATACCGCCAATCTGAAGGAAGCAAAGACGCTGCTCGACGAGCTCGTGTGAGGTGAACTCTGCGCCGGACCGCCGCACGCCCGTCACGAACTGAAGAACAGGCCCAACAATTCGACCAGCTCCGCGCGCCTGAACGGCTTCTGCAGCACCGCCGCCTCGGCCAGGCCATGAAATCCGATGGCGTCCTGCGCCACGCGCAGCAGGTCGTCGCCGTCACCCGTGGTCAACACGACCTGGGTAGGTATGCCGGTCAGCAGGATCTCGTTCAGTACATCGATGCCATCTTGCTCCGGCATGAAGATATCCAGAATGACGACCTGCGGCCGCAGCGCGACGAAGCCGTCAAGAGCGCGCGTCGGATCGTTCACCTGCACAGTGCGAATGCCAAGTGTATCGGCAGTCAGGGCAACAATACGCGTAAGTGCGACATCATCATCAACGATCAGTAGCCGCTTTTCCATCGCCGCCCACTAGTCGGGGAAACCGTGCGGCACGTCTACCACCTATGATGCAACGCAGCATTGATTGCCATGCTCATTTGCACGGATACCGCTCACTCAGGAACTGGAGCAGACCGTCGACCGCGGGTGGTGTTCTATGATCCGGCATCGAACGGACCCAGCCGACGAATTCATTCATTGTCGCCGTCCGGGTGGGTGCCGGGCTCGGGAAGCAGAATGGCTTCTTGCCCTCGCTGTGGCGGAGTTCAACGCTGATCGCGCCCTGGGCGAAGCCGTGGCAGAAATTGATCTTGGCATCTGCCCTGCGGGTCCTTCGGACTTGCGGCGCAGAGCTCGGCCAGTTCGCCAGCGGTCCGCGCCTGCAGCGTGGTTCCCTTCTGTGCCGCAGCCGGCACCGCGAGCAGCGAAACGGTCAGCGCGACAGCGGGGGCGAGAAGCTTCATATCGTATCTCCGGAGGGTGAGGCAGGAATTGAACCCGACCCCGCTGCCGCGCGCCAGCGGCGCCAGCCGGTGGCCCGCAACTCACAGGCCGGGCAGGTGCCGCAGCCATAGCCCCATTCGTGCAGCCGGGAACGGTCGCCGAGATAGCAGGTGTGGGTCCCGGTGCGGATCAGCTCGACCAGCGGCGGGCCGCCGAGCTCCTCGGCGAGCGCCCAGGTCGCCGCCTTGTCGCGCCACATCAGCGGCGTCTCCAGCACGAAGCGGCGCTGCATCCCGAGGTTGAGCGCGAGTTGCATCGCCTTGATCGTGTCGTCGCGGCAATCGGGATAGCCGGAATAGTCGGTCTCGCACATGCCGGCGACGATGCGCCGCAGGCCCCGACGGTAGGCGAGTGCCGCGGCGCAGGTAAGAAACAGCAGGTTCCGGCCCGGCACGAAGGTGTTGGGCAGGCCCTCGTCGGTCATCGCGATGGCGATTTCGCTGGTCAGCGCCGTCTCGCCAAGGCCGCCGCAGGGTGGCTGCGAGGTCGACCATGTGGTCAGGCCCGAGCCGCTCGGGCCATTGCGCCGCAAGCGCCGCGCGGATCGGCGCCCGGCAGTCAAGCTCCACGGCATGGCGCTGGCCATAGGCAAACCCGACTGTCTCGACATGGCGATAGCGAGCGAGCGCCCAGGCCAGGCAGGTCGTGCAGTCCTGGCCGCCGGAGAACAGGACAAGGGCGTGGTCGGTCATGGCGTGCATGGTCGGTCCTCTGTCGTTGCAGGCTACGGCGCCATATCTTACAGCCATGGACCTCGATACTTCACCGAAGACGAAATCCGCCGCTACTCCCGGCATATCCTGTTGCAGGATGTCGGCGGCACCGGCCAGGCCAAGCTGAAGGCCGCGCGGGTGCTGGTGGTCGGCGCCGGTGGGCTCGGCTCGCCGCTGTCGCTCTATCTCGCGGCGGCCGGCGTCGGCACGCATCGGGCATCATCGACGATGACCTGGTGGAGTTGTCCAACCTGCAACGCCAGATCGCCCACACCACCGACCGCATCGGCGCGCCGAAGGCGGAGTCGGCGGCCCTCGCCGCGCGCGCGATCAATCCGGGCGTGCGCATAGAGCCGCATCACGATGCGGCTCGACGCCGACAACGCTGCTCGATCTGATCAGCCGCTACGACATCGTCTGCGACGGCACCGACAATTTCGCCACCCGTTTCCTGGTGGCCGATGCCTGCGTGCTGGCCCGGCGCACCCTGGTCTCGGCCGCGGTGCTGCGGTTCGAGGGCCAGCTCTCGGTGTTCAAGCCGCATCCATGAAGGCGGCCCTTGCTATCGCTGCCTCTACCCCGAGCCGCCCCCGCCAGGCGACGTGCCCACCTGCAGCGAGGCCGGCGTGCTAGGCGCCGTCACCGGCGTCATGGGCACGTTGCAGGCCACCGAGGTGCTGAAGGAGATCCTCGGCGTCGGCGACAGCCTGTCCGGCAAGTTGCTGATCTGGGACGCGCTCGCCACCCGGTTCCGCACCGTGCGGCTGCGCGCCGATCCCGATTGCGCGCTGTGCGGGCCGGCACGCGACCATCAAGGACCTGTCGCGCACGACGCCACCGTGGCGCCGCCTGTGCCGTCTGAACCGCTCGGCATCCTGCTGCTGTCGGGCGCGCATGATCGCGCGCACTACGCCTTTGTGCTCGCGTCCGGCGCGGCGGCGCTGGGTCGGCAGGTCGTGCTGTTCGCCACCAACGCCGGCTGCCACGCGCTGTTGCGCGACTGGTCCGGCCTGGCCGACGCCGGGCGCGACGAGCGCGTGCGCGCCGCCGGCGTTGCCGGGCTGGCCGAGCTGCGGGAGGCAGCGCGCGACATGGGCGTGCGGCTGATTGCCTGCGAGGCGGGGCTTGCGGGCGGAGGGGCTAGACTCCGAGCCGGCTGCTGGATGGCACCGAAGTGGCCGGAGTGGCGACGTTCCTGGAAGCGGTCGGCGCCGGGCAGATTATTTCTCTATAGTGGGTAAGCTTTAGCCGATTCGACGGCTACGCCGGTGGTTTGCGGCCTCCAGCCTATTGGCCTCGGCCTCTAATTCGTCGGCAAACTCCTGAAGCTCGCGCACGCGCCATTCGTTTTGCATGCCTTCGGCCGCCCAGCGAATGCTCGCTGCCCTGTCTCGGAGTTCTCGCGGATCGCCCATTTCCGGCGACCTCTTGCCGCTTTCCTTTCGCATTGATCATATCGTTTTTCACGATTAATTAACGCCGTATAAACGAGCTTTTTCGGGGAGGGAAGACCCTACGGCCGAATGCCCAACCATCAATTTAAGATCGGCCAGCGCGTCGCGTCGCATTCGCCGCACGTGCCGCCGGGCCCTTACGAGATTGTCGCGCTGTTGCCGCTGGTGAGCGGCCAGCCACATTACCGGGTCCGGAGCACCGCCGACGGGCACCAGCGGGCACTGCTGGAGGTGCAGCTCACTCCGCTCCCAGCGCGGGCAAGAGCTCACGACCCGCCACGCTAGGGCGGCAGGCTAGGCCGCTGAGTGACACATCAGCCGATCGGCGCGCAGCTCTCTGCCAGCCACGCCCGGTCCGGCGCGTCGAGGAGCGGACCAACCTCGGCCACGACCCGGGCGTGGTATCCGTTGAGCCAGGCGAGTTCGGCCACATCGAGCAAGGTCGGCTCGATCAGGCGGCGGTCGAACGGTGCCAGCGTCAGCGTCTCAAACAGCAGGAACGGCTTCCCCGTGTCCATCAGTGCAGCCGGATGCACCAACAACAGGTTCTCGAGCCGGATCCCGTACTGCTGCGGCAAGTAGTAGCCGGGCTCATTCGACAGGACCATGCCGGCGGCAATCGGTACCGGCGCGGCCAACCGAGACAGGCTGACTGGGCCCTCGTGCACCGAGAGATAGCTGCCGACCCCGTGGCCGGTACCGTGATCGTAGTCGAGACCGACCTGCCATAAGGCGCGTCGCGCAAAAGCATCGAGATGCGCGCCACTGACCCCTTCGGGAAACGCCAGGGTGGCGATCGCGATGTGACCCTTCATCACGCGGGTGACCCGCTCGCGCAACTCCGATGGCGGGTCGGATGGCCCGATCCAGATCGTGCGGGTGACATCGGTGGTGCCGTCCACATACTGCGCACCCGAATCGATCAGGTAGCTCTCGTTGCGCCGGATCGGCCGGTTGCTCGCCTCGGTCACCCGGTAGTGGATGATCGCACCGTGCTCGCCTGCCGCCGAGATGGCCGGAAAACTCTCGCCACGGAAGCCCTGCACCTGTTCTCGCAGCGCGAGCAGCCGATCCGCGGCCGACAACTCGGTCTCCTCGCCGCGCGCACCGAACTCCGCCAGAAAATGCAGGAACCGGCAGACGGCGACGGCATCGCGCAGGTGCGCGTGGCGAAACCCCTGCTGCTCGACGTCATTCTTGCACGCCTTCGGCAGCAGACAGGGATCGCGGTCCGCCACGACAACCGCGCCGGTATCGCGCAGCTTCTGAGCGAACCAGACGGCGGAGCCTGATCGATCCACCCGGACCCGCTTGCCGGCAAGGCGCCGCAAGGCCGGCTCCAGCGCCGCGCGGTCTGCCACCGACACTGCATTGCCAAGCCACGCACGCGTCGGATCCGTCAGTTTCGCCGGATCGAGGAACAGCTCAGTCCCCCCATCAGCGTGGACAAGCGCGAAGCCGAGGACAAACGGCGTGTAGGGCACATCGCCGCCACGGATATTCAGCAGCCAGGCGATCGAGGCGGGGTCAGTGATCACCGCCGCGTCCTGCTTTGCGTCGCGCAACAGGCCGGCGATCTGCTCGCGCTTTTCGTCGGCGCTGCGGCCGGCATATTCCAGCGGGTGCGGTACAGCCGGTGCCGCCGGCGGACGCGGACGGTCGCGCCAGATCGCATCGATTGGATTGCCCTCGACCGGAACCATCGAAAGTCCCGCATCGGTATAGACCGCCAATCCCTGCTCGCTGATCAGCAGCGGGTCGTAGCCGATGCTGGCTTCCGCCGGGGCGTTGGCGGCCAGCCAGACGGGCCGGTGGATCCTCGGTGATATGCCGCCGCTCCCAGAGTTCTGCTTTGGTCTGTGCGGCAAGCTGAAGGACATAGCGCCCGTCGGTGAATGCCGCGGCCTTGTCCGGCAGCACCGCGGCCAGTCCGGCGCTGCCGGTGAAGCCGGTCAGCCAGGCTAGCCTCTCGGCCGAGGCGGGGACGTATTCGCCGAGGTGCTCGTCGGCACGCGGCACGATGAAGCCGGACAGGCCTCGCGCACTCAGTTCCTGGCGCAGACGCGCCAGCCGGTCGGACATTTCTGCAGTCATGACGCACTCCTGCGAGACCCTGGTCCCGGCCGCTGCAACAACAAGGTCGTCCACTCCGCCTCCTGCAGCTGAAGCTCCAGTCGGAGGCCTTGGCGGCGATGAGCGGCGAGGACGTCGCGCGCCTGCTTGCGCATGAAACCACCCAGAATGACCCGTCCGCCGGGCGCGAGATTGGTGCCCAGCCGCCACGCCATTTGGCGCAGCGGCCGCGCCAGAATGTTGGCCAACACGAGGTCATAGGGTCCAGCCCGGCGCACGCCTGGAGCGCGCCAACCGTCCGCCACCCTGGTCGTGATCAGCGGACCAAGCCGGTTATCCTTTGCATTCGACCGCGCCACGCGAACGGACTGCGGCTCGATATCGACGGCCAGCACGCGTCGGTGCAGCAGGCGTGCGGCGGCCAATGCCAATATCCCGCTGCCGGTCCCCACATCGATGATGCGCCGCGGCCGCCGCCGGGCCGCAAATTCCAGTGCTCGGAGCGCGCCGCGCGTAGAGCCATGCTCGCCGGACCCGAAGGCAAGGCCGGCATCCAACGTCAGCGTGATCCGTCCCGCAACGGGAGCGTGGTGCAAGTGGCTGCCGCGAACCGCGAACCTACGACCGATCAGCTGTTCCGCGAACGAGGCATAGGATCGTGCCAACCATCCGTCGGGAGAGCGTTGGCGCACGTTCCAGAACAACGTCGCAGCCTGAGACCGATGCCGCCAGCGCCAACGCAGCGGCCAGTGCCGGCTCGTCACGGCCAACAGGCTTCAGTCCTTCGACCCGCCAGCGGTCCATCGTCGTGTTGTGGAAGAAACTGACGCCGGAGCAGACGCTGGACAGTGCCGCCTCATAGGCTTCCAGCGCCGTCTCCGGCACATCGACCGAGACAGTTTCCAGCGCAACGACGTGGCGCCGCGCACTCAGACGCCCACCTTTTCGACGAAACGATCCAGCACACGCTTTTCACCGGCCTTATCGAAGGCGACGTCCAGCCGTTCGTCCTCTGCCGCGCGAACGGTTCCATAGCCGAATTTTTGATGGAACACCCTGGCGCCCACCGGAATGACATCGGCGCGGGCCGGTCGAGCCGGCTGGTCCCATGGCTCGGTCGGCCGCTGCCGCCGTGCCACCACGCGGGAACTGCCGCGGGAACACCGTCAGCGATACCGCTGCCTCGCGTGCCAGTGCGGCAGAGCCGGCTCGTTCCACGTCGGCATCCGGAAGTTCTTCGATGAACCGGCTCGGAATGCTGCTCTGCCAGTTGGTATAAATCCGTCGGTTCGCAGCATACGAAACAACCGCGCGCCGCCGCGCGCGGGTGAGGCCGACATAGGCCAGCCTTCGCTCCTCCTCCAGTGACTTCACGCCGCCCTCGTCCAATGCGCGCTGGTTCGGAAACAGCCCCTCCTCCCATCCGGGCAGGAAGACAGTGTCGAACTCCAGTCCCTTCGCGCCGTGCAAGGTCATCAGGCTGACGCGATCACCCTCGGCCGCTTCATCGTTCTCCATGACCAGTGAGACGTGGTCCAGGAAGCCCGCAAGCGTTTCGAACTCGGAGAGCGCACGCAGCAACTCCTTCAGGTTCTCAAGTCGCCCGGCTGCGTCCGGCGATTTGTCCTTCTGCCACATCTCGGTGTAGCCGCTCTCGTCCAGCAGCGTCGCGACTGTCACCACATGTCCATCGGTTTCAAGCAGTCCACGCCATCGCGCAAATCCGCGCAGCAACTCGCCGAGTTGCGACCTCGCCTGCCCTTTCAGCTCGCCGGCAGCGACCAGTTTTGCCGCGGCCTCCATCAATGGCACTGCATCGGTTCGCGCGCTCTCGTGCATCGCGCGCAACGCCACTTCGCCGATGCCGCGGCGCGGCACATTGACGATGCGCTCAAATGCGAGATCGTCGGCCGGCTGCACGACCAGCCGCATATAGGCGATGGCGTCGCGAATCTCCTGCCGCTGGTAAAAGCGCACGCCGCCAATGATGCGATATGGGATGCCGAGCGTGTTCAGGCGCTCCTCGAATGCACGGGTCTGAAACCCTGCACGCACCAGGATCGCCATCTCGCTAAGCCTATCGCCATCACGCCGGAGCGACTCGATGCGTCCGCCGACCATGCGGGCTTCCTCATCCGAATCCCAGAGACCGACGACCGCGACCTGTTCGCCAGTCGCGTCCAGGCGCCCAGGGCGCAACGTCTTGCCAAGCCGTCCCTCGTTGTGCGTGATCAACCCCGATGCCGCCGCAAGGATCGGCGCTGTGGAACGGTAGTTCTCTTCCAGCCGGACTATGCGGGCGCCTGGGAAATCGTGTTCAAAGCGCAGGATGTTCTCCACCTCTGCACCGCGCCACGAATAGATGGACTGGTCGTCATCGCCGACGCAGCAGATGTTCCTGTGGCCCTGCGCCAGCAGCCGGAGCCAGAGGTACTGCACTAGGTTGGTGTCCTGATACTCATCGACCAGGATGTAGCGGAACATGCGATGATACTGCGCAAGTATGTCGGCGTTGTTGCGCAGCAACTCGGTCACGTGCAGCAGCAGATCGCCGAAGTCGACGGCATTCACCGCACGCAGCCGCGCCTGGTACGCTTCGTACAGTTCTTTGGCAGCTCCGTTGGCGAAGTCGGTTTCATGTGCCAGCGTCAATCGTGCCGGCGTCAGCCCCCGATCCTTCCAGCGCTGAATAATGCCCATCAATGCAGGCGGCGGCCATCGCTTGGGGTCAGTTCGCGCCGCCTCCATCACCTGCTTCAGCAGGCGCAGCTGATCATCCGTATCGAGGATCGTGAAGTTCGGCTTGAGCCCGACCTGCTCGGCATGCCGCCGCAGCATCCGTGCACACAGGGCATGGAAAGTGCCCAGCCATAATCCCTCGACCGGTCGGCCTAGGATTGCGCTGACCCGGTCACGCATCTCGCGCGCGGCCTTGTTGGTGAAGGTGACCGCGAGCACCTGGTTTGGATATGCCCGGCCGGTGATCAGGATGTGAGCAAATCGGGTGGTCAGCACACGTGTCTTGCCGGTGCCGGCGCCAGCCAGCACCAGAAGGGGACCGTCGACCGTCTCGACAGCCTCGCGCTGCGCGGTGTTGAGCTGAGAGAGGTATCCGCTCATGCGATTGCGATATAACGCGCAGGTGCGCGTCGGGCCAATGTCCTGACCGTCAGGCCGCCAGAGATCGCACGCCGAGGATGTGGGAGATGGCGTAGGTCAGTTCTGGGCAATTCAACGTATAGAAGTGGAATTCGTCGATGCCATTGGCTTGCAGCAGTCGGACCTGCTCAGCCGCGACGATCGCTGCGACCATGCGGCGGGTGTCCGGATCTTCGTCCAGACCCTCGAACATGTGCGCCAGCCATTCCGGTATGCTTGCGCCGGACAAGGTCGACATCCGGCGAAGCCCGGCCAGATTGGTCACCGGCATGATACCGGGTACCACCGGCGCGGTGATGCCCGCCGCCAAGCACAGGTCAAGGAAGCGCAGGAACACCGCGCTATCGAAAAAGAAGTTGGTGATCGCCCGATTGGCACCGGCATCGAGCTTGCGCTTGAGGTTGTCCAAGTCAGTCATCCGCGACTGCGCCTGGGGGTGAAGTTCAGGATAGGCCGCCACCGAGATCTCAAACGGCGCAACGCGTTTCAGCCCCGCCACGAGATCCGCCGCGAATGCGTACCCGTCGGGATGCGGGCTGTAGCTCTCTCCCGGAGGCGGGTCGCCCCGCAGTGCTACGATGTGGCGCACGCCGGCATCCCAGTACTGCCGCGCCACCTCGTCCACCTCGTTGCGCGTGGCTCCGACGCAGGTCAGGTGCGCCGCCGGCACCAGACCGGTCTCCTGCGCGATGCGCGCGACGGTTGCGTGGGTGCGTTGCCGCGTAGTCCCACCGGCCCCGTACGTCACCGATACGAACCGTGGCTGCAGCGGCTCCAGCCGGCGAATACAGGTCCAGAGCTGCTGCTCCAGCGCCTCGGTTTTGGGCGGGAAGAACTCGAATGACAGCAACGGCGGCCGCTGAGCCGCACCACGTGCCGGGAGCGCGCCAAATCGAGGGCCGGTCAGCCAGCGTTCGAGCGTCGCAGAGCCGGAGCCCGGAGTCACGTCGTCCATGCGGTGTTTTCCTCCGGCGATGCGCGCCGATGCAAGGCCAAACTGGGGATTGCGGCACGTTGCACGATGGCCACCCGACGCCTAGTGTCCGCAAAATTCTTCGTAATCAACCCTGGGATCGGACGATGGAAGCATCAGAATATGTTCCGTCTCCGCCTTGACGATCGACCGAGGAAGCCGATGCCCGCCACTCCAAGCCGCCTGCTGGTCATCACTGCCGTGCTGCTTGGTGGGCTAGCCGGTTGCGCCACTCCGCCACCGGCGAGCGATCCCGACGCTGTGGCGGACTACAAAGAGACAAACGATCCGCTCGAACCGACGAACCGCGCCATCTACGCCTTCAACAACGCTCTCGATACCGCGATCCTGAAGCCGGTGGCGCAGGGCTATCGCTACGTGGTGCCGGCATCTGTTCGCGGTGGCATTCACAACAGCTTGGCCAACCTTGGCTCACCGGTGCAGTTCAGCAATGACGTGCTGGAGGGTAAGCCGCGCCGCGCCGGCGACACGACAATGCGGTTCCTGATCAACACGACGGCTGGTGTGCTCGGGTTCTTCGACGTCGCGTCCGACTGGGGTTATCCCAATCACGACAACGATTTCGGTATAACGATGGCGCTTTGGGGGATACCGGCGGGGCCGTATCTGTTCCTGCCGGTGTTCGGGCCGTCTGATCCGCGGGATGGCATCGGCCTCGGCGTCAACGCCGTCATGGACCCGTTCACCTGGGTGGGTCAGGGCGCCGCGGTGCGTGCGCTTGACTGGTCCCGCTGGGTGATGAATGGCATCGACCAGCGCGAGCGTCACCTCGATGACATTGACAGCATCAAGAAGACCGCACTTGATCCCTATGCGACCTTCCGTAGTTTGTATCGACAACATCGGACATCGCAGATCGACGACGCTCGCAATGACAACCGGGCGACGATCCCTGTATGGTTCCCGCAATCCGCCACACCGGGTCAGGTGACCTACTCTCCCACCGCATCACGCAACTGAACGCTCGAGGCCATAAGTAATCATGCTTCAACGTCGCAATTTCATGGTGGTGACCGCTGCGTGGCTTTTGCCGGCCTCTCACTGGCTGATTAGCCCCGCAGATGCTCAGGGAGCCAACGATAAAGCAAGCGCATTGATCAAGAGCATCGGCGATCAATTGGTTTCAGTCGTGAACGGACCGGGCGGTGAACGAGATAAGCGGGCCAGGCTCACGGAGATCATCGACAGTGGGGTGGATGTCGACGGCGTGGCCCGGTTCTGCCTCGGACGTTTTTGGCGCACCGCTTCAGCCGACCAGCAGCATCGCTATATGGAGCTGTTCCATCAGGTGCTGGTGAATAACATCACGTCGAAGATCGGCGATTACCGCGGCGTTCGCTTTCAGATGGGCCGCACACAACGGCGGGACGACGACGCGGTTGTATCAACCGTTGTGGAACGGCCGAACAATCCACCCACCAGTGTCGACTGGATTGTCAGCAGTCCGGCCGGCGACCCTAAGATTGTCGATGTCGTGGCCGAAGGAACGTCGCTGCGCCTGACCCAGCGACAGGACTATGCATCCTTTCTGAGCCACAACAACAACAATATCGACGCGCTGATCAACGCGATGCGGCAGCAGGTCGCCGAAGCCGGCTGACCGAGGAAGCCCCAATCCGCCCGTCCGGCGGATGACGGAACATTAATTGACATGACAGCGGTTTAATCGCTGCACCGGGGGAACGGTCACGCGCGCCGTCGCATCTTCAGCGCGACGGGATATCGCCGTGATGTCCCTCGAATCGCGAAGTAATCCTATGGAGGCATCATGACACTTCTTTCTCGGGACGGTGCTCGGCCAAAGGCCTGGCGCCGCTCTGCACTGGCGGCAGTTCTCATGGCTGGTACCGCGTTGGGCGGCTTTGCCGCCGGACAGGCCGGCTTTGCCGCAACCGAAGCCACCCCGGGGGCGCCGGTGAACCCGCCGGGAACAAGCGTTCCGAACCCGCTGCCGGATTTCTCCTCGCTCGTCACCCAGGTAAAACCTGCAGTTGTCCAGATCACCACAAAGTTGCAGCGAAGCGCCTCTGACGAAGACCAGATGCAGCAGCTGCCAATGCCATTCCGGCAGTCCCCGTTCGGCGGCATGGGTCCGTTCGGCCAGTCCGGCCCGCAGATGCGCGCGGTTGAGGCGCGGGGCTCGGGGTTCATCGTCGATGAAAACGGCACGATCGTCACCAACAACCACGTGGTGAAGAACGCCAAGACCGTGTCCGTCACGCTGGACGACGGTACCGTCCTGCCGGCGAAGGTCCTGGGGACCGATGCCCGCAGCGACATTGCGGTGCTCAAGGTGGATGCGCACAAGTCGCTGCCGTATATCCAGCTTGGCAACTCCGAGAACGTGAAGCCCGGCGAATGGGTGATTGCCATGGGCAATCCATTCGGCCTTGGCGGTTCGGTGACTGCCGGCATCGTCTCGGCGCAGGGCCGCGATATCGGCGAGGGACCGTATGATCAGTTCATCCAGATCGATGCGCCGATCAATCAGGGCAACTCGGGCGGGCCGCTGTTCACCCAGAATGGCAAGGTGATCGGCATGAACACCGCGATCCTGTCGCCATCGGGCGGCTCGATCGGTATCGGCTTCGCAATTCCGTCGGACACGATCAAGACCGTCGTTGCGCAGCTTGAAAAGACCGGCAAGGTGACGCGCGGCTATATCGGCGTCGAGGCGCAGCAGGTCACTCAGACGATGGCGAAGGCGATGAACCTTGGCCAGGATTCGGGTGCGCTGATTGCTGGCGTGCAGAGCGACGCTCCGGCGTCCAAGGCCGGTGTCCAGGCAGGCGATGTCATCACCTCGGTGAACGGCAAGGCGGTGAAGAACCCGCGCGACCTGGCGGTTGACATCGCGGCGGTGCAGCCGGGCGACGAGGCCAAGCTGCAGGTCCTGCATGATGGCCAGAACAAGACGGTCTCGGTGAAGGTCGGCCAGTTGCCCGGCGAGCAGATGGCCAAAAATGAGAGCCCGCAGCAGTCGCGCGAGAAGCTGGGGTTGGCACTCGCACCGCTGTCACCTGATATGCGCAATCAGCTCGACGTGCCTGACGGCACCAACGGAGTGGTGATCCGCGAAGTGCAGCCGGGTTCGCCGGCAGAGCAGGCCGGACTGCAATCGGGAGACGTAATCGTGGGTGTAGGCGGAAAGTCCGTCGACTTACCGTCCGCGGCAGCAACCGCGATCCGCACTGCGGTGAAGGACCACGCGGTGGCGTTGCGCATCATCCGCAATGGGACGCCGGTGTTTGTCGGCGTGAATCTCGATCAATCCAACGAAGGCTGATGGAGATGGGCGTGGCCGTGCTCAGGCGCGGCCACGCTCCTCGCGCCATAGCGCCAGCGTCTCCTGCACAGGGCGATCTGAGAAACTGAACAACACCGCCTCGCTGTCGGCGCGGTGACGATGCCAGTGCCAACTGGGCACCACGAAGATGTCGCGCGGCTTCCAGCGAAACGTCGTATCGCCTACCACTGTTTCGCCATTGCCCTCGACAACAACGAACACAGTACCGTCGGTCGAGCGGTACGGTGCAGCAGCAAACCCTGCCGGCAGCAACTGCATAAAGGCGCCGATCGTCGGCATTGCCGATCCGCCCGACGCCGGATTGACATAGCGCAGCTTGTAGCCATGGCAGGCATCAGGATCGCCATTGCGCGCGAGTGTCGCCAGCGCCTCGCGTGACCGCGCGTAAGGGTAACTGAACACCGGCGAACTTTTCACGGCGGGCTGCCAGTCGACCGGCAGCATGTTGGCACCATAACGCGCGAGGCTGTCCCCGACCGGCCGTGTGACATTCTGGCTGTCGGCATTCGCCGGCTCCGCAAAACTGGCGTCGAGCAGTCGAACCAGCGGCACGTCGAGACCGTCGAGCCAGACCATCGGCTGATCGGTGTCATTGCCATGGTCGTGCCAGGTCCAGTTGGGCGTGATGACGAAGTCACCTGGCTCCATCAAGGTGCGTTCGCCCTCCACCGCGGTGTAGGCGCCGTGTCCTTCGATGATGAAGCGCAGGGCCGATTGCGTATGGCGGTGCGCCGGCGCCACTTCGCCCGGCATGATGAGCTGCAGTCCGGCGAACAGCGAATGCGTGATCGAGGTATGTCCGCGCAGACCCGGATTCTCCAGGATCAGCACACGGCGTTCGGCTTCCTTGGCGGTGATCAGGTCGCCGGCCTGCATCAGGAAAGGCCGTACCACGTCATCGTAGTCCCACTTCGCCGGCCGTGCCGGTGTGGCGGGTGAACGCGTCACCAGCGTGTGGAGACGTTCCCACAGCGGCGCCAGCGAATGTTCGCCGATCCTGTCGTAAAATGCCTGGCGGTCGGACGACGGTGCGATTGCGGTATCGTTCATGCGACCCTTCCTCCGTTCCGCCCCCTCTAGGCAGCCGGCAACGGCAAGTCAATCACGCCGGCGTGGCGCGCTTGATCCTATCCGCGGCGGCGGTCTAGGCTCCCTGCAATCGCCGTTGATTGCAAGGCGGTTCGGGGGGCTAATAATGACTGTGTATCGCGTGTTGCTGGCGATTGCGCTCGCCTGCGTTGCTGTTCCTGCCATCGCACAAGAATCGCAGCTCGATGTCGTGCTGAAGCGCGACAAGATCATCGTCGGGACTTACAGCACATCCCCTCCGCTCGCCTATGTCGACGATGACGGCAAACTTGTCGGATTTGAAATCGACATGGCGCACGAAATCGCCAAGGATCTGCTGGGCGACCCGAACAAGGTCGAGTTTGTTGTCCTGCAATCCGATGGGCGCTTCCCGGCGGCGCTATCCGGCAAGATCGACTTCGGCCTGTGTTCCACCACCATTACCGGAGATCGTGCGGTGCGGATTGCCTTTACGCGGCCATATCTCGATACCGGCGGCAGCGTGATTGCAAGGAAGGACGCCGGGATCAAGACGGTGAAGGAGCTGAACGATCCGAAGTTCACCTACGCCATCCTTAACGTGCCGCCGGCGATTGAGCGCGCCAAACAAGTGCTGCCGAATGTCAAGCAGTTGCTGCTGGATAGTCCATCCGCACTGTTCCTCGCGGTGAAGACCGGTCGCGCCACGGCGTTCGCCATCGATAAGCCGATTGCCGATTTCTACGAAGCCGAGAATCAGGACCTTGTGCGGCTGGATACCGCGGGCACGCCGTTCGCCTATGTGTCGCAGGACTCGATCTTCCTGAAGCCTGGCGACTTCAAGTGGTGGCTGTTTCTCGATACGTGGGTCGGCGAATTGCGCTACGGCTCGCGCTACAGCCAGTATGTCGCCTGGTATCAGAAGTGGTTGAAGAAGGATCCGCCGCCGCAGCGCTTCTACGACTACAACAAATATTGACGTGCCGTTCGATCCCCATTTCATTGCTCGGCTGATCCCGGCGCTGCTGCAAGGCGCCGAGATCACGGTCGAGCTGGCCGTTCTGACTTTCGCGATCTGCCTGGTCTGGGGATTCATCGTCGCATTGGCCAACACGTCGCATGGCCTATTGTCGTGGATGGCCGGCATATACATCCAGATCGTGCGCAACACGCCGCTGCTGATCCAGATGTATATTGTGTATTTCGGTTTTTCGATGATCGGCTTCGGGCTGTCGGGGTTCAGCTCCGGACTGCTTGCCCTCTGCATCCAGAATGGCGGGTACGTTGCGGAGATTTACCGCGGCGGTTTTCAAGCGGTCAGCCAGAGGCAGTACGAGGCGGGGCGCGCGCTGGGCATGCGTCGGCTGACACTTTACCGGGTTGTCATCATACCCCAGGTGGTCGCCCGCATCATCCCGCCGATGACCAACCAGGCGATCAGCATCACGAAGGATACCTCGCAGGTTGCCGCCATCGCGGTCATGGACGTTATGAAGGTGGCACAGGTCTGGGTTAAGTCCTCGGCCAACACATACGATGTCTTCCTCGGAGTGGCGGTTATTTACCTCGCGCTTACCTCAACCGTCAGTCTTGCCGGAAAGCTCTTCGAACATAAGCTCGCGTTCGCCCAATGAAGGAGTTCGCGCCGCTGCTGCATGGCTACTGGTACTTGCTGCGCGGCGCCGGCATGACGCTGCTGATGGCGGCCGTTTCTGTGGTTCCGGCGACGATCTGCGGGATGGTGCTTGCTCTGGCGCAGGTCTTCGGCAACCGGGCGGTCAGATCCATCGTGGTGGCCTATCTGTTCCTGATTCGCGGCATCCCACTGCTCGTGCTGCTGACCTTCACGTATTACCTGCTGCCGCTCACCGGCATCGACCTGCCGCCGTTCTGGGGTGTGGTGGTGGTATTCGCCCTGTACTACGCGGCGTTCATGAGCGAAGTATTTCGCGCTGGCATCCTGTCGTTGCCGCGCGCGCAATGGGACGCCGCGCGCAGTCTCGGTATGACACGGCGATTGATGCTGCAGATCGTGATTTTTCCCCAGGCGCTTCGGCTGGCCTCGCCGCCGTTTGTCAGCCTGTGCGCCAACCTGGTGAAGGCGACGTCACTGGTTTCCATCGTCGGGCTCTGGGAGCTGACGATGGCAAGCCGCGAGATCGTCGAGCGAACACTGGCGCCATTCCAGATCTTCCTGGGTGCGGCGGTGGTCTATTTCTGCATCTGCTACACACTGGCGCTGTATGGTCGACATCTCGAGCGACGTGTCCTCCAGGGTCACTGAGCCGCAAGCCCCCGTGGTGCGGCGGCCAATGCTGGCGATGGATGGGGTTTCCAAGCGCTTCGGCCCCCTGGAGGTGCTGCGCAACATCTCGCTATCGGTGAGTTCTGGCGAGGTCGTGGTGGTGATCGGACCAAGCGGCTCGGGCAAGACGACGCTGCTGCGCTGTATCAACATGTTGGAGGACTACGAGCAGGGAATCATCGTCATCGATGGCGAGCCGATCGGCTATCGGCTGGATCCAACCACCAGGCAACGCCAGCGCATGTCCGAGCGAGAGATCGCTGCCGCACGCGAGCACATCGGCATGGTCTTCCAGAGTTACAACCTGTTTCCGCACATGACGGTGCTGCACAACATCACAGCCGCACCGATCCGGGTGAAGGGTGTGCCACGCGCCCGTGCCGAAGAACGGGCACGGGAGCTGCTCGCCATGGTCGGTCTATCCGACAAAGTGGCGGAGTATCCGGCGCGACTGTCGGGTGGGCAACAGCAACGGGTCGCTATCGCGCGCGCCCTGGCGATGGACCCGAAGATCATGCTGTTCGACGAAGTGACTTCGGCACTCGATCCTGAACTGGTGGGCGAAGTCTTGGCAGCGATGCAGCAGTTGGCGCGGGCCGGGATGACCATGGTGGTGGTCACGCACGAGATGAGCTTCGCCCGCGACATCGCCGAACGCATCGTGTTCATGGACGGCGGCGTTATCGTAGAACAGGGCAAGCCCGATCAACTTCTGTTCTCCCCGACAACCGATCGGGTCCGGGCATTTCTCAAGCGCTACAACGACCGCTACAGGATCTGACGTAGCTCGGCCGTTTCGGTTTGATTAACCGTTGATCGCCAAGGTCCCGCTTCACCGCGAGCCGGTGGAGTTGGTATGGGCGAGGCTTTCAGCGTTGGGAGTCGCGTGCATGCACGCGGACTTGCCTGCGACGTCATAGAGGTGGCGCCCCTGGGGACGCACTCTTGCTTCGCCTGTGTTGCGTCACGGGCGATCGGCTGCTCTCATATAGTCGGGACTTCATCGAAGCGTCGGGAGGGCGTCACAGCACCTTTCTGGAGTTGCGCGACAACGCGGATGTGACGGTTGCGCGAAGGATGTTTCCTGGCAAGAGGCGGACCCAGGATCTCGGGATCGCGCTCAGCCGCGAACTCCACATGACTGACGATGCAGCCAGCTTCGAGCCGGTGGGTGATCTGCGTTGCGCAGGTCCGGCGGCCTCCGGTTACTTCGTCCTGCATGAGGAAGACGATCCACCAGTTCCGCGATCGCTGGGGCACGCTGCCTCGCTTTGCTATCAACGTGAGCTCTTTGGCCAACAAATCCCCGGAAGCAAGCCGCTATTACCGAGCGGCCTGTCGCGAGATCGCTAGATCGCCAGATCGACCGACGAACGGACGTCGATCGCCACTATGCTTCCACCGGCGTGCTGTGTGGCCATGCGATAAGCGTCGAGCGTGCGCCTAAGCAGCGGACCAATACTGCCGCCCTGATGTTAGTCTCGATTATGAACAGCTTCGCCTTCGACTGGATCGTCCGGCAGAAGGTCGGTGTACACGTCAGCATCTACATCCTCTCGGAGTTGCCTCTGCCGCAGCTGTTCGTGGGAGCGGAAGCCTTCCTGGCCCATGGCTGTCTGCGCCTGTGCTGCCATGACGCAGGCTTCGCCCCGCTCTGGCGCGATCAACTCGGTGCCGCCTGGTCGGAGCTCTCGCCAAAGTACTTATGGCCGGCGATCCCGGCAGAATTGGACCGATGGCGACTGCGTGCCGCAATGGACGCTACTATCGCACATGGCTATGAGCTGAACCGCCCAGACAGTACCAGCGCGTGGTCGGGTCCTTCAGCCATAAGAGCTTTCCCGATGCCCAGGAACTGTGCCTGACAGCATTCGATGAACTTGCGCAGATCGGTCACGATGCGTTCCGCCGGCAGCATGATCCGTACTACGACACGACGCTTGTTATGGCTTCGGCCCAGCCTATCATTGATCTGCCTCGTGCGCCTGCAAAGCGTCGTGAACCGCGGGACGGTGAGGTTCATTCGGAGGCAGCGGATTGGCCATGAGCAAATCGGTACTGATCACTGGCGCTGCCGGAAACATCGGCACAAAGCTGCGTGCGCATTTTTCTGGGTTGGGTTGGACCGTGCGGGCGTTGGACGCCCACCCGCGCCACGACGGCATGATCGTGGTGGCTGATCTGGCGGAATGGGATGATAGCTGGGCGCGACAGTTCGCCGGTGTAGACACGGTGATCCATCTCGCGGGCGACCCGAGCCCGCAAGCGAGCTGGGCATCCGTGCAGCGCCTGAATATCGATCTGACGGCGAACGTCTACGAGGCCGTGGCTCGTCATAATGTGCGGCGCGTCGTTTTCGCCAGCTCTAACTGGGTAATGGCGGGCCACCGGCCTGGCACGGCTCCGCTGACCACCGACATGGAACCGTATCCGATCAACCCATACGGGGTTTCGAAACTGATTGGCGAGCGAATGGGACGGGCGCTGCACCTGCGATGCGGAACATCGGTGATCTGCTTCCGCATCGGCTATGCACAGCGCGGTGACAACCGGCCAGGGACGCATATGGGCTGGAGCAGCTGGGGTCAGGCGATGTGGCTGTCCAACCGCGACCTCTGTCACGCCATGGAGCGGGCCGTACTGGCGGACGGAGTTGGCTTCGCCGTGCTCAACCTGATGAGCGAGAACCCTGGCATGCGCTGGGACGTCGAAACGACCAAGCAGACCATCGGTTACGCTCCACAGGACGGGGCAGCACCGATCGTGACTGATGCGATCGCGGACGATGAGCGAAGCGCGCACGATCTGCGACGAACGGTCGAGCGACTGGACAACATTCTGCAAGAACGGCGGTGGTGACCCCGTTACGGCTGAGAGCGTAACCGGAAGCGCTGGATCTTTCCCGTCTGCGTCTTCGGCAGAGCCTCCACGAACTTCACCGAACGTGGATACTTGTAGGGTGCAATCGTCGCCTTGACGTAGTCTTGCAATCGCAATTGCGTTGCATCGTCCGGTTCAACCCCTTCGGCCAATACGATGTGTGCCTGCACAACTTGCCCGCGCTCGGCATCGGGCGCACCGATCACCGCGCATTCAACCACGTCAGGGCAGGTCAACAGCGCGGCTTCGACCTCAGGGCCTGCGATATTATAGCCGGCAGAGATAATCATGTCGTCCGAGCGGGCCATGAAATGGAAATAGCCCGCTTCATCCTGCATGAATGTGTCGCCGGTGATGTTCCAGCCGTCGCGCACGTAGCTCTTCTGACGTTCATCGGCGAGATAGCGACAGCCGGTGGGTCCGCGCACTGCCAACCGCCCAACCTCGCCGCGCCCCAGTTCCTGCATGTCATCGCTGACAATTCGAGCCTCATACCCGCTCACCGGTCGTCCCGTTGTACCCGGGTGTGCGTCGCCGAATCGGTTGGTAATGAAGATATGCAGCATCTCCGTGGTGCCGATGCCGTCCAGGATTGGCTTGCCCGTATTGCGCACCCATTCTTCGAATACCGGTCCTGGCAACGTCTCGCCAGCGGACACCGCCGCGCGCAGCGATGACAGATCGGCGCCTTCGTCCATCGCTCGCAGCATTGCCCGATAGGCTGTCGGCGCGGTGATACTGATCGTCGCCTGGTAGGTCTGGATGATCTCGATCATGTTGGCGGGCGAGGCATTCTCCAGCAGCGTCGCGGCCGCACCGAAGCGCAGCGGAAAGATCGCCAAACCGCCAAGACCGAAGGTGAACGCGAGTGGTGGCGAGCCGACAAACACGTCGTCAGGTGTCACCTGCAACACTTCCCTCGCATAACCATCGGCGATGATCAGCAGGTCGCGATGGAAATGCATGGTCGCCTTCGGTTCACCCGTGGTTCCAGAGGTGAACCCGAGCAGCGCCACATCGTCGCGCCCGGTCTCCAGGGCCGAAAACCGCACCGATTTGCTGAGCGCGATGCGGTCGAGTTCCGCATCGTGGTTCGCGGTCCCGTCAAACCCGACGACAGCCTTCAGATATCTGCTGTCTTTGGCACAGAGCACGAGTTCGTCCATCAGCCGCGTATCGCACAGCGCCAAGGACACTTCAGCCTTGTCAACAATCTTGGTCAGCTCGAGAGCGCGCAGCATCGGCATGGTGTTGACCACGACGGCACCCGCCTTGGTGGCAGCCAGCCAACAGGCAACCATCGCTGGGTTATTGGCAGACCGGATCAGGATGCGATTGCCGGGCTTGACCCCATAATCCTCGACCAGCGCGTGCGCGATCCGGTTGCTCCAGTCGGTCAGTTCCTTGTAGGTGCGCCGGCGCCCATTGCCGATCAGCGCGGTATGATCTCCAAACCCTTTGCGCACCATCGCATCGGTGAGTTCCACACCCACGTTCAGGCGGTTGGGATAATCGAAGCCATCCAGCCGCAGGTCCGGCCATTCGTCCGGCGGCGGCAGCCGGTCGCGCGCGAATGTATCGACATGCGCCGATGGTCCCAGCATTGCCGCCCTCCACCTCTGGCTTGCCCGTCGAGAATCGAGGCGGCTATAAGATACCAACCGGAGAGTAATGTCACTTATGCGGATCGTTTGCGCCGGCGGCGGCCCGGCTGGTCTATACTTCGCGATCCAGATGAAGCGGCGCGATCCGTCGCACCAGATCACTGTGGTCGAGCGCAACCGGCCTTACGATACCTTTGGCTGGGGGGTCGTGTTCTCCGACGAGACCTTGCGCAACCTGGAAGGTGCCGATCCTCAATCGAAGCGGGAAATCCTCGACAGTTTCGCGCACTGGGACAATATCGACATTCATTTCAAGGGCCGCGTGATCACCTCGGGCGGCCATGGCTTCTGCGGCATCGAACGCAAGCACTTGTTGAACATCCTGCAATACCGTGCCGCTGCACTGGGCGTTGAGCTTGTGTTTGAGCATGAGGTGACTGACACCGCGGGTTTTCCTGGTGCTGATCTCATTGTAGCAGCGGATGGGATCAACAGCCGAATTCGTACCCGTCACGCCGCCCACTTCCAGCCGCAAGTTGATATAAGAAAGAACAAGTTCGTCTGGCTGGGTACACACCGGACCTTTCAGGCTTTCACTTTCATCTTTGTCGAGACCGAATTCGGCTGGTTCCAGGCGCACGCCTATCGCTTCAATCGCGACACGTCGACATTCATCGTCGAGACGACGGAGACGAATTGGCGCGCGGCAGGTCTGGATCAACTCGATTCAACCGGTACGATCGACTTCTGCGAGCAGCTATTCGCACCCTGGCTGGAAGGACATCGCCTGCTGGCGAACATGAGCCACCTGCGCGGATCGCAATGGCTCAACTTTCCTCGCGTGGCCAATGAGCACTGGGTGATGGACAACGTGGTGCTGATGGGTGATGCGGCGCATTCGGCGCATTTCTCCATCGGCTCCGGCACCAAGCTGGCGCTGGAAGACGCAATCGCGCTGGCCCGCGCGTTCGACAAGCACGAGAGCGATGTGCCGTCGGCACTCGCGGCCTACGAGGCCGAGCGCAAGCTGGAGGTATTACGCGTTCAATCGGCTGCCAGGAACTCAACCGAATGGTTCGAGAACGTAGCGCGTTACGTTCATCTCGAGCCGGAGCAGTTCGCTTACTCCTTGCTGACGCGCAGCCAGCGCATCAGTCACGAGAACCTGCGGCTGCGCGACCGCCCCTGGCTGGAAGGCATGGAACGCTGGCTGGCGGCACGCGCCGGACATCCAGCCAACCGTCCCGTACCGCCGATGTTTCTGCCATTCCAGCTGCGTGACATGCAGCTTGCCAACCGCATCGTGGTTTCTCCCATGGCGACCTATAGCGCGCGCGGTGGCATGCCCAACGACTTCCACCTCGTGCATCTCGGCGCCCGCGCTCTGGGGGGCGCTGGCCTTGTGTTCACCGAAATGGTCTGCGTCACGCCACAGGGTCGCATCACGCCTGGCTGCGCCGGACTTTGGTCAGAAGAGCAGGCGCGCTTTTGGGCGCGCATTGTCGACTTCGTGCACGCGAACTCGGGCGCGAAACTCTGTCTGCAGCTTGGGCACTCCGGTCCCAAAGGTTCGACCCAACTTGGCTGGGAAGAGATGGATGCACCGCTGCCCGATGGGAACTGGGAGCTCATCGCGCCCTCACCGACAGCCTGGAGTGCGCGCAATCAAATTCCGCGTGAGATGACGCGCGCTGATATGGACGCGGCGCGGGACGCTTTCGTGAAAGCGACGCAGTATGGAATACAGGCCGGGTTCGACATGCTGGAACTGCATGCTGCGCATGGCTATCTGCTGTCCTCCTTCATCTCGCCGCTGACCAATCAGCGGACGGATAGCTATGGCGGACCGCTCGACAATCGCCTGCGTTTTCCGCTGGAAGTGTTCACCGCGATGCGTTCGGTGTGGCCGACGGAGAAGCCGATGTCGGTGCGCATCTCCGCGACCGATTGGGTGGAAGGCGGCATCACCGGCGACGATGCGGTCGAGATCGCACGCGCGTTCAAGGAGGCCGGCGTCGACCTGATGGATGTGTCGGCTGGTCAGACCTCGATCCGTGCGCAGCCGGTGTATGGACGGATGTTCCAGACACCATTCGCCGATCGCGTTCGCAATGAGGTCGGTATCTCCACGATGGCGGTGGGCAACATCACCGAATACGACCACCTCAACTCGATCATCGCGGCGTGCCGCGCCGATCTGTGCGCTCTGGCGCGTCCGCACCTGGCCGATCCGCATTTTGCTTTGCGCGCCGCCGCCATGCTCGGCTACGTCGATCAGTGGTGGCCTCAGCAGTATTTGGCCGGCAAGGCACAGATCGAGCGTCTGGTGCGACGCGCCGATACCGACTACTCGGCTGTGATATGACACTCTGTGCACTGATCACCGGCGGCGCCAAGGGAATTGGTCTGGCAATCGCGCACCGGCTGGCGGCCGACGGTGCGGCGATCAAGTTGATCGGACGCGACGCCACGGCTTTGCAGCGCACGGCCAGCGAACTGGGTGCTCGCTATGCAATTGCTGACATCACGGACCAGTCCGCACTGCGTGGCACCATCGCCACGTTGGGCGCTTGCGACATCTTGGTGAACAATGCCGGCGGGGCTCTGTCGAAGCCGTTTGCCAAGCACGACCTGGCCGATTTCCAGTCAATGCTGGACGTCAATCTGCTGGGTGCCGTCACAGCCTGTCAGGAGGTACTCCCTGGGATGCGGTCCCGCGGTTTCGGTCGCATCATCAATATCGCCAGCACGGCAGGCCTAAAGGGCTATCCCTATGTCACCGCCTATGTCGCGGCGAAGCACGCACTGGTCGGGTTCACCCGCGCGCTTGCCCTGGAAACGGTGAGGGAAGGCATCACAGTGAACGCGATTTGCCCTGGTTTCACCGATACCGACCTTGTCGCGCGTGCTTCGGCGAACATCGCAGAAAACACTGGCCGCTCGGTCGAGGATGCACGTGAGGCTCTGGCAGCCACCAATCCGGCTGGTCGGCTGGTGCAGCCGGAGGAAGTCGCCGAAGCAGTCGCATTTCTATGCCAACCAGGTGCAAGCGCGATCACCGGCCAGGCAATCGCGGTCGCTTGCGGAGAGGTGTGAGATGTCGATGCAGCCACCCAGGCATTTCGATTGGGCCGTCGCCGGCAAGGTCGCAACGATCATACTGAACCGACCGGAGCGGAAGAATCCGCTCACCTTCGATTCCTACGCTGAACTGCGCGACACGTTCCGTGCACTGGCGCTCGAACCCACCATCAAGGCAGTCGTCATCACCGGCGCAGGCGGCAACTTCTGCTCCGGTGGCGATGTATTCGAGATCATCGAGCCACTGACCAAGATGAAGATGCCGGAACTGCTCGCCTTCACCAGGATGACCGGTGATGTCGTAAAGGCGATGCGCCTCTGTCCGCAGCCGATCATTGCTGCCGTCGAAGGCGTATGCGCAGGCGCTGGTGCGATCCTGGCAATGGCAGCGGACCTCCGCTACGGCACCGCAGACAGCCGCACAGCGTTCCTGTTCACCCGCGTCGGATTGGCGGGATGCGACATGGGCGCCTGCGCCATTCTGCCCCGTATCATCGGCCAAGGACGCACCGCAGAACTGCTCTACACGGGGCGCGCCATGACCGGTGAGGAAGGCGAACGCTGGGGCTTCTTCAACGCGCTGCATCCGCCTGGGCAGGTGCTTGCGGCAGCACAAGCGATGGCGATGCAGCTCGCCGACGGTCCGACATTCGCGCACGGCATCACCAAGACGATGCTGCATCGCGAATGGAGCATGGACATCGAGGGCGCCCTCGAGGCGGAGGCGCAGGCGCAGGCGATCTGTATGGCAACTGAGGATTTCCGCCGCGCGTTCGAGGCTTTCGCCGCCAAGCGGCGGCCTGACTTCAGGGGCGATTGAATGAGCGACTCAAAGGAAGCTGGACGTCGGATCCTGCAGCCGCCGTCCTGGCCGCGCCCGCGCGGCTATGCGAATGGCATCGTGGCCGCCGGCGAGACGATATTCCTCGCCGGCCAGATCGGCTGGGATACTGAAGGCCGTTTCGCAGAAGGGTTGGCGGCCCAGGTCAGGCAGGCTTTGGCCAACATCGTGACCCTGCTCGCCGAAGCGGGAGCAAGGCCACAGCATATCGTCCGGCTCACCTGGTATGTGACTGACCTGAGCACCTACCGCGCATCGCTGTCCGAAGTTGGGGCCGCCTACCGCGCCATTTTGGGCAGGCATTTTCCGACGATGTCGGTGATCGGCGTCTCGGAGCTGGTGGAACAGCAGGCATTGGTCGAGATCGAAGCCACTGCCGTTGTCCCGCGCTTGTAGGCAACTGATCGCTACCGCATCCGCAACACCCATGCCTTCAATGCGGTCAGGTGCGCGTTGATGAAGTCCAGCGTGGCCTGGTCCGATATCCTGCCATTTTCGTCGAACTTCGTCTGGGCCGACGGGATCATCACTTCCGGGCGGTTCATCACCAGCCCGTTCAGGAAGACGAAGCACTGGCGCAGGTGATATTGGGCCCGCGCGCCGCCAAGGACGCCCGCGCTCGCACCCATGATCCCGATCGGCTTGCCGTCGAACGGCTGCTCCGGCGGCCGCGATGCCCAGTCGATCGCGTTCTTCAGCACGCCCGGGATCGAGTAGTTGTATTCCGGCGTCACAAACAGCAGGCCGTCGGCTGCCTTGATCCGTGCACGCAGATCCTCAACCGGCTTCGGAAACCCTTGCTGCCGCACATCTTCGTTGTAGGGCTGGATCGGGGTGATATCGAAGCTCTCGATCGCCATGCCCGATGGCGCCATTTCCTGCACCAGCCGCAGCAAGGCCCGGTTGAACGACCCTTGCCGCAGGCTGCCCGCGATCCCGAGAACTCGCACTGTACCGCTGTCGCTCATCACACTTTGCCTCCCGCCTGGATGGTGTGATGCGTTAACACGACAGCGCATCCGCGACTATCGAGGTTCGTCGAGAACCTCGCGAACCACCCGGCGCAGCTCTTCCTTCCGATATGGCTTGCTCAGCAGACGCGCCTCGGTAAGCGATCCGGACGCGTTCCAGCGAGCATCGGGGAAGCCGGAGGTTAGCAGCGTGCGAACATCGGGCCGCCGCGCCACGGCGACGCGCGCAAGGTCCCGCCCATCCATTGCGCCCGGCATCACGATGTCGGTCAGCAGCAGATCAATCGGTTCGGACGAGTCGATGATCTCCATCGCGGCCTCTGCATCGGCCGCTTCCAGCACGCGATAGCCGGCATCGCGCAGTTGCCGCATCACAATCTTGCGGAGGCCGGCATTGTCCTCGACGACGAGAATAGTCTCGCTGCCGCCGGGAGATGCGCCTTGTTCCGACCGCTCTTCCTGCGCCGCGGCCTTCTCCTGTAACCGGGGGAGATATAGTCGAAATGTCGTTCCCTTGCCGAGTTCGCTGTACACGGTGACGTGGCCACCCGACTGCTTCATGAAGCCGAACACCATCGACAGGCCCAGACCGGTGCCTTTGCCTTGTTCCTTGGTCGTAAAGAACGGTTCAAAGATGCGTGAGAGAACGTCCGGCGGCATGCCCGTTCCTGAGTCACTCACCTCGACGACCACGTAGTCGCCAGGTGTCACGTCACTGTGGGCCGCGGCATAGGCGGCGTCGAGATGGCCGTTCCGCGTATCGATCAGCAGCGCGCCCCCGCGTGGCATGGCATCGCGCGCATTGGTGGCAAGGTTCGCGATCACCGCCTCGAATTGCGCACGGTCGACCTGCACCGGCCAGACGTTGGGCGCAAGCGACATCTCGATCGAGATGTTCTCGCCCAGTGTACGGGTCAGCAGGTGTACAATTGCGCTGATGACATCGTTGATCTCGACCCGCTCAGGCTTCAGCGGTTGCCGCCGTGCGAATGCCAGCAGGCGTCGGGTCAGGTCTGCCCCACGCAGCGCCGATTCCAGCGCATCCCGTACCAGTTCATTGGTCACCGGATCATCGGCCCGCACCTCGCGCAGCATGTCAAGATTGCCGATGATGATAGCCAGCAAATTGTTGAAGTCGTGCGCGAGGCCGCCGGTAAGCTGGCCTACGGCTTCCATCTTCTGCGCTTGCCTCAACTGCTCGCGCTGCCGTTCGGCTTCGTGTCTTTCAGCGAGATCACGGATTATGCCCACGAATGCATGATTGCCGGCAGCAGGCGACGTGCCGACGGCCAACTCCATCGGGAAGGTCGATCCGTCCTTGCGACGCCCCATCACTTCCCGCCCGATGCCGATGATCTTGGGGACACCCGTCTCGAGGTAAGCCGCGATGTAGCCGTCGTGCTCGCTGTGGTAGGGCTCCGGCATCAGGATCTTGACGTTCTGGCCGATGACCTCATCCGTCGCGTAGCCGAACAGGCCGACGCAGGCCTTGTTGAACGACTGGATGACACCGTTGCGATCGATTGTAACCAGGCCGTCGACGACGGTGTCCAGCACCGTTTCGATCAGGCTGCGCAGCCTGGCTTCATTAACCTTCGCGATGGATTCCGTCGCAGTCTGCGCGGTGATGTCGCGGATGATCGCGCCGAATCCCTGCAAGCTGCCGTCGGAGGCTCGGATGGCCGTCACGACTGTCACGGCGCGGAAGCGCGATCCATCCTTCCTGACCTGGTCGCTAATCTCCTCGAAGCGGCCAACCGCCGCAGCGGCCTCCAGCGCCCTTTGGGGCTCCCCAGCTTCGGTATCTGTCGAAGGAAACAGGCAAGAATAGTGTCGGCCGGTGACCTGATCGGCCTGCCAGCCCGTGATGATCTCAGCACCACGATTCCACGAGAGGATGCGGCCGTCCGGGTCGAGCAGCAGAATTGCACACTGTTCCACAGCCGCCATGAACTGGATCTGCAGACGTTCCAACTCGGGCGGCGGGACGACGGCGAACGCACTGGACGGCATTATGCGCTTGGCTTTGCTCTTGCAAAGCCTGCAACAGATCACCTGATGGGAAAGGATCGGTAAAGAGAAGCTAATGACCTGTCGACACCTGCCTCGGCTCTGGCTACCGCGGGTATTCGTTTCTCTCATAAGTGAGTGAAGTGGTCGGGATGAATCCGCGGCGCATCGAGCTTTCCCCGATGAGTGCGAGGGGCAGCGTTACTTGACAGCAGCCGGGATTCATTCGTCGTTGCAATCAGCGGCGTTATCAGTTCATGTTACCGGGGCGCGCCGAAGTGCCAATTTCAGGCTCGCAAAGTTTTTGCTGCATTTTGATCGTTTGTAGGGGAGTATGGGTTACGGGCTGCTGTTAACTTGGCCGCGGAGGAGCGGCCTCACAGTTGCGGAGAGCTCCAATGGCGAAGAAGCTGCTGGTGATCGACGATCAGACCGGGATCACCAAGGTGGTCGAGATGATCGCGCGCCAGCTCGGGCTGGACACTCGGTCGCTGAACAATTCCGCAGAGGCGACCGAGACGTTTATCGCCTTCAAACCCGACATTCTGATGCTCGACATGATCATGCCCGAAAAGGACGGCATCGACGTGTTGAACGAGATTCTGCTGACCGGCATCCCGGTCAAGGTCGTCCTCACCTCGGGCTTCAGCGAATCCTATCTGCGACTGGCCGAGGGCGTCGCCAAGTTCCATGACAATCCGAACGTGTCGATTCTGCGCAAACCGTTCCGCCGCGAAGAGCTGCTGAACCTGCTCAGCGAGCTGATGGCGGACTGACCACCTTACCAGGCCGCGTCGAGCAACGCACGGACATCGGCTGACCCCGCGATCTTGCGCGGGTTCGTGTGCACCCAGCGATCGTGCATCAACTCCGCGGCGATCCGGTCGAGCTGCTTCGGCTTGACCCCGACATCGCGCAGAGTGCCGGGCAGGCCCAGGTCGGCGACCAGTGCAGCCACGGCATCGGCAGCCTTTTCGCCTGGACGACCCAGCGCATCGGCCACCCACGCTTGACGCTCGGCATTCACAGGCTCGTTGAAGCGAAGCACCGGGGGCAGCATCACGCATGATGTATAGCCGTGCGGAACCCCGGCGGTGCCCCCGAGGACATGCCCGATCCCATGACTGGCGCCCTTCTGCACGCCGTTCTGTGAGCCCATGATCGACATCCACGAACCAAGCTGGCAGTCGAGCCGCGCCTCCAGGTCGCCGGGATCGGCCTTCACCGCACGCAGTCCGCGGCTGAGCAGCCGCAGGGCATGCAGCGACATGCCGTCGGATAGCGGCTGCGGGTTGATCGAGCAGATATCCTCCACCGCGTGATCGACTGCACGAATGCCGGTGGACAGGAACAGCCACTCCGGTGTGTGGACAGTCGCGTCCGGATCAAGGATCACGCTGCGCGGCATCATCAGCGGATGCAGATAGCTCTCCTTCACCTGCCGCACCGTGTCCGTGCAGCCGGCGGGGGAATTGAATTCGCCGGCGGACAGCGTGGTGGGCACCGCGATCGACCGCACGGCCGGTGGTTTCACCGGCGGGCGCTCGGTGCGCCCATCACTACGGATGACCGCGCGGAAATTGTCGAGCTGCGCCGGGTCGGTCACATCGTTGCCGAGGCACAGGCCGACCATCTTGGCGGCATCGGTGACCGAGCCTCCCCCGACCGTCAGCAGCGCATCCGCTCTCACTTCGCGTGCAGCGTTGGCGGCGGCCACGACATCGATCCGCGGTGTGTGCGCGCCGACCTTGGCACAAAGACCGGCAAACTTGTTGCCCAGCACGCCGCGCACCCGATCGACCACGTCGGTCTGTCGCGCGAGCGTGCCGCTCGATAGGACATAGACGGCATTGGCGCCTACCCGCTCGACTTCCTGCGCCAGTGCCTCGGCCAGCGGGATCCCATAGATCACCCGCTCCATCGGCGGATAGCGGTGTACACCCTGGATCATGTTGCTTCCCCTATACTGGCAACGGTAAACCCACATAGTTCTCGGCAAGCGCCAATGATGCTGCGCGCGAGCTGAACACGTAATCCAATTCGGCCGCCTGCATCTGCTGTTCGAACGGCGTATGATCGAAGAAGCGATGCAGCAGCGTCGTCATCCACCATGAGAAGCGCTGCACTTTCCAGATGCGCTTCAGACACGTGCTCGAATAAGCGTCCAGGCGGTCGCGCGAGCCCTCCCGGTAGAACGCCACGATCGCCTGCGTCAGCACCGCGACATCAGCCGCCGCAAGGTTCAGACCCTTGGCACCGGTCGGCGGCACGATATGCGCGGCATCGCCGGCGAGATATAGCCGCCCGCATTGCATCGGCTCGATCACGAAGCTGCGCATCGGTGTGATGCCGCGCTGCAGTATGGGTCCTTCGGCAAGACGGAAATCATCACGTGCCGCACGCGTCTGCAGCTCTGACCAGATGCGGTCATCCGACCATTGCGCCAGGTCCTCGTCCGGTCCGCATTGCAGATAGAGCCGGCTCAGTGTCGGCGAGCGCATCGCCAGCAACGCGAAGCCGCGCTCATGGCTGACATAGACGTTCTCTTCCGTCGCAGGTGGCGTCTCGGCGAGGATTCCAAGCCAGCCGAACGGATATTCACGTTCGAACACCTGCAGCGCGTCGACTGGAACCGATGCACGGCACACGCCATGGAAGCCATCGCAGCCAGCGATAATGTCGCAGTCAATCTGCTGCACGGCGCCGCCGTGGTGATAGCGGATACGCGGCCGTCCAGCCTGAAAATCGTGCACGCTGACATCCTCAGCCTGGAACACGATCTGCCCGGCTGCGCCCAGGCGCGCCGCAATGAGATCCTGCACGACCTTGTGCTGGCTGTAGACCATGACGTGCTTGCCGACCAGATCGGCGAAGTCGATACGATGATCGGCGCAATTGAAACGCATGACCACGCCGGGATGCAGCAACCCCTCGCACCGCATGCGTTCGCCCACGCCCGAGTCATTCAACAGTTGCTCGGTGCCGAATTCGAGGACCCCGGCGCGGATGCGGTTTTCGACATAATCGCGGGAACGCGCCTCCAGCACGATCGAACTCGATGCCTTGCAGATGCAGCAGATGCGACAGCAGGAGCCCCGCCGGCCCCGCACCAACTATGCCAACCTGCGTCCGCATTGCACGCCTCCCAGGCCGCGCAGTGTAGCCGGCCTGGCGGGTCCGTGCATAATCGGCGCGCACTGAGCCGACAGGAGCAGAGATGCCGGAAGTTCCCTCCCCTGACGCATTGGCCGCGGAGTTCGACTGTCTGATGGCCCGTGCCGGCATCGCCGTGCCACCGCAACGTCGGGCGGCCGTGCTGGCCGCCTATGCCGACCTGCGTGAGCAGATCGCACTGCTGCACGGGCGCTACGGACCAGAGCATGAGCCCTCGAACGTGTTCAGGGCGGGAGAGCGATGATGGACACGCAGGATCTGTCGATTGCCGAGATGGGCCGGCTGCTGCGCTCTGGGTCGATCACCGCCGAAGCGCTGGCGCGGGATGCGCTTGGGCGTGTTGCGCAGCGCGATGGTGCGCTGCATGCCTTCGTGCTGGTGACCGAGGATCGCGCGCTGGAGGATGCCCGTCGCGCCGATACAGAACTGAAGGCCGGGCGCGACCGCGGACCGTTCCACGGCATTCCGTACGCGCTGAAGGATATCTACGACACCGCCGGCATCCGCACGACCTGCCATTCCAAACTGCGTCTGAATGTGGTGCCAAGGGAGGACAGCGTGGCCGCGGCGCGGTTGCGCGAGGCAGGCGGTGTCTTGCTGGGCAAGCTGGCAACGCACGAATTCGCCATCGGCGGTCCAAGCTTCGACCTGCCATTCCCGCCCGCGCGCAATCCGTGGAACCCCGAGCATGTCACCGGCGGCTCGTCATCCGGGTCCGGCACAGCAATCGCCGCGCGCATGGTGCGCATGGCGATGGGATCCGACACCGGCGGCTCGATCCGCGGTCCGGCGGCCTGGTGCGGCACCGTCGGCATCAAGCCCACCTATGGACGTGTTTCGCGCCGCGGCGTCTTCCCTCTGTCGTGGACGCTGGACCATATCGGTCCGCTGACGCGCAGCGTGGAAGATGCGGCAATCACATTGCAGGTCCTCGCGGGGCACGATCCGCAGGACCCGGCGAGCGCCGATGTCCCGGTGCCCGACTATCGCGCTGATCTGGAGAAGGGCGTGGCAGGGCTGCGCATCGGCATCCCGCGCGCATTCTTCGCCAAGGCCTCGGCGACCACGCCCGAGGTCGTCGCAGGGCTGGACCACACCGCGGCGCAATTGCGTACGGCGGGTGCCGCGGTCGAGGACATCGAACTGCCCGATTACGCGCTGTTCTCCGCGGCGGGACGCGTGATCATGATGGCGGAGGCGTTCGCCATCCACGAAGCGGACATGCAGACACGGCTCCTTGACTACGGCGAGATCACCGCGGGACGGTTCATCCTCGGAGCGGCGATCACCGCGCCGGATTTCATCCATGCCCTGCGCGCCCGCCGGGAGTTGACCGATGCGGTCAATGCCGTGCTGCAGCGCTACGACGCGCTGATGACGCTGTCGACACTGAGCACAGCGCCCCGCTTCGACCAGCCGACCGATGCGCTGTCGTCGGCCTCGCCGATCCAGACCATCCCCTTCAACGTCACCGGCCATCCAGCCATCAGCGTGCCGACCGGCCTTGGCGCGAATGGACTGCCAATCGGCGTGCAGATCGCCGGGCGGGCATTCGATGAAGCGATGGTGTGCCGGATCGGTCGCGCAGTGGAGAAACTGTCCGGTTGGGAGGCAACTCGGTTCCCCTATTCGGCATCTTAGAGGGGTGCATCGTACAAATGTCCTAGTGACACCGGCGGGCGATCTTCGCTGCGGTAGATTCTCAGTAGCTTACCATTGCACTGATCGGTCAGCCGATCCCATGCATTGCACCTTGATCCAGATCAATGCGTCGCTTGCGCTGTCCTGATTAACTGCCAAAACCATAAGTAGGCCTGCTTCGGCCTGGACGGGGCGACATGTCTTTGCGTGATAAGCTGCTCTGGGCAGGAGTGATCCTGCTCGGAACGATCTCCCTTGGCATCGTGGCGTTGACACGAGGGGAGCCGGTGAATGCAGCGTGGCTGGTAGTTGCAGCCGTGTGCATTTATTTCATCGCCTATCGCTTCTATGCGCTCTACATCACAAGACGCGCATTTCGTGTCGATGCGACACGTCAGACGCCCGCATGGCGTCGCAACGATGGCCTCGATTACGTGCCGACCCACCGCGTCGTGCTGTTCGGTCACCACTTCGCCGCCATTGCCGGTGCTGGCCCTCTTGTCGGGCCGGTGCTTGCTGCGCAGATGGGCTATCTGCCCGGCACACTGTGGATCCTGGCCGGTGTGGTGTTCGCCGGAGCGGTTCAGGATATGACGGTCCTGTTCATGTCGACGCGCCGCGATGGCCGGTCTTTGGGAGACATGGTCCGCAGTGAAATGGGGCCGCTTGCCGGAGGAATTGCCGGCATTGGTATCCTGCTCATATGCGTCATCGTCCTGTCGGTTCTGGCGCTCGTGGTGGTCAAGGCCCTGGTCGGTAGCCCGTGGGGTACATTCACCGTCATCTGCACCATCCCCATTGCGCTGTTCATGGGGTTGTACAGCCGCTTCATCCGCCCCGGCCGCATCGCCGAAATGTCGGCAATCGGCGGCGCGTTGTTGCTGGTCGCGCTGATCGCCGGACAAACCGTATCGCAGACACCGGCGCTGGCAGGCTGGTTCGATCTTAGTGGGGCAACGCTTGCGTTGCTTATCATCGCCTACGGTTTCGTCGCCTCGGTTCTGCCGGTCTGGCTTCTGTTGGCACCGCGCGACTACCTGTCGACCTTCCTCAAGATCGGCACCATCCTGCTGCTCGCCGTGGGGATCATGGTGGTAAGACCGGTCATGCTGATGGCACCGATCACCCGCTTCATCGACGGAAGCGGGCCGGTCTGGGCCGGAGGTGTGTTCCCGTTCCTGTTCATCACCATCGCCTGTGGAGCCGTCTCCGGCTGGCACGCGCTGATCGCCTCGGGCACTACGCCCAAGATGATCGAGAACGAGACGCAGATCCGCCTTATAGGCTACGGCGCGATGCTGATGGAATTGTTTGTCGCGATCATGGCGATGATCGCCGCAACTGTGATCAATCCTGGCGTATATTTCGCCATGAACAGCGCGGCCGGGCTGATCGGCGCGGATGCGGCGCACGCCGCTCAGGTGGTCTCGGGTTGGGGTTTTGTGGTGACACCGGACATGCTGACACAGCTGGCGCATGACGTTGGCGAGACCAGCATACTGTCGCGCACCGGTGGTGCTCCGACGCTCGCGGTGGGCATGGCCAGCATTCTCTCCGGCATGCTCGGCGGCAAGTTACTGATGGGCGTATGGTATCACTTCGCTATCCTGTTCGAGGCACTGTTCATTCTCACGACCGTCGATGCCGGGACGCGCGTTTGCCGCTTCCTGATCCAGGATCTGATCGGCAATGTGGTGCCAGCTTTCAAGGCGACCGAGTTCTGGACAAACAACGTCGTCGGTTCGGCACTGGCCTGCATGATGTGGGGCTGGTTCCTGTACCAGGGGGTGATCGACCCGCTGGGAGGGATTTGGACGCTGTGGCCGCTATTCGGGACAGCGAATCAGATGCTGGCGGCGATTGCTCTGACGCTGTGCACAGTGATCCTGTTCAAGATGAAGCGCCAACGCTACGCCTTCGTGACTGTCGTTCCGGCAGCATGGCTGGTGATCTGCACAGTGACTGCTGGCCTGGAGAAGGTGTTCAGTGCCAACCCCGCGGTCGGTTTTCTTAGCCACGCCGCGCGGTTTGCTGGAGCTGCCGCGGAAGGTAAGGTGTTGGCCCCGGCAAAGACTCTCGCCGAGATGAACCGGATCGTGTTCAACGACCGTGTCGATGCCACCTTGGCCGCGCTGTTTGCAGCCATTGTCGTCGCCATGGTTGTCTATGGCGTGTTCGCCTGCATCAAAGCACTGCACAATCCACGCAGCACGGCGTTCGAAATCAGCGGCGGTGTTGCAGCAGCCGGCGATGGCTAGAATACGGCTGGTCTGCGAGGTGGTTACTCAAACGGCACGCCTGATGGTGGGCGTGCCGGACTACCAAACATACGTAAATCACACGCGAACCACGCACCCTGACAAACCGGTCATGAGCTACGAGGAGTTCTTCCGCGAACGACAGGCCGCTCGCTATGCCGTGGGCAAGGGTCGGTTCCGCGGCTGCTGCTGAGCCAGAGCATACCGCCAAGCCTGCATCATGCAGGATTGAAGGGGTTCGGCTCGAACCAATTGTCTGGGGAGACGTCGAACCGCCTGCAGTGTAGTACCCTGGGAGGCGGGCGCATGACACAGACCGGAACCGTGCGGATCGGTATTTCCGGCTGGACCTATCCGCCCTGGCGTGGCGTTTTCTATCCAAAAGGGTTGCCACAGGCCCGCGAACTGGACCACGCCACCCGCCAGTTCGACACGCTGGAGATCAACGGCACGTTCTACGGCATGCAGCGACCCGATGCCTTCGCCGACTGGGCGGACCGCGCGCCTGATGGCTTCGTCTACGCGGTCAAGGGATCACGCTATCTCACACACATGCTGAAGCTGCGCAATGCTGAGACACCGCTGGCGAACTTCGTCGCCTCGGGCGTGTTGCGGCTTGGTGCGAAGCTGGGGCCGATCCTGTGGCAGTTTCCGCCGCAGTTCCGCTTCGATTCAGAGAGGATCGAGGCGTTCCTGCAGATGCTGCCGCACGACACGCGGGCTGCGGCGATACTCGGACGCAAACACGACGACCGCCTGAAGGCGCCGGCCTGGCTCGAGGTCGATAAGAACCGGAAGCTTCGGCACGCGCTGGAGATCCGCCACGACAGCTTTCGCGACCGCGCGTTCATCGACCTGCTGCGCAAGTACGATGTCGCGCTGGTATGCGCCGACACGGTGGATTGGCCGCTGTTGATGGACCTGACCTCGGACTTCGTCTACTGCCGGCTGCACGGTTCGGAGGAACTGTATTCCAGCGGCTATGACGACGATGCACTCGATGCCTGGGCGTCGCGGGTTGTAAGCTGGGCAACCGGCGGCGAACCGGTGGATGCCGAGCGGGTGGGCGGGAAATGCCGAAAGCGACACCGCGACGTGTTCGTCTATTTCGACAATGACGCGAAGGTGCGCGCACCGTTCGATGCGCAGGGACTGCGAGAACGGGTGGACCGGCTGATGGCTACTCGATCGCGCTCGCCGACTTCGCCAGCTCGCGCAACGCGAACTTCTGGATCTTCCCGGTCGAGGTCTTCGGCAGCTCGCGAAACACGAAGTTCTTCGGTACCTTGAAGCGTGCCATGTGCTCGCGGCAGAACGAGCGCAGCTCGTCCGCCGACACGTTGGCGCCGGCCTTCAGCTCGATGAAGGCGCAAGGTGTCTCGCCCCACTTCTCGTCCGGTTGCGCTACGACGGCGGCGCTCAATACCGCCGGATGGCGATATAGCGTCTCCTCCACCTCGATGGACGAGATGTTCTCGCCGCCCGAGATGATGATGTCCTTGGAGCGGTCGCGAATTTTTACATAGCCGTCGGGCTGCATCACTGCGAGATCGCCGGTATGGAACCAGCCACCGGCAAACGCTGCCTCGGTTGCCTTCGGGTTTTTCAGATACCCCTTCATCGTGATGTTGCCGCGAAACATGATCTCGCCCATCGCTTCGCCATCCCACGGCACCGATGCCATCGTCTCCGGGTTCAGTACCGTCAGCGCCTCCTGCATCGGGACGCGTACACCCTGGCGCCCGTTGCGTTCGGCGCGCTTGTCGGTGGGCATTGCGCTCCAGTTGGTGTGCTTGGCGCAGACCGAGGCCGGACCATAGGTCTCGGTCAGGCCATAGACATGGGTCAGCTCGATACCGATGTTCTCGGCGCCTTCGATGATGGCGGCCGGCGGTGCAGCCCCGGCGATCTGTCCGGCAATCTGGTGATCGATTTCGCGGCGTAGCTCCTCCGGCGCGTTGATCAACATGGAATAAACGATCGGTGCGCCGCACATGTGCGTCACGCGATGCTCGCGGATCGCATCGAGCGCCGCCTTCGCCTCGACACGTCGCAGGCACACACTGGTGCCGGCGCGTTCGGCCACCGTCCATGGATAGCACCAGCCGTTGCAGTGAAACATCGGCAGCGTCCACAGATACACCGCATGCGTCGGCATATCCCAGTCGAGCACGTTGCTGATGGCGTTCAGATATGCGCCGCGATGGTGATAGACGACCCCCTTCGGATCGCCGGTCGTGCCGGAGGTATAGTTCAGGGAGATTGCATCCCATTCGTCCGCGGGACCCTGCCAGGCATAGTTCGGATCGCCTTCGGCGAGCAGCGATTCATAACTAATCTCGCCGAGTGCCTTGCCGTCGTCGAAACTGGGATCGTCGATGTCGATCACCAGCGGCCGGTCTTCCAGCAGCGTCAATGCCTGCTCGATCGTCGTGGAAAACTCGCAATCGGTGATCAACGCTCGTGCCCCGCCGTGGCGTAGCATGAAGGCGATCGTCTCGGCGTCCAGGCGTGTGTTCAGCGTATTCAGCACGGCGCCGCACATCGGCACGCCGAAATGTGCCTCGAACATCGCGGGAATGTTGGGCGCCATCAACGCGACAGTATCGTTCTTGCCGATACCACGGCGAGACAGGGCTGACGCCAGGCGCCGGCACCGGGCATAGGTCTCGCGCCAGGTGAATCGCTGCTCGCCGTGAATGACCGAGACGTGGTCCGGGTGCACATAGGCGGCACGTTCCAGGAAGGTGATCGGCGTCAGCGGCGTGTAGTTTGCCTCGTTCTTATCAAGACCGGTCAGGTAGGCGCTGTTGCCGCTCATGTGGTTCCTCCCGAGCGCGCGATGACCGGAGGCGGAATCGCCGGAGGTCTGAATCGCACGCTCAATCAGTCATTATCCAAGCAGGTCACGCACGGCCTGCACCACCGCATCTGGCGTCTCGCGCGACAGGAAATGGCCGGCGACCGGAATGACGCGCCGCTCGTAGCGTGCGGTGAAGTGGCGGGCATGGGCATGCCGACTGTTCCGGCGGTCCAACCCCATCGCAGGCGCCGTGCAGCACGATCGCTGGCACGGTGATCGGCGGCTGTTCGGCAAGGCGCTGCTCCAGCGGTTCCAATGCCGGATCGCCTGGCGCATTCCCGTAGCGGTGCCGATATGACTGTATCGTCACATCCACGAAATCCGCATTGTCGAAACTGAGCGCCGTCGCCTCGAACGTCGCTTCATCGAACTGCCAATTCGGCGACCACAGTCGCCATAGCAGGCGGGCGATGTCGCGGCGGTTCTGTTGCAGGCCGGCGCGGCCGCGCTCGGTGTGGAAGTACCATTGATACCAATGGCGATGCTCCTGCGCCGCCGCCCCCGGTCGCCCGGCCAGGGGAATGTTCTGCAAGTTGTAGCCGTTGATCGACACAAGCCCGCTCACGCGCTCGGGCCATAAGGCCGCGCATACGCAGGCGCCGCGCCCACCCCAGTCATAGCCCGCCAACAGCGCCTGCCGGATGCCCAGTGCGTCCATGAAATCGCGCACGTCCGCACCAAGTGCGGCCTGCTGCCCGGATCGTGGTGTTGATGGGTCAAGAAATCGCGTGGGTCCATAGCCGCGCAACCAGGGCACCAGGACACGATAGCCACTGTCGGCAAGCACAGCTGCGACATCGTCCCAATCGTGCGGATCGGATGGCCAGCCATGGAGCAGAATCACTGGCGAACCATTGGCCGGGCCGCTCTCAAGATAAGCGATCTCCAGCGTCGGCGTTCGGACCGTCGCAACCATCCGCTTCAGTCCTTTGGCGCGCCGGCGAGCCGTGTGCCCTGGTCGGCGATGGCAAACGTCTCGAAATAACTGATGCGTGGCTCGCAGCCATAGCGCTCACGAATACCGTCGAGCCAACGGCCATTGTAGAAATCCTTGGCTGACGCCAGGTCCTTCCAGAGATACGAGCCACCCGCGACGCCACCGCTCACGCCATAGATGAACTGCTTGCGCACAAACCCGGGCACATTGAGAAAATCCGGCGCTATCTTCACAAAATGCTGTCGACACGCCTCGCGATCGATATGCGCCGGCAGATCATAAAGAACCATGGCTGTTATCATCGTGCCTCTCCAGTTAGCTGTCGTCTTCCTGTCCCCAAGACGCGCAAATCAGCGGACCAAGTTGTTCGTCACCGCACCGCCCGTCGCAGTGCGTCCGCCATCCACCACATACTGCGCGCCCGTGATATTGCCGGCGAGGTCGGAACAGAGGAACAGCACGAGGTTGGCCACCTCCTCCGGTGTGCCGTAGCGGCCGATTGGGATATTGGACTGGTAGCGATCCCCCACGCTGCTCGGGTCGCTTGGATTGAGCATGGATTCCAGCGAGTGGATCATGCGTGTATCGATTGGACCAGGACACACCGCGTTGATCCGTACACCGGAACGCGCCACCTCGCCGGCCGATGTCTTGGTCAGGCCGATGACCGCATGCTTCGATGCGACGTAAGCCGGCATCCCTGGCGACGCCACCAGGCCCGCAACAGAGGCCGTGTTGACGATCGCGCCGTGCTTCTGCTTCAGCATCACCGGGAGGACATGACGCAAGCCGAGGAACACGCCCTTCACGTTCACCGCCATCACCGTGTCGAACATGTCTTCGTCGTATTCGGCAGTGGGCGCGACGCTGCCTTCGATGCCTGCGTTGTTGTGGAAGCAGTCGATGCTGCCATAGGCATCGAGCGCCGCCTTCACATAGGCCTGCACGTCGGTTGACTTGGTGACATCAGCGGTGACGAAGGCTGCCTCGCCGCCCTGCTGGCGGATGATGCCAGCCGTGCCTTCGCCGCCGGCGGTATCACGGTCAACCACGACCACCTTCGCACCGTTGCGGGCAAATCCCAGCGCCGTTGCTCGGCCGATGCCGTTGCCGCCGCCGGTGATCAGCGCGACCTTGCCCTTGAAGTCCATGGTTTCCTCCGGCGACTTTTCCCCAGCCAGACTGTCACAACGGCCCGCCTCAGTCGAGAAACTCGCGTCGCGCCTCCTCAAGACAGGCCCAGACATAAGGGGCGAGGGACCGCGCCACGTCGATGCGAAACTCCTCCGCACCGGTGCGCCAGAGCAGAATTTCCGCCTTGCCGAATACCGTCCGGGTGCACGTGCCGACCGGGAAGGCAGCGAGGTGCAGATCGAGTGCGCAGAATGCGTTGATGACCCAGGCTGCGCGCGGACCGGTCACGCTCAGTGCTGCATCGCGATGCGAGATGTCGGTGGTCGCTGCGGAGATGTCGAGTGCCGGCATCGTCTCATCGGGCGCGACCAGCAGGAACTCGTCGGGACCAAGCCACAGCAAAACATTGTCGCCAGCCGGTATTGTGCGGCAGGGCCCGGGTTGCGGTAGTTCATGCAACTCGCCGCGGATCAGCAGCCGTGCCGATGGGTTCAGCGCGGTCAGTCGCGCCGCACCGCACTGCGGTGAGGCGGCGGCCAGTGCGGCGAGAGGATGCGCGCGCTCAGCCATGCAGCCGCGCACCTTGCCTGTCGTAGAACACCGGGTCGGTGACCCGCACCGCAATCGTACGATCCGGCATTGGCACATGGAGCATTTCGCCGATACGCGACCGCCCTACTGCAACCAATCCCAACGCAATCGGCGATTGCAGTGTCTCACTCCAATAGGCCGATGTGACATGGCCGACGCTGGCGCTATCGCAGACGACCTGCGCACCTTCCTCCAGCAGGTCGGCCGACAAGAGGCCGACCAGTTGCTTACGATCGTGTCGCAGCATGTCCGGCCGCGTCAGCGAACGCTTGCCGACGAAGTCCGGCTTCTCGCGAGCAATCGTCCAGCCAAGGCCAAGATCACTCGGAATGACCGTGCCATCCGTTTCCTGCCCGATGACGATGTAGCCCTTCTCCGCGCGCAGCACATGCATGGTCTCGGTGCCGTAACGGGTGACATTGCCGGCATGAATCGCCTGCCAGACCATCGCGCCATAATCGGCCGGCACGTTGATCTCGTAGCCGAGTTCGCCGGTGAAGCTGACACGGAACAGACGCGCGGGAACGCCGCAGATGTGTCCCTCGCGCACGCTCATATGTGGCATCGCGCCGGGCGCAAGATCGATATCCTGCACGTGCGGCGCAATCACCTGGCGGCCCAGCGGGCCTTGCACCGCAATCACCGCCCACTGCTCGGTCACCGACGTCAGCCAGACGCGAAGCTCAGGGAATTCGGTTTGACGATAGTCTTCCATATGATGCAGCACGCCGTCGGCGCCGCCGGTGGTTGTCGTGACGTGGAAGCGATCGGGGCCCAGGCGTGCGATGACGCCATCGTCCAAGACATAGCCTGCCTCGGTCAGCAGCAATCCGTAACGGCAGCGACCAGGCACGAGACGGCTGAAGCTTCCCGTGTATATGCGATCGAGGAACGCCGCCGCATCCGGCCCGGTGATCTCGATCTTGCCCAGTGTCGTCGCATCGAACACGCCCACGGCATTGCGCACCGCGCGGCATTCGCGTGCCACGGCGCGATGCATGTCTTCGCCATCCTGTGGAAAATAACGCGCGCGCTGCCAGGTACCGACATTCTCGAACACGGCGCCAAGAGCCGTCGCCTGATCGTGCATCGGCGTCTGCCGCACTGGTTCGAACAGATCACCTCGGGCGCTGCCGGCGAGTGCGCCGAAGGTAACCGGCGTGTACGGCACCCTGAATGTGGTATGGCCGACTCGTGGGATCGGCTGGTGCAGCAGGTCCGCCACAATCGCCAACGCATTCAGGTTGCCGAGTTTCCCCTGGTCGGTCGCCATCCCTGTCGTGGTGTAGCGCTTGACGTGCTCGATAGACCGAAACCCCTCCTGTGTGGCGGTCTTAAGATCCTTGGTGGTCACGTCATTCTGAAAATCGACGAATGCCATGCCTTTATGCATAGGAAGCGGCGGCACTGACGCGCGTGCGACTGGGTCACTGGCACGCTGAGATTGGTTCTGGGCGCCCCCGGCTGCGTAGCCCTCCTCCAGGCAGGCGGCGAGACCGAACGTGCCGTTGCACGCTCCGGCGCAGCGCACATGTTTGGCCCAACTGACGGGCAAGAACGCCTGCAATGTCTCATCGAACTGCAGTTTCTCTCGCGACTGCGCGAACAGATGCACGGTGGGTATCCACCCGCCGCACATCAGCAGTGCATCGCACGAGACCCTCTCGCCGTTCGACAGTTCCACGCGGCTGATGCGCAGAGTGCCGCTGGTATCCGCAACTGATGCAGCAACAAGGATGGGTAGCCCGGAGCTGCGCGCTACATCGCTGGCCTCTGGGCGCCAATCGACCATCGCAGCAATGGTGATTCCTGCCCGCTGCAGTTCGACCGCCGCAGAATAAGCGCTGTCATCCTCGGCCGCAACGACGATGCGCGAACCGATCTTCACACCGTAACGCAAGAGATAGGTACGTGCAGCATCGGCAAGCATGGCACCGGGACGATCATTGCCCGCAAACACCAGCGGGCGTTCCACTGCGCCGGCGGCTACAACCACCTCGCGCGCGCGAATGTGCCAAAGCCGCTCGCGTGGCAGACGTGGATCGGGATCTGACAGATGATCCGTGAGACGCTCCACCGCGCCGATCATGTTGTCGGGGGACCAGCCAAATGCGGTCGTGCGCGGCAGCAACATGACGTCTGAGTTGTGCAGCGTTTGCAGCGTGTCTACCAACCATGCGGATGCCGGCCTGCCTTCGATCCTGCTGTTCTCCGCCAACAGCGACCCGCCGAGTTCCGCCTGTTCATCGCACACCATGACACGCGCCTTGCGGGCTGTCGCCGCCAGCGCCGCCGCAAGTCCCGCCGGGCCGCCGCCGATGATCAGCACATCGCAGTGCGCGTACCGGTGCAGATAGCGATCGGGGTCCGCTGCCACCGGCGCCCGACCGAGACCGGCCGCCGCGCGAATTGCCGGCTCATACACATGCCGCCAGAATGAACGCGGCCACATGAACGTCTTGTAGTAGAAGCCGGCCGAGAGCAACGGCGAGATCGCGCTGTTGACCGCGCCGAGATCGAACGACAATGACGGAAACCGGTTCTGGCTGCGGGCACGCATCCCGTCATACAGCTCGACCTGTGTCGCCCTTAGGTTGGGCGCAATTCGTCCGCCGCCGCGATCGATCGTCACCAGTGCATTGGGTTCTTCCGCGCCTGCGGACAGGATCCCGCGCGGCCGGTGATACTTGAACGAGCGTGCCACCAGGTGCACGCCATTGGCCAGCAAAGCAGAGGCGAGCGTGTCGCCATGACAGCCGGTCAGCCGCCTGCCGTCGAACTCGAATGCGATGGGCCGCTCCCGATCGATGCGGCCACCTTCACGGGTCCTGAATGGCTGCGTCATGGTGGCGTGGGCTCGCCGGGCTTGTAGGTGGTCTCGATGCGATCGCTGACCGTATCACGCAGGCAGTTGAAGAACCGGCCGCAGCCGTGAATGTGGCGCCAGCGTTCGGCGTGCCGTCCCTTCGGATTGCTGCGCATGTACAGGAACTCAGCCCACGCCGCGTCATCCAGTGTCGCCGCGTTGTGCGGCCGAGCGATGTGTGCCTCCCCGCCATAGCGGAATTCATTCTCGGGGCGGACGCCACACCAGGGACAGACGATCAGCAGCATCAGTGTGCCACGGCCGCGGCGGCAGCCTCATCGATCAGCCGGCCGGTCTCGAAGCGACCGAGGGCGAATGGTGCCGCAATCGGATGTGGTTCGCCGCGCGCGATCGTTGCCGCGAAGACGTGCCCCGACCCGGGTGTCGCCTTGAATCCGCCGGTGCCCCAGCCGCAATTCACGTACAAGCCCGGCACCGGCGTAAGCCCGATGATCGGCGAGCGATCCGGTGTGACATCGACGATGCCGCCCCAGTTGCGCAGCATGCGTAGCCGGCGGAAGTTCGGGAACAATTCGCAGATCGCCTCGAGCGTGTGCTCGGCCACGTGCAATCCGCCGGCCTGGCTATAGGAGACGTACGCGTCGGTGCCGGCGCCGATCACCAGTTCGCCTTTGTCCGACTGCGAAATATAGGCGTGGATGCTGTTCGACATGATGACGCAGGGCAGCACAGGCTTCACCGGTTCCGATACCAGCGCCTGCAGCGGGTAGCTCTCCAGCGGCATCCGCACGCCCGCCATCGCCATCACGACGCTGGTGTGACCTGCTGCCACAACAGCAATCTTACGGGCCGCAATGCGACCGCGCGTCGTTTCAACCGCATTCACGGCGCCGGATGCGGCGCGGCTGATGCCTGTCACCTCGCAGTTCTGGATGATATCGACTCCAAGCGCGCTGGCGCCCCGGGCGTAGCCCCAGGCGACCGCATCGTGCCGCGCCACGCCGCCGCGGCGTTGCAGCGCTGCCCCCAGGATTGGGTGGCGCAGATCGGGCGAAATATTCAGCGGGGGACAGAATGCCTGGGCCTGTTGCGGCGTCAGCCATTCATTGTCGATTCTGTTCAGGCGATTGGCATGTACATGACGCTTGAACACCTGCGCCTCGTGCACCGAGTGCGCCAGCATCATCACGCCGCGCGGCGAATACATCACGTTGTAGTTCAGCTCCTGCGCCAGTGTCTCCCACAGCTTCAGCGCATGTTCGTAGATCGCGGCGCTTTCGTCGCGCAGATAGTTGGAGCGAATGACAGTGGTGTTGCGGCCGGTGTTGCCGCCGCCAAGCCACCCGCGCTCCAGGACGGCAATACGTCTAATTCCATGCTCACGGGCGAGGTAATAGGCGGTGGCCAAGCCGTGACCGCCGGCACCGATGATGATCACATCGTAGGCTGCTTTCGGCTCCGGCGAGCGCCACTGCTCCGGCCACGGAGTGCCACCGGCTGCGTGTCGCAACACATTGTAGAAATTGAAACGCGACGTCGCCCTGACCCTCCGCCATTGCGAGGAGCGTAGCAGTCCCGGACCTGATCCGGGAAGCGAGCTCGCGGAAAGTGCGCACGGACCACGGGATTGCTTCCCCTTGCATTCGCGAGGGTCGCAATGACAGTGTGCAAGCGAAGGGGGAACCCAATGGCTGACTACGACTACATCATCGTCGGTGCCGGCTCTGCCGGTTGCGTCCTGGCACATCGGCTCACCGAGAATCCGCCGACCCGCGTGCTGCTGCTGGAAGCCGGCCCGAGGGACGAGTCCATGTGGATCAACATCCCGGTCGGCTTCACCAAGCTGCTGAACAGCCCGCGCTACAACTGGAATTTTGCGACGGAGCCCGAGGACAACGTCAAGGGTCGTTCGATTCCAATCCCGCGCGGGAAAACGCTGGGCGGATCCAGCTCGATCAACGGCATGCTGTACGTGCGCGGCAACCCGCTCGACTACAACACCTGGGCGCAGTTCGGCAACCGCGGCTGGTCGTATGAAGCGGTGCTGCCGTACTTCCGCAAGTCCGAGCACTTCGAACCCGGCGGCGACGAGACACGTGGCCGCGGCGGCCTGCTGAACGTCGCCAATATGATAGAAAGCGCCGAGTTGCTCGACGCATTCATCGATGCAGCGGTCGCCGAAGGCTGGCAGCGCAATCCAGACTACAACAACGGCACGCAGGAAGGTTTCGGCTATTATCAGGTCACGCAGAAGCAGGGGCGCCGCTGGTCAACCGCGCGCGCCTTCCTCGATCCGGCGCGTGGCCGGTCGAACCTGCGCATCGAGACCGAAGCTCACACGACGCGGATCCTGCTGGAGGGCAAGCGCGCGGTCGGCGTGGAGTATCGCCAGGGCGCCCAGACGCATCAGGTGAGCTGCGACCGAGAGGTGCTGATATCCGCCGGCGCGGTAAAGTCGCCGCATCTGCTGGAATTGTCCGGCATCGGTCAGCCAGGACTGCTACAAACGCTCGGCATCGAGGTAAGGCACGCCTTGCCTGGAGTCGGCGAGAACTATCGCGACCACTTCGCGCCACGGATGAACTGGCGGGTCAAGCTGCCGATCACGCTGAACGAGCATACGCGAGGCGCCCGGTTCGCCAGAGAGATTGTCAAATACTACACGCAAGGCCGCGGTGTGCTGACCTTCACTGCCGGCATCGTCTACGGCTTCGTCAAGACGCGACCCGAGCTGGAAGAACCCGACATTCAGTATCACTTCACGCACGCCAGTTACGCCACTGCACAGACGCGCGTGCTGGACCGGGAGCCGGGAATGACGCTGACCGCGTATCAGTGCTCCCCCGACTTTAAGGGCTCGATTCACGCCAAGTCCGCTGATCCGATGGCGGCGCCCGCGATCAGACCGAATTTCCTGGCCGAGGAACGGGATCGGCGCGCCATCGTCGAGGGCATGAAGATCGGGCGGCGGATCATCGACAACTCGGTGATGGACAAGTACCGCGCCTTCGAGATGAACCCAGGCGACAGGGTGCAGTCCGACGACGAGTGGCTGGATTTCGCGCGGATCAATGGCCAAACCACGTATCACGTCATCGGCACGTGCAAGATGGGCAACGATCAATTGGCGGTGGTGGACGACGAACTGCGTGTGCGCGAAATCGACGGACTGCGGGTGGTCGATGCGTCGATCATGCCGACGCTGGTGTCAGGGAACACCAACGCCGCGGTCATCATGATCGCCGAGAAGGGCGCCGACATGATCAAGGCAGCGCAGCAGCCCGCGCGCGCGGCGGCGTAGTACGAGCATCGTTGGTCGGGGTAAGAGGGAACGTCGGCCCGATTTAGTCCGTCATTCCCGCGTAAGCGGGAGTTTAGTCCATCCAAAAGTACTTGCTGATGGGCTGGATGCCCGCTTGCGCGGGGATGACGACCGGGATGGGCAGTGCTGGCCGAGTTTCAACTCCAGAAGGAGACTATGCCGCGAACCTCACCAGCTTACCGGTCGGCTTGTCCAGCACCTCATCATCGCGCATCACCGTCCGGCCGCGCACGACCACCGCGACGGGCCAGCCGGTGATGTCCATGCCGGCGAACGGCGTCCAGCCGCAGGGCGAGACGATCCACAACTCCTCGATGCGCCGCCGGCGCTGCATGTCAACCAGGGTGAAGTCGGCATCGTAACCGGCCGCCAACCTGCCCTTGCCGACCACGCCATAGACACGCGCGGGTCCTGCACACATCAGATCGACCATGCGCGTCAGCGGCAGCCGGCCCGCATTCACATGGTTCAGCATCACCGGAACGATCGTCTGCACGCCCGTCAAGCCGGCGGGACACTCCGGCCAAGGCAGCAGTTTCTTGTCACGCGCGTGCGGCGCATGGTCGGAACCGATGGTGTCCACTGTCCCGTCGTTGATTGCGCGCCAAGCCGCTTCGAGGTGGCGCGGTCCGCGGATCGGCGGGTTCATCACGCCGAATCCCTTCAGGTTGTCGTAGCAGTCCGGCGCCACTTGGGTCAGGTAATTCACCAGCACCTCGCAAGTGGCGAGGTCGCGGAAATCCTTTAGGTAGTCGAGTTCCTCTGCAGTCGAGACGTGCAGGATATGGGCTGGGCGTCCCGTTGCGCGCGCCAGCGCCATCAGCCGGCGGGTCCCGAGGAATGCCGTCTCCTCGTCGCGCCATTCCATATGCCGGCGGTACGGATCGCCGGACTTGAACATCGGTCTGCGTTCCTGCAGCCGATACTCGTCCTCCGAGTGATAGGCGATCCGCCGCCGCCCGGACCGCATGACGCGTTCCAGGTGTTCGTCGTCCTCCACCAGCAGATCGCCCGTCGAACTGCCGGCGAAAATCTTGATGCCGCACACGCCGCGGCCGAGTTCCAGCTTCGCCAGTTCAGGAATGTTCTGCTTGGTGCCTCCTACATAGAGTCCGATGTCGCACCACAACTCGCGCTCGACGTATTCCTGTTTCCAGCCCAGCCGATCGGTGTCGACGATCGACGGTGCGGTATTCGGCATGTCGAACACCGCCGCCAGCCCGCCCAGCACGGCGGCTCGCGTGCCGGTGGGGATCGACTCCACCGCCTTGTCGCCGGGATCGCGCAAATGGACATGCGGATCGATCAGGCCGGGCAGGACATGCAGACCGCCTGCGTCGATGGTCTCGTCCGCTGTAGCATCCGCGGCAACCCCCAGAGCGGCGATACGGCCGTTGCGCACGCCGACATCGGTCGCCTCGATACCCCATGGCAGGACGCAGGCGCCTTGGCGGATCAACAGATCGAAATGAGCGGGCATGGCTCAATTCCCTAAGCTTGCCGCATCATAGCACCGCAACCAGCTATGCGTGAGACCGGGAGACACCAATGGCAGCCACCCCGCGCGTGAGCGGTGTCCTGGAAACGTCGCTCTATGTCGCCGACCTGGACCGGGCATGCGAGTTTTACCAGCGCGTGTTCGGCTTCGAGCGCTTCGTGCATGACGGCCGGATGTGCGCTCTCGGCGTTCCCGGCAGCCAGGTGCTGCTGTTGTTCCGCCATGGCAGCACCAATGAACCGACGCCAGTTCCTGGCGGCGTCATCCCGCCGCACCACGGCACCGGCGAGCTGCACCTCTGCTTCGCCATACCGTTCGGCGAGCTGGCCGCATGGGAAGCCCATCTCCGCAAGCTGGACATCCCGGTGGAAAGCCGCATCCGCTGGCAACGTGGCGGGACCAGTCTTTACTTCCGCGACCCCGACGGCAATTCGCTGGAGGTCGCGACGCCTGGTCTCTGGCCCAACCACTGAATGACTGCCCGCTGGCTGTCGCTCGCCGGCCTGATCGGGGTCGGATTGCTGCTGCTGCTCGCCTTAGGCGCCGGCGCGCTGCCGTGGATCATGCCGGCGGAAGATGCGGCCGGCCGGCGCTTCGCGGCGATCGGCATCTTCGTTACAAGCTACCTCGCGCTGGCGATCGGCAAGGTGCCTGGCCTATCCATTGACCGAGCCGGCGTGGCGCTGGTCGGCGCCTGCCTGATGGTGGCCTCCGGCGTCATGTCGCTAGAGGATGCCTATCGCGCGGTCGATCTCGGCACGGTCACCCTGCTGCTCGGCATGATGATCATCGTCGCCAACCTGCGCATCTCCGGCTTTTTCGCATTGGTGAACGGCGGCGTCGCACGCCACGTCCACGGGCCTTTGCTGCTGCTTGGGGCGATTGTCGTCGTCTCCGGCGTCTTCTCGGCGTTCCTGGTGAACGACGCGATCTGCCTGGTCGTGGCGCCCCTGGTGCTGGAACTCGCTCTCAACCTGCGTCGCAATCCGGTGCCCTACCTGCTCGCGGTGGCAATGGCGTCGAATGTCGGCTCGACAGCGACGATCACCGGCAACCCACAGAACATGCTGATCGGCAGCTTTTCGCAAATTCCCTATCCAGCGTTCACGGCTGCCCTGGCTCCAGTCGCCATGCTGGGACTGTTGCTGACGTTCGCTCTGCTGGCACTGGCTCATCGCAAAGATCTGCACGGTGCCGCATTTCAGGCGCGAGCACCGCGACTGCGAGTCCACCGGGTCCTCGTGCTGCGCTCGCTGCTGGCGACTGCCCTGGTCGTCGCTCTGTTCTTCGCCGGTCAGCCGCCCGCCAAGGCGGCCATCGTGATCGGCGCACTGCTGTTGCTGACCCGACGCGTCAAGAGCTCCCGCGTCTATGCCGAGATCGACTGGTCGCTGCTGCTGATGTTCACCGGGCTCTTTATTATCGTTGCCGGGGCCCAGCAGGAACTGCTGACGCCGGATGCGATCCGGAGTGTCGGGAACCTGCACCTGGAGTTCGCACCGGTCCTTACCGTCGTGACGGCGCTTCTGTCCAACCTGGTCAGCAACGTTCCAGCCGTTCTGTTGCTGAAGCCCTTTGTCGCGGTGTTGCCCGACCATGACCGTTCCTGGCTGATCGTGGCGATGGCATCGACGCTGGCTGGCAATTTCACCGTGCTGGGTTCGATCGCCAATTTGATCGTCATCGAGAAAGCGGCACGGCGTGGCGTGGTAATCGGTTTCTGGGACTACTTCCGTGTCGGTGCCCCATTGACCGTGGCGACCTTGGTCGTGGGAACGCTCTGGCTCATGTGGCGTTGAACACGCGGCTCAAACAGGAGGGCGCAATGGATCGCATCCGGGTGATCGAGGAGTCGCTGTGGTCGCAGGTTCCAGCCGCCGTGATCGAGGAAGCGAAGCGGGCCGCCCGCGCGGAACCGGCCTGGATCGCGATGCAGGGCAATGGCCACGTCGTCGCGACTGCACCACCCGGCAGTCCCGACGGAGCAACCGGCGACGTCATCTATATCGCCGAGGTCAGTCCGGCGCAGGAGTAGGCCGCTCGCCTGCTGCGAGGCGCGCGTCGAGAGTGGCGATGGCCTGCGGCAGGTCGGCTATGCTGTCGATCACCAGATCGGCATCTCGCAGTTCCGTTGTGGCTTTGTCGCGCAGCTTAGTGCGCTCCGTCGGCGACAAAGCTGCGAGTTCTTCCGCTGCAAGACCGACAGCATTGCCAGTGAGTGCGATGCCCACCGTCCATGTTCCGGCTGCCTTGCCCTCGCCGATCCCGGGTGCCGTGTCGTCCACCTTTACCACGGTTGCGGCGGGCCAGATGCCGAGTTTCGCCATGACGTACCACATCATCAACGGCGTTGGTCGCCCGGCGGGCAGGTCGCCCGCACAGACGGTCAGCTCCGGCACATAGCCGGCCGTAGCGGCGAGCGGTTCCAGCACATCCATGATCGGGCGGGTGTAGCCGGTAGTTCCAGCGATGCGGATGCCTCGCGCCCGCAGCGCTTCCATCGCCCCGATCGTGCCAGGGATAATGTCGGCGTGGTCGCGCACCGTCGCGATGTTCATCGGTTCGAACACCTGGAAGATTGCGTCGACATCACCTTCGGTGAAGTCGCGGCCGTGCCTTGCTCGCCAGGTGGCAGCGACCGATGGTGTCTGCCCCACGGCGCGGATGTGGTCCCACTTCGCCATGCCCATCGGTCCGCGCGCATCTGCGATGCTGATCGTCACGCCGAACTGCGCGAAGGCATTTACGAACGCACCCATCGGCGCGCGACTGCCGTGGTCCACCACCGTGCCAGCCCAGTCCAGGATCGCTGCCTGTATCTTCAAGCGTGGATACCTCTCGTTGCAGCGTCATGGCCGGCCAACGTGCCGGCCATCCGTCTCGGCACAGGACTAAAGTGGCTTCAGTGGCGGCGTCTCACCCGCCGGCAACGGAACGCCATCGACATTCAGCACCATCGAGACCAGGCTGTAATAGCCAACTGCGCCGATCAGGTCGATCACTCCGCGCTCGCCGAACCGGTTCTTGATCCGCGCGAAATTGGCGTCCGACACGTGTCCGCTCGACAGTAGCTCGGTGCAGAAGTCATACACTTCGGCTTCGTCGTCCTGCATTCCTTGCGGCTTTGTGCCGTTGGCGATCGCATCGCAGATCGCGGCACTTAGACCCGCTTCGATCGCAAGCCGCCGGTGTGCATAGAACTCATACTGCGCGGTCCACTTCCGGCCCGCCATGATGATCGCCATCTCGTTCAGCCGTGCCGGGATCGCGCTGCTGAAGCGCACATAGGCACCGACCCGCTGCACAATGTCGCACAGGTCAGGACTGCGCAGCAGCGCGTTGAACGGGCCGCGCAGGCCGGCACCGCGTGGTCCGGCCTGGATCCCATCGGCCACCTTCTTCTGCTCCGGAGACATGGTCGCCGGATCCAGTTCCTTGAAACGTCGTTCGCTCATCGGTTCCCTCCGTTACTCATGCTTTTGGGCGTTAGCCCGATCTTCACGCGTCATGGCCCGGCCCATGTCCCAGGCTTGTCCCGGCGATTGTGCCATTCAGTCATGGCGACGCCAGGATCAGGCCGCCATCAACAATGATCTCGGTTCCGGTTATGTAGTTCGCCTCGTCCGAAGCCAGGAACAGCGCAGCATGCGCCACATCCCATGCGGTGCCCATCCGCCCCATCGGCGTGCGCGCATTGCGGCTGGCGATCAGTGCCGCCGCATCATTGCCGGCGACCGTTCGCGCGAGGCGATATTCCACCAGTGGCGTATGCATCAGCCCGGGCACCACCGTGTTGCAGCGAATGCCCTTCTTGACATAGGCGCCGGCCGTCGAGCGGGTGAACTGGATCACTGCCGCCTTTGACGCGCTGTAACCGACATGCACGCGACCGCCATGACCGTCATTGCGCAAACCGGCAACCGACGACAGGTTGACGATCGCGCCTTTGCCCTGCGCCTCCATCACCGGCAGCACGTATTTACACCCTAGAAACACCGTCTTCAGGTTCATATCGATCTGATGATCCCAGACCTCCTCGGTCATCGTCACCGGATCGCCGGGCGCAGAGCCACCGACGTTGTTCACCAGGATGTCGATGCGCTTGAAGCGGTCGAGGCAGGCTTGCACCATCTCCTGCACCTCGGCCGCCACCAGCATGTCGCAGCGATGCACTGCGCAGGTGCCGCCTTCGCCGTCGATGATCTGCCGCGTCTCCTCCTCCGCCGCCTGGTTGATGTCGACCAGGAACACTGATGCCCCCTGGCGCGCCAGCAGCGTTGCCGTGGCCTTGCCATTGCCCCAACCAGGCCCCACCGAGCCTGCACCGGTGACGATGGCAACCTTGTCCTTCAAGCTGAGCACGCTGTTCTCCTTTCAAGCAGCGGTAGGTGCCGGAACGCGGTGTTTGCGCGCCGTCCGCCACTCCTCGAAGCGCTGAAACAGCACAAAGAATGACGGGACGAACAGCACCGCAAGGCAGGTCGAGGCGATCATGCCGCTGAACACCGACAGCCCAAGCGATGCGCGTGAATTGGCCCCGGCCCCTGTCGCGGTCACCAGCGGCACGACGCCGAGGATGAATGCGAACGACGTCATCAGGATGGGACGGAATCGGGTTCGCGCTGCCTCGACCGCGGCCGCCAGAATTGGGTCGCCGTGCAGGATTCGCCGCTCGCGCGCGACCTCGACGATCAGGATGGCGTTCTTCGCTGACAGCGCGATCAGCAACACCAGACCGATTTGCGTGTATAGGTTATTGGCTAGCCCAAGACTGTTGAGTGCGATCACCGGCCCAAGCAAGGAAAGCGGCACGGCAAGGATAACGGACAGCGGCGCGATCCAACTTTCATACTGACCGGCCAGGCACAGATACACCAGCAGCATGCCGAGACCGAACACGTAGAAGATCTGATTACCGACCTGCTTCTCCTGATACGACATTGCGGTCCACTCATAGCCAGCACCGCGCGGCAGCACGTTGTCTGCAACCTGCTCCATCAGCGACAGCGCCTGGCCGGAGCTGAAGCCCGTGGCCGGAATACCATTGATCGCGGCGGTCGGGTACAAGTTGTACAGGCTGACCAGGGACGGCCCAACCATCTCACGGACTTCGACGAGTGCGCCAAGTGGCACCATCTTGCCGTCCTGGCTGCGCACGAACAGGCTTTCGATATCGCGCGGTCGCAGACGGTATTGCGCGTCCGCTTGCACATAGACCTGGAACACGCGCCCGAACTTGTTGAACTGGTTGACGTAGCTCGAACCGATATAGGACGACAGCACGGCGAACACGTCGCCGACCGCGACGTTCAGCGTTTCCACCTTGGAACGGTCCACAATCACGCGAAGCTGCGGCACACCGGCGCGGAAGGTAGAGTTCAGCCGCTGCAGGCCGGACTGCGTATTGCCGTCCTTGACGATGGTCTGGGTGATGCTCTGCAGCTTGGTATAATCGAACGCGCCATCACGAAGCTCCACCTGCATGGTGAACCCGCTGGCATTGCCAATACCCTGGATCGGCGGTGGGATGACCACCTGGGCAAGCCCGTTCTGCAGCTTGTCGAGTGCGCCTTGCAGACTGAAATAGAGCGACCGCAGATCGGCGCCGCTGCCGGGACCACGCTGGCTCCAGTTCTTCAGTATGACATAGGCGGCACCCGCATTGGCCAGCGTCGCACTGTTGTCCAACAACGAGATGCCGGCGATGGTCACCACCTGATCCACTCCTTTGGTGGCGAGCGCGATCTTCGTGACTTCGTCCAGCATAGTCTGCGTGCGTTCGATGCTCGCCCCATCAGGCAACTGCACGGCGACCATCACATAGCCCTGATCCTCGATCGGAATGAACGATGTGGGAATTTGCGAAATGCCCCAGCCACCGATGCCGGCGGCGATCAGCGCGAGAATCACCATCGGCGCCGCATGGCGGGTCATCCGACCGATCAGGTTGGCATACGCATTTTCCAACGGCTGATAGCAGCGGTTGAAGCCACGATAGAAGAAATTGCGCTTCTCCGGTGGCACCGGCGTGCGCAGCCACAGTGCACACTGCGTGGGCTTCAGCGTGGCGGCATTCACGGCGCTGATCAGCGCAGTCGCGGCGATCACCAGCGCGAACTGCGCGTACATCTGCCCGGTCAGCCCCGGCAGAAACGCGGCGGGAATGAACACCGCCATCAGCACCAGTGTGATACCGATGATCGGCCCGAACAGCTCGCTCATCGCCTTGATCGCGGCATCGTGCGGCGACAGCCCGCGCTCGATCTGATGCGCCGCGCCCTCCACGATCACAATCGCATCGTCCACCACGATGCCGATTGCCAGGATGATGGCGAACAGCGTCGAGAGGTTCACGGTGAAGCCGAGACCCCACATGGCAGCGAAGGCGCCGATGATGGTCACTGGCACGGTTGTCGCCGGAACCAACATGGCGCGCCAGTCCTGCAGGAATACCAGGATCACGATCAGCACCAGGATCGCCGCCTCGATCAATGTCTTGTAGACCTCATTGATCGAGGCGCTGACGAACAGTGTCGTATCAAACGGTACGCTGTATTTGAGCCCCTGGGGGAATGCCTTTGAGAGCTCCGCCATCTTGGCGTTGACCTCTTGCGCCACCGCGAGAGCGTTCGCGGTCGGCAACTGCGAAATCGCCAGCCCGGCGGATGGACTGCCGTTCAGCTTGGAGATCTGCGAGTAGGTCTGCGCGCCGAGTTCGACCCGGCCGATGTCCTTCACTCGCGTGATCTGCCCGCCATTCGCGCTGTCCACTTTGACGATGATGTTGGCGAACTGGGTGGGGTCGGCGAGGCGGCCCTCGACGTTGATGGTGTACTGGAAGTCCTGGCTGGCCGGTGCGGGTGGGATACCCACCTGGCCGGCTGTCACCTGCTGGTTCTGCTGCTGGATGACGCTGATCACGTCCTGCGGCGTGAGCCCGCGCGCGTACAGCTTATTCGGGTCGAGCCATACCCGCATCGAGTACTGTCCGACGCCGAATACGTTGACATTGCCGACGCCAGGCAGCCGAGACAACTCGGGCACCAGTGTGATGGTCGCGTAGTTGCTAAGGAACAGGCTGTCGTAGCGCGGATCGGTGGAGGTGAGTGCGACGATCTGCAGGATGGCGGTTGACTTCTGCTGCACCGTCACGCCCTGCACCTGCACCCCTTGCGGCAGCGACGCCATCGCCTGCGACACGCGGTTCTGCACCAGCACCTGGGCGAAGTTCAAATCGGTGCCGATTGCAAAAGTGACCACCAGTGAATACGTACCGTCAGCGGCGCTGGTGGACTGCATGTAAAGCATTCCCTGCACGCCGTTGACCTGCTGCTCGATCGGCAGCGCCACGGTGTTCATCACCGTATCAGCGCTGGCGCCGGGATAGCGGGTGGTGACCGAAATCGTCGGGGGCACAACGTTCGGGTACTGCGCGACCGGCAGCCGCAGCAGCGCCACCGCACCGATCAACACGATGACGATCGCCAGCACATTCGCCAACACCGGACGGTCGATAAAGAATTTCGATATCATCGATAGTTGTCTGCGCTACGACTTGCCAGCCGGCGCCGCAACACCCTCGGCGGTGATCGCCACACTTTGCGGTGCGACCTTCTCGCCAGGGATCGCCTTCTGGATTCCACTCACCACGACCTGCTCGCCTGCGGTGATACCCGTGGCGATGACGCGCAGTCTGCCGACCAGTTGACCGGTGGTGACGGTCTTCTGCTGTACTAGCCCATTCTGATCGACCACCAGCAGGTAACTGCCGGCCTGATCGGCGCCGACCGCCGTATCAGGCACCAGCAACGCTGTCTCCTCCTCGAGCGCCAATGGTATGCGGATGCGCAGGAAGTTGCCTGGCAGCATGACGCGGTCCGGGTTTTGAAATATTCCCCGAGCGTTGAGCGTTCCGGTGGATGGATCGATCATCGGCGCCACGTAGTCGAGCTTACCGGCGTGCGGGTAGCCCTCCTCATTCATCAGCCCGACCTGCACAGGCACATTGGCGATGTCTCTGGGCTTGAGCCCACGCTTGGCCATCGCGGACTTCACGCGTAAGACGTCCTGCTCGCTCACTGTGAAGGTCACATAAATCGGATCGAGCTGCACAATGGTCGCCAGCCTGGTCGGGCCCGACGCGCCGACCAGGCCGCCGACCGATACCAGGTGTGCGCTGACCACGCCGTCGAACGGTGCAGCGACCCTGGTATATCCAAGATTGATCGCGGCGATCGTGACGCCCGCCTGATCATTCTGGATCTTGGCCTTGTCGCTATCGAGCTTCGCACGCGCCTCATCGACCTTCGACTGCGAAGCAAAATCGCTCTTGCCAAGGGTCGACTGTCGATAGAATTCGGCCTGCGCCTGGATCAGATCGGCCTGTGTCGCCGCAAGGCTCGCCTGCGCCTGCTGCAATTGTGCCTGATACGGCGCAGGCTCGATGACGAACAGCGTGTCGGCCTGCTTGACCGGTTGGCCGTCCTGGTAGTTGATCTCTTGCAGATAACCCTGAACGCGGGCTTCAAGGTCAACCTGGTTGTAGGCTGTGGCATTGCCGGTAAGTTCGAGATAGGGCGTGACCGATTGCTGGATCGGCTTGGCTACCGCAACCTGCTGCGGCGGCGGTGGAACGTAGGCGTTCTCTTTCTTACACGCCGCGATGGCCAGGGTCAGGCTCAGCACCACCAGGCACGCCGGCCGAAACGTCATTCGCACCTGAACTCCCTATCGCGACGGGGCGAAGTTCAGCCGATTTTGTGCCACGGCGGAAGCGCGCGAACAACGAGCCGATAAATCCGGCCGCGCCGCCGGGCGTCAGGAACATCACCGCAATCAGAATGACGCCGTAGACCGCGCCCGGCGCAGCCTTGGACACCTTCTCCGCCACGTTCGGGATAAACTCGATGAAGGCGCCGCCGATGATCGCGCCGCCGATGGACGACACACCACCTACGACCAACCCGACAAAGAAGTAGATCGAGACAAAGATGCCGAAGCTGTCAGGGGCAACGAACTGCACGACGATGGCACCGAGTGAACCGGCGATCCCGGTATAAAGCGCGCTCATTGCAAAGGTCCGTGTCTTCAGCAGTGCGATGTCGATGCCCATCGCCTCGGCTGCCAGCGAGTGATCACGTATTGCCATCATCGCACGGCCGATGCGGCCACGCACGATATTCCAGGCCAGCAGGAACAGCACCGCACCGACGGCGAGCGAGAATACGTAGAGCCACTGATCAGGCGACATGGCGAGGCCGAATGGCGGATCTGGTTTGTCGATCACCAGCCCCTGCACGCCGCCAGTCCACGGCTCCAGCGCGTTGTGCTTGAGGAGTTGCGGCACGGCGACGGCCAGGGCGAACGTGGTCAGCGCGAGATAGAGTCCGCCCAACCGCAGCGCCGGCAGTCCGATCAGGAAGCCCACGATGGCACACACGATCGCTGACACGGGCAACGTCGCCCAGTACGGGACATCGTACTTATACATAAGGATCGCGGTGGTATAGGCACCGATCGCATAGAAAGCGCCGTGTCCCAGCGAAATCTGACCATTGAAACCCGTGAGGATTGCCAGGCCAAGAATGGCGATCGCGTAGACAACGACCATGGTGAACTGGAACAGGTGGTAATCGCTCAGCAGCAGCGTGGGCACGATGGTGGCGGCGAGCCAGAGCACGATGCCCCACAGAGCGGTCTTACCCATTGCTACACCCTGCTCAAGACGGTCCGGCCGAACAGGCCCGACGGCTTCACCACCAGCACGGCAACGATAATGATCAGGGCAACGGTCAACTTCAGTTCCGTGCCGACCAGATAGGCGCCTGCAAGGTTCTCGATGATGCCAACGGCAAACCCGCCAAGCACCGCGCCCAGCGGATTGTCGATGCCGCCCAAGAGCGCGCCAGCAAAGGCATAGAGCAGGATGCCGGCCATCATGTTTGGATCCAGGTACACAATCGGCGCCACCATCATGCCGCCCACCGCGCCAATGGCCGCGGCAAGCCCCCAACCGAGCGCCAGCATCCAGCCTACGCGGACCCCAACCAATCGCGACGAAACTGGATTGAACGCAGCGGCGCGCATGGCGAGGCCAAGCTTTGTGTGGCGAAAGAACAGATAGACCGCGATCAACACGATCAGCGTCACGACGAACGCACCGAGTTCGTGACCTGAGACATAGCCGCTGAACAGCAGCGGACCACCGGGGAACGGCGTGGGGAACGTCTTGATCATGTAGTCGAACATCCAGCCGGTGCTGCTGTTGATGATCAGCAGCAGCCCGATGAACACGCCGACCGAGGCAAGCACTGGTGCATCCATCATCGGTCGCATCAGGATGCGCTCGATCAGGATGCCGAGAATGAAAGACACCACCACGGTGGCGACGAAGGCGATCCAGTAAGGCAGGCCGGCATTTATCAGTGTGAGCGCGATATAGGTGGACAGCGTCGCCATCTCGCCTTGGGCGAAATTCACGTGGTGCGTCGCCTGGTAGATCATCACAAGTGCCAGCGCCACGGATGCGTAAATGCCGCCGCTGGCGATGCCGGACAGGACCTGATGCAGCACGCCTTCCATCGATCAGTACCCCAGATACGAACGACGGATCAACTCGTCGCGGCTGATATCGGCCGCCGGCCCAGAGATCACGATACGGCCCGTCTCCAACAGATACGCGTGCTCGGCAATCTCCAGAGCGAGGCTGGCGTTCTGCTCGACGAGCAAAATCGACACGCCTTCATCCTCGCGGATGCGGTGCATGATGCTGAAGATCTCCGCTACGATCAGCGGTGCCAGCCCGAAAGACGGTTCGTCGAGCAACAGCAGTTTCGGCCGCAGCAGCAGCGCCCGCGCAATCGCCAGCATCTGCTGCTCACCGCCTGAGAGCGTACCAGCCTGCTGGCGGAACCGCTCGCGCAATCGCGGGAAATAGCCGAACATCCGCTCGAAGTCGCGCGCGACACCGGCGCGGTCCTTGCGTATATACGCGCCGAGACGCAGGTTCTCTTCGACGGTCAACTCCACGAAAGTGCCGCGGCCGTCCGGCACATGGGCCACGCCTCGCTGGACGATATCCTCGGTCGGCTTGCCGTCGATGCGCTCGCCACCCAGCACGATCTGACCGCTGGTGCGCACCATACCGCAGATCGCCCGCAGCGTTGTCGTCTTGCCGGCGCCGTTCGCGCCGAGCAGTGCGGTGACGCCGCCCTGTTCCACCGCGAAGTCGATGCCATGCAGAACGCGCGTCTCGCCATAGCCTGCGTGTAGCGATGTCGCCTCAAGCAGCGCCGGCATGCTGCACATCCTTTGTCTCGCCAAGGTAGGCGCGGATCACCTCAGGCTCGTTGCGTACTTCGTCAGGTGTGCCGTCGGCAATCTTCAGCCCAAATTCCAGCGCCACCACCTTGTGGGAGACGCGCATCACCAGGTTCATATGATGCTCGACGAGCAGGATGCTGAGATCGAAATGGGCGCGGATGCGCTGCAGCAACTGCGCCAAGCCATCGACCTCGCTGTGATTGAGGCCACCCGCCGGCTCATCCAACATCAGCAGCTTCGGCCCGCCGATCAGTGCGCGCGCCAGTTCGACGCGCTTCTGGGTGCCGAACGGCAGGCTGCCGGCGCGTCGTTCAGCCACGTCATGCAAGTCGAGAAGATCGAGCAGATCACGCAGACGCCCGAAGGCCTGGACTTCCTCCTGCCGTACCACCGGCATGCGCAGCGCGTTGCTGATGAAGCCGGAGCGACTGAGATGGTGCGCGCCGACCAGGATATTGTCGCGCACACTCATGTTGCGGAACAGCGCAACGTTCTGGAAGGTGCGACCAAGCCCCAGTCCCGCCATGCGGTGGCGGCCCAGCCTCTTCAGCGAGCGGCCTTCGAACAGGATGTCGCCTTCGGTGTAGCGGTAGAAGCCGCTGATGCAGTTGAACAGCGTGGTCTTGCCCGAACCATTCGGTCCGATCAGGCCGCAGATCTGACCATAGCCGACGTCGAACGAAACGCCGCTGAGCGCGACGACCCCGCCGAAGCGCATCGCCACGTCAGAGACCCGGAGAAGAGGACCGTTGGAGGCGTCGAGCGGCATCAGCGCCCGCAAATGCCGGCTTGGCTAATCCACGCGGCACCGCGGCGGCTCGCCATTCGTCACTCCCTGCTGACGTTCCGCACTGACGGCGGTTCACGGCGAACTAGACGCAGTGCCGCAGCGAAGTCAATTGCGCCCCTTGGTCAGTGTCGTGGCGCCGCGGGCCCCTCGAGTTCCGGCATTGCAGCCTTCCGTGGTATACAGTATGCAGTATATCTGGGAGCGAAACGCGGAGGAGCGCTTGCCCGACGACGGCCAGCCACGGCTGCGAGTTGAGCCGCTGGACATCAGCCTGGGTCTTCGCCGGCGCGCCTGCGAAGCGATCAAGCGCGCCATCACCGACATGGACATCTACGGCCATCCTGGTGAGATCCGCCTGGACGAACGCCAGCTTTCGCAAGACCTTGGTGTCTCTCGGACGCCGATCCGCGAAGCCCTGTCTGTCCTGGAGCAGGAAGGCTTCGTGCACACGGTCCCGCGCCGCGGCATCCATGTGGTGCGCAAGTCGAAGCGCGAGGTGGTCGAGATGATCACCGTCTGGGCCGCGATCGAAAGCATGGCCGCCCGCCTTGCTGCGCCGCGCGTCACTGAGGCGGAACTCGGCGAACTGCACGCGCTGGTGGATGTCTTTCAGGAGGATCCTTCCGAACAGCTCAGCGAGTACCTCGCGGGCGAACATGCAGTTCCACAAGGCCATCATTCGCATGGGAGGCGTGGAGCTGATGGCCGGACTGACCGACAACCTGTTCATCCACATGCGGGCGGTTCGCGCCGTGACGATGACGCAGGACAACCGGGCGCAGCGCTCGATCGTTGATCATCGCAACATCATTGCCGCGCTGGAGCGGCGCGACGCGGACCTGGCCGAAGAATTGGTGCGTGAGCACACCATGGGTCTTGCCGCGCACGTCGAGCAGCACGGCGACTTTCTCGACCGCATTGCCGGGGCGGATGATGACCGGCGGCGGCAATACGCATAGGGAGCTGGAAAAATGTCCGCAGCACTTGAGCAGAAGGCCGATGAACACGAAGCCGAACTCACGGACGGGTTCCATCTGGTCATCGACGCGCTGAAGCTGAACGGCATCAAGACCATCTATAACGTCCCGGGCATCCCGATCACCGATCTGGGCCGCCTGGCGCAGGCGTCCGGGATGCGGGTGATCTCGTTCCGACATGAACAGAATGCCGGCAACGCGGCGGCGATCGCGGGCTTTCTGACCAAGTCGCCAGGCGTGTGCCTTACGGTCTCGGCGCCGGGCTTTCTGAATGGCCTGGTCGCGCTCGCCAATGCGACGACGAACTGCTTCCCGATGATCCTGATCAGTGGGTCGTCCGAGCGCGAGATCGTCGATCTGCAGCAGGGCGATTATGAAGAGATGGATCAGCTCGCGATCGCGAGGCCGATGTGCAAGGCGGCATACCGCGTGCTGCACGCCGCCGATATCGGCATCGGCATCGCACGTGCGATCCGCGCCGCGGTTTCCGGCCGACCGGGCGGCGTGTATCTCGATCTGCCCGCCAAGCTGTTCGGACAAGTGATGGAGGTCGAGGCCGGTCGTCGCTCACTGGTCAAAGTGATCGATCCGGCGCCGGCACAGATCCCTGCGCCCGAAGCGGTCGAACGTGCACTTGACGTGCTGCGCGGCGCCAAGCGTCCGTTGATCATCCTCGGCAAGGGCGCCGCTTATGCACAGGCTGACGACGACATTCGCGCGCTGATTGAAAAGAGTGGCATTCCGTACATCCCGATGAGCATGGCCAAGGGCCTGCTGCCCGATACGCACCCACTGTCGGCCGCCGCTGCGCGCTCGACCGTTTTGGCCGAGAGCGACGTCGTGATGATGATCGGCGCCCGGCTGAACTGGCTACTGAGCCATGGCAAGGGCCGGCAGTGGGGGCCGCCCGGCTCGAAGAAATTCATCCAGATCGACATCGAACCGCGCGAGATGGACAGCAACGTCGAGATCGCCGCACCACTGGTGGGCGACATCGGGTCCTGCGTGGCTGCTCTGCTGCGCGGCATGGGCAACGACTGGAAACAGCCGCCGGCCGAATGGACGCAGGCGATCAACACAAAGAAGGAACAGAACATCGCTCGCATGGCATCCAGGCTGGGCCGAAACGCGATGCCGATGGATTACCACTCCGCGCTGCGTGTGCTGCGCGACGTGATCAAAGAGCGGCCGGACGCGATCCTGGTGAACGAGGGCGCGAACACGCTCGACCAGGCGCGCGGCGTGATCGACATGTACCAGCCGCGCAAGCGCCTGGACGTCGGCACCTGGGGCGTGATGGGTATCGGCATGGGCTTCGCCATCGCCGCTTCGGTCGAGACCGGCAAGCCGGTGCTCGCCATCGAAGGCGACAGCGCGTTCGGCTTCTCCGCCATGGAGGTAGAGACGATCTGTCGCTACAAGCTGCCGGTCTGCGTGGTCGTGTTCAACAACGACGGCATTTATCGCGGTGACGGCGTCAATCTGGGCGAGGGGAGCGATCCCGCCACGACGATGTTCGTCGCAGGCTCTCGCTACGACAAAATGATCGAGGGCTTCGGCGGTGTCGGCGTCAATGTGACGACGCCAGATGAACTGAAGCGCGCCGTCGATACGGCCATGGGCTCCGGTAAGCCCACGCTGATCAACGCGGTGATCGACCCTGCGGCGGGCAGCGAAAGCGGCAACATCGGCAATCTCAACCCGAAGAGCGCCTTGAACAAGAAGGCAGGAGCATAAGCATGTCGAAAGCACTCGACGGCGTTAAAATCCTCGACTTCACGCACGTGCAGTCGGGACCGACCTGCACGCAGTTGCTCGCCTGGTTCGGCGCCGACTGTATCAAGGTGGAACGGCCCGGCGTTGGCGACATCACGCGCGGCCAGCTGCAGGACATCCCCAAAGTGGACAGCCTGTATTTCACCATGCTGAACCACAACAAGCGCTCGATCACCATCGACGGTCGCAACCCGCAGGGCAAGGCGGTGCTCGAAGCATTGGTGAAGACCTGCGACGTGATGGTGGAGAATTTTGCACCTGGCGCGCTCGATCGCATGGGCTTCAGCTGGGAACGCGTGCAGGAACTCAATCCGCGCATGATCCTCGCATCGGTGAAAGGCTTTGGTCCCGGCCCGTATGAGGACTGCAAGGTGTATGAGAATGTCGCGCAGTGCGCCGGCGGTTCGGCGTCCACCACCGGATTCGACGATGGCCCGCCGATGGTCACCGGTGCGCAGATCGGCGACTCCGGCACCGGTCTGCATCTGGCCCTCGGCATAGTCGCCGCACTGTATCAGCGCAACACGACGGGTCGCGGCCAGAAGGTGCTGTGCGCGATGCAGGATGGCGTGCTGAACCTGTGCCGCGTCAAGCTGCGCGACCAGCAGCGTTTGGCGCACGGGCCGCTGACCGAATATCCGCAATATCCCGATGGGGAATTCGGCGAGGCGGTACCGCGCGCCGGCAATGCCTCAGGCGGCGGGCAGCCGGGCTGGATCCTTAAGTGCAAAGGCTGGGAGACCGATCCCAACGCCTACATTTATTTCATCGCCCAGGCGCCGGTGTGGGAGCCGATCTGCGACGTGATCGGCAAGCCGGAATGGAAGACCGATCCGGATTACGCTAAGCCGCCGGCGCGCCTGCCGAAGCTAAAGCAGATCTTCGACACGATCGAGCGCTGGTGCATGACCAAGACCAAGTTCGAGGCCATGGACATTCTGAACAAGTACGACATTCCCTGCGGTCCGATCCTTTCAATGAAGGAGCTGGCCGAGGAGCAGTCGCTGCGCGCAACCGGCACCGTAGTCGAGGTGGATCACCCGACGCGCGGCAAGTACCTGACCGTCGGCAATCCCATCAAGCTGTCGGACAGCATCTCTGAGGTGAAGCGCTCGCCGCTGTTGGGTGAACACACCGACGAAATCTTGCGCGATGTGCTGCGGCTCGATGCGGCAAAGATCGCAGAGATCAAGGCGTCGGGCGCTCTCGGCAACTCACCGACGCGCGCCGCGGCGGAATAGGCAAAGGGGCGCTGCCCCTTTGAACCCCGCTAAGGGCGCAGCCCTTAGAACCCGTTTTTGGATTCCAAAGCATTCACTCGGACTTGTCCCGGGTGGCTGCGCCTTTGGCAGGGGGGACAGGGGGACCCTGGTCTCACCTGGCCGGTTGCGTAGTATTCGGCGTCCGTGACGTGCTTGCCCCATGCGGTGCCGGACCCGTCGTTGCCGTTTTCCGACATCGCCAGGTGCGCGAACAGCCGATCAGGGGCAGCGCCGTGCCAATGTTGCACGTTCGGTGGAATGACGACCGTATCGCCTGGGTTCAGTGCCTGCGGCTTCTCGCCCTCGAAGCAGATTCGCCCGACGCCGGACAGGCAGTAGAGCGTCTGCCCAACCGGATGCGCATGCCACGCCGTGCGCGCACCCGGCGTAAACGACACGACAGAGGCACGCATCCGCGAGGGCGCGGCGCCGACGACGACTTCGTCTTGAAACACAGTGCCGCTGAACGTCTCGGCCGCGCCCTGTTTGGTAGTGCGGTCTGCGGCGCGAATAACTGGCATGTTCTTTCCTCCTTCTAACGCAGCAGGGAAAACGGCGTCGGCATCAGCAGTACCCGACTGCATCTCCAACAGCTTCGGCGTGTTCTCCGCGACGAACGCCTGCCACTCCGGATCAGGCCAGAACTCGGAGCGAACCCTTGCCCGCGTGTTCAGGTCCGGGTAGTTCCACATGTGCAGCACTTCGTTCGGCTGCGGCGCCTCGCCGGTCCAGATGCCGACGTATTTCGAGTATTTCTGTCGCACCGGCATGACCCCTTGAACGCCTGCGCCCATTGCGTCGCCTTGCCCGGGTGCATGCGGTAGATACGCAGTTCGTAGATGCCGCCCGGCGACGGCGGTTGCATGTCCACCACAGGGTTCAGAAAGCGAACGTCCTGGCGCTGCAGCATCGGCTGCACCACGGGAACATATTCACGGTTCCATCGCTCGTTCTTCGACAGCGCCTCGCGCATCCGCGCGCGCTCGTCGAGGCTTTCATAGCTCCACAGGTGCCATGCCTGATTGAGCATCCCGAATTCGGAGGTCCAATAGCCCCAGCACTTGCCGTAGTCGTCGCCGCGAACCGGCCGACCGACCTTCTCCACGTGCTCGATATATGCGGGGAGCTGACCAGGATGGAACGTGTAGGTGCGCAGTTCGTAGATCATCGCATCAGGCTCCCAGTATCGTACCTACAGCGATGCCGGCCTCGGCCGCGCCGCCCTTGCGACCGCCATCGGGACGGGCCCGCGCGATTTCGATAAAGCCGCCTTGGCCGTGCACCACCAGCGCACCGTCGTTGATTGCGACCACCTCGCCGATCTTCTTGCCTTTCACCTCACCGAAGGTGCGCGCGATGCGCTTGGTGGCGTCGAACACGAACAGCTTCTTGCCGTCCGCCGTCGTCCAGGCGCCAGGCGCCGGATCACAGCCGCGGATCAGGTTGTAGGTGATATCGACGTGGTTGGCCCAGTTGATGCGCGATTCCGCCTCGCGAATGATGCCCTCGTAGCCGGCGCGCGGTTCGTACTGCGCGAGCGCCGGCGCCGTGCCGGCGACCACCTGCTGCGCCACTTCGACCAGCCCGGCGACGCCCATCGGGAAGATCTTGCCGAAGTAGAGCGAGCCGAGCGTGTCCTCGGGTTCGATCGGCACCGAGCGCATCAGGATCACCGGCCCTTCGTCCAGTCCGTCGGTGGGGCGGAAGATCGAGAACCCGGTCTCGGTTCGCCCACATATGATCGCCCAGCTCATCGAACTGGCGCCGCGATGCAGCGGTAGCAGGCTGGGGTGGAACTGGATGGTGCCGAATGTCGGGATGGTGCAGAAATCCTGCGGCACGAACTGCGTCACGTAGGCCATCACGCCGACGTCCGCCGCGGCGGTGCGCATTGCCTCCAGCGCGGCCGGATCGGTCAGCTTGGGGAACTGGTGCACCGGCACGCCGCGTTCCTCGGCAGCGACGCGCAGCGGATCTGGGCGCCCCTTCTCCGGCGCGCAGAAGACAGCCGAGACCGTATCACCACGTCTGAGGAACGCCTCCAGAGTCGCCTTGCCGAAATCCTGCTGGCCGATGATGGCGATGCGCATACGGACGAGCCTCCCACTGCTGGTGCGTTTGGCGGTCCAGCTTGCACGGTGCGAGGCGGTTGGCAATATTTGCTGATTGGGATCGTAGCGCAAGCCCCTGGAACACTTGCGCGATTCTGTAGCCGTTAACCATCAGTTAAGCATACAGGCGAACATTCCGACGGCCCGCTGGCGAAGACGAACGAAGACAGGTCTCGCATGCTGTATCAGAGCAAATTTGGCGGACTGTGGAATGCTCACACAGCATGGCGCAAGAGTAATATTGTTTTTCGATAGATTTCTAGCAAGGGAAGCTCAGGATCACAGCCGCAAGACTTACTGGCTGTGGATACGGGACGCGGAGCGGTTGAGAAAACAGACGATGGCAGATATCCGACGGACAGCTATGAGTGGGGAGTATGCTGCGGCCAAGCTCTTCTGTCCCTAGGATCCGCTGTTCCGCACTGCGGTCCTCAACAATCTCGCGCGAGCGTGGGGGAAATTCAGTTCATCTATGATGAGACGACACTGTTGTGGTGCATGCCCGGACTGCTTCACGGCGCGCATATTAGGGTAGGGTCTATCGTGGTGCGTTGCTACCTGGAGTGAGGCTAACTGCCGGCGAACTGCACAGGCCGTTGATATGACCGCAAAGGTCATTCAAGTCGACGTTACGTCGCAGCATGGGTTGACCTATTGATGCTGACCTGCCGTGCGAAAGGGCGACGGTTCGATCGTCCCTGGCATTGCCAGATCGCCCTCGGTGGTTGAATGTCCTGGGACAGACATGCTGTCATGGACGTACGTGTCGCCGTGCTTCAAAAAGGTCTCCGATGCAAATTTCTCCCAGTGCATGATCAATCTGTCGCCTGCAAGTGCGTAGGTAGCTTTGCTCCCATGGCTCTCGTGAAAGCTGAATTTTCAGTCTTGGAGAGCTGCAAAGAATCCTGTCCAGTGCGGATGAATAGCCGCGACCCGAAGGAAGTCCTCTTTGTGCTTCGTGCCAGCGCTGACGTCATCCAGCACGAAAGCCCATTGCCTTACCATCTCCATGGCGCCGGGACACTCGTCGAGAAGCCGGCCATGCTCTCGGGCCAAGCCTTCCAGGTAGTTGACCATCGCGCGAACCCCGCGCGCGACTTCGTCCTGCGGCTCGGTGTAACGCAGCGGTCCGCCGTGGTAAGTGATTGGATCGTGCTCCATATCTGCCGGCTGGCGCTGGAATTTTCTGATCCAGTCGCCAAGAAGCAGTGGTCGCGCAATAACTCGAAGCGCGAGGTATAGTGCGTGGCTGTGGGCGGCACTGCCCCGGTCGCCAGGACCCGCGCCCAGCCACGGGTGAACTTGACGAGCACCTGGAACGCTGATCGCTCCGGGTAATGGGCCAGCTTGAGTGCCGATATGTCGTGGCAACCGCAAATCTCCCCGTCCATCCAGGCGGCATGCGCGCCATTCTCCACGAACACATCGCGGTTCCGTGGATGCGCGCGAATCATAACTTTCGGAACATTGATTTGCTGCTCGACCCACTGAATGCGCAGCGGTACTACGGTTTGGCGATAGTCGTCCGCATCAGTCGGATGGTAGTTCGTCATGGTGATGCGGGCGCAGGGAATTGACGCGGGTACGCTCTCAGCTCACCCAGCAGCGGTGCCTTTCGATCGTCGATGAACTCATCGGGATCGAGGAATGCCACCCAATCAGCGTCATGCTCGTCAACCGCTCTACGGTAGAGAAGGGTGTTATACGTTGCTTCGGTGAACCACCGCGCGCCATTCTGCAGGACAGTCAAGCTCACTCCCTCGCGCCGCAGCCTGAATATTTGACTATGTCATCGACGCTGCCATTGTCGACGAAGATCTGATTTGCGACGTAATGCGCCGTGTGTCTGGCAATCGCCTCGACGATATCTGCCTCATCGAGGACTTTGCACACGGCCACTAAACTCATGATGAATGCCTCCGAGGCTAACTTTCGAGATCACGTGGTGACGGTCTGGCCTGCGGGCCCGCCTCTGCCTCGCACTTCACTGCGGACCTACCGATAAGTTTGATGCACGACCACCTCTATTACGAACTACTTGATAAAGGTCACACATCCTTCCACAAGCAAGTCCTCCTTGCAGCTCTGTGAGATGGCGTCTTCTATGTCACAGATGATCTGCCAAGCCGCAACGCTCCAAGTGGTTCTCACCAAGCCCTAAGCCTAACCGCAACGCGGTCTTCATCTGGTCCGTAAACGGCCGCTCCGAACCATGTAGTGGATAGATGATTGTCTTCGAGGCTCGGACCCGTTCACCGACCCGTTCGAGGTACCAGCGTGTAAACAGCCATTTGTCGTCTGTCTGCGCATAGAGAACGGGATCCTTAGGTTCGCATTTCCTAAGGGTGATTTCTGCAATCTTGCCGGCAAAGAAATCCGCCACAGCGCCACGGAGCGGTTTTGAGTAACTCGCCTGCGCCAGCAGCGTCGGTAAATCATAGACATCATCACGTGCCCCGGCTTAAACGGCTCGAAAAATATCGCGGCGCCCCCCGGCCGAACAGCAGTAAACACTTGAGCAATCAGTTCTAATGGGTCGAACAGGTGGTGGAGAATCGCTGGCCAATCGCCAGATCGAACGGCTGCCCTGTGAACCAACGTTTGTTCAAGTCGAGGCAAAGCGTGGTGCACCGATCGATATCTCCTTTTGTGGCAAGGGTCGAACGCAGGATCGCGAGAAGGTTAGGACTTATATCGGTTGCGACCACGTGCGCCTGGGGCAGAAGCTCATGCAAGGAGAGGACGGTCGGGCCAGATCCCGACCCGATATCGAGAACAAGACTGGCCTGATCACCTGCGTTGATCGCTTTCAGCGCAGACTTGATGAGCCATGTCGTGTGGTCCGTATTGAAATACTTCTTGTGATAGTTTTCTCCGTCTCCTAGGAATTGGCTGGTCACGCCTGGGCTGGTTGTCTGAAAATCTCGCGGCGCAAGGATGCCCGAGAATTGCGGTGATCCCGCAAACCCGAGGTCTACGAGCGGCACGTCGACAATGCGCTCGACAAGTAGGCTACGGTCCATCATCACCCCTCAGTATTCACGGTCGCGCCGCGGATTTCCCAGCCGCTGATCAGCGATCCGAATGACGTCTTTGAGACGCGTCTTGGGGCATTCGAGAACACGCGGCATATTCACGTTCTTCCCGGCCAGGCGAGTCGCTCTTTCCAGGCTCTGACAGCGCTGGCGCACTCGGGATTTGGCTCGCGCCATTCCCAGGCGCCGATCGCGCGGTAATGCGCTTCCCCGGACTCCACTAATCCCACCCGCTTTGCCTCCGCGACATCGGGGCTGTGCGAACAGGTACCAGGCTTCATGGACGGGCACGGCGCCAACCCGGTCCTCGAAGTATCCCTTGCCGAGGAAGTGCTCGCGACCACTGGCAAGTTCGCGTCGCTCTACGGCGTCGGCCACGTCCGGATTGCACCGTTGATACTGCGCCTCGTCGAAGTCGCAACCTTCCAGTGCGCAGCGAAGCAGGAAGCGAAACAGTTCGGTCGGCATGACCACCCCATCGGAACCCCCATTCGGCGAGTGAACGGTTCTGATAAGCGGCTCAATCAGATGATAGGGCGGAACAAACATGTTGGCTCCCGATCAAGGGTGCACTCGGTCACGCCGCCTCTCCGACGAACGTCGAAACCGCCGGTGAATGCAGCATAAGCATTCGGTCGTTCAAAGCCGTCGTGCTGATACCCAGGGGAAAGACCCAACCACGACCCGTCCTGCGGATGCGTTCGGCCGGTGCGCCGATGTCGAAAGCCAGCACGTCCAGGCCCGCCTTCCACGCCTCGGTCAGCGTGTAGCACCAGGTCTCCGGCCAGATGGAGGGAAGCCAGGCCAATGACGCCTTTTGGCGCGCAATCAGCGCCACAGCCTCATGCGGTTCGTAGTGCCCGGTGATGTGCACCCGTCCGGTTGCGGTCAGGCGGTCATCGTCGCAACTTTCGCCGACCAGCACGAACTCCAGGTCCAGGCGCCGCCTCGCCGCGTCACGCGCGCAGGACAGCAGCACCTCGTAGCCCTTCTCGATGCCGATCGCGCCGATCACGCAGACCCGTTGGAGCCCGGTGGCGGCGACTGGGTCGCTGGCTGGCAAGCGATCATCATCCTCCCAGGGCACCACCTCCGCCTGCGCGCGGGGAAAATAACGTCGCATCCGGCGTGCCACATCGGCCGACGGCACCACGATCCGTGATGCCTTGCGCACCACGCCCGCGGAACGCCTGGGCAATTCGACCGCCGAGACCGTCTCCTCGATGCGGGTTCCGAGGTCGGTGATGCAGGCTGCGCAACCAGCCTCGTCGGGCTCTCCGCAATAACGATTGCCGCTGCCCACCAGGTTGATGCGCGGGCAAATCCACGAATAGTCGTGCACCATCAGCTCATAGGGGATGTGAAGCCGATCGAAGAGTTGCAACAGGCGGACATCGTGGCCCACCAGGCTATGCACTTCTGCGCGCTCCGGCAGGTCGCCTTGCAGCAGTTCCGCCAACATCCCGAGTTCCGCCGGAAGGGAGAAGCGAAGGTTCGGCGTTCCGCCCTCCGGACCGTTGCCCAAGACGCAGTCCCGTCCGTTGCTGCCGCGAGTCGCCACCGGCCACATCACGATCGGGCGCAACCCCTCGCGCCGCAGTGCCGCCGCCCTCTCGGCGACATGTCGCCTCACTCCGCCGTCACGCCCGTGTGTCACCAGCAGGACCGCGCGCGCGCCGCAGCGCAACTGCTTCCACCGCGCCATGTCGATGCGACGTCTTGCGTCGGCCAATGGGTCGGTTCGCAGGAAGTGCGCGATCAGTTCGTCATAGCCAGGATGCAACTGGTTCACCCGGCGCATGTTGCGCTCGATCAGGTGGCGTTTCGCGGCACCGAATGATCGGCCACCGACGTGCGCAACGAACACCCCGGGGACAGCCACGTGACGCCAGCCGAGATGCCGCGACCGGATGCAGAAGTCATTTTCCTCGCCATAGCCTTGCGCGAATATATCTTCCCGCAGCATGCCCGTGGCATTCAGGCAATCGCGCCTGATGTAGACGCAGAACCCCACTGCACTCGGGATATCGACGACCTGGCCGGCGTTCGCCGTATGGCAGAGCGCGTTCAGTTGCATCGTCTCCGGCAGATCCGGAATTGCGTTCTCATGCTCATTGCTGGGATAGCTCAGGATGGTGGCGTCGTTTGATAGCGGCGTCGCAGTGCCGATGCTGGGTGCTGCGTACGCCGCCTCGCGCAGGCTTTCCAGCCAGCCGGGCGGCAAGAGCGTATCACTGTTCAGCAGCACCACATCGCGCACCGGGTCATGACGCATGCCGATGTTGGCGCTGGCGGGAAACCCCAGGTTCGTGGCGTTCGTGTCCACCGTGATGCGCCCTTCGTCCGCCAACCGACGGAGCGCTTCGCCGACAGCAGGGTCGGGCGAGGCATCATCGACCACATGGATGCGCGCCCAGCCAGGCAAATCCGCCACCACTGATTCCAGGCATGCGAGGGTGCAATCGAGCGCGCCATACACCGGAACGACGACTTCCACTTCGCGTTTCCGGTGCGAGCCACTCGCCGGCCTGCCGGACACGCCCGCGGGCGCGGCCAACATTATCGGCGCTGGCACCGCGCCTGGTTCGTGGCCCGGCGCCGGGAACAGGTTCGCCACCATCGTCGCGGCGAGCTCGGCGCTGCGCCGCTCCATCGACGGATCGAGTGGACTGCCCCTCAGTTCCTGTCCGTTCTCGGCACAAACCTTTAGGGGCCCATCGAACGACAGGAGCCGGTGCGCCGGAATTTCGAAGGCGCGCAGTCGTGCCAGCGGCGTGTCGAGCCGGATGTCGTCAGTCGGATCAGCCGCGGTAATGGCGATTGCGGTCCCGCCGGCGGCAGGCGTGATTGACAGCACCGGGTCGTGGTCGGGATCGTTCGGGCACCACGCCCAGCCATGCAGGCTGCCATGCTGGGTGTCCGCGAATCCCTCGATACGCGCGATCTGTCTGACCTGGATCGTGTCACCCAGGATTTCGCCATGGTGGGAAGATATCCGCAGCTGCGCGGCTCGACGCCAACCGGGAGGGAGCCGGGTCACGAAGGTCTGATTCGCTCCCACACGGAGTGTGAGGGGGGTGCCGTCCAGGCTGGCCGCCGGCGGTCGCGCGCGTGCAGCTTGCCGCAGCACTCGAACGGCGATCCTTCCGGACGAGTACAATGCTGCCCAGCCATGCGCACCGATGGCTGCGGCGATCTCGTCGACAAGACGAGGGAGCGTCAGATGCGCATAGCGGGACAGCACCTGCACAAGGGCCGAGCCCGCCTCAGCGTGGTCGCCATGAAGATGATACGAGACGGCGGCGCCTAGCCAGGCATCGCGCAGATCGTATTGCTGCGCGACCGAGGCGAACAGCACGCAGGCTTGCGGATCCCGCTCCCGCAGCCGCAGGGCTGCCAACGCCAGCGTTTCGTTCGTGTGTGCACGTTGCCGCGCGGCGCCACTTGCCGCTTGGCCAAGGAACGCGACGGCGTCGTCGTATGATTTCAACTCGCTCCCACAGCAAAAACTCTCCGCCCGCCACCCACGCGGCGGGACACGGCAGACCGAACAGGAGCGGGGTTAAGAGAGGGTTAACGACGAATGCCGTTCGGCCGGAGCATTCGGAGCACCAGCCTCGCCTTGCAGAATTCTTGCTGGCCATGCTGGGCACGAGCCTCCAATCGCTAGGGCCATTTGGCTGTTAACCATTCATTCATAGTCAGCTTTCCAGATTTGCAGGATACCCGTCTTCAGTAATCTCGAGTCCTAGGGCGGATCTGGTCAATGCAAGCACACCTTAGCCGAACCCTTAGCCGGCCATCGACAATCTCTCGAATGCGTGAGACGACCCCATGAGCGCCTCAGATCCACCGGTCGAGGTGAGGCGCACCTCACGACGAAAGTCGCCCCGAGCCGAGGAACCGTCGTTTATCACAGATGCGGTGACACGAAGTAGTCGTCGTGCAAAGAGCATCTGCTTGATAACTGAAGAGTAAGTTGGAATAACCACCGGAGGAGGTATCGGTACATGCTTCGCCGGGCTAAGCTACTTACTTAGCCAGCTTGGATATCAAGTTGATGTTCTAATTACCGGCACGGTCTCCCACACAGATGCGCTCCAGACAGCTAGAGCACAGCTCGACGCCGACGGGATAGGGGTCACGCTCCTCAAGGAGGTTGAGGACAATGATCTTGCGCCTTCAGTCCCGCTAGATAGCGGCGACAATATAGTCAAGTCATACCGATGCTATCGGTTCCTTGAGCGCCAAAACTATGACGTGGTGCACTTTCATGACTACTTAGGTCTCGGGTTCTACACCGCGATGGCGAAGCGCCAAGGCCTTTTGCGTTCGTCCGTCGTAACTCAAACCCACGGAAGTTCAGAATGGGTCAGACGCCACAACCTTGCGCTTCCGGACCTAGGCGCCCTCGAGACTGAGGCGCTCGAGCGTAACCAGATAGAATTATCGGATATGCTAATCAGCCCCAGCAACTACATGTTGGATTGGTACCGCGCCGACGGCATCCGACTTCCCGAACAGACGTACGTGATCAACTGGTTTCTGCCTTCTTGGTCCGTTTCGGGCGAGATTGACCGACAACTCAAAACCACACCCTTGAAGCCCCGCCCAACGGAAGTCATATTCTTCGGACGCCACGAACGCCGAAAGGGGTTCGAGGTCTTTATCGAAGCTCTCCGACAGATCGATAATCCATTACAATTTGATGTCACATTCTTGGGCAGATTTGATCTCATAGACCGCGAGAACTCAGTCAGCTATGCGCTCAGACAGCTGCGGGATTTTCCTCGTCGACTTCGGTTCCTGAACGATTATGACCACCATCGAGCGCTTCGCTACATTCAGTCACGCTCCAACGCGTTGTGCGTGTTGCCCTCGTTAATAGAGAACAGTCCATGTACAGTTGGCGAGGCATTTTCGCTCAGCGCTCCATTCATCACATCGGATGTCGGTGGGACGCGCGAACTGGTCGATCCTGCGCACAGGAAAATCGCGCTGGTTCCCGCAGAGCCACGAGCTCTTGCGCGGCGTCTGGCCGATATCTACGAGGCTGGATTGCCTCGAATCACGTCCACTTTGTCTCCTGCGCACATCGCGAGAGCATGGGAGCAACTACATGAATCTTTAGACCCCGTGAGGCTGAAGCCGCATTCGGCTAGCAACCGAGCAGGCCGCTCAGGGAGAGATACCCCGCTGGTCTCGGTTTGCCTTGTCCATCACGAAAGACCGAAACTCCTGGTTCGGGCCCTGGAGCATCTGTTTGAACAAACCTATCCGAATATCGAGATTATTGTAGTCGATGATGGAAGCGAATCCGCTGCCGCCACCGCTATGCTCGACGAACTCGAAGCGGACCACGGCCACAGCAACTTTCGTATCATCCGTTCATCAAATCAATACCTTGGGGCCGCACGAAACCTTGCCGCGAACATGGCGCGCGGTGATTACCTTATGTTTCACGATGACGATAACGTCGCTGAGCCTCGCGAAATTGAAATCTTCATGCAGGCAGCACGCACCGGGAAATTCGAGGTTCTGACCGCCCAGTACTATGTGTTTAAAGATAATGATCGCCCGGAGACCGGTAAGATAGAGTACTTTCCAATCGGAGTTGGCGGCACCCACTCATTCTTTTCCAACCGGTTTGGTGACGCCAACGCATTGGTGACGCGCTCGGCTTTTGACACAGTCGGCGGCTTCACTGAGCGCTACGGCGTCGGCTGGGAGGATTGGGAATTCTTTCTGAAAGCCTACTTGAAGGGCATCCAAATCGGGATCGTGCCGCGGCCTCTCTTTCGCTACCATTGCTCTAGCGCCGGAATGTTGGCGAGTGGCTCGCCATCGCGCAACAATGCCCGCATCTTCGATGCGGTCAGAGACGCTAAGCCGATGCTTACGGCCGATCTGCTCGAGATGGTGCGGCGCGATGCTATAGCACAACAGGTTCTTGACAAAACCTGGGACACGCTAGGTAGCGAGCCGTTTGGATTTTTGCACCGAGAGCTTATGGCACTTCAACCTAATTCGGACGAGGCGCGCACCAAGATGGTAGATCTAGCCTTCCATTTACGGCGATTTGACGATGCGCTAGAGCTTGGACTGGGTTCCCCGTCAACGCGTGATCAGCTTTATAGTTTGTTTGCTGCCTCAAGCAGTTTTGGATCGCGTGAAATCCCGCCTTGTCCCGGAGCCCTGCACAGTGCTTTCAGACAAGAACCGTGCTTACGAAATTGAAGGCTGGCTCGCCACAGGCGAACTTGTGCCGCTGCGCATTTGCAACGTACTGATCGGGCAACAGTGCTTTTCAGTCGAAACCTACGAAGCAGCATTGCGCCAAGATGTGGCGGCGAGCCAAGGGCAAAACGGGATGCCGCTGGTCGGGTTCAAACTTTATATTGCAGAGAACCCGGGATTCATCAGACAAGAAGACACCACAGAAATAGGCTTGGACCGCGTGGGCTACGACTTCCCGAGTCTTGATGGCCCAATCCGCCTCACGGTCCGAGGTCGACATGACGTACGCGTCGTATCAGGCTGGATTGAGCGCTTAACGCCGGTCTGTCGCAAGCTTGTGCGCCTCCCCATCGCCGGCCGGGCAGGATTCACTGGTCGGCTCGAATTTCTGCTGCACCCGCAACCGGAAGATGGCCGTATCGTGTGGAGGACTGAGGCAAGCCCGCTAATCTGTGTTGGGGAGAAGCGATTCGAGGCTTTCAGTGCTGGTCTCAACTCACTGCCTGAGGTGGCCGGGAACCCCGACGTGCCTGTCCTTTCACTGTATTCTCGCAACGACTTATCGATCATGGAAGCTGTCGCTTACCGGTGGAATTGATGCGAAGAGGTCGCACCAACCTAGCTTGAGCATCTTCTTTCTTGAGCGTCTGCCCCGATGATAAAAGGAGACTCGCATGCTCTCCCTCGACGCTGAAGCTTTTGCCACCCAACTTCGCGAATGGCGGGCTGGCATGGCACAAGAGATTGCCTTTTGGTCACACTGGATCCATACTCGTGGTTCCAAGTGGGGTTGGGAATTCCAGCAGCGGCTTGATCCCAACTCTACCGTCGAGCCAATAGTGGGCAGGATCATAGATCGTATCGGACGGAAACGCATTTCTGTCCTTGATGTTGGGGCCGGCCCGATGACCTGGGTTGGCAAGCACTACCTAAACTATGAGATCGTTGTTTCAGCTTGCGATCCCTTAGCTGATGTCTATCGTCACATGTTGCGCCGGGCGGGCATACAGCCCCCAGTCCATACTGAGTTTGCAATGGCCGAAGACTTGGATCTTAGGTATGAAGCCGGCCAGTTCTGCATTGTCTGTTGCCGCAATGCACTTGACCACTCGTTTGATCCCGTACGAGGAGTCATACAGATGCTAAGGGCATGCCGCGTTGGCGGCTGCGTTTTGCTTAAGCACATTCCGAATGAGGGTGAGAACGCGCATTACGAAGGTTTGCACAAATGGAACTTTTCAAGCTCGGGTCAGAACATGATTATTTGGAATCCCCACCACTCCTTCAACGTCTCGGAAAGCGTATCACTATTCGCCCACAGCGAAGTGCACTGAGCTGACGGGTACATTACTAACGCACTTTGGAAAACTGGTGAAGTCCCGGCATCGCTCCTTTCCGACAACACTCTACGCTATTTCCAGCTCCAGCGAGCTTTTGTGGAACTGGGCGGTTCCGGGGCGTATTGTCAAGATTATCTAGCAGGGGATGGGGAGGTCACCAGGGGCCAGGAATAACCCAGAAGTGGCAATAGAGTGGCGCCCCAAGAAGCTTGTGTATTTTCCCACCCCGAAATGCGCGTGTACTACGCTTAAATCTGTGTTTTACCGTCTCAACCTCGGCTCGGACTTTGTTGATAATGGTAGTGCCGAGGATGGTATCCATGGGCTCTACGCCGGAACACCCCGGTTCCGCCTTCAACTGCTCGGGCAGTACGCCACATGGCGCCGTCTTATTGTCGTCAGGGACCCAGTGCTTCGCTTCCTCTCAGCCTATACGAGCCGCGTCCAGGACCGTAGTGACTTAGGAGAGGAATTAATAGGCAGTTGTGCGCGGCGCCTCAATGTCCCACTCGATCCGGACATCCATCAATTCATCCAGCATTTCGACATCTACCGAGCAATCTCACCACATGTGCAACATCACTTTGCTCCACAGGTGTACTTTGTTGGCCCAAACTTGGACGTATATACGCATATCTACAAGATAGAGGAACTAGAGCATTTGCACGAAATGCTGGAGCGCTGCCTTAGAAACGAGTTCGCTATGCCCCAGCTGCAGCGCAGCGTGACTAGCCTGTCTGTCGATGCAATCTCTGTCCGGGAGTTGTGCGAGATCAGTGGCCGTTTCGCCGGTGATTATGCGCTCTTGCGGCACTATTATAATCCAAGCTCCGTGCTAAATAGTCGGATAACACGAAAAGAATGGAGGCATTCTGGCTCTGCAACAACTGCACTGAAAGGCCTGTTGCCGCAAGGAAAGCTGGTTATCACTGAAGGGGGAAAGATGGCCCCCAATCTAATTGTCTACTTGGAAGGGTGCGCGGGCGCAGTTACCATCGAGACTAAGGATGTGATCACTATCCAGGCCAAAACCAGCAGAGAATGCCTCGTTAGTCTTGAGACAGTTGCTCCCGCCTTCGTACGGTTGGGCGAGAGCTACGAACTTGCGGTAGCAGGATGGAGCGCATCGGCAGTGACCCTCACTTGCTTGCTACGATATCGATTTGGAGTAACCCTACGATACTTCGGGACAACGGTCATCAATATAGAACCCGGTGACAATCAATGCTGCGTAATCCTCGACACGGACGGCCAGGGCTTATTGCCAGGAGAGGAGCCATTTGTACTCGAGGACCTGAAGTTTATCGTGATGTTCAAGGCCAAATGCGATCTTAATATACGGCTCAGAAAATTTTATCTGCGACCTACGACGGAGTGGCCATTCTTGTCGGACCAGCGGGTCTCGAATGTCAAATAGCCACTAGCTTCCTATTCTTCTCGGTGTGAGAAGAGCGTCATCATTTTTAATGACTGAAGGCTCTAAAAGGCCCCATAGTTGACCGGCGCCCCCGACCTAACCTTGCAAAGGTATAAATGGCCGGTGCCCCCAAATTGCGCAGCCGATTCTATGATGTCCAAGCCACAGGCTTTTAGCATCTTGGCCACAAACTCTGCGGACCACAGCCACCACCATGGCCCATAGTTTGGCGCTCCGTCACGAAAGTCACCATGATTTTATTGGGGCATTCACACCATAGGCGCCGCCGCCATAGCTTTCGACTAGATACTTGTCCAGGACCTTCCGGCTCATATCGCCAATCGTGGGGACGCAGAAGGCCGACTCGCTGGTGAACTCTACGCTGCCGAACTCGTTCTCTATTACTGGCGGCATCACAGCAGTCGCCAGCAGCAGCATCTCTCCCACCAGAGACATTAAATTTCTGATTGTCAAAAACGGATTTGGGCAATGGTAAAGAACGCCACTGCAGTGCACAATGTCATACAGACCAATGCTTTGGATTATGTTCGGATTGTCAATGCTGGTCACAACCTCACGAACATGACCCAGCCCTTTCTCAAGGCAGTGCGCACGAAACTTGAGCCACCACTCGCTGTCAGGCGGCCAAATGTCCACCATGCACACGTCAGTAGCCCCTGCGTGGTGCGCTGACGTAACCTTTTCGTTTGTTAACCCCCAAAGTCCGCCAATATCGACGAAGGTCTTTCCTGATACAATTTTCTCTATCCAGGCGTCGCGATGGTCTGCCATTGCCATCTCCATTCCCATCGTCGTTCAGCGCGTCGAGCTGTCAGACTTACTCTCACCAGCACCCGCTAGTGCTCGATGCGCCTACGCGTGCTGTGTTCCTCGGTTGCTATATAATACCTTTACAAGTAATTAACGGTTCCAGATCACCTGGCGCAATTCGCCCTCTTCCTACCTGCAGCGTAGTTGCCGCTCAAAAAGTGTCTGGCCAAGCATCAGCGTCGCTGCCCGCTATCGCCTGCAACAAAGCGGAGCGTCCGCGCGTCGTCCGCACCAAACTTTGGACCTCTCGCCCACCGGCTCGCCGAACCGCTCGGAGCCAAAAACCAATTGCCACCACCTCCGCGTTATGTTAGAAAAATTACCATGAAAAGTGAGGCGGTCCCCACTCCCGATCCCACCGCCCCACCCGACCCCCAACCGGATCGGCCCCCCACCACCACGCCCCCACGCATCGAAGCACTCCTCGCCGTCGTCCGCACTCTCCTCGCCTACGGCCGCCACCTCGCCGACACCGTCGGCTACCGCGCCACCACTCCCGGCTTCATCCCTCTCGCCGCCTGCTTCGGCACCGTCGATCTCGCGGTCATCCTTGCCCACCTGCATCGCGGCATCCTGCGCACCGCGGCACTCGAGCGCGTCCTCCTCGCCCGCGCCGCCCGCGGCCGCGACATCGCACTCCCCGGCCACCGCGCCCGTCCGGACGCCACCCACCCCACACCAGCCGACCCAGACGCGCCGGCCGCTTCCGCCCTCGCGCCCCCGCCCGCGCTGCGCCCGCTGCGGCACGTCCCGCACGACATGCGCGCCGATTTCCACACCCCCACATTGCAGCAACTCGAGGCCCAGGTCCGCCGCCGTCCGCTCGGCCGCACCATCGTCGATATCTGCCTCGACCTGGCCGTCGTGCCTGGCTTCTGCACCGGCACTTTCTGGAACGAGCTGTTCGACATCATGCAGCGCCACCGCGGCCGCGTCGCCAACCTGATGCGCGAGCGGTTCCGCCGCGAGCAGGCCCTGCACCGCCAGCAGGACCGAATGCCGACCCAGGGCTTGGACTGGTCGCATCTGCGGCGGCAGATGGTCCGGCAGGCGCTGGGCTTCTTCATCGGCGAGCCGCCGGTGCTGCCACTCCATCTGCCGCCACCAGGCGCACCCGCCGCGGCAATCGCCACCGGCCCGCCCTGAAGGCTCGCCATACCGCCACGTCCCGACTACGCTTCCCGCCGCATGAGCTACGACGCGCCATTCGCCGGCCTGAAGGTGATCGACGTCAGCCAGGGCGTCGCCGGCCCCTATTGCGCCATGCTGCTTGCCCAGTACGGCGCCGATGTCATCAAGGTCGAGCCGCCCGGCGTCGGCGACTGGGCGCGCAACCTGGGCGTCGTCTACGGCGAGCACTGCGCCTACTCGATCCCCGCCAACCTGGGCAAACGCGCGATCGCGCTCGACCTGAAGCACGCCGACGGCCGCGCCATCCTGTGGCGGCTGCTGCGCGGCGCCGATGTGTTCCTGCAAGGCTTCCGCCCCGGCGTCATCGACCGCCTGGGCTTCGGCTACCCCGACGTGGCCGAGCGCGAGCCGCGCATCATCTACCTATCCGTTTCCGGCTTCGGCCAGACCGGGCCGCTCGCCGAACGGCCGGCGATGGACCCGATCCTGCAGGCCTACACCGGCCTCACCGTGGAGAACAAAGGCGAGGACGGCATCCCCCACCGCACGCCGATCATCGCCATCGACATGACCACCGCGCTCTACGCCTATTCCGCCGTCTCCACCGCGCTGTATGCATGCCGCGACGAACCGCGCGGCCGCCACATCGAGGCCAGCCTACTGCAGGCCGCCGCCGGCCTGCAGGTGGTGCGCATGATGCAGTCGTATCTCGAGGATGGCGCGATCCGCCCGCCCGGCGCTCCCAGCGGCGTCTACCAGGTGGCCGATGGCTGGATGACGATTACCGTGGTGCGCCTGCACGAGTGGCTGGGCTTCTGCAAGGCGATTGGCCTACCCGACCTCGCCGAGGACGAACGCTTCCGCGCCACCCAAGGCCGCTACGACCACGCCGCCGAAATCAACGCCGTCCTCCGCCCGCTGCTCGCGTCGCAGCCCTTCGCCCACTGGTCGCAAAGGCTGGCCGCCGAGCGCATCATGCACGAGCAGCTCAACAGTTACACTGGCTTCCTGCAGCATCCGCATGTCGAGGCGAGCGGCGCGATCGCCTGGCTGCACCATCCGCACGTGCCAAAGGCGCTGCCGATGCCGCAGGTGATCGGCGCGCCGCCGTTCGTCGATGGCAGCCGCCTCGGCGTGTCGCCTGGCCTGGGCGAGCACACCGAGCCGATCCTGCGGGAGCATGGCTACGCCGCGGGCGAGATCGCCGATCTTCTTGCCCGCGGAGTTGTCGCAACGGGCAGGTAGGCCAAGGGGCCCCGCCCCTTGGATCTGTGCTGGTGCGAGCCCGAACGCTTGGGGGCCAGCACCCTGGCGGACCCAATATCCCGCTGGAAAGGCTCTAACGTTGCTGGTTGAGAAGCAACGGCAAGACCCAACCGAAACCGCTGTGGTGCACACTCTTCCTTCGGTGGTAAGGCTGCCGGTCGCGAGTGAAGCTGGGGGAACCGGCCAGCCGCAGTTTGGAGGGACTGGCCTGCCCCTATTGAGGGGAACGCTAGTGGAGATCACCACTCGGGACCTGGTGACCGTACTGCACGGCATGGGATTCGGCGCCCTATTCATGCTGGCCTTCAGCGGTGCCATAGCCGAACTGTATCGCGGCGTGGTTCCCGGACGGCCCGGTCGGCAGCAGACCCTATTGGCAGCTTACTTGATCAGCATGGTCGTGCTGGCGTGGCTGACCGTGCTCTCTGGCGCCTACATCGTCTATCCCTGGTACCGTGCCGTGCCGCCCGCAGGCGTGACGGATTTGTCTGAATATCCTCGGCGGTTGCTGCTATCGAGCGGGAGAACTTCGGAATGGCACAACGTCGGCATGGAATGGAAGGAGCACGTCTCTTGGATTGCCCCGATCGCCATAACGATGGTTGCCTATGTCACCCTCAAGTACCGTGGGGCTATTAGTCGCCCACGCCAGATGCGTACCGCGGCGCTCGGCTTTACCGTGGCGGCGTTCGTGGCCACGGGCGTTGCCGGCGCGTTCGGTGCCTTCCTCAACAAATACGCTCCGGTACGCGGCGGATCGGTCATCGTGCTGATGAACGGTGAGAAATGAGCGGAACGAGGCCAGACCTGCCCAATGGTGCGGCGGCTGCCGCGATCCTCGCGGCCGGCATTGGCTGCGGCACGCTCGGCGTGCTGGCCTTCGCCGGTGAAGCATCTGAGACAGTGGGCCGGCTGTTGAATTTCTACAACCCCACCGGAACGCTCTCCGGCGTAACTACAGTTGCCATTGTGGTGTGGGCGTTGGCCTGGTCTACGTTGAACCGCCTGTGGCGGGCACGCAATGTTGCGCTTGGCGGCGTCAATGCGGCCGCCTTCGCCTTCCTGATAGTCGGCTTCCTGCTGACGTTCCCGCCCTTTATGGACCTACTTCAGGGAGGCTAGCGGCAGCCTATTGGCTGCCGCCCAGCTTCGTCTTGAGGTATTCGCCAATTACGATGGACATCGGTTCGAGCAGTTCCACATCATTCAGCGAATCCGCTACCGCGCCTTGTGCGAACTCCAGAGCCTCTACATCGTGTGCCCTGCGCGCGGCTGCGGCCAACGCGTTCATTGCATCGGTTATCTTTGCGTGCTCCTGATAGTCCAGTTCGCGCTCGGACTTCACACGGTCTGCCATGGCGATCGCCCATTTCATATCGGGCGTAGCCTTCCCATCAGCGAGCTGCAACAGGAGCGAGAGCGGCGGCAGGATGAATTCCTGCTCACGCTGCAGGTGTGCCTTGAAAAGGCCCAGTGCCTTGCTGGCCTCTACGCCCACAGGGCCATGCTTCTTACTTAACTTTGTGAGCTGCTCGATGGTGTTTTCGTGCTCGAGCCGGATCGATTGGGGGATTTCTCCCGCGTGCGACGGAGCCTGAGCTGCGACCGGGCCGGACAAGACGCAGGCTGCAAGGGCGGAAGCCATGGAAACGGCAGCTATCGAATTTTCTGCTGATGACATCACGTCTCTCCCCGGTAGGGTGAAATGAGTTTATGCTTAAATCGCCGCGGGAACGAGGAGAAGCGAGATGCCGCGCAAACTTGCTGCCGCCGCGACGTGTTTTTTCGGCCACTGCTGTCCTTGCATTGCAGGCGAATGCGGCCGATCCGGCCGCCGGCAAGTCCGTGTTCAACTCGAACTGCTCGATCTGCCACTCGGTCCAGCCGGGGAAGAATATGGTAGGACCGAGCCTTTACGGCATCATGGGTCGCAAGACTGGGTCGGTACCTGGCTTTCATTACTCGCCGGCAAATCAGAACGCCAACATCACCTGGGATCCCGCAACGCTGGACAAATACCTGCAATCACCCCGCTCGGTTATTCCGGGCACAATCATGACGTATGCCGGGGTGAAGGACGACACCAAGCGCGCCGACCTGATCACCTATCTAAGCACCCTTAGGTGATGCGGATTAGCAACGCGCAGCCTCTTTTCGCAACCGCCGCGCGTATAAATCCTTGATCTAAGTCAATGTTAGCGCTAACGCCACGCGAAAGGGCTTCCCTAAAGCGAGGAGGTCGCGCATGCGGGTTGGGTGGAACGTTCTGGCCGCCCTGGCTCTGGCGATTGCCGGGCTGGTCCTGATGGGTGCGCCGGCCAAAGCCATTCCCGCTTTTGCAAGCCAGACAGGGCAACCCTGTACCGCTTGCCATGTCGGCGCGTATGGTCCTCAACTCACACCATTAGGACGCGCTTTCAAGATTGGCGGCTATACTCAGCGCGGTGGTGAGGGGTGGCAATCCTACGTACCGCTGTCTGCGATGGTGGTGACCTCGTTCACCAATACCGGATCAGCGGTGCCGCCTGATGCGGTTGTCCATCATTACAACGACAACAACAACTTCGCACTGGACGCTGTCAGCACGTTCCTCGGCGGCGGCATTGGCGAGCACACCGGCGGTCTTAGTACAGTTCACCTATTCGAACATTCCGAATGCGTCGAAACTCGATAACACTGATCTGCGTCCATACACGACCACCTTCGACCTTGGCGGCAATGAACTCCGTATTGGCACGACGGTAAACAACAATCCGACGGTCCAGGATCCTTACAACTCGACGTTCGCATGGGGCTTCCCCTTTCTCTCGTCCGGCCTCGCCCCGACACCTGCGGCATCACCGGTACTGGCCAGCGGCTTCAACAACAACTCGATCGGCTACACGGCGTACGCGTGGTACGACCACAGTCTCTATTTGGAAGCGGGAGCCTACACGACGCTTAGCACGTGGACGCTCGCCAGGATCGGAGACGACTTCGGCGTCGGCAGCTCGCAAGGTCTCATGCCTTACCTACGTGCCGCCTACGAATGGGACTGGAACGGCCAGGCCGCGCATGTCGGTGCGATCTACATGCAATCAAATGTCAATCCGACCACTGGCCCGTTGGTGACAGGGCCGTTCCAAACGGACGGTTCGCTAGGCCGCGATCATTACCGCGACTACGGGGTGGACGCAGGCTACCAGTTTCTCGGTGACGGAACCCACATCGTCACGGTACAGGGAATATACACGTACGAAAGCCAGAACCTCGAAGGCACGACCAACACATTCAACGAGGCGAACGGCACTTTCTTCGGACCAAAGTCCAATCTCAATCAGATCAGGATGAATGCATCGTACTGGTACCAGAACACCTATAGCGCAACACTCGGTTGGCAGAAGACCTGGGGCCCGGCCGCTCCCGCGCTGTACACGACCGGCTCCGCCGTGACGAACAGCGCCAACGGCAAACCGAACAGCAATGCGTTCATAATTGAGGCGGACTGGGTGCCCTTCGGCAAAGCCGATTCGTGGCTATCACCATGGGCAAACCTGAAGCTAGGCGTGCAGTACACGATCTATACTCAGTTCAATGGTGGCAACAAGAACTACGACGGCTTCGGCCGCAATGCCGGTGACAACAACACGCTGTTTCTCTTTGCCTGGATGGCGTTCTGATGTTCTGATTGTGGGCGATGACGAATTGGTGACGGGCGGCAACTGGCACCTGAGGCAGACCGGCCAATTGACTGAGTTCGGGCGTAAGCTTGTTTGGCGAATGGATTCCAAAGGCTGCGCCTTTGGCAGGGGGTGCAGGGGGACAGCGTCCCCCTGGCCTTCCGGCTCAGGTCGACCGCACCTGGTCGAAGAACCCGGTGATCGCCTGCAGCCGATCGTTTGCGACCACTCCGAAGTCAGTGCCCTTCACCATGGCCTCACCCTCCGCGGAAGCAAGGTCCCAAGTGAAGCGCACGCGGTCATGGTGGCTCTCCACCTCGCCGGTGCGCCGGAACCGGTGGCCCGGATAGCGCTCCTGCACCGCGGCGATCATCGCATCGATGCCCTCTCTCCCGTCGCCTTGCAGCATCGGATCGAGATACTGCGCACATTCGCTCCAGGTCTGTGCGATCAGGTCGTGACGACGCCCGGCGTCAGTCTCGTTCCAGGTCGCGATGTAGCGATCGATCAGATCGGTCAGTGTATTCATCTCCGGCTCCTTTGAATTGGCGCACCTGTTGCGTGCGCGCCTCTCATGCGCCGCTGTCGCGCCGCGCGTCGATTACATCGCGGGTAATTGGAGCACGCGCAGCCGACCGCTATCGTCGCATCATGTCAGTGACGGTCAGACCAGTGGGCGACCTGCTGCGCGAGTGGCGCCAGCGGCGTGGCCTCAGCCAGCTCGAACTGTCGCTCGATGCGGACATTTCCACGCGCCATCTCAGCTTTCTCGAAACCGGCCGTTCGCAGCCGAGCCGCGAGATGGTGCTGCGCCTGGCGGAGCATCTGGATGTGCCCCTGCGCGAACGCAACATACTGTTGCACGCGGCCGGTTACGCCACAGTGTTTCCCGAACGCCCGCTCGACGATCCTGCGCTGCGTGTGGCGCGTCAGGCCGTGGATCAGGTGCTGAAAGGACACGAACCTTATCCGGCGCTGGCCGTCGATCGGCACTGGATGTTGGTTGCCTCGAATGACGCGACCAACCGATTGGTCGCTGGCGTGGATGCGGCGTTGTTGCAGCCCCCGGTCAATGTGCTGCGCCTTGCGCTGCATCCGCGCGGCATGGCGCCACGCACCGCAAACCTCGGCGAATGGCGCGCGCATCTGCTTGCGCGGCTAGGCCATCAGATCCAGGTCAGTGGTGATCCCGCGCTGATTAGGCTACTGCGCGAGCTGCGCGACTATCCCGCCCCCGACGCGCCGCACGAGGTCGATCACACGGCGTGCGTTGTGCCGCTGCGACTGAACACCGGCGAAGGCTCCCTCGCCTTCTTCAGCACCATCACGGTGTTCGGCACGCCGGTCGATATTACCCTTTCAGAGCTCGCTGTGGAGGCATTCTACCCCGCCGATGCAGCAACCGTAGAGGCGCTGCAACGGAGCGCGGCACAACGATGAGCGATTCATAAGGGTCACGCCGCGCGGGTCAGGCGCTTTATAAAGGCGGAAACCCGATGGCGCCGGAGCTCGCTGCGGGCCTTGGCATCGGTCGTCATGTAATTGAGCTGAACAGAGTAACGCCGGCCGGTGAACCGCCGGTGGCCATGCCACGCCGTCGGTCCATTCGGAAACACCAGCAGGGTACCGTTTACCGGTAGCACCTCAACGGCATAGTCCTCCAGATCGTCAGGTCTACGCAGCAGGCGCAGGCAGCCTTCGTGCTCCGACCACCTATCATTGGCCGGGTTGAGGTAGAGCAGCACGGTAACGCGCTTGGCAGTCGAATCGACATGGACGTAACCATCGCGCTCATTGGTAAAGCCGCGCAGCGTCACCATGGTCGGAGCGCCGTCGAGGTCGAGCCCGAACCGATCCGCGATCGCATCGCGCAGCTGGGGTCCTTCCATCTCATCCATCAGCGCCCGCGCATGCCGCCCAAGTGTCAGCGCATCGGGTGGAAACGACCCACGCTTGTCCATTGAAGGCAGGTCGGCAACCACCGCCTGCAGCGTTTCGGGAGGCACGAAGTTCGGCACAACGACGTGCGGGAACGGCTCCGCCGCGACCGGCGTGGCGCGCAATGCAGCATAGTCGAGATTGATCATGGCCGGCTGCTTAGCACGGAAGCGGCCGCGTTGAACCCCGTCGGCAGGCGCGCTATCTGCGGAATGGAATGGATCACCCGGGCGCCGACACAGCTGCGCAGCGTGGGCCGCTGCCAGCCTTCCGGGCGATGGTGGCGGCCGGCGAACTGGCGCCCGATGCCTCGCAGGAACTGGTCGCCACACGGCTTCAGGACCTCTGGACGAGACTGCGCGGCTATGACCCGCCGCCGCGTCCCACGAACGGCGCTAGCCTGTTTGCTCGACTCCTGCGCCGCGAGCCGACGCCGGAGACACCCAATGGCCTCTACATCGTCGGAGAGATCGGCCGCGGCAAGTCGATGCTGGTCGACCTGTTCTTCGCCGCCGCCGCAGTGCGGCGCAAGCAGCGCATACATTTCCATCGCTTCATGCAGAACGCCCACGAGCGTTTCCACGCCATCCGAAGCGCCAATCCTGATACCGACGATCCGATCCCGCCCTTGGCAGACAGCATCGCGGCAGAAGCGGCACTGTTGTGCTTCGACGAGTTCCAGGTGCACGACATTGCCGATGCGATGATCCTGGGCCGGCTGTTCCAGGCGCTGTTCGACCGCGGGGTGGTGGTCGTGGCGACCTCCAACATCGCACCCGACGACCTGTTCAAGGGCCAACCAGGACGCGATGCGTTCCTTCCATTCATCGCGCTGATCAAGCAACGGCTGGACCTCGTGATGATGGACGACGGTCGTGACTTCCGCCGATCGCGGCTGCGCGGCATGCGCACCTGGCTGGTGCCGGCGGACGCCCGCGCGGATCGCGAACTGGACGGCGCCTTCGCCAAGTTGACTGAGGATGCCGCGGCCGGGCCGGCGACGCTCCGGGTGATGGGCCGCAAGTTCGTTGTGCCCCTCGCAGCCGAAGGCGTTGCTCGCTGCGACTTCGACTACCTGTGCGGCAGTGCGCTTGGGCCCGGTGACTACCTGGCGCTGGCGACGCACTTCCACACGTTGATCCTCGACGGAGTTCCGCGCCTTTCACCGGCCAATTACGACAAGGCACGGCGGTTCATTACCCTGATCGACACGCTGTATGATCATCGCGTGAAGCTGCTGGCATCAGCCGATGCCATGCCCGACCAACTCTATCAGCGTGGCAACGACGCCAGGATGTTCGAGCGGACCGAATCACGGCTGGACGAAATGCAGAGCCAGGACTGGCTGGAGTTGCCGCACCTCCTTGGTTAGCTACGTGCCAGCGAGCGTGCACCTGATCACAAGTCGGCCCGGAGAGCAGACACTCTCCGGACAACCGACGGACAATCGCTCAGGCGGCTTTGCGCCGCCCGCGAGAACGGCCGCCCCCGCTCTCGCTGCCGCCTTCTTCCTCCTCTTCGCCGGCGAGCGCCTCGGGCATGATGGCCTTCCGCGTCACCTCGGTCAGCTTGAGGTCCGTCTGCTTCTCTTCCTCGAGCGTTTCAGAGAGAAGCGCGACCACTTCTTTTTCCCCGAGGGCTTCTGCCAACGCCACGTCGGTGCCATAGGCGGCGATTTCGTAGTGCTCGATGCGCTGCATGCCGGCGACGATGACCAGATCGAGGATGGGGCCTTTCTCGTCGTGCTCCTCGATTTCGTGCTGGGCTTCCTCGACCAGTCCGCGCATCGCCTCGCAGACCTTCCGGCCCGGCCGCACGTTTAACTTCTCCATCGCCTCCACGACGCGCTCGATCTGCACCTGCGTCTGCTCGATATGCATCTGGATGCCTTCACGCAGCGGTTCGGCACTGGCCTTGCGCACGGCTTTCTGCATGCAACGCAGCGCCTGCTTTTCTGCGCTATAGGCGTCCTTCAGTTCCTCAGTAAGCAATTCCCGTACTTCCGATTTCATATCTGGTCCTCCTGTGTTTCGTGGTCGCGGCCTGCGCGATCAGGCTGCCGTGCCTTGTCCGAGTTCCGCGCCGGTTGTGGGGTTCTGTCAGGGTTCGAAGCGGTACGAGCCGCCGCCCTTGCGGGTTAGCTTGACACTGGCCGAGCCGTCCCCGTCGTCAACGGCGGCCCGCTTTTCGCGGTCCTCCACGAAACGCCACCGCTCGCCCTGGGACCATCGGCGCCGCCAAATTGTTCCAGGTTGAGATTGGAAGTTTCGGGTCAGGCACGCTTACGCGTTCGGTGCACATGCGGCGTTTGTTGTGCATGAACATAGCTGGCGGACTTCTCGTTCATTAAGTGGAGGTCCGTGATGAACACTCGGCAGAAGCGCGGGTTGCCCCAGCGTGCTTCACAAGCACGTCGCCCCTGCAGGGCGCCGTGTCTACGACTAATATAAGAACCTGTGGCCTTTAACCGTCGGCGAGCCGCGTGGCGGCGTGGCCTTCAGACGATTGCCGCCGATCTGCCGATTACGATCGCCGCCCCGCTCAGGCTGTCCGGTCGCTCTCCACGCCAAGCGCGGCCTGTGCCGCTGCCAAGCGTGCCACCGGCACTCGATACGGGCTGCAGGAGACATAGTCGAGTTCGGCCTCCTGGCAGAACAAGATCGAGGCAGGATCGCCGCCGTGCTCGCCGCAAATCCCCAGCTTCAATCTGGTCTTGGTTTTGCGACCGCGCTCGGCCGCCAGGCGCACCATGGCGCCGACACCTTCGACATCGATCGACACAAATGGGTCCTTGGGCAGAATGCCCTTCTCTACGTAGTCCGGCAGGAACTTGCCTGCATCGTCGCGTGACAGGCCAAACACCGTTTGTGTCAGGTCGTTGGTGCCGAAGCTGAAAAAGTCAGCCACCTCGGCGATCCGATCCGCCACGATGGCCGCCCGCGGTAGCTCGATCATCGTGCCAACGCTGTACTCGATCCGGCGACCGGCTTCCTTGAACACCTCCTCCGCCATGCGATCGACCTGGGCACGGGTGATCTCCAGTTCCTTGGTCAGGCCGACCAACGGAATCATCACCTCGGGATGCGGTGCCTTGCCGGTTTCCTTAACCACCGCCAGCGCTCCCTCGAAGATCGCGCGGGCCTGCATTTCGTAAATTTCCGGGAAGGAGATCCCCAGTCGGCAACCGCGGTGTCCGAGCATCGGGTTGGCCTCCGCCAACTCGGCAGCCCGCCGCCGAACCGACTCGACGCTTTCGCCGGATGCCTTGGCGACTTCCTCAAGTTCGGAGTCGGCGTGCGGCAGAAACTCGTGCAACGGCGGGTCGAGCAACCGGATCGTCACCGGCATGTCGCCCATGATCTGGAAGAGCTTGTGGAAATCATCGCGCTGGAACGGCAGCAGCCGGGCAAGCGCGGCACGCCGGCCGTCCTCATTCCTCGCCATGATCATCTGCCGCACTGCGCCGATGCGCTCCGGGTCGAAGAACATATGCTCGGTCCGGCACAGTCCGATCCCGTCGGCGCCGAACCGCTTCGCCGTCTCGGCGTCCAGCGGCGTTTCCGCGTTGGCACGCACACCGAGTGTGCGGGCCGTATCCGCCCAGCTCATCAGCGTCGCGAAGTCGCCCGACATCGACGGCTCGATCATTGCGACGGTGCCGACGAACACTTCGCCCGCGGCGCCATCCAGCGTGATCGTCTCGCCAGCGCGCACCGTCTTGCCACCAGCCGACAGGGTCTGCGCACCATAATCCACCAGCACGCTGCCGGCGCCGGCCACGCAGGGCCGGCCCATGCCGCGGGCCACCACCGCCGCATGGCTGGTCATGCCGCCACGCGTGGTCAGGATGCCACGTGCGGCGTGCATGCCGTGGATGTCCTCAGGGCTGGTCTCGACCCGCACCAGAATAATCGCCTCGCCTTTCTGCGCGCGGCTCTCGGCCTCATCGGCAGTGAATACCACCGCGCCAGAGGCGGCACCCGGACTGGCGGGCAGTCCCTTCGCCAGCAGAGTGCGGGGCGCCTTAGGGTCGAGCGTGGGATGCAGCAACTGATCAAGCGCCGAGGGATTGACGCGGCGCACCGCCTCGGACTGGTCGATCAGACCCTCGCGCGCCATGTCGACCGCGATCTTGAGCGAAGCCGCCGCGGTGCGTTTGCCGTTGCGCGTCTGCAGCATGTACAGCTTGCGCTTCTGGATGGTGAACTCCAGGTCCTGCATGTCCTTGTAGTGCTGTTCCAGCGTCCCGCGGACCTTCAGCAACTCGGCATAGGGAGCCGGCATGGACACTTCCAGCGGCGTCTCGTCCGGCTTGGCGCGCTGCTTCGAGACCGGCTGCGGCGTACGGATCCCGGCCACCACGTCCTCGCCCTGCGCGTTCACCAGGTACTCGCCATAGAACACGTTTTCGCCGGTCGACGGATCACGCGTGAAGCAGACGCCGGTGGCGCAATCATCGCCCATGTTACCGAACACCATCGCCTGCACGTTCACGGCGGTGCCCCATTCGGCCGGAATGTCGTGCAGTTTTCGATAGGTGTTCGCGCGCGGGTTCATCCAGGAGCCGAACACCGCGCCGATGGCGCCCCAGAGCTGCTCCTCGGGCTCCTGCGGGAACGGCTTGCCGGTCTCGCTCTCGATCATGTCCTTGTAGCTCTGCGCGACCCGGTGCCAATCCTGCGCGCTCAGCTGGGTGTCCTCGGTAACGCCCGAATCCAGCTTGGTGTGCTCGATGATCTCCTCGAACCGGTGGTGATCGACCCCCAGCACCACCGAGCCATACATCTGGATGAAACGCCGGTAGGAGTCCCAGGCGAAGCGCGGGTCGTCCGCCTCCTCGCCCAGCCCGTCCACCGTCGCGTCGTTCAGCCCGAGATTCAGCACCGTATCCATCATCCCCGGCATGGACACACGTGCCCCGGAGCGGACGGAGACCAGCAATGGCTTGTGTTTGTCGCCGAACTTCAGCCCTTGCGCCTTTTCCAGCCGGCCCAGGGCCTCATGCACCTGGGATGACAGGTCATTCGGGTATTTCCGCTGGTTCTGGTAGAACGCGGTGCAGACCTCGGTGGTGAGGGTGAACCCCGGGGGAACCGGCAGCCCGATCCCGGCCATCTCAGCCAGGTTGGCCCCCTTGCCGCCCAGCAGGTTGCGCATGTCCGCGCCGCCCTCGTTGTGGTCGGCGCCGAAGCTGTACACCCATTTTGTCATGCCGAATCAGCCCTCGATTTTCGAGAAATCCGCGATCCGGTCCATCCTGGCCCGGACTTTATGAACAAGGCGCAAACGATTGCGGCGCAACTCTGGCGGTTGCGCATTCACCGTCACCTTATCAAAGAACCTGTCCAAAGGCGCGCGAAGACGTGCAAGAACGGCCATCGCGCCAAGGAAATCTTCCTGCTGCATCAGCGGGGCGACCTGGTGACCGAGCTCCTGCAGCGTGCGTGCCAGCGTCTGCTCGTCTGGGGCAACAAGCAGATCGTGGTCCGGCTCGCCGGTGTGAGGGCCGTCCTTGCGATCCTCGATGCGCAGGATGTTGGCGACGCGGCGGTAGGCGGTGAGCAGGTGGGTGCCGTCCTCCGCCCCTAACAGGGACGTGACCGCCTCCGTGCGGGCCAACAGCCGGGTGATGTCGTCATCCGCACCGGCGGCGAACGTCGCTGCCAGAACATCGTGCCTCGCGCCTTCGGCGCGAAGCTGCACGCGCAGCCGTTCGGCCAGGAAGTCCAGGATCTCCTCGGGCGGCAACGGATGCACTCCGCGATGGTGCCAGGCTTCGCCAGCGAGGCCGATCAGCGGCAGCAGGTTCAGCCGCAGCCGGGTCTCCCGAATGATCCGGAGTATGCCCAGCGCGGCGCGGCGCAGCGCAAACGGGTCGCCGGCTCCTGTGGGCCGTTCACCAACGGCAAAAAACCCAACCAGCTGGTCCATCTTGTCGGCCAGCGCCACGGCGATCGCGACCTCCGCCGTCGGCACCGCGTCCCCCGGTCCCTTCGGCGCGTAGTGGTCGCGAATGGCATCAGCCACCAACGGGTCCTCGCCGTCGTGCAGCGCGTAATAGCGGCCCATCACGCCCTGCAGTTCAGGGAACTCGCCGACCATGCCGGTGACAAGGTCGGCCTTGGCGAGGCGGGCCGCGTCGCGTGCCAGCGCCGATCCGGCCCCGACCAGCGGTGCGATCTCCTCAGCCAGCCGTTCCAGGCGCCGCACCCGTTCGCCCTGGCTCCCCAGCTTCGCGTGAAAGGTCACGTGGTCCAGCAACGGCACCCGCGATTCCAGGCGCGCCTTGCGGTCCAGGTCCCAAAAATGCCGGGCGTCGGCGAAGCGGGCACGCAGCACGCGCTCATTGCCGGCTATCGAGGTCGCGCCGCCGTCCTGCGGTTCGATGTTGGCCACGAAGCCGAAATATGGCGCCGCCGACCCATCCGGCTGGCGGAACGCGAAATAGCGCTGGTTCACCCGCATCGATACCTGCCGCACCTCGGGGGGCAGGTCCATGAACGCCGGATCGATGCGGCCAAGCAAGGGTACTGGCCATTCCACCAGTCCGGCGACTTCATCGAGGAGACCGGGATCGTCCACCGGTTGCGCCTCATTGGTCAGCGCTGCCAGGCCGCGCACAATGACCGTCTTGCGGTCGCCGGCATCGACGCGCACCCGATGCGCGAGCAGCTTTTCCGCCCAGTCAGGCGCCGAGGCAACTGCGAAAGCACCGGGCGCATGGAAGCGATGCCCCTCGGTCAGCTGGTCGGAGGCCAGGTCGTGACCATCGTCATCGCCCTCGCGCAGGGTGAACGGCACGACGGCGCCATCGAGCAGGCAGACGATGCGGCACAGCGGGCGGACCCAGAGAAAATTGCTGCCGGCACCCCAGCGCATCGACTTTGGCCAGGGGAAACGGCGTAGTAGTGGTGGGACTGCTGCCGCAATCAGGCTAGCCGCCGGGATTGCGTCCGACGTCTTGTCGAGGACCCAATAGTCACCGTCCTGCCGAACCTGCTCGCGGCTTGCGCCATGCTTGCGCAGGAAGCCGGCCAGTGCCTGTTCCGGCGCGTTGGCACGCGGTCCGCGTTCCGTGGAGCTGCTGGGGGCAACGCTGCCGGCAATCTTCGCCGACAGTGCGATGCGTCGAGGCCCATACCAGGTGCGCAGCTCCTTCGGCCCCAGTGGGGCCAGCGCATCGCCGCACAGCCGGGACAGATCCTCTGCTGCCCGCGCCTGCATGCGAGCAGGGATTTCCTCGCTGAACAGTTCGAGGAACAGTTCCGGCATGCTCAGTCCTTCAGCGCCGGTTCGATATCGGTCTGCGCGAAATCCTTTCCCTTGAACAGCAGCGGTTCGCCACTCGCTTGGCGAGCGCGTAGGCGAAGCAATCACCATAATTAAGCCGGGCCGGATGATAACCTCGGCCATAGTCGCTATAGGCAGCGCGTGCGCGATAGGCATCCTCGATCGTTACGGATTTCCACCCTGAGCTGTAGCACGTCAAACAGGTCATCAAACCGGACCGCAGCGAGCCCGACTCTGTACGTATCAACCACAATCGCAGCCTCAACCCAATTGGCTGCCGACATACGAAGCACTGGGGCGTCAATGAGTGCCGCGGAATATCGTCGGCTCATCCTCCTCGTTCAGGATAACCGCCAGCAACGCAGAGCTGTCGACGATCATTTCGGCAACCCATTGTCGTCGTATAGCCAGCTCATGGTTGGAACTAGGCAAGGGTTGCCGCAGGTGTGCGGCGGATATCGGCGGTTGTCTCGCGCAGCCTGAGTAATCGTTCCTGCCTCGGTCTTGGGTGCGCTCCTCGCGGTCCAATTCCGCCCGCAGTGCCCGCGTGACCACGGTCGTCAAGCTTTCGCCAGTCAGTTCAGACAGCCGGGACGCAAGACGATACGCGTCCTCACTCTTGATGTTCAGTTGCGCGCCCATGGTGGTAGAAACTCCGCAGCATTGGTAGAAATAGGCGCGCCAACCCTGAGAGTCACGGAAAACGTCGGTTCATGCCGCGCAGGCGATCTCCCGGGTGATCGCCATGATGCGTTCGTGGCGTCGGCGGCGTGCCAGCGCTCGGTCACGCTCCTCACGCAAGGCGGTGATTACTGCAAATCGCAGGCTGTCGCCGGTCAACTCCACCAGTTCGGCCGCAAGCTGGCAGGCTTCCGCATCCTCGATCAGCAGTTCCATGGTGTTTCCTTCCCTTTCCTCGATCATTGGTTTTCGCCCGCGACCCAGGCCTCGCAGCAACCCTTCGCCAGGTTGCGAACGCGGCCGATATAGCTGGCCCGCTCGGTCACGCTGATAACGCCGCGCGCGTCCAGCAGGTTGAACAGGTGGCTCGCCTTGATGCACTGGTCGTACGCCGGCAGGGCCAATCCGCGTTCCAGAAGCACCGCGCATTCGCTCTCGGCATCAGCGAAATGCCGCGTCAGCAAGGCCGGATCGGCATACTCAAAATTGTAGGCGCTGTATTCGCGTTCGGCGCGCAGGAAGACGTCCCGATACCGCACGCCCGCACCGTTGAAGTCCAGGTCGAAGACGTTGTCGACGTCCTGCACATACATCGCCAGGCGTTCCAGCCCGTAGGTCATCTCGAACGACGGCAGCATCACCGGGATGCCACCGACTTGCTGGAAATAGGTGAACTGCCCCACCTCCATGCCATCGCACCACACTTCCCAACCCAGACCCCAGGCGCCAAGAGTGGGGCTTTCCCAGTCGTCTTCGACGAAACGGAAGTCGTGCAGCAATGGATCCAGGCCGAGTTCGCGATAGCTGCCCAACAACAGCTCCTGCGCGTCCTCGGGCGAGGGCTTCATGATCACCTGATACTGGTAGTAGTGCTGCAGCCGGTTCGGATTTTCGCCGTAGCGACCATCGGTCGGCCGGCGGCTCGGCTGTACATAGGCCGCCCGCCATGGCCTTGGTCCAAGTGCCCGCAGCGTGGTCGCCGGATGAAACGTGCCGGCACCCATTTCCAAGTCGTAGGGCTGCAGGATCACGCAGCCCTGCCGCGACCAGTAGTCGTGCAGCCGCAGGATCAGTGCCTGAAAACTGGGCTTTGTGCCGTTCATCTGGCCGGGGTGGTTTGGTTGCGGCGCCACATAGAACAAGGCTGCGCACGCGGCAACACCCGCACACGAGGATGGCCTCGGAAGGGGTGCAAGTGCCGCTCGCACTGCTATCTTTGCTGCATGTCACTCGACGGCCAGACCGACCAAGCTATCGTTGATATTCTCAGCGGGACGCGGCGCGTTGCCGTGGTCGGTGCGTCCGACAAGACCTGGCGCCCGTCGTATGGGGTATTCGGGTTCCTGCTTGCGCGCGGCTATGACGCGACCCCTGTCAATCCGCTGCTCGCAGGGCGCACCATTCATGGCCGCACTGTCGTCGCCAGCCTGGCTGACGCGATGGCGCTGGAGATGGTCGACATCTTCCGAGCTTCGGCCAACGCAGGAGCAGCAGTCGATGAGGCGATCCGGCTCGGCGCGCGCACCGTGTGGATGCAGTTGGGCGTGGTGGACGAGGCGGCCGCAGAGCGCGCGCGAGCCGCCGGTCTGACGGTCGTCATGGATCGCTGCCCGGTGATCGAGGTCCGCCGGCTGGGCCTCTCGCGCCATTGACGCAACGGGGCGGCGTGGCCACATCGCACGCCACGGAACCCAGACGGTGCCCCAATGACAAACGAAGAACGCGACATCATCACGCAGTTCATCGCCCGGGTCAGCGGCGATCAGGCGCAGGGCCGGTCCTCCTTCGGCGGCTCGGTCCCGGTGACCACGCAGCCTTTGCCTCCGGTCGACCCCGAGGCTGACCGGCTGATTGCCGACCTGTTCAACCGCTATCCATCAGCGCGCTACCGGCTGGCACAACTGGCCTTCGTGCAGGAACATGCGCTGACCGAGGCGCAGAATCGTATGCAGAGGATGGAATCGGAACTGCAGCAGGCACGGCAGGCACAGCAGCAGCAGCAATCCGGTTCAGGCGGCGGGTTTTTCAGCGGCCTGTTTGGTGGCGGCCGGTCCTCGGCACCTCCCGCCCAGGGCGGGCCAGGACCCGCCTGGAACCAGGGGCCGCAGCCGAATTATCAGCAGGGGTATCAGCCGCCGCCGCAGCAACCTCCCCCCGGTTATCAGCCCGGCATGTTCCAACGGCAAGGTTCAGGGTTCCTTGGATCCGCACTGACCACGGCCGCCGGCGTGGCTGGTGGCCTGGTCGCGGGAAATGCGCTGATGAGCCTGTTCTCCGGCTCCCATGGCGGTGGCTTCGGTTCGGGCTTCGGTGGTGGAAATACGACCATCATCGAGGAGAACAACCCCTGGGGCGGTGCAGCGCAGCAGGGCGGTGTGGATCAGGGTACCTGGACCGACCCCGGCAGCGCCCCCGGGGCTGATCCCGGCTACGTCGACAGCGGAACGTGGGACACGTCCGGGGGCGATCAGTCCTGGACCGACAACACCAGCGACCCCGGCTGGGATACCAGCGGCAGCCAATCGGACGACGATACGTTCTAGCCTGCAGGCTATTCCGCTGGCACTGTCGCCGGTGACGTGCGCGCGGTGGAGCGCGCCGTGCCGACGCACAGCAAACTCGCCAGCGACAGGACCGCGACCAGGACCAGGATCAGCTCCGGGTGCCCGCGGTCGATCAGGAATCCGAAAGGTACTGGGGTCAGTGCCGAGCCCAGGGGGAGCCCTGCGCTGACGAAGCCGAACACCTTGCCTACCTGTCCCGGCGGCGAAGCATCCTTCAGCATCACATCGCGTGGCGTGCGGCTCGCACCAAGCGATAGCCCCGATGCGAACATCAACGCGATGACGGGGAGCGACGGAACCGGGAGCCAGTTGACCATGAGCGTCAACACAGCGGAAGCAGCGGTCAGCGTCACCGCAAAGCCGAGTACGTGTCGCTTGTAGGTGTCGGCGAACCAGCCTCCCACCAGTACGCCGATCGTCGATCCGGCCATGTAGCCGGTCAGCGTCGATGACGAGGCCTCCAGCGTCATGCCCTTCACGGTGTGCAACACCGTAATCAACCAGGACTGAACGCCGGCTCCGGCCATCGAGCCCAGCAGGAAGAAGGCGAAGAACAGCAACATGGCACGGCTCATCAACAGCTCGCGGCCGGAAAGCCGTGCGTCGGCGTGCTTCGGCTCGTGACGCACCTGATCCTTCAGGATGCTGCTCTGCAGCAGGATTGAGATGACGACCGGAACGCCAAGAAGGCCGACCAGGATAAGGCTCGATCGCCAGCCGATGGCGACTGTCAGCAGCGCCATGACCGGCGGCCCGGCAGAGAACCCGAGATTGCCGCTGAACGTGTGCAACGCGAACGATCGCCCCATTCGGTCCTTGTCGACCGATCCCGAGAGGATCGCGTAATCGGCTGGGTGGATAACCGAATTGCCGATCCCTGACAGCGTGGCCAGCGCCAGGATCTGCCAGAAGCTGGCTGCAAAGCCCATCGCCGCGATCGACAGCGACATAAGCAACGCACCACCGACCAGGAACGGTCGGGAGCCATAGCGGTCCACCAGAAAGCCGACCGGCGTCTGCAGGACGGCCGTGGTGCCCGACATCAGCGCGATCGTCAGACCGAGTTCCGCGAAGCTGACGCTGAAAGCCGATTGCCAGGCGAGGAAGAGCGGCGGCAGGCACAGCACGTAGAAATGCGACAGGAAGTGGCCGTTGCCGATCAGCAGATTGACACGGGTCGAGCGGCTGAGGGCCATCGTTCGGCGTCTCCGAGATGGCCCCAGAAAATGCGCAGGCGGACCGAACCCGTCAACCGGCCTGGCCGAGTGTATCGAGCTGCCAGCCGGTCGTTCTCGTCACCCCACCGTCCGCCATCGGTGTCACGCTCTCGCTGCGAAGCAGGACACCGGTCGCGCGGTCAATCGTGTAGTGCGTTTCGGCGCGCACATCCGACCGGCCCAATGCATCGTGACGCACCACACGCAGCTCAAGCGCCGGCCGCAGATGACCAGCGACATCGACCACATGGTTGGCAGTGTGAGTGACTGTCACGGCGTTCCACATCCGCGCATCGTCGTCGCGGAACAAGGCTTCGGTGCCAACGGGCCCAGTGAGAGCCGCGGCAAATGCCTGCCGCGCCTGTTCGCTGATCGGCCGCTGCGGATTGGGGCTCCAGAAACCGAAGTACAACGGGTGCGAACGGTCCGACCACTCGAGCAGGCAACGCTGCGGATCGGTCGGATCGCTGCCGAGATAACCCACCCGCACGCCATCGGCCAAGGTGGCAGACGCCCCGGAGGCGCAGTCGGGAACGTCCCCAAGGCCGGCATCCGTGATCTGCAATTTAGCCGGGTCCGCCTCGCTGCTGGCGGCTGAGGGCGGTGTCTGGCAGCCAGCGGTAAAGAGAACGAGGAAAACGACAACTGGAAGAGAGCTAATGAAATGCATCGACCACAGTTACCACGGCACTCTCGATTCGCCGAGTAGTCCATTGCTCACACATGGTTTATTCGCGTTGCGGGCCGTTTCGGCCGAGCACGGTTTCTGACCCAGCCTCCTGGTCGCCCGGCGCACAGCCTGCAATGAAGCACCGATGAGCTTTCCGGCTTGGCTTCCTATTCTGCTTGGATTTCTGACGGCGGTGGGACCGTCCACGACCGACATGTACCTGCCGGCGTTCCCGGCAATAGAAGCATCTTTCCACTCACCACCAGGCTCGGCGCAGCTCACGCTGGCGGCGTGGTTCGCCGGACTGGCGGTAGGCCAAATCACCCAGGGCACGCTGTCTGACCGCTTCGGCCGTAAGCGCCCGCTGATGGTTGCCACCGCGATCTATACGCTGGCCTGCCTCGGATGTTCCCTGGCTCCATCGATCCAATGGCTGGCAGGCTTCCGGGCGCTTTCTGCGATGGGCGCTTCCGCAGGCATGGTGATCCCACGCGCGATGGTGCGCGATCTCGCTGATGGCCACGCTGCCGCCGGTACTGCTGTCGCGGCTGTCGCTGGTCATGGGTGCCGCACCGATCCTCGCGCCGACAGTCGGCAGTGCGGTGCTGGCGTTTGCGGACTGGCGCGGGATCTTCTGGATCCTCACCGCGTATGGCGCGGTCTGTTGGTTGTTGGTCATTGTGCTGTTGCCCGATACGCTGCCTGAGAAGCGTCGCATCCGGCTGCGATTCGGCGAGCAGTTGGCGCGCTATAGAACCATTCTGCGCGAGCGTGGCTTCTTGACCCACGCAGCGATGGGCGGTTTCGCGACCTTCGCGTTTTTTGCCTATCTGGGCGGATCGTCGCCGGTATTCATCCAAGGCTTTGGGCTGACGCCGGCGCAGTATGCGCTGATCTTCGGAGCGAACTCGGTTGGACTGATCTGTTGTGCGCAACTGAATCCGCTGCTGTTGCGCCGCTTCGGGCATTCTGCCGTGCTGCGCGCGGTGGGACGCGTGCATCTCTGCGCCACCGCTACGCTCACCGTGATCGCTTTCGCCGGATTGCACCGGCTGCCGTTGGTCATCGCCCCGCTGATCGTGGCGATCAGCTGTATGGGGATGCTGAATCCCAACACGATCGTCGGGGCGCTGGCGCGGCATCAGCAGCACGCGGGCAGTGCGTCGTCGGTGATGGGCACTGGTCAATATCTGCTGGGTGCGATTAGCGGACTGTTGGTGGGGCTGGCGACCGACGGCACACCTCGCGGCATGGCGGCACTGATGCTGATCGGATCACTTGGGATGGCAGTGGCAGATGCGCAGCGGCCGAGGACTTAGGTCGGTTCATAGTCACGAGTTTGAATTTCGGTTCCAGTGTCGACTCGGGACAATGCAATCGCATTGCGTACAAGATCGCCGAAAGGGGTCGGGACAGAGATGGCACCACATCCTCAACGCCTAACAGTCACCCACCGCGCATGGCCGCTCGCGCGACCATTGATGACCGCGCACGGGGTCGAGACCACAGTTGATGTCGTTGTCGCCGAAATCTCCGACGTCGAGTCACGCGGCCGCGGCGAAGGCGTGCCGCTGCAGCGCTACGGCGAGAGCATTGCCAGCGTCGTCGCCGCGCTTGATGCGATGAAAGGCGCGATCACCTCGGGGCTCAATCGCGACACGCTACAAAGCGCGTTGCCGCCGGGTGCGGCGCGTAACGCGCTCGACTGCGCATTCTGGGACATGGATGCGAAGCGCGCTTATTGCAGCGTCGCGGAACTGGCCGGGCTCGGCGCGGTGACACCGGTCGTGACGGCCTTCACACTCGCGTTTGATACGCCGGCAAAGATGGCTGAGATGGCGGCGGCCAATCGCACCTGGCCGCTGCTCAGGTTGGAATTGGGGGGCGACGGCGATGTCGAACGGGTGCAGGCTGTACGGCACGCGGCGCCGACGGCGCGCCTCATCGTCGATGCCAGTGAGCGCTGGAATGAGGCCCAGCTTGGTGAATTGATGCCGACGCTCGTCGATGCCAGGGTCCAACTGATAGAGCAGCCGCTGCCGGCCGAGGCTGATGGTGCGCTGGCGCGCTTGGATCGTTCGATCCCGCTCTGCGCCGACGAATCCTGCCGGACGCTTGCCGATCTTGACCGGCTCGACGGGAAATACCAGGCGATCAATATCAAGCTCGACAAAGCGGGCGGCCTGACCGAAGCGCTCGCGCTGGCGGCAGAAGCAAAGCGGCGCGGCTTGCGGATCATGGTCGGTGGTGTAACCAGCACATCGCTTGGGGTCGCGCCGGCGCTGCTCGTCGCACAGCAGGCCGATATCGTCGATCTCGACGGACCGTTGCAGCTCGCTGTCGATCGCGGTGCGCGGCTCCGCTACGACGGGAGCACGATCCATCCGGCTGATCCGAAGCTGTGGGGAGGGCCTGGTTGATGGCGGAACGCTTCATCCTCAAGAAGGAGCATCAGATGACCGCCGGCAGCAGCGTTCCTGAGGCTAATGAGGAGCAAACTCATCCAACTATGATGGCGTGGCGCGTGCACGAGTTTGGGCCGCCTGATGTCATGCGGTTCGAGCGAGTCCTTCGGCCCAGGCCTGGCGTTGGCGAGATCCTGGTCAAAGTCGAAGCCGCTGGAGTCGGCCCATGGGATGGATGGATCCGAGCCGGCAAGAGCGCTTTGCCACAACCGCTCCCTCTCACTCTGGGCTCGGACTTTTCTGGAGAAATAATCACCGTGGGGCCCGGGGTCTCCGAACTGCGTCTGGGAGATCAGGTTTATGGTGCCACGAACGCGCAGTTCGTCGGGGCCTACGCCGAGTACGCCGTGGCTTCCGTAGAGATGGTCTCGAGCAAGCCAACCTCGCTGACCCACGTCGAAGCCGCCTCCGTTCCCGTCATCGCGGTAACTGCATGGCAGGCGTTGTTCGATCACGCCCAACTCAAAGCAGGGCAGACGGTCGTTATTCACGGGGCGGCGGGAAACGTTGGATCCTATGCGGTTCAGCTGACCAGTCGCGCCGGCGTGCAAACGATCGCGACGGTGGCCACGGATGATATTCCCGCCGCGCGCAACCTGGGCGCAACCACGGTGATCGACTACCGGACCCAGCGCTTTGAAGAAGAAGTTCGGGACGTGGACGCGGTCATTGATCTGGTCGGTGGCGAAACACAAAACCGGTCGTTCCAGGTCCTCCGTCGAGGTGGCAAGCTAATTTCGGCAGTGTCCCGTCCGGATCAGCATCTCGCAGAAATCCATGGCGTTGAAGCCGCCTTCTTTCTGGTCAACGTCACAAGTCGGTATCTGGCGGAGATCGCTCGTCTCGTCGATGGTGGGAAACTGAGAACGAACGTGGGGGCACTTCTACCCCTTGCGGATGCACGCGCGGCACATTCGATGCTGGAACGCGAGCGGCATCGGCCAAAAGGCAAGATCGTACTTGCCGTCGGAGGGAGCTGATCAATCAACCCGCCGGTCACGCTCGCATCCGGAATGCATCACCAAAGCCTGCAGCTGAGTTTGAAAGTGCGTTGACCATGCCAAAGCTCATGAATGTCCCAGCTATTCCTGATTCCGTGCTCGCGAATGAGGCTACAGACATCCTGCGCGAGCACTCCACTGACCTGCTCTTCAATCACTCGATCCGCGTCTATCTGTTCGCAGTCCAACAAGGTCGTCATCAACAGCTCCGCTTCGACCCTGAACTTCTCTACGTCGCGGCGGCATTCCACGATCTTGGTCTCATCAAGCAGTTTTCGAGCCAAAACGAGCGTTTCGAGATCGATAGCGCGAATGCTGCACGACAGTTCCTCAACACTCACAACATCGCTGAAGATCAGGTACAGGCCGTCTGGGAAGCGATCGCGCTGCACACCACCCCCGGCATCCCGAAGTATATGCGCCCCGAAGTGGCGCTCCTAAATTCGGGTGTCCTTCTCGATGTGCTGGGGGTGGGGTTCGATCAGTTTCCTGCGGAGCTGCGCGAGGAAATCGTTTCGAGATACCCGCGCAAGAACTTCAGGAGAGACTTCATCAACGAATACTATGCCGGCTTTGCGCACAAGCCCGCGACGACGTACGGCACTGTCAACGCCGGCGTCTATGAATTTTTCAACCCGGGGTACAAGAGCCCTAACGCGTGTGACTTGATTGCTGCGTCTCCCTTCCCGGATTCTGCTTCGCCAAGCGGATCGTCATAAGTCGCGGCGCCTTTGTAGCGGCGGAGCGCCTGCAACCTCACGCCGAAGAGAGTCCAGCCAGCACGCGAGCTGCCGTGATCGGATCGCTGATCAAGCGCGACTGCGGTCGACCCACAACTGACAACAGAAGGATAGATCTCCATGAATCGCATTCTCTATGCGCTGCTTCTCGCCAGCCTACCGTTCTGCATCGCTCTTGGAGACGAACCAGGAGCGATGAACACCAAGGTAACACTCGTTTACCAACACGAACTGCCAAACGTCCCCGGCAAGAGCATCAAGGGCGTACTCGTTGAATATGGCCCGGGCGGTTATTCGCCCCGCCACACGCATGCCAAATCCGCCTTCATTTACGCGACCGTGCTGGAGGGAGCGATCCGCAGTCAGGTCAACAACGGGCCGGCGACCACGTATGAGACCGGACAGAGCTTCTCGGAACTGCCGGGCGACCAGCATAGCGTCAGCGCCAATGCCAGCGAGACGAAGCCGGCCAAGCTGCTTGCCGTATTCGTGGTCGACACGAACGAGACTGAGCTGACAATGCCATTGGGAAAATGAGGCTGCGCGGTCGCCGAACACTTTGCGGCGCCCGAGCCACCTGCATAATGCGGGCGCAAGATGCAGCAAGACAGTAAGGGGTGCCGACGGAGCCGTCGCGATTGTGGTCTATGAGGGTGTCCAGGCCTGCACGTCGCGGCGCCGGTGGACGTGGCCCCTAGCTCGCTGCTCGCCTGTGCTGACCCTCTCGCACGAACGTTCGTCGCATTGCAAAGGCGGCTTGCATCAATCGAATTCGACCCCGGCATAGACTTCGTCAAGCGTCAGATCGATGCCGAATTCCGGCAGGCGAATTGGCCCGGCTGCGTCCAAAGATTCCCGCCGCCACGCCTGCTCACCAGGTTCACGCCAGAAGGCGCGGAATGATCGGCTCTCGGATTCAACGACAATATAGCGAAGTATCGACGGGACCGACTCGTACTCATCGACCTTCTCCTCGTCCCGGCGCCGATTATCCCGCCCGGGGGAGACAACTTCAAATACGACGATCGGAGCCGGCACGGCGACCGCATTCCGGTGCGGCTTGGAACACGCGATGAATGCGTCCGGCTCTCGCAGGGCTCCGCCGACGGTTTCGATCGCATCCTGCGGTCCGTAGGTGTCGCATGGCGCCCCTGCCGGCAACCTGGGGCGGATCGCCTCACGGATGTTGCGACCAATCCGGTTGTGACCAACGGTGGCTGGAGCCATCGCGACGGGCCGGAAACCGTCGAACTCGTATCGGCAGCCTTCCGGTTGGGCCTCAGCCCAGGCGAGGAACCGGCTCTGGCTCCATGTCTCCCAATCAATCGGCCGAGCGGCGACCGTCATGACTTTGCGACCTCATATGAAGGCAAGTCCATGCAGCAGCAGATAGCATCCAACGCATTTGCGGTCATTTGTGCCGCGGGACAGTAACCTAATGTGCCGACGATGAGCGGGCAATCTGCAACTCTTGGCCCCTACGACGCCATCGTAACCAACCGCCCACCTGCCTCACATCGCCGTCATCCCGCCGTCCACGAACAGTAGGGCTCCGGTGACATATGACGCATCGTCGGAGGCCAGGAACAGGATCGCGGCGGCAACCTCCTCGGCCCTGCCCGGACGCTTCAGCATGGTGCCTTGTGCGGCGCGGGCGTTGTACTGCTCGATGGTCTCGCCGGAAGCTGCGATGCGGCGCTGATGGAACGGCGTGAAGATCGGGCCGGGGCCGACGGCGTTCACACGAATGCCCTCCGCCGAGTGGTCGGCCGCAAGCCCTCGCGTCAAGCCCGCAACCGCAGCCTTGGTGGTGTCGTACTGCAGGTTGCCACCGCCTGCGACGACGGAACGTACCGAGGCGACATTGACGATGGCACCGCCGTTGTTGCGGCGCATCAGGGGAACCGCCGCCTTGGCGCAGAACGCGTAGCTCATCAGGTTGACGCTGAGGATCTCGTTCCAGCTCGCCGCACTTGCCTCGTCTATCTTCTCGTATTTACGGATGCCGGCATTGTTCACCAGGATGTCGAGGCGCCCGAATTTTTCCCCGGCACCATTGACGAAGGCGAGGCATGTGGCCTCGGTACCAACGTCAGCCTGCGTGAAGGCGACCTTGGCGCCGGTGCTTTCGAGCTCGGCCGCCACGCGCTGGCCGCGCTCGCCGTCCCGATCGCAGAATGCCACGCTCGCGCCCTCGGCGACAAAACGCCTGACGGTCGCCTCGCCGATCCCCGATGCCCCGCCCGTCACCGCTGCAACCTTGCCGTCAAGCCTTCCCATGTTCGCCACCCTCCATTGCATTGCGACACGCGCATCCACGATACGGCCTATCCACCCGGCGTACAAACCCCCTGGAAACGCGCCACACTGCTGGTTAGCATTCGTGCGAACAAACCACATGCACGCCCGCAAACCAACTCGACGCAGGGAGTGAGTGATCTTGGATTTGCACATCCCATCGCCGGACGTCCCGGCCCTGACCCAGGCCGACATCGATCAGCGCGTGTTCGATCTCTACGACGAGTATTGTCACGGCCGAATGGACCGCCGTAGCTTTTTGACGGCGGCATCGCTGATTGCCGGCGGGCTCGCCATGGCACAGGCACTCATGCCGCGCTACGCGCGGGCACAAACGATCTCCTTCACCGATGAGCGCATCAAGGCGCGTTACGTGACCTACCCGTCCATCGGCGGCAATTCCGGCACCATGCGCGGCTATCTCGTGCAGCCCGCCGGCAGCGGTCGATTCCCAGCAGTGCTGGTCATCCACGAGAACCGTGGCCTTAATCCCTACATCGAGGACGTAGCGCGCCGCTTTGCAGTCGAGGGGTTCCTGGCGCTGGCGCCGGACGGGCTTGCGCCGGTGGGCGGCTACCCCGGCAATGACGACGACGGCCGCGAGCTTCAAGCCAAACTCGACCAGGCGAAACTGCGCGCCGACATGCTGAACAGCGCGCAGATGCTAAGGACGCATGCGCTGTCGAACGGCAAGCTGTGCGTGACTGGCTTCTGTTGGGGTGGAACGACGACAAACTACCTGGCCACAGCATTGGGTGGGGACCTGCTGGCCGCGGCGCCATTCTATGGCGCAGCACCGGACACTGCGGCGGTTGCCTCCATCAAGGCCACGATGCTCATCCACTACGCCGAGAACGATGAGCGCATCGACGCGATGTGGCCTGGATACGAGACGGCCCTGAAGGCCCATCACGTATCCTATGAGGAGTACACCTATCCGGGGACGCAGCACGGTTTCCACAACAACTCGACGCCGCGCTATCAGGAGGCCGCAGCCAAGTTGGCGTGGGATCGTACAGTCACGCTCTTCAAGCAGCGCGTGGGCTGATCGCGCATCAGCTACCGCTGCGATGACTGTGGTCACGACATCACTCGAGCGGCCGTCCCCAGTAAGGGGATCACCGAACGTCTGGCGCAGACGGGGTGGGAACCGTGGATGGGCTGTTCCGATCATTGCTGTTAACATACGGCCTTGTCGTTGAGCGAGGGGTTGCCGACGGATGGGTCGGACGCGAGACGTTTCCTGTTTCCCTTTTGCTCTCGCGCTCGCCTTACTGTCGGCTCACGCAGCGGCGCAGCCCGCGACCGGTGCGCCGCCGGCGGTGGGCGTCGTGCGCGCCGAGCGGCAGCAGATCACCCAGACCGACGAGTTTATCGGACGCGTCCAGGCCGTGAATCGCGTGGCCCTCGTGGCGCGCGTCACTGGCTTCCTTGAACAACGGCTCTTCACCGAAGGGACCGAGATAAAGAAGGGCGATCTGCTGTATCGGATCGAGCAACCGCCCTTTCAGGCGGACGTCGATGCGGCAAAGGCCAATGTGGCGCAACTGGACGCGCAGCACCGAAATGCCGTGGTAACATTGGAGCGCGCCCTGTCGCTCTTGCACACGCCGGCGGGCCAGCAATCCACCGTCGATTCCTCGGTCGCCGCCGAGCGCGCCCTGGCAGCGCAGATCGATGGCGCGCAAGCCCAGCTAAAGACCGCCGAGATCAATCTCGGCTACACCGAGCTACACGCGCCAATCGACGGCAAGATCAGTGCCACACAGGTCACTGAAGGCAATGTGGTCTCACCGACGAGCGGAACCCTGGCGAATATCGTCAGTCAGGATCCGATGTACGTGCTCTTTCCGATCGCGCTGCGGACCGCGCTCGATCTCCGTACCCAATACGCAGCGAAGGGCGGGTACAACGCCGTGCGCATCAAGCTGCGCCTGCAGGACGGACGGATTTACCAGCACGACGGAAAACTCGACTACGTCTCCCCGACGATCGCGGAGAATACCGACACGATTACACTGCGCGGCGTGCTCCCAAACCCGCGGCTATCCGGGCTGCCCCCAGGCGGATTGGCAGTCCGCGAACTGGTCGACGGAGAATTCGTCACGGTGCTGCTGGAGGGCGTGCAGCCCATCAGGGTGCTGGCCATTCCACGCGCCGCCGTGCTGTCGGATCAACAAGGCGACTATGTTTACGTGGTCGACGCCCAGAACAAAGCAGAGATCCGCCGCATTCAGCAGGGCCAATCGACGCCTTCCACTGCCGTGATAACCCATGGGCTGAGCGAAGGTGAGCTGATCATCAGCGAGGGCGTGCAGCGTGCTCGCCCGGGCGAAACGGTCTCGCCATCGCCGGCAACGCCGGGTCCGCAAATGGAGGGCAAGGCAGGCACGCCTGAAGGAGGAGCGGCACCGTCGGCGAGCTCGTCGGGCGCTCCGCATTGATCTCCGCCATCTTCATCGATCGCCCGCGGCTGGCTATCGTCATTGCGATCGTCATCACGATCGCTGGCGGATTGGCGCTGACCCGGATTCCGGTCGCGCAGTTCCCGGACATCGTGCCGCCACAGGTGCAGGTTTCAGCCACCTATCCAGGAGCCTCCGCCGCTGTCGTCGAAGCCAGCGTCGCCCAGCCGATCGAGGCACAGGTCGTCGGCGTCGACAAGATGATCTACATGAAGTCGACGAGCGGCAATGACGGCAGCTACAATCTGACGGTCAGCTTTAACCTCGGGAGCGATCCCGATATCGACACGGTGAACGTCAACAACCGCGTACAGACCGCACTCGCGCAACTCCCGTCCGAAGTCCAGCAAGAGGGGCTGACGGTTCAGAAGAAGTCCTCTGCCATCCTGCAATTCGTTATTCTATACAGCGAGAACGGCAGCCAGGACCCGCTGTTCATTACCAATTACGCGGTTATCAACGTCATTGACGTGCTGTCCCGGACGCCGGGGGTTGGCCAGGCGTTCCTCTTCGGCAAGCTCAACTATTCGATGCGCATCTGGTTCGACACCAAACGCCTGGACAATCTCAAGCTGACGCCGGCCGACATCATCTCGGCGATCCAGGCGCAGAACGTCCAGGCGCCGGTCGGCCGCATCGGGGCGCGCCCGATCAGCAACGACCAGCAGTTCCAGATGAACATCCAGACGCAGGGGCGCCTGACCACGTCCGAGCAGTTCGGCAATATCGTTTTGCGCGCCAATCCCGACGGTTCGCTGCTGCGCATCCGCGACGTCGCCCGGGTTGATCTCGGCGCCCAGAACCAAGACGTCGAATCCCGCATCAACGGCCAGCCGGGGGTGGCGATCGGCATCTATCTGTCTCCCGGCGCGAATGCATTGGAGACCGCCGACCTTGTCCGAGCCAATCTGCAGCGCCTGAGCCAGCGCTTTCCGCCGGGCCTCAAATATCTGGTCAATTACGATACGACCACTTTCGTTCGCGACACCGTCCACGACGTGCTGATCACGTTGTTCATCGCCTTCGGGCTCGTCGGCATCGTCGTCTTCCTGTTCCTCGGCAGCGTGCGCGCGACCGTGATACCGACCATCGCGGTGCCGGTGAGTGTGATCGGCACATTTGCGGTGCTGCTCGCTGCAGGCTACAGCGCCAACACTGTCTCGCTGCTGGCCATGGTGCTGGCAATCGGCATCCTGGTCGATGATGCGATCGTGGTCGTCGAGAACGTCGAACGCGTGATGGAGGAAAACCCCGACCTCTCTCCGGCTCAGGCCGCGCAAGCAGGCAATGACGGAGATCACGGCGCCGATCATCGCCATTACCTTGGTGCTCCTTTCAGTGTTCGTGCCGATTGCCTTCATCCCGGGAGTATCAGGAACACTGTTCCGGCAATTCGCAGTGACAATCAGCGTGGCGATGCTGATCTCTGCTATCAATGCGCTGACCTTGTCACCGGCGCTGTGCGCAGTGTTTTTGCGTCATCGTGGCCCGAAGCGCGGCCCGATGGGATGGATATTGCGGCGTATCGACAACGTTCGAGACGGCTATGCGGCAATCGTGCGCCGCCTCGTGCGCGTATCGCTGCTCGGGGTCGTGCTGATTGTGGCGTGTGCCGCCGTCCTGTTCGGTCTGTTCTCGCGCACGCCGACCGGCTTCCTGCCGGAAGAGGACCAGGGAGCCTTCTTTGTTTCGATGCAACTGCCGGACGGCGCCTCGGTCTCTCGCACCAGCGTGGCGGCGCGCCGCATCGAGGAGCTGCTGAAATCGATGCCGCAAGTCCGCAATGTGTTTTCGATAGTCGGCTATTCGATCATCGATGGCGTCAGCGAACCGAACGCAGCGTTCATTGTCGCCACGCTGAAGCCGTTCGCAGATCGCGTCGGTGCAGGCAAACTCGGCACAGGCGCTGATCGCGCGCGTGTTCGCCGACGGCCAACAGGTCCGAGCTGCGACCGTCATTCCGTTCAACCTGCCGCCGATAATCGGATTGTCCACCACTGGTGGGTTCGAATACGAACTCGAAGGCCTCGAGGGCCAAGAGCCGACGGCAATGAACAGCGTCATGCAGGGGCTGGTTGCGGCCGCCAACCAGGACCGGCGACTAAGCCGCGTCTTCACCACCTATACCGCCAGCAATCCGTCGATCTACCTCGATATCGATCGCGAGAAGGCGCAGGCACTTGGCCTCAATATGAACGACGTGTTCGGGGCATTACAGGCTACACTGGGTGGTATCTTCATCAACAACTTCAATCTTTTTGGACGGGTCTGGCAGGTCAACCTCGAGGGTGAGTCGCGCGACCGCAACGAAGTATCCTCGCTTTGGCAGATCTATATCCGCAACAAGTTTGGCGACGACGTACCGCTGCGCTCGATCGCCGATGCCCGGGTGGTCGTCGGGCCACAGGTGATCACCCGCTACAACAATTACCGAGCGATTCCGGTCCAGGGCGCCCCGTCGCCGGGCAGTTCGTCCGGCACGGCGCTGGCAGCTATGGCGCAGGTGTCGGACCGCACACTGCCCGCAGGTACAGCTATGAGTGGACCGGGACGGCCTATCAGGAGGTAGCGGCCTCGGGACAAACCGGAGCGATCCTCGGTCTCGCCGTGCTGTTCGCCTTTCTGTTCCTTGTTGGGCTCTACGAGAGCTGGATGATCCCAATCCCGGTACTGCTGTCCGTCCCGGTCGGGGTCGTGGGGGCGTTATTGGGAATTCTGGTCTTCCATCTGTCGCTCGACCTTTATGCCCAGATCGGGCTCGTGGTGTTGATCGCGATGGCCGCCAAGAACGGCATTCTGATCGTCGAGTTCGCCAAGGATCAGCGCGAGTTGGGCAAGGATGTCCGGGAAGCCGCAGTACTCGGCGCGCAGATGCGGTTTCGTGCCGTCATGATGACTTCGTTCGCGTTCATTCTGGGAGTGTACCCACTGGTCGTCGCGCAAGGTGCCGCCGAGATCAGCCGTCACGACGTCGGCACACCGGTTTTTGCTGGGATGATCGCCGCAAGCGCCATCGGAATCTTCGTGATCCCGATGCTCTACGTCACCTTCCAAACACTGCGCGAAGGCAGCGGGGTTTGGTTTCGCCGAGCACACTCGGATCTTGACCGAAGAAGAGCCGCTTCTGAGCGCAAAGGGTGAACCGAATGCTTCCGTGCAGCGGGGTTCTATTCCCTCGTCGGAATTTGCGGACAACGCGATCAACAACGAGGGTGCACTTCCGCGTCCATGCCAGCATTCGCCGACGCGGCGTGCGTCCGCTGGCCGATCAGCCGTTTCGGAACGTATAACTGTAGCCATTTAGCGCGGGCGCACCGCCGAGATGCGCGTACAGTATCTTGGCGCCAGCCGGGAAGAAACCTTTGCGCACCAGGTCGATCAGGCCCTGCATCGACTTTCCCTCGTAGACCGGGTCGGTGATCATGCCCTCGAGCCGTGCAGACAGACGGATTGCTTCAAGCGTCTCCTTCGACGGCACGCCGTAGTGCGGATATGCGTAGTCCTCGAGCAGCACGATGTCGTCAGCTTCGATGTCCCGCACACCGACCAGCGCTGCGGTGTTGCGTGCAATCTCTAACACCTGCGCCTTGGTCTGTATCGGCGTGCCGGATGCATCGATGCCGATCACGTTGCGCGTGCGTCCGTCCGGGACGAAGCCAACCACCATGCCGGCATGCGTGGAACCAGTGACCGTGCATACAATTATGTAGTCGAACCGGAGGCCCATCTGCGCCTCCTGATGCCGTACCTCCTCGGCGAAACCGACATAGCCGAGGCCACCGAACTCATGCACCGAAGCGCCGGCCGGAATGGCGTAAGGCTTGCCGCCTCTCGCTTTGACTTCCTCGAGCGCTGCGCTCCAGCTCGCGCGGATGCCGATGTCGAATCCCTCCTCCACCAGGCGCGTCTCGGCGCCCATAATCCGCGAAAGCAGGATATTGCCGACCCGGTCATATACAGCGTCCTCGTGCGGCACCCAGCTTTCCTGGATCAGCAGGCACTTCATGCCGAGTTTCGCCGCCACTGCCGCAACCATGCGGGTGTGGTTGGATTGCACGCCGCCGATCGACACCAGAGTATCGGCATTCGAGGCGATCGCGTCGGGGACGATGTATTCCAGCTTGCGCAACTTGTTGCCGCCGAACGCCAGGCCGGAGTTGCAGTCCTCGCGCTTGGCATAGATCTCTACGCCGCCGCCGAGATGCTTGGAGAGGCGGGCGAGGTGCTCGATCGGCGTAGGGCCGAAGGTCAGAGGGTAGCGGGGAAAGCTTTCGAGCATGCGATGTCCTTAGCAAGAAACCGATTTGTCCTACCAGCCGCTCTGCGTGCGCTGACACGGTCGATGTGCGGGGCTGTGTTCCTAGGGTGCATGCTTGTTGCCCCGTTTGCGTCTGCCTGGGCACAGCCGGGCCCGGTGTTCGCCGACACCGGGCCCGACGCTGTCGGCTATGGCGCCGACCAGAGATACCCGGCACGGCGGGGCGGCGTGCTGCTGCCACAGCAGTTCATGGTCGGCAGCTACAGCCACTACGCAATGATCAATCCGGTCCACTCCATCGCGAGGGCCGCGACACCGTCGCTGCTGCATCGCGCACCAGCTGAGATTTCGCTGACCTGGCACCATGCCGGCGCGGAACTGACATTGGACGACTACCTGCGGCGCAATCCAACCACGGGTCTTCTGATTGCGCACGATGACACGATCCTGTTCGAGCACTACCAGTACGGTCGCACCGACCATGACCAGCTGCTGTCCCAGTCGATGGCGAAGACCGTAACAGCGATGCTGATCGGCATCGCGTTGAGCGAGGGCGCGATCCGTTCGCTCGATCAGCCCGCCAGCGACTACGTTTCGGGACTGGCGGGGACCGCTTATGGCGAGACGACGCTGCGCAACCTGCTGCACATGGCCTCCGGCGTCGCCTTCACCGAGGTCTATGATGGCGCCGACGACAACGCGAAGCTCGGTCGCCAGCGCTTTGCCCCAAACGGCCCTGGCGCCGTGCGCGCGCTCGCCGACTTCAGCGAACGCGAGGCGCCACAGGGCACACGGTTCCACTACGCCAGCTCGGAAAGCCAAGTGCTTGGCCTCGTGCTCGCCAACGCCGTGCACATGCCGCTGGCGGCGTACTTGCAGAATCGCATCTGGCAGCCGATGGGCGCCGAAGCCGACGCAGCCTGGGGCGTCGATCCGGCTGGGCTCGAAGTCGCGAGCTGCTGCCTGAACGCGGTGCTGCGCGACTGGGCGCGCTTCGCCCTGCTGCTTGCCCATGAGGGGACGTGGAACGGGCGGCAGATCATTCCGCGTCAATGGGTGCTCGACGCAACAACGCCGGCGGCGCCGTTCCTTGCTCCAGCTGTCGCGCCACCGCATCTCGGCTACGGCTATCAGGTCTGGCTTCAGCCGGGGGCTCGCCGGCAGTTCTCGCTCCGCGGTGTGCATGGCCAAGTGATTTTCGTCGATCCGCAGGCGCGCCTCGTGCTGGTGCACACGGCGGTGCGTCTGCGACCGGCCAACGATCCGCAATCGGCTGAGTTGGGCGAACTCTGGCGCGCCCTGGTCGCGCGCTACGGCTCCTGATGCGCTGCGAGTGCCAGCGCCCGGGCATAAACCAGTTTGCGCGGCAGACCGGTGGCGGCGGCAACCAGAGCGGCGGCATCCTTCACGCTGTTGCCGGCAAGCGCCGTGCGTAATTGGCCGTCGAGATCTTCGGGATCATCCTGCTCAGCTGGGCCAACCACGACGGTAACCTCACCGCGCGCGGCATGATCGCGATAATGTGCAGCGAGCTCCGACAGGGTCCCTCGTCGCACTTCCTCGAACCGCTTGGTCAGCTCACGCGCCACCGCTGCCTGTCGCGGACCGAAAGCGTCCGCCATGTCGGCCAGCGTTTCCCTAAGCCGATGCGGTGCCTCGTACCAAACCATTGTCGCCGCCAGGCCGGCTCTCTCGGCGGCACGCAAACGGCCGAAGCGCGGCGCGACGGGCAGCTTGGCGCGGCGGTGGAAAGCCCAGCACCAGAAACGGCAGCGGCGGCAGGCCGGACAGCACCAATGCCGTCACCGCCGCGTTCGCGCCCGGCACCGCGCTGACCGGCAGGCCCTCGGCCAATGCAGCGCGCACCAGGCGATAACCCGGATCGGATACCAGTGGCACACCGGCGTCGGAGACCAGGGCGATGCGCTTGCCCTGGCGCAACTGCTGCAAGACTGCCGGTATAGCGGCGTCCTCGTTGTGCTCGTGCAGCGGCGCCAGTTTCGCTTTGGCGCCGATCGTGGCGATCAGCCTGGCGGAGTGACGCGTGTCCTCGCAGAGGACCAGATCGGCGTTGAGCAAGGTCGCTTTCGCGCGAGGTGACAGATCGCCCAGGTTGCCGATCGGTGTGGAAACCAGCACAAGACCATCTCGGAGGGCGGATGCCGTCTCAGGAGATGCGGGGCATGCTTCGTCGGGCATTCGTGCTCCTTATCGGCACAGTATCACTTGCTGCATGCTTTGGCGGATATGGCTATCGGCCCGCCGGCTACGGCTACGGCGCTGGGCCGGTCCCGCTCGGTGGCGGCGCGGGGCGAGGTGGGCCAGCCGGCCAGCGGGTCGCGATCCTGCTGCCGCTGTCAGGCGCCCGGGCCGATCTCGGCCAGACGATGCTGCATGCGGCGCAGCTCGCCCTGGATGGGCCGGGCGCGCCGCCGCTGGACGCGAAAGATACTGGCGGGACGCCGCAAGGCGCGGCCGCCGCGGCACAGCAGGCGATCGCCGACGGCGTCGGGCTGATCCTCGGGCCGCTGACCTCGCCGGAAACCGCGGCCGTCGCGCCGATCGCGCGTTCGGCCAACGTCGCACTGCTCGCCTTCACCAACGACCCGTCACAGGCGCAGCCCGGCGTTTGGACGCTGGGCATCACCCCCGGCCAGCAGGTGCGCCGGCTGGTGGCAGCGGCGCAGGGTCAGGGAAAATCGGAATTCGCCGGGCTGCTGCCGGACAACGACTTCGGCCACGCCATGGGACAGGCGCTGACCCAGGCCACGGCGGGCAGCGGTCTGCCGGAGCCGCAGGTACGCTTCTACGCAAAGGGCATGCCCGCGATCAATGCGGCGGCGCGCGACCTGTCCGGCTACGCAAGTCGGCGCGGGCCGATCGACGCGCAGATCCGCCAGGCGCGTGAGCTCGGGACGCCGGAAGGCCGCCGCCAGGCACAGGAACTGGCTAAGTCGTCGATCGCTCCACCAAGCTTCAATACCCTGCTGTTGGCGGACACCGGAGAGGCCCTGGCGGAGATTGCCGCGGTGCTGCCGTACTACGATGTGGATCGCTCCCAGGTACAGATCCTGGGACCGGCGCTATGGGCTAGCCCCTCCAGCGGCTCCGGCCAGTTCACCCATGCCTGGTATGCCGCCCCCGATCCGGCCGCGCGCAGCGCCTTCGAGCAGGCCTACACCGCCAAATACGGCAGCCCGCCGCCTTCCGTCGCCGACCTCGCATACGATGCCGCCTCGATCGCGCGCGTGCTCGGCGGACAGGGCTATTCGATCGGCGCGCTGACCCAGCCGTCCGGATTTGTCGGCGCCGACGGCTGGCTCGCACTGCTCGCCGATGGCCAGGTGCGACGGGCGCTGGCGGTGTTCACCATCGAGCGTGGCGGTCCCCAGATGCTGGAGCCGGCGCCACAGTCGGGCAACGTGCCAGGTGCCTGACCTGGCCTAGAAGAGCGACATCTGCGTTTCGGTGACCTTCGGCCTGCCGTCATCCGGTACAGCGAATTTTCCGCAATCCAGTCCCTCGCGAGCCTCGTCGAGCCCCCACTGCCGCGTTGCGCGGGCGAAGCGGCGCAGCAGCAGGTCGGCGTAGACGCCTTGGCCGGAAAACCGGTGATGGAAGCGCGCGTCGCTCAGGGCGCCAGCCCGCGTTTCGCGGATCAGGCTGAGCACATGCTTCGCCCGGTCGGGAAAGTGAGTAGCCAGCCAGTCCTCGAACATCTGGCGCAGCTCATGCGGCAGGCGCAGCAGCACGTAGCCGGCATGCCTTGCGCCGGAGCGGGCGGCCGCCTCGATGATCTTCTCCATTTCAGCGTCGTTCAGCCCCGGGATCATCGGCGCCACCATGACACCCGCCGGCACGCCCGCACGTGTCAGTTCGGCGATCGCATGCAACCTTCGCTCCGGGGTCGCTGCACGCGGCTCCATGCACCGTGCCAGTGCCGGATCGAGCGTGGTCACAGATACATATACGCGGACCAGCCTTCGAGCGGCCATCGAGGTCAGTATGTCGAGGTCACGCAATACGCCAGCCGATTTGGTGACGATGCCGACCGGATGGTTATAACGATCCAGCACCTGGAGAACCGATCGTGTCAGCTTCAGTGTACGTTCGACCGGTTGGTATGGATCGGTGTTGGACCCCAGTGCCATGGTCCTGGCGACGTAGCCGGGCTTGCGCAGTTCCCTCTCCAGCAGCTCCGCGACGTCCGGCTTGAAGATCAGCTTGGTCTCGAAATCGAGCCCGGGCGAATATCCAAGGTAAGCGTGCGTCGGCCGTGCATAACAGTAAATGCAGCCGTGCTCGCAGCCACGATACGGATTTATCGCTCGGTCGAAGCCAATGTCGGGTGAACTGTTCCAACTGATCGCTGATTTGCTGGTGTCACGTGTCAGCGTGGTTGCGAGCTTGGGTAACTCGGCGAACTCGGCGGCCAGCGTGTCCCACCCGTCGTCGAACGGGCTGACGACCTGGCTTTCAAAACGAACCGGAGGATTGGTGACAGCTCCACGGCCCTTGCGGGCAAGCGAGGGCATGTTGCCACGATCCTCGGCGTCGCGCATGCTATGTTCCCTGTTCGTTCACTTACCTACACTGGCAATCCTAGGCCGGTCGGTCAAGAACAATACGGGAACATGATCTCGGTTGTGATACCTACTCTGGATGCAACTAAGACGCTAGCTGCCACTCTGGGCGCGGTCACCGATGCCGACGAGGTGGTGGTGGTTGACGGCGGCAGCAGCGACGGTACGGCGGCGCTGGCAACGTCACTGGGAGCAAAGGTGGTGGCGTCACCGCGCGGACGTGGGCTGCAGCTGGCGGTTGGCGTGAGCGTTGCCAGAGGCGAGTGGCTATTGCTGCTGCACGGCGACACGCGTCTGGCCGCAGGATGGCGTAAGACGGTCCCGGACGATCGCGCCGGGTATTTTCGCTTCACGCTGGACAGTGACGACCCGCGAGCGCGGCGGCTGGAGCGTCTGGTGGCTTTACGTTGCCGGCTGTTCGCGTTGCCGTATGGCGACCAGGGCTTGCTGATTCACCGTGACCTGTTGCAGCAGGTCGGGGGAATAAAGGCGCTGCCACTTATGGAGGACGTCGACCTTGTGCGCCGGCTAGGGCGTCGGCGGCTTGTCCCGCTGGAGGTTGCAGCAATGACCTCGGCGGAAAAATGGCAACGCCAGGGATGGTATCGACGTTCGCTGCGCAATATCGGTTGCCTGGCGCTTTATTTTGCCGGCGTGCCTCCGCGCTGCATCGCGCGGCTTTACGGATGAGAGACGTGGTCGTGGTATTCGCGCGCGCACCGCGATTGGGGGCGGTGAAGCGGCGCCTGGCGCGCGATATTGGCGATCGCGCTGCGCTGCGTTTCCATGAGGCGACGCTGACCCGACTGTTGCGGGCGCTGGTGGCCGAACGTCGCTTCCGCACGGTGCTGGCGATCACTCCGGATCGCGCGCGAGCGCGCCTGCCGGTGACGGTGGGACGTGTGGGGCAGGGCAAGGGCGATCTTGGCGTCCGCATGCACCGTGCATTCCTTCGCTTCCCTCGGGCACGCGTTGCGCTGATCGGGTGCGACATCCCTGACGCCGGGCCGCAGGATGCGCGCGCGGCGTTTCGCGCGCTGGGCATAGCGCACGCAGCATTCGGTCCGGCGGCCGATGGTGGCTACTGGCTGGTGGCAATGTCACAGCGCCGGCCGGCGCGTCCTTTCTCTGCAGTGCGATGGTCCACCGAGAACGCTCTGGCGGATACGCTGGCGAACTTTGCCGGCCGCCGCGTCGCATTGCTGCGCACGCTGTACGATGTGGACACAGCCGAAGATATGCGTCGGCTCAACCCGTCGGCGGCGCCAGTTCGTCGAGCGGCACGCCACGCGACTCCGGGCCGAGCAGCTTGACGGTGAATGCGGCGATCACCAGTGCCGCCGCAACCGAGATGAATACCGCGCCAATGCCGTAGCTGGTCTGAATCCACAGGATCCCCGGAATAATGAAGGCTGCGCCGAGACGCCCCGCCGCCTGGGCGATGCCGAAACCGGAGGCACGTGCGTTGGTGGGAAACACCTCCGAGGCGAAGATCTGCATCGAGTTGCCGGCGAGCTGAATGAAAAAGATCATGCAGAAGCCGACCGCCAACAGCATCGTATCGGTGGTCGCATTGACGAAGGCAATCGCAAACGCACCAGCGAGGATGAACGACACGATCGATGTCGGCTTTCGCCCGAACCGCTCGAGCGTGTACATCATGCACAGGCTGGCGCAGGGAAACGCCAGCGTCATGCCGAACGTGTAGGTAAGCGACTTGGTGATCGTCATGCCTCGCTCGGCCATCATGTTGGGCAGCCAGGTGCCGAGTCCCAGCGCCACGCCGAAGAAGGCGACGAAGCAGATCATGCCGGCGATGACGCGTCCGCGATACAACCGAAACACCACGCCGATCGGATCGCTGTGGGTGTTGCTGGCCGCGTCGGTGGTGAGTGTTTCGCGCGGACCGCTGATGCCCATGCGGCGCAGCAGGTCGATGGCGCGATCGCCCTGGCCATGCGTCGCCAACCAGCGCGGTGATTCCGGCAGGGAGAAGCGGAACAGGAATACGACCAGCGCGCAGATGCCGATGACGATCCAGATACCGCGCCAGCCGAGAGTGTCGCGGGTTGCAAGGGCGAACAGAGTGGACAGCGGCCAGGACCACGCGCCACCGATCATCTGCACGCCGGCGATGAAGCGACCGCGAATGTTCTTTGGCGCATATTCACCAGCGTAAGCGAAGCACAGCGGTTGCTCCGCGCCGAGGCCAATACCGGCGATGAAGCGAAGCACTGCCAGCCAGATGTAGTTTGGTGAGAACGCCGCAGCGATCGTGGCGAGGCCATAGAGCAGCAGGTTGAACTGATAGACTGTCTTGCGGCCGAACCGGTCGGTGAATTCGCCTTGAGCGAACGTGCCCACGCAGAGCCCGAACAGCGTGGCACTGCCGACGGTGGCGATCTGGGCTGGGGTCGCGAAGCCGCTGCGCACCATGTCGGGGATCAGCGCACCGAGGATGACGTAGTCGCTGACGTCGAAAAAGTAGCCGGCGGCGATCAGCGCGAACACGCGCCAATGGATCGGGCTCATACGGGCATTGTCGAGCGACGTGCCGACAAAGCTCTCGACTGTCTGGGCCATCCGCTTTCCTCCTCCGGGCGCCGTCTGTGCGGCTTCTCGAAGAAGCGTCGCAGAGCCGGACGCGCCGGGTCAACCGGGCCTCAAACACCTCGAGACTCAATGGCGCGGTGGTATTCTCGGTGACCGGTCAGTGGACAGTCTCGCCTCTTTCACGTTCCGATCCGGACACTCGATCCGCTTGCATCAGTTCATTGTCGACCGCGTAGATCGCGCATCGCCTCTCCAATATCTCGCAATTCTCCAAGGCGGCGCGGATGGCATCCGCTTTCGTTCGTTGGCCGTATGCCAGGCCGTAATGTCCTGCCGCGTCCGTGGCGAATGCCTTTTCGTAGCTGCGCGAGGGTACATAGTTCGCGAAGGCATCGCGTCCCGCCTCGTCGAGAGGCGTAGGTCGCATCAACTGCCGAGGTTCAGGGAGCGGCACCAACATATTTGTCGGCAGGTCCACGGTTCTGAGAAATGCTGCAACCCGCGGCCACCAGGCAGCTCCGTCCGCTGACCAAATCAACAAGTGACCATTGCGGCCAAAGCTCGGTGCCTCGAACAGCGATGCCGGCGCGCCATTCGCGACATAGGCATTCAGCATCGCCCGGGCGAGAGCTGGGGAGAAGAAGTCGTCGTTCTCGGCGAAGATCCAAAGGCTGGGGATATGGGCGTCGCTGCCGAAAGTCCGATCCGCATCGATCAAACTGTCGGGCTGGCAAACGTAGTCGGGCCGTGGCGACCCGACAGCTCCAGCGAATGATATGGTTCCCAGGACGTCAGGCGGGTTGCTGGCAGAGGCAGCCAACACGGCGAATCCGCCCATGGAATGGCCGATGAGCAGAACTCGGGCGCGGTCAACCCACGGCTCACGTTGCAGAGCGGATAAAGCCGACAATACGTCCGCGCCAGCGGCGTTGCCGGCCTTCAGGTAGGTGCGCTGCTCGCATGGTCCAATGTCCTCGGTGAATGGTCCAGTCGAACGACCGTACCCGCTGCGCATGACAACCACTGCCGCGTAACCATGTTGGGCAAAGACAATGGCCGGGCTGATGTAGAGCTCCGGCCGCATCGCAGGAATTTCAGTCGAACTGCGGGGCAGACCGTGGGTGATCAGTGCGAGCGGGAACGGCCCGGGAGCATCAGGACGCACTACCAGCGCGTCAAGCGTTTTCGTGTTTCCGGCAGACGAAGTGATTGGCAATTGCATCGTCTGGCGCGAGAGACCGGGCAGCTCCGTAACATCGCCCGCGAACGACACCGGCGAATGCAGCACCACGAACAACGCGCATGCAGTCATATAGTTGCGGAATTGCCTGGCGGTCTCAGGCACGGAATTGACCATCCGACGGAGCCAAGTCTGGTCGCGCGGACAACGACCACGGTTGGCATCTTAGACGATTATACGCGCGCCTCAAAGCCAGTGCTTCGTTGCAACTCGCCGAAATTACGCGTCCCGGCGCTTCCCGCACGCAGCGAAGCCAAGCGACAAATCAATAGCTAGACGCTGGCGAAGACGATCGTGCACGGACTGTTGGTCTTGATGACATGACCGGTCGGCTTCAGCACCCCGTTTGCTTCCGCACTGAATTGCACAATCGTGTCGGTGCTTTTCTCTCCCGGTAGCCCAAAACCCTCGTCGGCATTGGCCGCGTAGAGAAACTTGGCCGCCGGATCGAGGCAAAAAAAAGCGCGGCGAGTTCGCATGGGTCGGAGCCCAGCCTATAGGCGTCAGCGTTCCGGCGCCTCGATCAATGGCAAAGCTGGCGATCGTATTGTTGCACCGGTTCGACGCGTAGACGAAGCGGCCATTAGGCGCGACCGCGATCTCGGCGCTGCTGAGCTCACCAGTGTAGCTCGAAGGCGTGGCCGGCAGGTTCTGGATCGCCAGCAAGCTGCCGCGCTGCGGATCGAAGCGGTAGGTGACGACGGTGGAGTCTAGCTCATTGACTGCATACGCGAGCGGCATCTGCGGATGAAATGCGATGTGCCGTGGGCCGGCGCGTTTGCGCGTGGCGACGAATGGCGGATCGTTCGGCGACAGTTTCCCGGTTGCCGCGTCGAGGCGAAACACGAAAATCCGATCTAATCCCAGATCGGGCACGGCGATAAACCGGCCGCTTGGATCGAAAACGGCTTCGTGTGGATGCGAACTCGTCTGTCGGACGCGATCTGGGCCGGGCTCGCCTTGCAGGGTGACCAGATCGGCGCGCGACCCCAGGGTTCCGTCCTTCTCGATCGGCACGACGCCGACCGAGCCGGCGCCGTAATTGGCGGTGATGATCCAGCGACCGGTCGGATCGATCGACAGGTGCACCGGGTTCTTGCCGCCGCAGGATTGCCGGTTGAGCGCCGTGATGCGCCCGGTTTGCTTGTCGATCGCATAGGCGCTGACCTCGTCGAGGTCAGCGTGGACCGCATAGAGAAAGCGCTGCGCCCGGTCGAGCGCAAGGAAAGAGGGGTTGACGATTTCGACGAGCTGTACGTGGCTCCAGGCGCCCAAGCCGGGTCCACCCGGTAGACGTTGATACCGCCGCCATGTCCTTTGCGCTCCGGGGTCGTGAACGCGCCGACATAGGCGAACAACGTCGCGACGCTGGCTCGCGGCTGCGCCTCAGCATGTCCTCCCCGCAGTAACGCCGGCCCCGCCGCGGCCATGGCGGCTGCAGCCTGAAGCACGATACGCCTGTCGATGCGCCTGCGTGTGACGGGTAATGCTTCGGCCATTTCTCACTCCATGTCGCTTTGAAGCGGCGCTTGTCGGTCAATGGAAGATGCAGAGGTCCATTGACGCGGGTCAAGGTAGCCGGACGTGCGCACGCCAGCAGTTTTCAAGCTGAAATGACGGCAGACCCTGCATCCGCCGGCGCTGTTGCATTCATCAGCGCGGGATGGTCGGCGCGATCAGCCTTTCTCCTGCCGTGTCGAACCGGTCCAGCCTGCGGCACGTATCCACCAATTCGGTGAACTGGGCTTCGCTGATCGCGAGCCCGGTCCTGACTGGCGCGATACGCCGTGCGTGTTCCTCGAAGTCCCAAATGAACTCGCGACCAGTGCCCTCGTGCGTGTAGCTGCGGCCGTAATTGGTGAACACGGTGATGCGCGGTCCAAACAAGGTGCGCCGCACCATCGGGATCAGCGTCACGCGATGCATGAGGTCGAGCACTTCGGGCGGATCGATTTCGCCTGGTCCTGGCTGCGCGCCGCGCAGGAGCGGATAGCCACGCGTGGCCGCGCCATAGGCGGTGAAGTACTGCGTGCTGCCGACACGCGGCTTGCCATCGCTGCCCGGCGTGGGGAAAGCGGGGCTTGGGTATTCTGTCTCGAACCAATTCACCACCGCCTCGATGCGATCGATGTCGGCGTAGCTGATGTTGTGTTCCTCGCAGAGGCGCGCAGTCACGTCGACATGAGCGATGTTGTAGCCCGCGGTTGAATAGATGCGGTACAGCGTCTCCAGAAACATCCAGTCACGCCCAAGGCCTTTAGTGATATCGGCAATTCTGGTGCTGGTTTGGCCGGTAAAGCTGTAGCTCAGGCGCCCAAGGTTGTTCCCGGCATAGGCATGATAGAATCCCGCCTCGCCCTCGAGTGTCGTCTCGCCACCTGGCGTGCCGTGTTTCGCCATGGCGACAGCGAGCAAGGCATTGCGCACAGCGCCGCCCTCGCGCAGTGAGCGTCCACCGCTGCGCGCACCCTCCAGGTTTCCCGCCGCCAGATTGACGCACTGGGCAATTGCGCTGTGGGTCTGTTCGGCGTTGAGCCCGCCCAGCTTTGCAGCGGCGATAGCAGCGCCGAAAATGCCGAACACAGGTCCGGCGTGGAAACCGCGTGACATGACGGTCGGGATGAATTCCGCCGCCATCCGCTCCATCACCTCGTAGGCTGCCGCGACCGCGGTGAGGAACTGCTGCCCGGAAGCGCCGGCGAGTTCTGCCGCCACCAGTGCCGCGGGGATGATCGCGGTGCCCGGGTGGGTCAGCATGCGGAACGTGTCCCACTTGCCTCCGGCGAGGATCATCTCCGCATTGACGAATGCCGCACCAGCCTTGGTCAGTTTCGCGCCTGAGCAAAGAACCGTGGCGATGCCTGCGCCGCCTTGCTCTTCATCCTGCATCAGGGCGAGCGCCTGTCGGCTGGCCGGCATGTCGTATGCGACAAGGGCGGATGAAAGCGCCTGCAGCGTAACGCCTTTGGCGCGGTCGGCGACGGCAGGCGGCAGATCATCGTAGCGCAGATTGGCGACGAACGCGGCAAAGTGGCGACTGAGGGACATGCGTTTCACTCCCTATTGCTTGGTACGGTAGGGGCGGCAGGTTAGACGTTAGTCCGAAAGACGAGAACCGTGCTCAGTCCACGGAGAGCGTTTACGCGGGAGGCAACATGTCTATCGGGTCTCATGCCAGGAACACGCCCGACCATCCGGCGCTGATCGTCAGCAGCAGTGGTGAGACCCTGACATACCGCGAGCTCGAAGAACGCTCTAACCGGCTGGCCCGGTTGCTTCAGACACAAGGTGTTCGGCGCGGCGATACCGTGGCTTTGTTCATGGAGAACAACCCCCGGTTCATGGAAGTGGTGCGGGCGGCCAGGCGTTCCGGCCTGTACCTCACGGCAGTGAACCGATACCTGATGGCGGATGAGGCGGCTTACATCATCGATGACTCGGATGCTGCTGTGTTGATCTCGTCACAGGCCATGGCGGAGGTTGCAGCTGCCCTTCCGGCCAAGCTGCCGCGGTGCCGCGAGTTCCTGATGGTCGACGGTGTAATGTCCGGTTGGTCTGCGTTACGAGACCGCTGTTGCCGATTTTCCAGCGACTCGCTGGACGAGGAATGGCTTGGCGAACTGATGCTGTACAGTTCCGGCACGACGGGTCGTCCGAAAGGCGTGCGCCGCCCGCTGCGCGACGCGAAAGTCGGCGAGGACGATCTGCTGCAGCAAGTTCGTGCAGGGTTATGGCTTCGACGAGGACACCGTATATCTGTCGCCCGCGCCGATGTATCACGCGGCGCCGCTCGCGTTCTCACTCGGCGTGCAGCACGCAGGTGGCACAGTGATCATGATGCCGCATTTCGATGCGGCGGAATCGCTCGAACTGATCCAGCGCTACAGGGTGACGCACAGCCAGTGGGTACCGACGATGTTCGTGCGCATGCTCAAGTTGCCGGAGACCGAGCGCCGACGGTGCGATCTGTCGAGCCATCGCTGCGCGATTCACGCAGCTGCACCGTGTCCGGTCGACGTAAAGCGGGCAATGATCGATTGGTGGGGACCGATCCTGGAGGAATACTACGGAGCGACAGAAGGCAACGGACTGACGCGCATTTCGTCGTCTGAGTGGCTGATGCACCCAGGTTCGGTCGGCCGCGCGGCGATCGGCGTGCTGCACATTTGCGACGAAGCTGGCAATGAGCTGGCTTCCGGCGAGCCTGGGATGGTGTATTTCGAGCGCGACACCATGCCATTTGCCTACCACAAGGATCCTGAGCGCACCGCGGCGGCACAGCATCTCATTCATCCAAACTGGTCGACGCTTGGCGACGTCGGCTATGTGGATACAGATGGATATCTCTACCTGACTGATCGCAAGGCGTTCATGATCATCTCCGGCGGCGTAAACATCTATCCGCGCGAGGTGGAGGACGTGCTGATCAGCCACCCCGCGGTACGGGACGTGGCGGTGTTCGGGATACCCGACCCCGAGATGGGAGAACAGGTGAAGGCGGTAGTCGAGGTGATGGACGGCGTCGTTCCGTGCGAAGCGCTGTCGACGGAGTTGATCGCCTATGGCCGCGCGCGACTGGCGCACTTCAAAGTGCCGAAGTCGGTGGACTTCGTCGACGCATTGCCACGCCTGGCCACCGGGAAACTGTATAAGCAGGCGCTCCGGGCGCAGTATCTGGTCTAGGGCGGTGGCGCGCCGTTAGCGTAGGGCTTCAGCGCGACGTAAATGCCCCAGTTCGACGGCGTCGGGATGCGGTGCTTCCGGCCAAGCTCGACAACCTTGCCGGCCAGCCAGGCAAGTTCCAGCCGATTGCCGCGTGACAGATCGACAGCCATCGATGCTCTCGTCTGGGGCGGCAGTGACTTGGTGAGTGCGATCAGCTTGTCCACGGCATCGGCAGGCAGGGCGACGCCTTCAGCACGGCCGACGGCCTCGGTTTCTCGCATCACGCTCTCGAACCATGCAAAGATCTCCGGATCGTCGCGCAGACTGCCGATCGGCAGTCGGGTCACCGCGGTGCAGCCGCTCATGGCGGTCAAAGCTAAGAATTTCACCCACAACGGAACGGCAATATTGTCACTGAGCGCCACGTCGAAGCCGGCGCCGTCGCAGAGTGCGTGGAAGCGCTCCGCACGCGGTGTCATGCGGCCGTCGATTTCGCCAAACGTCAACGACATCATCTTGCCCGTCTGACGGATCACCCCTGGACGATCGATGGTCGCACTGACCGCGACCGTTCCGTTCATCACTGCAGTCGGCCCAAGAATCGCGACCAGCCAGTGCGCCGCATCCACCCCATTCTGGAGCGGAATGACCGCTGTGTCCGGACCGAGCAACGGGCGCAGCTGCTTGCCCACTGCCTCCACATCCCACAGCTTCACGCAGAACAGAACGATATCGACCGCGCCGATGTGGGCGATATTTTCCGTCGCCTGGACCGGGCGAATGACCGTCTCGCCTCGGCCGCCTTCAACCCGCAGGCCATTTTCCCGCATGGCCACCAAATGCGCGCCGCGCGCAACAAAAGTTACGTCGGCGCCCGCCTGCGCCAGCGCGGCTCCGAAAGATCCGCCGACACCGCCGGTGCCGATAACGGCTAATTTCATCTGAACTCCCCGATGAGCGGTTTTCTAGTGGCCCTCAGCCGGCGTGCCGATCTGCATAGTGTCGAGCACCGTCCGCACGGTAGCGGTTGCGGAACGTATGCGGTAGCAGATTGCCGAAAAAGACACGTGCCGGCTTGTCTTCGAACCCTCTGGACAAGACGGCCGTAACAGACGATACCCGGCCGCTTTCCCAGCTCGTGACCCCGCTGGCCGACATCCCGGCGTGGGCCTTGGCTGGGCGAACTTTCTACCGAGGAGACCATTTTCGATGTCGATTACCGCGGAGCGCCGCACGGCGCTGATCGGCGAGTACGCAACTGCACCGGCGGACACGGGCAGCCCGGAAGTACAGGTGGCCATCCTTTCCGAGCGGATCTCCAATCTGACCGAGCACCTGAAGACCCACGCCAAGGACTTCCACTCGCGCCGTGGCCTGCTGATGCTTGTCGGCCGGCGCCGGCGGCTGCTGGATTATCTCAAAGCGAAGAATTTCCGCCGCTACGAGACCTTGATTGGCCGGCTGAATCTGCGCCGTTAACTGTTTTCGCTGCCGGTCACCCCTATATGGGCAAAAGCGGCGCCTACCCCCGGGCCATGGTGGTGCGGGGCAACGCCGGGGGGGCTGGCTATAGTCCCCCGAACGCCGCGGTCACGCGGCGGACCGATCGAGACCGCCGTGCCGGCGACCCGAGGTGCGGGATTCGCGACGGCGTTTCCGGCCACATGGCCCGCGGCTGCGCCCGCGCTTTCCGCAAAACGCAGCCAGCGCTATCCATGCGACCCGAGACGCCGCCTCCCGCCCAGCTGGGCCCCTGGCGCACCGGGATCGACTGTCCGCTGATGCCGCGCATCTGAAGGACGAATGAATGTTCAACTACTATCGCAAGGAACTCGACTGGGGAGGGCGCAAGCTGATCCTGGAGACGGGCAAGATCGCCCGCCAGGCCGACGGCGCCGTGATGGCGCGGTATGGCGACACGATTGTGCTGTGCACCGCCGTCGGGGTGAAGAGCTCGAGGCCGGGGCAGGACTTCTTCCCGCTCACAGTGAACTACCAGGAGAAAGCCTTCGCCGCCGGCAAGATCCCCGGCGGCTTTTTCAAGCGGGAAGGCCGACCCTCCGAGGCCGAAGTGCTGAAGTCGCCGCCTGATCGACCGGCCGATCCGCCCGCTGTTTCCCGACAATTTCCGCAACGAGGTCCAGGTGGTGGCCACCGTGCTCAGCCATGACCTGGAGAACGACCCCGACATCGTCTCGATGATCGGTTGCTCGGCGGCGCTGACACTGTCCGGCATTCCGTTCTTCGGCCCGGTCGCGGCTGCCAGAGTGGGATATCAGGACGGCCAGTACATCCTCAACCCCACGGCCGAGCAGGTGAAGAACACACAGCTCGAGCTGGTGGTCGCCGGGACCTCCGCGGGTGTGTTGATGGTGGAGTCCGAAGCGCGGGAACTGCCTGAGGATGTGATGCTCGGTGCCGTCACCTTCGGCCATGAAAGCTTCCAGCCGGTGATCCAGGCGATCATCGAGTTGGCCGAGCACGCGGCGAAGGACCCATGGACACTAACAGAGCCGACTGCGGAGGAGCAGGCGCTGAAGGCGCGCGTGGGCGCCATGGCGCGCGCCGGTCTAGAGGAGGCGTATCACGAGCCCGCCAAGGAGGCGCGGCATCTCAAGGTCGACGCGGTGCGCGCTCAGATGCTGGAAGCGCTGGCGGCGGAAGGCGCCGACCCGGAGAAGGCGAAGGCCCTGTTCCACGACCTGGAAGCCGACGTGGTGCGCAGCGCCATCCTGGACACGGGCAGACGCATCGATGGCCGCGATACCAAGTCGATCCGACCGATCATCGCCGAGGTGGGCATTCTGCCGCGTGCACACGGCTCGGCGCTGTTCACCCGCGGCGAGACCCAGGCATTCTGCGTGGCCACCTTGGGCACCGGACAGGACGAGCAGGTGATCGACGCGCTCGAGGGCGAGTACCGCGAGCACTTCATGCTGCACTACAACTTCCCGCCCTATTCTGTCGGTGAGGCAGGCCGTATGGGCTCACCAGGGCGCCGGGAAGTCGGGCATGGCAAACTGGCGTGGCGTTCGATGCATCCACTGCTGCCGGACAAAGAAAAGTTCCCCTACACGCTGCGCGTCGTCTCGGAGATCACCGAAAGCAACGGCTCCTCGTCGATGGCGACAGTGTGCGGCAGCTCGCTCGCGCTGATGGACGCGGGCGTGCCGCTGAAGCGGCCGGTAGCGGGCATTGCCATGGGTCTGATCAAGGAGGACCGCGGGTTCGCCGTCTTGTCCGACATCTTGGGCGATGAGGATCATCTCGGCGACATGGACTTCAAGGTCGCGGGCACTGAGGCAGGTGTCACCGCGCTGCAGATGGACATCAAGATCACCTCGATCACGCCGGAGATCATGCGCATCGCACTGGCACAGGCGCGTGACGGGCGCATGCACATCCTGGGCGAGATGGCCAGGGCGCTCACCGGCCATCGCGGCGATGTGGCCGCCACCGCGCCGCGCATCACGATGATGAACGTGCCGCGCGAGAAGATCCGCGAGGTGATCGGCACCGGCGGCAAGGTGATTCGCGAGATCGTCGAGCAGACCGGCTGCAAGGTCGATATCGAGGATGACGGCACGATCAAGATCGCGGCCGTTGACGCGTTGCAGGCGCAGCGCGCGATCGATTGGATCCGTGGCATCGTGGCGGAGCCAGAGGTCGGCGTTATCTACAACGGCAAGGTGGTGAAGACCGCCGAATTCGGTGCCTTCGTCAACTTCTTGGGCTCACGCGACGGCTTGGTGCATATCAGCGAATTGCAGCAGGGGCGCGTCGGCAAGACCACCGACGTGGTCAATGTCGGGGACGCGGTGAAGGTGAAGGTCATCGGCTTCGATGAGCGCGGCAAGGTGAAGCTGTCGATGCGTGTGGTTGATCAGGCGACCGGTGAAGACATCACCGAGAAGGTTGGCGCCAAGCCCGGCCGTGGTGATCGCCGCGAACGTCGCGAGCAACAAGCACCGATCGACGGCGTACCACCCGAAGTCGCCGAACAGCCAGCGATCGGACAGTAGTTCCATCTGTCACGGCCGGCCTGCATTGTGCCGGCCATTGGCAGGCGGGATTTCACTTTGCAACGAGAGACGACCGCCGTAACGGTCGTGTCATAGGCCTGTGGGAGGCAAGGGCCCATGAAGCTGATCAACGCGATCCGCATGGGAGGGGCGGAGGTGCTGCCGCTCGTCGAGGGCGGCAAAGGCATCTCGATCTCGAACGGGATCTCGTCCGGCAACTGGGCCTTCGCCGGCGGGGTCGGGACATTCAGCGCCGTCAACGCGGACAGTTTCGCTAGTGACGGCACACGGATTCCCCAGCTCTATCGCGGCCGCACCCGCAGGGAGCGGCATGAGGAACTGGTCGCCTTTGCGATTCAGGGCGCGCTGACCCAGGCCCGCCGGGCCTACGAACTGGCCCGCGGCAAGGGACGCATCCACGCCAACATCCTGTGGGAGATGGGTGCGGCCGAGCGTATCATCACCGAGGTGCTGGAGCAGGCGAAGGGTATCGTCAACGGCATCACCTGCGGTGCCGGCATGCCGTACCGGCTGTCCGATATCGCCGCCCGGTTCAACGTCTACTACTACCCGATTGTGTCTTCAGCCCGTGCCTTCAACGCGCTCTGGAAGCGCGCCTATTGCAAGGCGGCGTCACTGCTCGGCGGCGTGGTTTACGAGGACCCTTGGCTCGCCGGCGGCCACAATGGCCTGTCCAACAGCGAGGACCCGACGAAGCCGGAAGACCCTTTCCCGCGTGTGCTGGCGCTGCGCAAGCTGATGCGCGAGTTCGGCCTGCACGAGACGCCGATTATCATGGCGGGCGGCGTCTGGTGGCTGGAGGAGTGGCAGGATTGGATCGACAATCCAGATCTGGGTCCGATGGCTTTCCAGTTCGGCACGCGTCCGCTGCTGACCAAAGAAAGCCCGATCGGCGACGCCTGGAAGGAGCGCCTGCGCACGTTGCAGGAAGGGGATGTTTTCCTGAACCAATTCAGCCCCACCGGGTTCTACTCCAGCGCGGTGAACAATGGCTTCATCCAAGAATTGCGTGACAGAACCGACCGTCAGGTGGTCTACACTTCGGAAGTGATCGGCGAGCATATTGCCGAGTACGGCGTCGGGCCGCGCAAGCGTGTGGTCTATTTGACACCGGCCGATCTACAGCGCGCCCGCCGCTGGGAGGCCCAGGGCTTTACGGAGGCCCTGCGCACTCCGGACTCCACCTTGGTATTCGTCTCGCCGGAGAAGGCGAAGGAAATACTGGCAGACCAGGTTGCTTGCATGGGGTGCCTGAGCCAGTGCCGGTTTTCTAACTGGGAACAGCAGGATCCTGGCTACAGCACAGGCAAGCGGCCTGACCCGCGCAGCTTCTGTATTCAGAAGACCCTGCAAAGCATCGCCCATGAGAGCGACGATCCGGCCGCGCTGGAGCGGAACCTGATGTTCAGTGGACACAATGCATTCAGGTTCGCCAAGGACCCGTACTATTCGAATGGCTTCATCCCGACGGTGAGGCAACTGGTGGAGCGGATTCTGACGGGGCGGTGATCAACGGCGCCGGCCAAAAACTTTGACCGGCGTCGCGCGTGACTTCTGCAAACTGTCAGTCTGGTTCAGAACCGATCATCTGCTGCAACTCATGCTCGCGGCATATCGTCAGCTGCGCCCGTGCAGCGTCAAAGGCGACCAGGCCACTCGCGCGCCACGCATTTAAGATGGTGATGATGCTGCGCGTCGTGGCGCCGAGCAAATCCGCGAGATCGCCCTGGCGGAACCGACCACCCAGCTGCAGGCCCTGTTCCGTACGGCGACCGTCGCGCGACGCGAGGTAGAGCACCTGCTTCGCCAATCGGACCTCGAGGCTTTCAAATGTCGCGTCGCGGAACAGCAGCGATGTCCGACGCAGGCGCTGTGCGAACATAAGGCACAGATTGGCGCCGAGAGCGGCATTGGCGTTGAGTGCGTCAAGAAATGTCCTGCGACTGAGATCGCAAGAGTCTCACGCGGCCTTCGACCACGGCATCGGCCGAACGAGTGCCGCCATCGATAACGCCGATTTCGCCGAAGATGTCGCCGACCCCGAAGATCTCGATCATGAGACCCTTGCTGCTTCGATCGATAGCGCCGATGCGAACGTGGCCTGATCCACCAACCACGGCGTAAACGGCATCCGCCTCGTCGCCTTCCGAGAACACCTTCGATCCGTCGCGCGGCTCGACGATCCTTCCCGTGGCCTCGAGGCGGTCCAGTTCGACATGATCGACCCCTTTGAAGGGTGCGACTTCCAGCAACGCTGTCATGGTTTTCCCGGTAGGAACATTCACCTAGTTCGGACAATGCATGATCACGTCAAACGTGTGAAGCAGCCGGAACGTGCGATCATCGGTTCAAATCCTCGGCAGGGCTGAATAGTCGTCTCATGCGTGCCGAGCGTGGTCCCACAGTGGCCAAAGGGACGCTCGCGCCTCCGAACGCCGGCGGTGCATCGGAAGCCCTGGCGACCCTTTCGCGCTGGAGGCGGAGGCGGAACCCGCTACCCAAGATTGACACTGCGGCCCTGCCGTCCGACCATGGGGCAGATCGCGAAAGTAAGTAGTCCCTCGCGTTGCCTCCTCCCCAGGCAGCCGCTGGCGGAGCATGGCAAGGCGAGGCGCCAACCGCCGCCTGCACCCGCGCAGACGCACCGACGACGAGGAGTCCACGAATGCATCAACGCGTCCAATATCCGGATACCATCGAACCATTGGTCCAGTTCATCGAGCAGACCCCACCCGCCGAAATCATTGACCAAGCACTGGAGAAGCTGCGCGCTGGCACCGAGCCCACGACGATGCTCACTGCCTCGGCGCTCGCCGTAGTGCGCTCGGCCGACCTGCCGCCCGGCCATCATGGCGGCCCGCTGCACCCGCTTGCTGGCCTGCACGCCATTACCAACCTGGTGAACCGTCTCGACGGCGAGGACAAGTTCCTGCCGATCCTCCAGCACGTCGCGCTCTCCAACAAGCACATCAACGACCCGGTGACGTCGCCTTACAGCCTGCTGGAGTTTGCGCCGCTCGATCCATCGGGCGCGCAGGTCAGCCGCACCGCCGATCTCGCCAACGACGGCTCGGGCGAAGCGGCGGCCACCACCGAGGGCATCGAGGCGGCCAAGGAAGCCTTCCTGAAGGCGTGCAGTCGTGGCGAGGCACTCAAGGCGGACCACATCTTCCTGTGGCTCTGGGATCACGTCCCGGCCATGGAGGCGTTCGATCTGCTGATGAGCGTCGCCCTGCCCAAGAATGCGCTGGACGACCACTACTTCCTCTTCCCGGGCTATCTGTGGCGCGCAATGGAGACGCTAGGCGCGGAACACCTCAAGGTGCTGTTCCGCCCGGCGGTCCGTTACGTCGCCCGCTTCCCCGCCCAGCGCCTCGTCCCGGAAGCCGATGCGCTGATCGAGCAGCACGGCCTGCTGAACCGCATCCTTCGCCAGCGAACAGGCGACGACGAGACCGCGAAGATCGGCGAGCTCGGCGAGGCAATTCGGGCGGTCAAGACCTATCCCGAGATCCCGAAGATGATCGCCCAAGCGCTGGCCGATGGCCTTTCCTTGGAAGGCGCCGGCGAGGCGCTGTCGATCGGCGCGGCGGGCTTGTTCCTCCGCTCGCTCACCGGCAATCCGATGGACGTGCACCTGCACACCAGCGCCAACCTGCGGCGCTACCTGATCCGGCTCGATGGGTTCAGCAAGAAGAACAAGCTGCTGACCCTGCTGCTGTGGCACACCGGGCCGGAGGTGAAGTCGACGCAATACCGCATGGAGGCGGAGTTGCAGCCGGATGCCGCGGCGGTCGCCGCGCTGCCGCACCGGTCGCAGGAGGAGCTGCTCGAGGCGATCACCCAGAGTATCTACACCCAGCCGCCGACTGACTGGGCGACGGTGACCAACCTCGGGATGATGCGCGCGGTGCCGGAGGTGAAACAGACCGTCAATCTGGCACAGCAGTACGTCGACCTGCGGTACGACCCGCAGGTGCTGATCAACCGGCTCGCCCAGATTGTCTGCCACGACAATTTCACCGAGATGCACGCCTTCAAGCACCATCAGGCGGTGATCGAGGAATTCCACAACACGCGCGAGCCGTGGCGGTGGATGCATCTGGTGTGTGGCTGCCAGGCGGCGGCGATCTCGTTCGGCAAGAACATGTCGGTTTACGAGGACGCGCTGGAGCTGATGCACGCAGCATAGGGCGGAGTACAACGGCGGGTGCAGATCGCGCCCGCCGTGCCGCACTCGCGGAACGAATGGAAAGATGGCGGGGGCCAATCCCCGCCATCAGTTTTTAGGGCAGTTCTGACTGGCGGAGGCCCATACGGCGCGGAGGCTCCAAGTCACTTGGTAACTTCGGCAGCCGGTACATCTACTGGATCGGGCGAGAGGCGAGGTTACGGTTGGCAGCGACGTTGTAAGGTGCGGGGACAGGAGCCCAAATGCCAACCGGCAGACCGTAGATGCTGAACAACGGTCTCGGCTGCGATGGGGCCTGTTGCGGGCCGAGCGTGCCGATTTCGCCACCGAACCCCAGCGAGCCACCTGCAGCCCGAGCACCGATCGTCGCTTGCTGCTGCTGCGCACTTGCGATGCCTGCTGCCACTATGCCGATGAGAGCGAGGAGACCTGTGCGCGCCATTGTCATGGCCTGACGCCTCCATCCATGCGCCTACATACATGGTGACGGCGGGGCAGTGCGGCGCGCCCGTCTCGCCCGCATTTGCGAATATCAGTCCTGGCGCTCCGCAAGGGCCTGCCCGACCGGAATGTTGCTCGAGCCGCGCCTATTGCCTTCGGGATTAGTAGAGACCACGGATCAACCGGGACGTATTGCCGCGGCAACTTTCATAGGTCGCACCGAATTCTGCGCGCAGCAGCGCTTCCTCGGCGCGGATGCGTGCAATCAGCGGTATCAGATTGAGTGCCGCCAGCAACAGGCCGATGCCTGACCGGAACGCAAGCACCCAGCCGACAGCGCCGATCATGAGACCCAGATAGCTGGGGTGGCGAATGAACCGGTACGGCCCGTTGGTGACCAGCACATGGCCCCGCTGGATCGCCACCAGGCCGCTGAAACGATGGCCCAGTACCAAGACCGGCCAAAGCCGCAGCGCGCCGCCGGCGGCTGATAGCAGGACGCCAAGCCAACGGATCCCGTCACCGTCGATGATCCAGAAACCGATGCGATCGGTAGGCCGGGATATAGGCGGAGAGGAAGGCGATGATGGCAAATGCGGCCAGCACCCAGCGGTTGGCGCGATCCTCTCGCTCGCCCGGATTGATGTTCCCGCTAGTAAACATTGCCGCGGCAAGCAGCACGAGATTGACGATGATGAGTGAGATCAAAGGCGGATGTGCGAAGAAGGCGGCGAATCCGCCCTCGCCCAGGATAGCGAGGCCAAAAAGGACCAGGCTAGAGAGGAGCGTGATCAGCAGCAGCTTCCGATTTCGCGTCATCGGGTCGTTTTCCGGTGTTATATTACCTGTGGCGTCGCGAGAGCGCCTATCCCAGGTTCGCCGGTTCATGCGAGAGGCGCATGCATTTGTCAGCCTGGGCGGGATCGCCGGCGCCGCCGACGGAATTGAATAACCTCATCGGTACAGGGCGGACAATCTGTCGGAAGCGTTGGATCGCAGGGTGGGCTTCCCAGCTGTTGATCCCTGGCGAAACGGGGACTGGCGGTCGCTGGCACGCTGCGGACTGCTTGAGTGACCGGGAGAAGGCATTGTCTACTCTGGAACAATGGTTGCGAGGACCTTTGAGGACCATGAACGACGACCAGAGCACAATCGGCTCCAAGCTCGCTGACCTCGGGGCCGATCGTCTGCTGGTAGCGTGCTGCGCGCGCGACGAACGTGCGGTCCTGCCACCGCGTGGTGCGCCAATACCTGTCGATGTTCTCCCTCGGGAAAGCATCGAGCTGCGGACCAACGCGTTGTATATCGCATGAGCATGCTGGGACTTAGCGGTCGGCGCGTCATCCTCACGGGAGGCGCAAGCGGCATCGGACGCGCCACGGCGCTGCGTCTGGCGCAGGAGGGCTGCGTCCTGGGGATTTTCGACCTGGACGAGACGGGCGCGCAGGCGACGGCAGCGCAGTGCGGCGAGGCACGGGCGTATGGCGTTGACATTACCGACCGCGCGCCAGATCGCCACGGCGGTCGCCGCATTCGAGGCGCGATGCGGATCGGTGGAGGCGATGGCAAACATCGCCGGCTGGGATACGCCGGTGAACTTCCTCGATACCGATCGGGCTCTCTGGGACAAGGTGATCCAGATCAACCTGTACGGGCCGCTGAACATGCATCACGTGGTGGCGCGGGGCATGGCGGAACGCGGCTTTGGACGGGTGGTCAATGTTGCATCCGATGCCGGTCGCGTGGGTTCGTCCGGCGAGGCCGTGTATGCCGCGTGCAAGGGCGGCATGATCGCGTTCACCAAGACGCTCGCGCGTGAACTGGCGCGCAAGGGCGTCACGCTGAACGTGGTGTGCCCGGGACCGACAGAGACGCCGCTGTTCGAGAATTTTCGCGCCGCGTCGCCGTCGATCGGCGATGCGCTGGCACGTGCCATTCCGTTGCGGCGCCTCGGCCAACCCGATGATTATGCCGGAATGATCGCATTCCTGCTGTCGGACGATGCCGGCTACATCACTGGACAGACGATCAGTGTGTCCGGTGGGCTGACAATGGTATAGTCGGTCTGCGACACCCGGTAATCGCGCGTCGGCACCGCTGCTAACCGACTTCTCATTCCTGCGCCCTACACTGCGTCCTCAGGAACTCTGCGAGAGGATGTGGCATGTACATCCAGCGTCTGGCTCTGCGCGGTGATAAGTTTGGCGGCTCCGTCCCGCGCGAACCATCTGGTGATTCCGTCTTCATGTTCGGAACCTGCGACCAAGCGGACGCGGATGGGGCCGATGCAATCCTCGCCCTCAATGAGGCGATCCTCGGCATCCGGGAAGTCGATCGGCCGATCGCTGCCAGGCGCCGCTGTCATCCCGAAGCGTCGGCCCGCCACAACAGCAGCGCATTCATGTTTGGCGTTCATCCGGAGCAACCGAAATCCGCACCGCCGGTCGAGTTGCCCTTGTGCCTTTTGGGCCAGCGACCTCGATTGACAGGCATTCAGCGCAGCGATCGCCGACGGCGGCCCGGTTCGGGGATACCGCTTCCCGGTTTACTCATGCCTTTTTAACCCGATGGTAGCGCCGTCATGCTTTGATTGCCGCGCCACAGTCACGACAAGAGCGGCGCCGGTCGGCTCCGCTTTCGAAACAGCAGAAGGGCCGCCACGTGCGTCCTCGATGTCTCGAGCTCCGCGCCCCGCGGAGCTCTGACGAATGGGCCCGCTATCACGATATTCGGAAGCGGTGCATTTTCGACAAGTACAATGGCAAGGGATCTGAATACTACTGCAAGTACGATCCCGGTTGGCCTGATGAGCGCAAGCCCACCAATCACCCGCTGATCTTCCTTGCCGATGACGTGGTCATCGGCACGATCCGGATCGACCTCAAGCTCCAGCAGGGCATCGCAGTGTTCCGCCTGGTTGCCATCGATGACCCGTGGCGGGGGCAAGGTCTCGGCACCGTCATGCTCAACATGGCAGAGAAATATGTGCGGAGGTGTGGGGTCCGCAGGATCTGTCTGAACTCGGTCCGAGAGGCGTTTGGGTTTTATACCCAAAACGGCTTCCATCCGGCGCGTTGGGCGGGATGTACCCTAAACACCACCGAGATTCCCGTGACGAAGGAGTTGACTGTCCCGTCGATGCAGCTCGCAGCGTAGGTCGGGCCGAATCCGCGTTACCCTCGTGCATGGCTCGTTGCAGCGTTTTGACCGGAACCGAGCTTCAGCCGAGGTCGAGGCGGCGTCGGAAATCATCATCGCGCAAGGAGAACTCCTTGCCGGCAAGATCATCCGCCTCTTTGGTGCACAGATAGACAATGGCACGCGCCGGATGCGCCACTGGGGTAAGCTGTTCGCGCGGGATCCGGCTGACCATGTTGATGCCGGAGGCGCGGATCGTCACCTGCATGTCGGTGTCGGTGGTGCCTGGCTGAAAGCCGAACACGCGGATGCCACCGGCACGATGCTCCAGGTCAATTGCACGTGTCAGCATGGCCAACGCCGCCTTACCGGAACAATAGGCGCTCCAGCCCTCCAGCGGACGGATGGCTGCGCCGGAGGAAACGTTGATGATGTCGCCCTGGCCGCGTTCCAGCATGCTGGGAAGGACGGCGCGGATCGCGTAATAGGCGCCGATAAGGTTGATCTCGATGCTGCGCGCCCATTCGTGCGGCTCGGCGGTGGCGACCATGCTTATCGGCTCGATCACGCCGGCGTTGTTGACCAGGATGTCAGGCGGCCCGAAGCGCCGGGTGGTTTCATGCACCAGGCGTTCACACGCGACGTAGTCCGACACGTCGCAGGTCAATGCGAAAGCTTTGCCGCCGTTGGAGGTAATGTGCTGCGCGCTCGCTTCTGTCTGTGCCAGGCTGCGCGCCGCCAGAATGACCGACGCACCGGCTTCTGCCAGCGCTTGTGCCGCTGCGGCGCCGATGCCACGACTCGCACCCGTTACGATTGCAACTTTACCCGCAAGGTCCGGCATCGCGCTCCTCCTGCCACATTGGACACCCTGGCTACCGGTGAGTATCCTGCCCGCCAAGCAAGCGCCAGAGGGGATGTCGAATGCCGAGCAGCGTGACGTGGAACGAGACCTCCATGCCTATTGCCGGGACCAAACTGCATCTGATGCGCGCCGGCAGCGGTCGGCCGGTGCTGGTGCTGCATCACGACATCGGTACGCTGGACCGGCTGCCATTCTACGATACGTTGGCGCAAAGCTTCGACGTGTTGGTGCCGCACCATCCTGGCTGGGGCAAGTCGGAACGGCCGCAATGGCTGCGCAGCGTGCGCGACATCGCGGCAATGCACAGCTGGGTGCTGGCGGATCTGGGACTGAGCGACGTATCGCTGGTGGGGTTGGGCTTCGGCGGTTGGATTGCCGCCGAGATGGCGAGTCAGTCACCGACCGCATACCGCAAGCTGGTGCTGGTTGGCGCGATGGGGATCAATCCACCGGACGGCTACATCTTCGACCAGGCGATCGTATCGTATCTCGATTATCCGCAGGCAGGATTCCACAACCAGGAAGCATTCGTGCGCGTCTATAGCGAGGTGACCACGGACCAGCTCGAGCAGTGGGACATCTGCCGCGAAATGGTATTCCGTACTGCGTGGAAACCATACATGTACTCGCAGACACTGCCGCACCTTCTGGGTGGCGTGAAAACGCCGGCGCTGGTTGTGTGGGGCGACGACGACAAGCACGTGCCAAAGAGCGCGGGCGAGGTCTATGTCAAGTCGCTGCGCAATGCGCGGCTGGAAACCGTCGCCGCCTGCGGCCACTATGTGGATATGGAGAAACCAGACGAGCTGGCAAGGCTCGTCTCGACATTCGTCAATGCGAACTGAAGGGAGCACGCCATGCACCTGATGTACTTTACCGAACAGCCGATGGCCGCCTATGACGCGAAGGAGGGGCTGAAATATGGCGCCACGGCGCTGACCTTCTCCAACAGCAACTATGACCCGGTGGAAGGCAGCCGGCTCTATAACGAGTATCTTGAAGAATACATCATGGCCGACGAATGGGGCGTCGACGGCATCATGCTGAACGAGCACCACAACGCGCCGTTCTGCATGCAGTCGCGCACCAACATGTTCGGCGCGATCCTTGCTGCCGTAACCAAGCGGGCAAAGATCGTGTTTCTCGGCAACCCGCTGCCGCTGGCGGACAACCCGGTGCAGCTCGCCGAAGAGATCGCGATGATCGACATGATCTCCAAGGGGCGGGTGGTATCGGGCTTTGTGCGTGGCGGCGGGCAGGAGCAGTTAGCCAACGGAGTGAACCCTGCCTACAACCGGGAACGCTTCGTCGAAGCGCATGATCTTGTCACCAAGATCTGGACACAGCCCGGACCGTTCCGCTGGGAGGGCACGCACTATCAGCATCGCGTGGTCAATCCATGGGCACTGCCGGTGCAGAAGCCGTATCCACGCGTGTGGATACCCGGCGTGCTGTCCCGCGAGACCGTGATCTGGACCGCGCAGCAGCGCTATCCGTACATCGCATTGAATACCGCGATCGATGCGACGAAGACGATCTGGGACACCTATTCGAAGGCGGCGAAAGAGGTCGGCTACGAAGCTGGCCCGGAGAACTTCGGCTACCTGATCCGCGTGCATGTGCAGGACAGCGAAGAAAAGGCGATGCAGAACGCACGCCAGTTCATGTGGATGCAGGGCGAGTTCACTGGCCTCGCACATCCGGTATGGGCGAATCCGGCGGGTTATTTCTCGCCATCAGGGCGACGTGGCTTCGTCGAGTTTGCCGTCGGGCGCGCGAAGAACCCGCGCGGTCAACCGACCTTCGAGGAACAGGTGCACGACACGATGATCATCTGCGGCACGCCGAAGCAGGTGATCGAGCGGTTGAAGTTCCTGATCGAGCACACACGTCCCGGTATCATGGGCATCTGGGGCAACGACGGCACGGTCTCGAAGGAGGATCGCCGTCGCTGCATCGAGCTCTTGGTTAAGGAAGTGATGCCGGCGGTCAAGGAGCACGGCAAGTCACTGGGCCTGAAGGACCCGTGGGAAGCGAACGCGCCGGTGCATCTGCGCTATTCGACGGACATCCCGGTGCAGCGGGCAGCGGCGGAGTAAGGCATCGTTTGCGACAGCAGGGTGCGCTGACCCTCACAGCGCACTCTGCCTACAACTCAAGTCCACCGAGCCGTGGCTGGCGAAGCATTCTTGAAGGTGTTCGCCGCCGTGTCGCTGGTCAAGCGTGCGAAGCGACGCTCCTCAGTTCGAATTTCTGGATCTTTCCAGTCGACGTCTTCGGCAACGGCCCGAAGGTGACGAAGCGCGGGCACTTGAAATGCGCCAGATGCGCGCGGCACCAGGCGATGATGTCCGCTTCCGTCACGCTGCCGGCGCCGGGCTTCAGTGTGATAAAGGCCTGCGGCGTCTCCCCCCATTTTTCGTCCAGCCGCGCCACCACCGCGGCCTCCATCACATCGGGATGCTTGTACAGGACCTCTTCGACCTCCAGCGAGCTGATGTTTTCGCCGCCCGAGATGATGATGTCCTTTGCGCGGTCTTTGATCTCGACGTAACCATCGGGATGCATCACTGCGAGATCGCCGGTGTGAAACCAGCCGCCGGCAAACACTTCGTCGCTCGCTGCAGGGTTCTTTAGATAGCCCTTCATCACCGTATTTCCGCGCAACATCAGCTCGCCCATCGTGGCGCCATCCGCCGGCACCGGCGCCATGGTGGCTGGATCGAGCACCGTTGCGTCCTGCAGTGTCGGCGTATTCACGCCCTGCCGCGCCATGAACGCCGCCTTCGCTTCGATCGCCATGTCATCGAGCTCGGGCTGCCACATACAGACGGTGGATGGGCCATAGCTTTCGGTCAGGCCGTAGAGGTGGGTGACCGCGAACCCCAACGCCTCCATGCGGGCAATCACGGTGGAGGGTGGCGCTGCACCGCCGGTGGCGATCTGCACGGTCTGCGGGAACGTGCGGCGCGTCTGCTCCGGCGCGTGGATCAGCATGCTCAGCACCACCGGTGCGGCGCACATATGCGTCACGCCGTGCTCGGCAATCGCGGCGAAAATCGGCGCGGGCTCGACGCGGCGCAGGCAGACATGCGTGCCACCGGCCAGCGTGACGGCCCAGGTGTAGGTCCAGCCGTTGCAGTGGAACATCGGCAGCGTCCACAGATAGACGCTGCGTGGCGACAACCCGAATGTCAGTGCATTGCCGACCGCGTTGAGATAGGCGCCGCGATGATGCAGCACCACGCCCTTGGGATTTCCGGTCGTGCCCGACGTATAATTCAGCGCGATCGCCTGCCATTCGTCATCCGGCAGGCGCACAGGGAATTGTGGATCACCGCCAGCGATGAACGCCTCATAATCGCCATCGATATCGATGACGCGAGGACCGGCCGCCGGCATCAACGGGGCGAACTCGCCATCGACCAGCACGATCTTGGCTTCGGAGTGCTGCAGGATAAAGCCAACCGCCGCCGCATCCAGACGGATATTGATCGAGCACAACACCGCGCCAAGCATCGGCACGGCGTAGTGTGCCTCCAGCATCTCCGGGATGTTGGGCGCCATGATCGCCACGGTGTCGCCCTTCCCGATCCCGGCATTCGCCAAGGCTGATGCCAGCCGACGGGCACGATCGAAGAACTGGGCATAAGTGTAGCGTCGCTCGGCGTAGATCACCGCGATGCGCGATCCGTAAATGCGGGCTGCCCGCATCAGGAAAGACACCGGTGAAAGCGGCACATAGTTGGCCGGATTGCGGTCGAGGTTCTGCTCGTAGATGGACATGGCGCTATCCTTGCGCATGGGATTCCCTTCTCCTAGCGTAAGTCGGGAATGCCGATCGAGGAACAGCCATGGGCGGTTCGGTCAAACTGACAGTGCAGGACTATATCGCCACCGTGGTGATGGACCGTCCACCGGTTAATGCACAGAACTCGGAGTTTCGCCAGGAACTGATCGCCACCTTCGATTCGCTGACTGATCGCGACGATGTGCGCGTGGCGATCCTGACCGGCACCGGAAGGATGTTCTCCGCCGGCGCCGACATGAAGGAACGGCCGGATCCGGACCATCCGGGCGAGTATTGGCACTTCAACCGGCTGGCGCGCGAATGCTTCAACGCCATTGCCGAATGCGCCAAGCCGGTGATCGCAGCGGTCAATGGTCCGGCGCTCGGTGCGGGCCTCGGGCTGGCGGCCTCCTGCGACATCATTCTGTGCTCGGACAATGCTCAGCTTGGCATGCCGGAGATCGATGTCGGCCTCGCGGGCGGCGCGGCGATGCTGCAGACGCTGTTCGGCCGCTCGCGCGCGCGGCGCATGTTCTACACCGGTTGGCGCGTGCCGGCCGAGGAACTGTATCGCACCGGCGTAGTGGAATGCTGCGTGCCGCTGGACCAGTTGATGCCGGAGGCGATGAAGCTCGCCGCCGAGATCGCCTCGAAGAGCCCGATCGGCATGCGCTATGCCAAGCAGTCGATGAACACGACGATGCACATGCCGGCGCGCGACGGCTATCGCTTCGAACAGGGGGTCACCGTGATGTTGAGCAAGACCGAGGATGCGCGGGAGGCGCGTCAGGCCTTCATCGAGAAGCGCAAGCCGGTGTTCAAGGGACGCTGAACGATGGACCTGCAACTGAAGGGCAAGACCGCACTGGTGACGGGCGCCAGCATGGGCATCGGCCGCGCGATTGCCAGAATGCTGGCGATCGAGGGTGTGCATGTTGCTGCAGTCGCGCGACGCGTCGAGTTGATGGAGGCGATGGCCGAAGAGGCAGCCGCCGCGGGCGGCGTGCGCCCCGTGCTGGTGCGGCAGGACATCATGGCGGAGGATGCGGCGGAGATGCTGCGCGATGTGGCCTACGCCGAACTCGGGCATGTCGATATTCTGGTCAACAATGCCGGCGGCAGCCGTGTGCTGCCGATCGACGCACCGGAAGAACGCTGGGTGGAGGCGATGACGCTGAACTTCACCCGCCAGCGGCAGATCGCGCATGCGCTGCTGCCGAAGATGATCGAGCGGCGCTGGGGGCGTATCGTCAACATCACCGGCAAGTCGGAGCCCGAGCATCTGAACGCCGCGTTCTCGGCCAAGGCGGCGCTGCATGCCTGGGCGAAAGGATTGTCGCGCGAGGTGGGGCAGTTCGGCATCACGGTGAACTCGATCCCGCCCGGCCGCATCATGAGCGAGCAGATCCGCCGCAACTATCCCGAAGATTACCGCAAGAGCTTCGCCGAGACCGAAATACCGGTCCGCTACTGGGGTGAGCCGGAAGACCTTGCAGTGATGGCGGTGTGGCTTGCATCGCCATTGGCCCGCTACATCACCGGAACTGTCATTCCGGTCGATGGCGGGTTGCGACGGTATCAGTTCTGAAAGGTCGACGTCATGCGTCAGATGGTTCTGGTCGGGTTTCTGCAGGCACAGAACTGCACGACGCTGGCGAGTTCCTGGCGGCATCCTGAAAGCCGCACAGATTTCACCACCGCGGCCTACTATCAGAAAATCGGGCAGGTGCTGGAGGAAGGAAAATTCCAGCTCGCGTTCTTCGACGATCGGTTGGCGATGCCGGACATCTATGGCGGCAACCCCGCCGAAGTCGTGGCGAACGGCGTCCGTGTGGTGAAGCTGGACCCGGTTGCCACCTTGCTGGCCATGGGTTTTGGCACAAGTCGTCTCGGCATCGGCGCCACGGCGTCAACGACATATTACGAGCCGTTCGATGTCGCGCGGCGATTCCAGACAGTGGACCACATGCTGGGCGGCCGTGCGGCGTGGAACGTGGTGACGTCGGTGAATGATGGCGAGGCGCAGAACATGGGGCGTGAGGTACACCTCGCGCACGATCTTCGCTACGACCGCGCCGACGAGTTCATGGAAATCGTCCTCGGCTGCTGGAACGGCTGGGAAGACGATGCGCTGGTGGTGGACAAGCAGTCGGGGCTGTTCGCGCACCCTGACAAGGTGCGCCGCATGGAATATCGCGGGAAGTACCTGACATCGCGTGGCACTTTCACCGTGCCGCGGTCGCCGCAGGGACATCCGGTGATCATCCAGGCTGGCTCATCGGATCGAGGCGTACAGTTCTCCGAGCGCTGGGCGGAGACAGTATTCGTCGGCTACCCGGACTTCGAAGAGGGCAAGCGGCGCTATGCCGCTTTCAAGGAAGGTATTGCACGTCGAGGGCGTGATCCGGACCTGGTCACCGTCAATACAATCGCCTATCCGGTGGCGGCGGCGACCAAGGCGGAAGCCGAGGACAAGAAGGCCTTGATCGATAGCCTGTATCGTGAGGTCGATGGCTTGTCGCTGCTGTCCGAAGCATTGAATTTCGATTTCGCCAGAAAAGGAATGGACGAGGCATTCACCGACGAAGAGCTGGAAGGCATGTCGGGAATGCAGGCGATGCGCGATCGGGTGATGCGCGTGACCGGACGCAATCCGACGGTGCGCGACTTCCTGGAAGTGACACGGCGCGGACGGCCGCGCGAGGCCATCGTCGGTGGCCCGAAGGAAATCGCCGACCGGCTGGAGCAGTGGTTCGTGGAACGCGCCTGCGATGGCTATGTGGTGGGCGGCACGCACATCCCGGGCACGTTCGAGGATTTCGTGAAGTTCGTCGTGCCCGAGCTGCAGCGGCGCGGAATTTTCCGGAAGGATTACAAAGGCGCGACATTGCGGGAGAATCTCGGGCTGCCTTGGCCATCAGGCAGCCGGTGCAAGTCGCATTAGGAGGGGGCGATGCCAGACTGGCAGATCAGCGGCGAATACATGGAAAGCTGCAATTGCGACTACCTATGTCCCTGCATCTACACAAACCCGCAGGGCGAGGTGACGTCACGACCACTGCACCGCCGCGCTGATCTTCCGGATCGATCGCGGCCAGCGTGGCGATACCGATCTGTCGGGTCTGTGCTTCGCGCTGCTGATCCGCTCGGGGAAGATCATGGCCGACGGCGATTGGGTGTTCGCCGGCGTGGTGGACGAACAGGCAGATCGCGGCGCAGCGGACCGCGCTGGCATCGATCGTTGCCGGCGAGGCGGGCGGCACGCCGGGCATGATCCGCAGCAACCTGGTGAGTGACTTTCGCGGCGTGCAGTTCAAGCCAATCGAGTTCAAGATCGAAGGGCTGAAGCGCTCGGTCAGTATCCCGGACATGCTGTCGTTCGAGATCGACGGCGTTGCGTCGCGCAACCGCAGTGGGGAGCCGTTCTATATCGACAACACGGCGCATCCAGCGAATCGGCGGCTGGCGCTGGCGCGTGCGAACCAGTTCCATCTGCATGGCTTCGGTCTTGATCTTGATATGGTCGGTAAAGGCAACAACGGCCACTTCGCGCCGTTTTCCTGGGCGGCATAGCCAGCTCTGATGAACCTGCTGCGGCAGGACCGTGCCCCAGTGCTGCTGGCACTCGCCGGCGTCACCATCATCGCGTGGCTGTACTTACTGTTTGTCCCCCAAAGCACGGACATGGCGATGGGCGAAATGCCCGGCATGCCGGACATGGCAATGCCATTCGCCGCGCCCTGGGTGTTTGCCATTTGGTGGGTGATGATGCTTGGCATGATGCTGCCAAGCGCCGCACCGATGATCCTGACGTTCAGCACGCTCCAGCGACGCAAGCGCCAGCGCGAAGGGACCTCTGTGCCGACGGTGCTGTTCGTCGCCGGTTACCTGCTGGTTTGGGGTATGTTCAGCGCGGCGGCGACAACGGCGCAATGGGCGCTGCAGCGCTATGCCCTGCTGTCGCCGGCGCTGGCGGTGGCGAGTGCGGTACTCGGTGGCGTTCTGTTCATCCTGGCCGGCATTTATCAGTTCACGCCGCTGAAGCATGCGTGCCTCAGTCATTGCCGGTCACCGTTCGCTTTCCTCCTGAACCACTGGCGCGATGGGCGGGTGGGGGCATTGCGCATGGGCGCTGATCACGGGTTGTATTGCCTCGGCTGCTGCTGGTTCTTGATGGCGTTGCTGTTTGCGGTCGGGGTGATGAATCTGCTCTGGGTCGCCGCAATCGCGGTCTTTGTGTTCGCTGAGAAGCTGCTGCCGGCTGGCATCTGGATCGGCCGGATCGGTGGCGGCGCAATGATGCTGTTTGGCGTGTGGCTGTTCGCCCACTGATCCGGGAGGAATACGAAATGACACAAGTTGGCGCAGGCGACTATCGCTACGAGGTGATCCACGATTTCCTCAAAATGCCCCCAGGTGAATCGCTCGGCATCGTCAGCCGGGTGGCCACGGATTCGCAGGACCGCATCTATGTCTTCCAGCGCAAGAACCCCCCGGTGGTGGTATTCGATGCGGACGGCAAGTACCTGGGCGCCTGGGGCTCCGGCGAGGTCACCGATCCGCACGGACTGAAGATCGTCGATGACGTCGTGTATACGACCGACCGCTCTGATTCTGTCGCGAGGTCGTTCACGCTGGACGGCAAGCCGCTGCTGGAACTGGGCCAGCGCGGCGTGCATTCCGACACCGGCTGCACCGGGTCACCCTGGCTGGCGGAGCGTGCAGCTGGGCCGTTCAATCATCCAACCGAGATGATCGCGCATCCCAACGGCGCCATCTACGTGACCGATGGTTATCGCAATGCGCGGGTGCACCGCTTCACGCGCGAGGGTCGGCTGGTTGAGTCATGGGGGACACCAGGCAAGGCGCAGGGCGAGTTCCATCTGCCGCACAGCGTCGCCTTCGATCCGGATGGCAATCTGTATGTGGCCGATCGGTCGAACAAGCGCGTCCAGATCTTCACGCCTGACGGCAAGTTCTTGGGCGAGTGGACCGGCATGGGCGGCCCGAACGACATCACTCGCGGCAAGGACGGCAACTTCTACATTGCCGAGCAGGAAGACGGCGGCAAGCCCGCGTATGTCTGCGTGCGCGATGCGAAGGGAAATGTGCTGGCCCGAATGGAGAGCCGCCACGTGCACGGCGTGGGTGTGGACTCGCACGGCAATGTCTACGCCGGTCTGACCGTGGATCGGAGCGTGGACAAGTTCGTGCGGCTGCACTGAATGCGGTAGGTCAAGCGCAAGGCGAGGCGAGTCGGCCATTGAAACTGGCCGCCTCGCCGACCTAGTGATGAGTGTTACGACCAGGAACCAGCCCGTGAACGAAGCCATCCAACTGACCCGCCTTCCCTCTGGCCTGACCGTCGTCACCGAACGCATGGAGCGGGTCGAGACGGTGTCGCTCGGGGCCTATGTTGCGACCGGCTCGCGACATGAGGAGGAGGCTGAGAACGGCGTGTCCCACTTCCTGGAGCACATGGCGTTCAAGGGAACCGAGCGTCGGTCGGCGGCGCAGATCGCCGAAGAGATCGAGGCGGTGGGCGGCCATATCAATGCCTATACCGCCCGCGAACAGACCGCCTATTACGTCAAGGTCCTGAAGGAGGATACTGCGCTGGCCGCCGACATCATCGGCGACATCCTGACCCACTCCACTTTCGAGCCGGAGGAGTTGGAGCGGGAGCGTGGGGTAATCCTGCAGGAGATCGGTCAGGCAAACGACACGCCGGATGACATCATTTTCGACCATTTCCAGGAGCACGCCTATCCTGCCCAGCCGCTGGGCCGGCCGGTGCTTGGGTCCGAGCAGGGCATCCGGTCGATGCCCCGGACCATGCTGACCGGCTACATGCGGCGGCATTACGCCGCGCCCAATGTCGTGGTCGCCGCCGCCGGCGCACTGCGACACGAGCAGATCCTGGATCTGGTCAACAGGCACTTCGCCGACCTATCGCTCGATGCAGTGCCGGAAATGCTGCCGGCGCGGTACGGCGGCGGTGAGTTCCGCGAAGCGCGCGACCTGGATCAGGTCCACATCGTTCTGGGGTTCCCGTCGGTCGGCTACGGCGAACGCGACTACTATCCGGCGCTGCTGCTTTCGACGCTCTTGGGCGGCGGAATGTCTTCCCGACTGTTCCAGGAGGTGCGGGAAAAGCGAGGGTTGGTCTACTCGATCTATTCGTTCAGCTCGCCCTTCCTCGACGGCGGTTTGTTCGGCATCTACGCCGGCACCGGCGAGAGCGAGGCCGAGGAGCTGGTGCCCATCACGCTCGAGGAGCTGCGCAAGGTGCAGCACGAGGTCACCGAGGCGGAGCTGGCGCGGGCTCGGGCGCAGGTGAAGGCAAGCCTGCTGATGTCGCTGGAGAGCACCGGCAGCCGCTGCGAGCAACTTGCCCGACAGTTGCAGGTGTTCAATCGGGTGGTGCCGATTGCGGAGACGGTGGCGAAGCTCAATGCAGTGACCACCGCCGACGTCTGCCGGGCCGCAGCCCGGCTGTTCCGCGGCACACCGACATTAGCGACGATGGGCCCGGCGGAGCGGGTTCCGGGGCTCGGGGAGATCGCCGAAGGCTTGGCGGCTTGAACCCAGGAGCTCGCAATGCCGGAGCCGCTTGACCTCCTCGCCGATCTGATCAGTCACGCCCGTGCTGCGGGGGCCGATGCGGCGGACGCGGTGTTGATCTCCGGGACGGCGATCGGGGTGCAGCGCCGGTTGGGTCATACGGAACACGTGGAGCGCTCGGAAGGCCGCGATCTCGGGCTGCGCGTATTCCTTGGGAAGCGGGCGGCGATCGTGTCCTCGAGCGCTATAGACCCCGCCAGCTTCACCGAACTCGCCGAACGGGCGGTAGCCATGGCCAGGGTGGTGCCAGAAGATCCTTATGCCGGTCTCGCCGAGACCGCTGCCGCACCGGAGCCGGTGGCGCTAGACCTGGAGGACCCAACGGAACCTTCCACCGAGGACCTGCTGAACCGGGCCGCAGCCGCCGAAGAGGCCGCATTGGCGGTGCCTGGGATCACCAACTCGGAGGGCGCGGAGGCCGGTTTCTCGCGCACCGAGGCATTTCTGGTCAACTCGGCCGGTTTCGCCGGGCGTCACGCGCGCACCAACCACTCGGTGTCCGCCACAGCACTCGCCGGTAGCGGGACGGCGATGCAGCGGGACTACGACTACCACTCCACCGTACATTTGGCTGACCTTGATGACGCGGCGAGGATCGGCCACAGCGCTGGCGAACGGGCCGTGGTACGGCTGAACCCCACCAGGCCGAAGACGGCTAAGCTGCCGGTGGTGTATGATTCTCGCGTCGCGGGCAGTCTGCTCGGGCATCTGGTCGGAGCGATCAACGGGGTTTCGGTCGCCCGTGGTACCACGTTCCTGAAGGATCGCCTGGGAACCCGAATCTTTCTGGATACTATCGAGGTGCATGACGACCCACGTCGGGTGCGCGGGCTGCGCTCGCGTGCGTTCGACGGCGAGGGAACCCCCACCGCCGCGCGCGACATCGTTGCAGCAGGTGTGCTGACCACCTGGCTGCTGGATAGCCGGTCGGCGCGGCAGCTCGGCATGCAGTCCACCGGGCACGCAACGCGGGGTACCGGCGGCCCACCGGCGCCGGGCCCGACAAACCTTCACCTCGCGGCGGGAGAGATGACGCCGGCTGAACTCATGGCCGACATCAAGCTGGGGCTCTACGTCACCGAGATGATCGGAATGGGAGTAAATGGGGTAACCGGCGATTACAGCCGCGGTGCATCCGGCTTCATGATCCGTGACGGCGCGATTGCCGAGCCGGCGGCGGAGATCACCATCGCCGGCAACCTGCTGGAGATGTTCGCGCACCTGACTCCAGCCAACGACCTGCGGTTCCGGCGTGGCATGGATGCGCCGACCGTACGCGTCGAAGGGATGACGATGGCTGGCGCCTGAGGCGCGCCAGCACCATATTCCGTGCATGCTCACAAAACAGAGAAAACCGATGCGACGGACGTCCTTGGGATTGGCGGCGGTATCCGCCTTGGCCCTCGCGCTGGCGCCGGGCCTTGCGGATGCCCGCGCCGGCGGTGGCGGCTCGTTCGGCAGCCGCGGCAGCATGACATGGTCGTCTCCTCCGACGACGAAGACGGCGCCCTACGCAGCAGCGCCGATGCAGCGCAGCATGACGCCGAACAGTCCGTCCCCTGGGTATGGCGGCTTCGGCGCGCCCGGCTATGCGCCGCGCTCCGGCTTCATGTCGGGGCTGATGGGCGGCTTGATCGGCGCGGGGCTTGGCGGACTGCTGCTTGGCCACGGCTTCTTCGGCGGCATGATGGGTTTCGGCGGCTTCCTGGGCTTCTTGCTGCAGATCTTCCTGATCGTGCTGTTGGTGCGGTTCCTGATCGGCCTGTTCCGCCGTTCTTCGCCCGCGCTGGCCGGCGGCCCCAACATCTTCGCTCGCAATGGAGCACCACCGATGGGTGGCGGCTTTGAGCGACCGAGTGGACCGCCGCCTTTGCAGATCGGTCCGCAGGACTATCAGGCGTTCGAGCAGTTGCTGCAGGGAATCCAGAATGCTTGGAGCCGGCACGACCTCAACGCGCTGCGCGAGTTGGTGACGCCGGAGATGCTCAGTTACTTCTCGGAGCAGTTAGCCGAGCAGGCCAGCCGCGGCGTGCGCAACGAGGTGACGAATGTGCGCTTGCTGCAAGGCGACCTGTCACAGGCGTGGAGCGAGGGCAGCCGTGAATATGCCTCGGTGGCGATGCGGTTCTCGATGGTTGATGTGACGGTGGATGCGAGCGGTCGGATTGTCGACGGCAACCCGAACGAGCACGTAACCGCGACCGAGCTGTGGACCTTCGTCCGCTCGCCGGGCGGACGCTGGATCCTGTCGGCCATTCAGCAGGCGCGGTAGATCGCGTACTGGAAAGGCCGCAAAGCGAGGCAGTCGTCATTGCGAGCGAAGTGAAGCAATCCCGAGGTGGAGCTCAATCCGATCGAGATTGCTTCATCGCGGCGCTCCTCACAATGTCACGGCCGCTGCCGCCTCAGCTCTGAGTATTTGGAGGACACGCCATGACCGCGATTGATCCGATTCCTTACTCTGACGCGAAGATCCGTCGCATCCTGTCGACGGTGCGCACCATCGCGTTGGTCGGCGCGTCATCCAACTGGAACCGCCCAAGCTTTTTCGTGATGAAGTATCTGCAGGGCAAAGGCTACCGGGTCATTCCGGTCAACCCGGGCACCGCAGGCCAGGAACAGCTGGGCGAAAAGATCTACGCCAGCCTGCGCGACATTCCCGACAAGATCGACATGGTGGATATCTTTCGCGCCTCCGATCAGGCGGGGCCGATCGTCGAGGATGCGATCGCGATCGGCGCCAAGGTGGTGTGGATGCAGCTTGGTGTGCGCAACGATGAGGCTGCTGAGCGCGCCGAAACCGCGGGTATTGAAGTGGTCATGCACCGCTGCCCAAAGATCGAGTTCGGTCGGCTGGGCGGCGAGTTGTCATGGAGTGGCGTGAACTCGGGGATCATCCGCAACCGCGCGCCGGAGGCCCCAACTGAACGCAAGTCGAAGCCGCGCACCTTGCCGTCTGCCAACGTGAACTACGGTTTCGAGACGCGCGCGGTCCATGCAGGAGCGGCGCCGGATCCGACGACCGGCGCACGCACGACACCAATCTTTCAGACTACAGCTTACGTGTTCGACGATGTCGACCACGCCGCGTCGCTCTTCAATCTGCACAATTTCGGCTACATTTATTCGCGGCTGACCAATCCGACAGTGGCGGTGCTGGAAGAGCGCATCGCCAGCCTGGAAGGCGGCCGTGCCGCCTGCGCAGCGGCATCAGGTCACGCAGCGCAGTTCATCACCTTCGCCACCATGATGGAGCAAGGCGACGAATTCGTCGCATCACGTAATCTGTATGGCGGATCGCTGACGCAGTTCGGCCTGTCGTTCAAAAAGCTTGGTTGGACCTGTCATTTTGTCGATCCGCACGACCCGGAGAATTTCCGCCGTGCACTGACGCCGCGCTGTAAGGCAATTTTCCTCGAAAGCCTCGCCAATCCCGGCGGGATCATCGTCGATCTGGAAGCGGTGGCGAAGGTCGCGCACGAAGCAGGTATTCCGCTGATCGTCGATAACACGCTGGCGACGCCGTACCTGTGCCGCCCGATCGAGTGGGGCGCCGATCTGGTATTGCATTCCACCACCAAGTTCCTCGATGGCCACGGCAACTCGCTCGGTGGCGTGGTGGTCGAGAGCGGCAGGTTCGACTGGTCGCAGGGGGAAAATTCCCGGCGCTGACCGAGCCTGAGCCGGCATATCACGGACTGCGCTTCTACGAGAACTTTGGCGACTTCGCATTCACGACCAAGGCGCGCGCGGTGGCGCTGCGCGACTATGGACCAACGCTCGCTCCGATGAATGCATTTCTCACCATTACCGGGATCGAAACACTGCATGTGCGGATGGAACGGCACTGCGCCAATGCACAGCTGATGGCGGAGTTCCTCGAGCAGCACCCGCGCGTTGCATGGGTGACCTATGCCGGACTGGAATCAAGCCCGTATCGTGCGCTGGCACGCAAATACCTGCCGAACGGCACCGGTGCCGTCTTCACGTTCGGCGTGCGCGGCGGCTACGATGCCGGGGTTAAGCTCGTTGAGAGCGTCCAGCTTTTCTCGCATCTGGCCAACATCGGCGATACGCGCAGTCTGATCCTGCATCCGGCATCGACCACGCATCGACAGCTTACAGACGAGCAGCGGCTCGCAGCCGGCGCGGGCCCGGACGTGATCAGGCTGTCGATCGGGCTGGAGACGGCAGAGGACCTGATCGCGGATCTGGATCAGGCGCTGGAGGCGGGTGCCGGCGGGTAAGAATCGGCATCGGCTCGGTAACGGATGAGGTGGTCGCCTGCCGATCGTGCTGAGGCATAACCGCGATCCGCAGAGGCTCTACACCCCTGCGGCACCGTCCAAGATAGGCAGCATCGAGGGCAAAATGGCCACGGTCGGCTCCTCGCGCCCCAGACGCTTCACCGCGACATCAGGCCGCCGATGGTGCAGCACGCGACCTATCTTCAACATATGTTAAACTTCGTAGCCTAGTTCATTTAGCAAATTCCGTCGGAAGTATGCCGACGCAATCGGCTTAGCGCAGCCATGCCCAAAAGTCGCAACCTAGCAACGTATCGGAGACTTTAGAATGAACGACGTCGCCGTGTCGCTAGATGCTCATGCCGAACGTAACGCCTCGCAATACGCACGCAGTCTGATTGAGGCGAGCCTCGATCCACTGGTGACTATCAGCCCGGACGGCCAGATCACCGACGTCAACGAGGCCACCGTCAAGGTCACCGGTGTGTCACGTGAACTGCTGATCGGCACAGTCTTCTCTGACTACTTTACAGAGCCTTCCGACGCGCGCAACGGATATCAAGAGGCATTCGAGAAGGGCTTCGTCACCGACTATCCACTGACTATCCGGCACAAGGATGGCCGACTGACCGATGTGCTCTACAACGCGTCTGTATATCGCGATGCGAGCGGCAACGTCCTGGGGGTTTTTGCTGCCGCTCGTGATGTGACACTCCAGAAGCAGGCATCGGGGTACGCACGCAGCCTGATTGAGGCCAACCTCGATCCCCTGGTGACGATCAGTGCCGATGGCAAGATCACCGATGTGAACGAGGCCGCTGTGAAGGCTACCGGTGTATCACGCGACCATTTGATCGGAACGGACTTTGCCGACTATTTCACCGAACCCCAGCAAGCGCGTGAAGGCTATCAGATTGCATTCTCCGAGGGTTTTGTGAAAGATTATCCATTGACCATCCGGCACAAGGATGGGCCACTGACAGATGTTCTTTACAACGCATCGGTTTACCGTGATTCGATTGGGAACGTGCTCGGGGTGTTTGCGGCGGCGCGCGATGTCACGCTCCAGAAGCAAGCCTCGCAGTATGCAAGAAGCCTGATTGAGGCGAGCCTCGATCCGTTGGTAACGATCAGCCCGGAAGGCAAGATCACCGACGTGAATGAGGCAACCATCAAGGTCACCGGCGTGCCACGCGAAAGGTTGATCGGTACGGACTTCTCCGACTACTTCACTGAGCCACAGAGGGCGCGCGCTGGCTATCGGGAGGTGTTCGACAAAGGATTCGTCACCGACTACCCGTTAACGATCCGACACAGGGATGGCCGTCTAATGGACGTGCTTTACAACGCCTCGCTGTATCGCAACGCGCGTGGCGATGTGCTGGGTGCCTTCGCGGCAGCACGAGACGTCACCGATTCCAAACGAGTGATGAAGGAGTTCGCAGAGACCAAGACATTCTTGGACAACATTCTGCAAAGTTCGACCAAGTACTCGATCATAGGAAAGGACCTTAGTCACAACATCCTTTCATGGAATGAGGGCGCGAACCGAAATTACGGCTATACGGCGGACGAGATCATCGGGAAGAATTCGAACATCCTTCATACACCGGAAGACCTTGCATCGGGTGCGGTCGATCGGCTGTTTGACGTCGCGCACGAAAAGGGTTTGGCCGAATCGGAGTTCCAACGGGTGCGAAAGGACGGCACGCGATTTGCTGCCAGCGTCGTCGTAACACGCCGCGATGATAGCTCCGGTAAGCCGATCGGTTATCTTCTCATGAGCACCGACATCTCGGACAAGAAGCAAGCCGAACAACAACTCCGCTCTGCCTCGCAGTATGCCAGAAGCTTGGTCGAGGCGAGTCTCGATCCGCTGGTCACGATCAGCCCAGAAGGCAAGATCACCGACGTCAACGAGGCAACGGTCAAAGTGACCGGCGTGCCTCGCGACCGACTGATCGGCACGGACTTTTCCGATTACTTCACCGAGCCGCAAAAGGCCCGTTACGGCTACCAAGAGGTATTCGAAAAGGGCTTTGTCACAAACTACCCGCTGACAATTCGGCATAGGGAAGGCCACGTAACTGTCGTGCTGTATAACGCTTCGGTATATCGTGGCGCAGATGGCAACGTGCTTGGTGTCTTCGCTGCCGCCCGTGATGTCACGGCGCAGAAGAAAGCGGAAGCCGAAGTGGCCGAACAGCGGGCGCGAGAAATGGAGCGGTTGGCAGAGCTTGAAGAATTCCAAAAGCTCACGGTGGGGCGCGAACTCAAGATGATAGAACTAAAAAAGGAGATCGCGGAGCTACAGCGCGACCGTCCAGCGTCGTAGGCTTGCGATGTCGCCTCCTGCGACGTCTGGCTCAGACCAACGGGTAGTAGACCCAGCTACTTATGCGAAGGCCCTTTTGAATGTCCTTGAAGATTTTGCCGAGGAGAAAAGCAGCTACTAGGGTTGCAAAGAGCGATATTAAACTTGCTCGAAGATAGCCATTTCGAGTCAGAACATCTGCGCGGCATTCACAGCGCAATGCTAAACATATTTGACGACGCAATGGCAGACAAGAAGCAGCTTGAGGCGACCGAGCGTGCTGTCATCAATATCCTGGATGACGTCGATGCAGACAAGAAGCAGCTTGAGGCGACCGAGCGCGCAGTCATCAATATCCTGGATGACGCCGACGCAGACAAGAAGCAGCTTGAGGCGACCGAGCGCGCGGTCATCAATATCCTGGATGATGCTGATGCAGATAAGAAGCGGCTTGAGGCGACCGAGCATGCGGTCATCAACATTCTGGATGATGCTGATGCAGATAAGACGCGGCTTGAGGCGACCGAGCATGCGGTCATCAACATTCTGGATGATGCTGATGCAGATAAGACGCGGCTTGAGGCGACCGAGCATGCGGCCATCAACATTCTGGATGACGCAGAGCGCGACAAAGTTCAGCTAAACCTGATGCAGAAGTCGATGCTGAACATCTTGGACGACTTCGGCCAAGAGCGGGATGAACTTCGGGCGGTTCAGCGAGCCAGCCTGAACATCTTGGATGACTTCGATAACGAACGAAGCACACGCGCTATTGCTGAAGAACAACTTCGTGGAATGAAAGAGCACCTTGAAGAAACTGTTAGTCGTCGAACTTCGCAACTTGTCGAGAGCAACGAACAGCTTCAGGCGGCGAACAAGGAGTTGGAGGGTTTCTCGTACTCGGTATCCCACGACCTGCGCACCCCACTCCGGGCGATCGACGGGTTCGCGCGCAAGCTAATCGATGGACACGCTTCGGCGCTGAACCAGGAAGGGTTGCGTCTGCTCAATGTGGTGCGTGACAATACCCTTAAGATGAGCATGTTGATCGATGCCATGCTTGCGTTCTCGCGTATGGGGCGGGTCGAACTCCAGCACGTCGAAGTAGATATGGAGACAATGGCGCAGGCGACATACAAATCGCTTGAGCGTGCTGACACCTGCCGCTCCATCTGTCTTAAAGTTGGCGCACTCCCAAAGGCTCGCGCCGATGCTGTTCTGATGGAGCGTGTATTCACCAACCTGCTGGGCAACGCGATCAAGTACTCTGGTCGGAACCCAGATACCCTAATCGAAGTCGAGGGTCGCATCGAAAACGGTGAGGTAATCTACATGGTCAGGGACAATGGTGTAGGCTTTGACATGAAATACGTCGGAAAGCTATTCGGTGTCTTCGAGCGACTGCACACCCAAGCCGAATTTCCCGGCACGGGCATTGGTCTTTCGATCGTGAAGCGCATCATTGCACGTCACGGCGGGCGCGTTTGGGCAGAAGGCGAGCTAGGTCATGGCGCGAGCTTCTACTTCACGCTACCCCATTCGGAGGTTACCAATGTCTGATGACCCCAAAAGAGTCCGCATCGTGCTTATAGAGGATAACGAGACAGACGCTGAACTTTGTATCGATGCGCTGAGGAAGCAGCATCTCGCCAACGATGTTGTTTGGTTGAAGGATGGCGCGGAAGGACTCGACTATATTTATCGTGAAGGCGTGTATGCTGGACGACCAAACGGACAACCGAACCTTATTTTGCTCGATCTGCGCATGCCAAAGGTTAACGGGATTGAGGTTTTGAGTAAGTTAAAAGGAGACGAGCAAACGAAGACCATCCCTGTTATTGTGCTCACTTCATCCACCGAGAACCCCGACCTGGAAGAGTGCTACCGCCTCGGTGCTAATAGTTACGTCAGCAAGCCGGTCACGTTCGATGCTTTCGCAGATACCGCTGCCAAAATTGGTATGTACTGGCTTCTTATCAATCGACCTCTTCTAAAGTAGGGTGATTTGGACTCACGCTATTCCACCTAGCGGGGCGTGTTTGTCGAGTGACTTGTATCACGCATCGCCGTCTTGGTTTGCCGGATGCGAACAACGATATGGCATCGATGTACTCGACCCCAACGGCGAGAAGGTGTCCGTAATGGCGGCACGCCGATTGCCGCATATCCGGTGACTGGGCCGATCGATGTCCTGGCGGACGCGCACGGCAAGATCGGTGCGGTGAACGCGGATCTGCGTACCGCAGCATTGGAGGCCCTGACAGCAGATCGCGCAGCCTGCCGCGCTCATGCGGAACGCTATTCGTGGCGCGCGTGTGCCGAGATTTTCCTGTCACACCTGGTGCCGATGGCATCGTAAATTCGTGGCGCGCCAAGCTCCATTACGATCGACTGCATCACGTCATCCCAGCGGCGTACAGTCTTCTGGCGGAAAAGTCTGGTGCTGGGATACCACGGCGTGTCGTCGCGATCGAGCAGCCATCGCCAGTCGGGTGCGCGCGGCAGCATGATCCAGACCGGACGGCCCATTGCTCCGGCGAGGTGTGCGACCGAGGTATCGACAGTAACGAGCAAGTCGAGGTTGTCGAGGATGGCCATCGTGTCGTCGTAGTCGGCAATCTCTGCGCCGATGTTGATCATTGGCGCGCGGCCATACCAGGCACCGGCCTGCTCGGTCTTTGGTCCTTTTTGCAACGCGAGCAGCGCAATGCCGGCGACATCACCGAGTGGTCGAAAGTCGGCGAGCAGAGCTGATCGGTTGCGGTCGTTGTTGTGCGTGGGCCGGCCCGCCCAGATCACGCCTACGCGGCGGAAGCCGCGTGGCACCAGTCCTTCCAGCCGCTCGGCCCATTGCGCGACGCGGGCCGGATCGGCGTGCAGATACGGCACCGGGGCAGGGACGTTGTCGGTGCGCGTGCCAGCCAGGCGTGGCAGGCCGGAGAGCGGACAGAATGCCGTGTAGTCAGGCGCGTCCTCCCAGCGGAGGAACTGTCGCGCGCCGGGTGCGATCTGCCGCAACAGCGATGCCACCTCGCCATTGCCGGCGATCGCGATGTGGGAACAGCGTTCCGCGGCCCAGGGGATGTAGCGCGCGAACTGGATGATGTCGCCAAAGCCCTGGTCCGCGATCAACAACAGCGTGCCGTCCGTCAAGCGCGTGCCGTCCCATTGCGGCTTTGTCGTGGGCGGCATCAGCGGTGCGGCGCTGGGGATGCGGAAGCGCCATTCGTATTCCTCCCAGCCTTCGACCCATTCGCCACGAAGCAGCAGAGCTTCGGCGCGGATGAAGTGCGCACCAGGCAATGATGGATCGATCCGCAGTGCCTGACCGGCGCAGTCCAGCGCCGCCTGCAGTTCCAGGCGGTGATAATGGATGACGGCCTGGTTGTGCAGGCACAACGGATCCGCGGGTGCCAAGGCGGTGGCTCGCTGTGCCGCTGACAACGCATCATCCAGCCGTCCCAGCGAGCGATAGACCTCGCAGATGTTGCGTAGATACAGCGGTGTATCGATGCCGTGCCGAAGCGAGCGCTCCATAAAGTCCAGCGCTGTGGCGATATCGCCCTGACGAAAGGCGACAATGCCGCCGAGGTGCAACGCATCTCCCTGCTGCGGTTCCACACCAAGGATGTGGTTGAGCAGTCGTTGCGCATCGGCGAGCCGTCCGCCGCGCTCGTATTCGTTGGCGATGCGCAGAACTTCGCCGATCGGCAGTGCCACTGTGCCGGGCGCGCGCGCGCGCGGCGCCGGGGTCTCCATCAGTCCACCGCGTAGCCGAGGCGCTCGATCACCGGGCGGAGGACCGGCAGCACCGGCTCAAGCTGTGTGCGGTAATGGCGATAGCGATACACCGAGCGGTCATACAAAGGCTCGGTCACCTGCGCATAGCTGGCGGTACGCGCATAGCGCCGATTATGGTGAAAGGTCAGACAGGCGTCGTCGAAAGGCTCGCCGATGAACGCCAGCATGCTGCGGACGCTCGCATCTTGGTCGGCGACGATGTCCTCGTAGCGGATCGGCAGATAGCGCAGCGTCATCTCCGCGCGGTAGTGCTGCACCAGGTCCATGACGCGCACATAGTGGCGCGCGGCGGTCTCCAGGTCATAGGCGCAGAAGAAGCCGTGGGTGAACTGATTGGAGAACGCCGAGACCAGGATGTCGAGCGGGTGACGGAGCACATGGATCAGCGGCGCCTCGGGAAACAGCAGCGCGATCAGGCCGAGATGGGTCTCGTTCAGCGGCATCTTGTCGGTGAAGCGTGCAGCACCCTCGCGCAGCACGCCCATCTGCCGCACCTTCTGCAGGTAGTAGTCGCGCAGATTGTCCAGCCCTTCGCGCTGGTCGCCCATCCAAAGCTCGGCCAGCGCCTCGGGGTAACCCAACGGGCTTGCGAGCATGCGTGGCATGATCGCGCTGATCTCATGGATCAGCGGCAACTCATCACCGGCGGCGATATTCGGGTGCGCTGAGAGGGTCTGTTCGACCAATGTGGTGCCTGAGCGCGGAAAGCCCAGGATGAAGATCGGCTGCGGCACATCGGTCCGCGTGCGCGCACGCGGCAGCAGACGCAGGCGACCAGCGACGAAGAAGCTGCGCAGTCGCTCGATCTGTTGTTGCGCGCTGTCGTCCAGATATTCCTGGCCTGATAATTTGCGCGCCAGCTGCTTGCCTTCTGCGAAGGCCGCCCACGCGTCGTCGTAGCGGCCGAGCTGATCCAGCAGCCGGCCTTTTTCCAATAGCTCGTTGGGACCGAGTTGACCGTTGTCATCGGCCGTGCCGTCGATGATCGCCAGCGCTTCGTCGTAGCGCCGCATGCGGCCGAGCAGGACGGCACGCGTCAGCTTGACGCCCTGATCCTTGGGGAACAGTGCATCGGCTTTATCAAGGATCGTCGCGGCGCCGTCGAAATTGCGATCAGCTTCTTCCAGCCGCGCGAAGCCGAGCAGCGTCTGACGGATCTTTGGCGCGGCCGCGACCGATTCCTGATACAGCGTGCGCGCTTCCTGCATGCGACCCTGGTTCTTCAGGTTCCAGGCGAGATTGGCGAGCAGGACCGGATCGCGTTGGTCGGTGAGATCGAGGACGCGACGATAGTGATATTCGCCGACCTGCGGCCGATTGGCCTCGGTCAGAATCATGCCCATCAGGTTGTGCGCCTGCGGGTTCTCCGGCGCGACGCGGATGGCGTTGCGCGCATGGTGTTCGGCTTCGGTCAGGCTGCCTTTGCCCAGCAGGATCAGCGCCAGTTCGGTGGTGGCTGCCAGGTTATTGGGATCGAGTGCGACAATGCGGCGGAGCAGCGCCTCGGCCGCCAGATGCTTGCCTTGTGCTTTGCGGATTTCGTACAGGATCGACAGAGCGCCCGGCCGGTCGGGGGCGAGTTCCAAGACGTCGAGGCAAAGGCGTTCGGCGGTCTCGTCCGCACCCTGGCGGTGCGCCTGCATCGCGCGTTCCACCAGGGGCACGAGGTGGCGGATCGCCTCCGGCGGCGGCAAGGAACCGCGCTGCAGCGTACAGCACCGCACGGCGCGAAGGCCGCTGCCGCAAGGGCATAGGGCGGGGGTGGGGGCGTTCATCGTGCATGGCGGTTCTTGCACAACCATGAGTGGTGGAGCAAGCCGCTGAGGTTGTTCGAGTTTACGCCCTGAGCGTCAGGGCGGGTCGGCGCCGGTGTGGGACGGGCCTGGCAGAAGTGGCGCCGGGAGTGGCAGGCGGCGGCGCAGTGCTGGGAAAAGCCGCGGGTCGCCTGGGTGAGGATGTCCTTCAGCAGGGTGACGAGGCTGCCGCCGTGTCGGACGATGACCTCGCTCAGTTCCGGCCATAGCGGATGGCTCGGCAGTTATGCCGAGATCGCGGCAGATGTCAGCAAGGACGGCGCCGATCGGTCGGCGGCGGACCACCGGGTCAAGCCCGGTGGCATGCTGGGCTGCGATCTGCTCGGACGTGGGCAGGGCCGCGAGATGCGCATCGTTGGCGTGACTGGACGGTGTGGCGTGCGGGGCGCTGCGCGGTGGACGCGGGGCCCGCGCCGTTCAAGGCCTGGGCGGCTTGTCCAGACGGTGGGCGTTGCGGACAAGCCGTTCTTCAAGTGCGCGAGCGCGGTGCAACCCCTGAGTGATGCGGGCGAAGATGAGCGCGATGTCGCCCGTGCCGAATTGGCGCGGATGGGTGGCGGGGTCACATGGGTCGCTTTGGAGCGCGGCGGCGAGTTCGCGGCCGTAGTCGATGAGCTTGCGGCCGAGGGCGAGGAGGCGCCCGACGCGGCCGATGCTGGCCGCCTCGGATGAAGCTGAAGCCGCCGAGCTACTAGGGATGGTGGCGCTGTGCACGGCTAACATGAACAGAAGAGGAACATGAGTGGGCATCGCGTCAAGGAAATTATTCCTCAACGTGCCAGCGAGGCGCGATGGGTAGGTGACCATCGCCAGGGCGTGTCGATGACTTTGATGCAGGTCAAGGCGGAAAGGGAACGATTATGCGCGTTATGGGTCTGTGGAACCCATCGGCATCGTCCTTATGCTTCTCCTGCTCGCCGTCGCGTTGTGGGGCGTGCGGGTCGCTGTGACGATCATCTTCGGCTGTCGGGCCGTGCCTCTGTGGCTGAGAGGATTGGTCACGCTGATAATCAGCGGCGTGTTGGCTTGGATGCTCGATAGCCAGTCCTTTGGCGAGATGATGCGGCGAACTCTCGGGCTTCTCGACGTAGGGCTGATCATTGCGATGGGAGATGGCATTGCTCGCGCCACCTGCTGGATTGATGATCAAGTTGGATATCAACCAACTGCACCCTAGCGACGAGAGGTGCCTGCTACCGTTGTGATGAGGACAATCGCACAGGGTGATGGTGACTGACGCGCTGCGCGGACGTCCGCAGGTTGCGGGCTGTGGCGACCGATCAGACGGGAACGGTGATGTCGGAGAAGGCAAAGAACTTCCAACCCGAAGGCGTGCGGGTCAGAGCATAAAACGCTGAGACGACTTCGATCGGCGTTCCGTCTGCCCTAAGTCGGGTGGCATTGCGCAAGATCACATGAGCCTTCTCCGTTGAGAGAAACACCACCTCGGGGGCGATATCTTTGGTGTCATGCCACTGCTTCGCCGCCATTAACTCGGCAGGCTGGACCGGGTAGGTTTCCACCAACGTCACGCGGCCATTGCCGATGCAGGCAAGCGGATACTGGATAAGCTTATTCAGGCCCGGGACGTCGTTGGCTCGAAATGCGTCAATATAGGCGCTGTAGGTGGCGAGCACTTCCTCTTTCAACTCTTGGCCCATGGCATTCCCCCCACGTTGCTCTTTGTTTCCTCCAGCAATGCGACCTATGACGTCCTGTTCGGGCTGGACGCGAGTGCCACCGGCACGGATCGAGCCATCCTGGGGCTGTGCCCCTCGATAGGTCGGAACACCTTCGGGCACGACGACCCACGGATGCTTGTACGGCATGAAGATCGACACCTCCGGCGGCGGCAATGACGGGTCAGCGAAGGCACCCACTGGAATCCCGATCTGATCGACGTTGAGGGGATGTCCCCAGAACATGGTCGAGCCGCAGTCGGGACAGAAATAAGACTCGATGGCACGCCCCGACTTCGCAGTTCGGCGGTATAACTTGAGAGAACCTTCGATCTTCACGCAGCTCCTGGAGAAGTAGGCGTGCACGCTGTAGGTGGTTCCGGTGCGCCGCTGACTAACCTGGCAGTGGCACATGGAGACGACGTGCGGATCGCCCTCTACCTGCAAGCGGATCGCGCCACAGGAGCATGTCGCCAGTCGGGATAGCATCTTCCTGTCCCTTGCAGCCGCTCTGCCATCGTCCTGCCGTTGAGCTTCGGTGCAGCCTTGCCTTGGACGTCGGTGGAGGCTCGTGACCCGATCCGTTAGCTGCGACCCGCTACAGGCCAGGGCTGCTCTGCATGATCCCGCCGTCGGCGAAAATAGTCGTCGCGGTCAGGTAGCTTGCGCCGTCGCCGGCTAGAAACACGACAACGTTCGCGATCTCCTCCGGCTGCGCCATCCGTCCAAGCGGGATGGCCGAGTTCAGCTTCGCCATCAACGCCGGATCCTGCATCGTCGAGAGATTGATCGGCGTTGCGACCGCGCCGGGACCGACGCCCACCACCAGAATGCCGTGTGGCGCCAAGCTCGACCCCGGCGGTACGGGTCAGCATTCTTATGCCGCCTTTGGCAAGGCAGTAGGCGGTATTGCCCGGCATCGGCCAGTCCTCGTGCACCGAAGTGATGTTGATGATCCGTCCGCCGCCGCCTTGCTTCGAGCATCTGCCTGGCCGCGATCTGCGTACCGAAGAATGCGCTCTTGAGGTTGATCGATAGCACTCGGTCGTACTGCGTCTCGGTCGTGTCCAGCACCGAGGTGCGGGTTTCCACGCCGGCGTTGTTGACCATGATATCGATGCGTCCGAACTTTGCCACCGCTGGATCGATCAAGCGCCTGCAGCTGGTCGATCTGGCTGACATCGGCGTCGACGCCGATCGCCGTATCGCCCAGCGCGGCGATCTCCCGCTCCAGCGCTTCGGTCGCTTCCGGATGCGACGATATAGTCGATGACGATGTTGGCTCCGGCCTTGGCCAGCGCGAGCGCGATCGCCTTGCCGATCCCGCTGTTTCCGCCGGTGACGATCGCCACCTTGCCGTGCAGCGACATGATGCCTCCTCTCTGCCTTGTGCGTCCGAAGACTGCTACCCCACGACCACGCTATCACGTGCCTCGGGCTTCGTCGCCAATTGAGCAATCAGGTTGGCGACCAGGCCGGTCCAGCCGGTCTGGTGCGAGGCGCCGACGCCGCGCCCTGTGTCACCATCGAAATACTCGTGAAACAGGATCAGGTCACGGAAATGCGGATCCGACTGAAATTTTCGCAGTCGCCGAACACCGGGTCGCCGCCCGTCGGCATCGCGCAGGAACAGTCCGATCAATCGCCGGCACAGATGGTCAGCCACCTGGTCCAGCGTCATTGCTGACCGGAGCCGACCGGGCATTCGACGGTGAATTCGTCGCCGTAATAGGCGTGAAAGCGCCGCAGGCTTTCCACCAGCAGGAAATTCACCGGCATCCAGACCGGCCCGCGCCAGTTTGAATTGCCGCCGAACAAGCCGGAATCGGACTCGCCGGAAGATACTTCACGCCTGATAGTGCGCCATCGCGATAGCTCGAAGTCGTACGGGTGATCCAGATAGCAGCGTGACAGCGCGCGCACGCCGTGCGGCGACAGAAACTCCTCTTCATCGAGCATGCGCTCCAGCAGCTTGGTCATGCGGAACACGCGCGCCAGCGACAGCAGGTGGCTGCCACCGGCGCCGGGATCGTTCCAGCGCGAGATCAGTGTCGCGAGGTCGCTGCGCTCCTCACGGAAATAGCGCATCCGCTCGAGCAGGCCGGGCAGTTTGTCCAGCGTCGCGCCATCGACCACGGCGACGGCAAAGAGTGGGATCAGCCCGACCATGGAACGGATGCGCATCGGGAAATGTCGAGCCGTCCGGCATGCAGAGCTGATCATAGTAGAAGTTGTCGGCGTCGTCCCACAGCCCGCCCCCTCCGCCAGCGACGCCGGTCATGGCGCGCGCGATATAAAGGAAATGCTCGAAGAACTTCGTGGCCATGTCGTCGTAGACGCGGTCATGCTGGCCAAGCTCGAGCGCGATATGCAGCATGTTCAGGCAGAACATCGCCATCCAGCCGGTGCCGTCGGACTGCTGGATGTAGCCGCCGGTCGGCAACGGAGCTGACCGGTCGAACAGACCAATATTGTCCAGACCAAGAAAGCCGCCCTCGAAGATGTTCAGTCCCTGCGCGTCCTTGCGGTTCACCCACCAGGTGAAATTCAGCAGCAGCTTCTGAAAGACGCGCTCCAGGAAATGCGATTCGCCGACCCCGCCGTTCAGTCCGGCGATCGTTCTCGATACACATGCAACGCCGCCCACGCCTGGACCGGCGGATTGACGTCGCCGAACGCCCATTCATAGGCGGGCAGTTCGCCGTTCGGATGCATCATCCAGACTTGGCACAGCAGCAGCAGTTGCTCCTTGGCGAATTCCGGATCGATCAGCGACATGCTGACGCAATGGAACGCAAGATCCCAGGCGGCGAACCAGGGATACTCCCATTTGTCGGGCATCGAGATGATGTCGGCGGCATTGAGATGCCGCCAGGCGGCATTGCGACCGATACCTGCGTCCATGGCGGCGGCGGCGGCTGCCGCGGGTCGCCGTCCAGCCACTGCCCGACGTCGAAATAGTAGAACTGCTTGCTCCACAGCATGCCGGCAAATGCCTGGCGCTGCACGAGACGCATGTCCGCATCCGCAATCCCTGCCTGCAGGACCGCATAGAATGCGTCCGCCTCCTGCCGACGCTGCGCCACCACCTGCGTCGAAATCGGCGAACCCCGGCGTTTCCGCGGCGCCGGCGCACAGCCGCACGCGCACTACAACACTTCCGCCGGCCGGAACCATGCGGTGATACACAGCCGGCAACCTTGGTCCCGCGACCCTCCGGATCAGACGGCCATCTTCGCGGCCGTGCACGATGAAGTCGTTCACACCGTCTTTGCAATAACCGGGCGGTCCAGCCGACGCCGAACACCTTCCGAAAGTTCGTATCGTTGTCGCAGAAAGCGAGCCGATCGGGCTGCTCGAAGCTCAGAGCGAAGCGGCCAAGCTCGTCGTGATTGCCCACACTTCACCCGGACTTTCTTCGCTCATCTCTGGCCGTGCTGATTCGTCTGACCAGCTCCAGCTATTGCGAAACCAAGCCTGTGGCAGGAGCCAGATCGGCGCGGGATCGGGGCCGCGGTTGTGCACGGTGATTCGCATCAGGATATCATCCGGCGACGCCTTGGCGTATTCGATCTCTACGTCAAAATAGCGATTCTCATCGAACAGTCCCGTGTCGATCAGCTCGAATTCGCGCGCGGATGGGGTGGCCTTGCGTTTTGCGTTCTCGTCGATGAGCCATTGGTAGGGATAGGCCGCCTGCGGCAGCTTGTACAGCATTCGGTTATAGGCGTGGCTCGGTACTGCATCGAGATAATAATACAGCTCTTTGACGTCCTCGCCGTGGTTGCCCTGCTGGTTGGTCAGTCCGAACAAACGCTCCTTGAGGATTGGATCACATCCATTCCACAGGGCCAGCGAAAGGCACAGCAGTTGGCGGTTGTCGCAGAATCCCGCCAGGCCATCCTCGCCCCAGCGATAGGCCCGGCTGCGGGCGTGGTCATGCGTGAAATAATCCCACGCGGTGCCCCCTTCGCTGTAGTCCTCGCGCACCGTCCCCCATTGCCGCTCGCTGACATAGGGTCCCCAGCGTCGCCAGTCGGCGTCTGCTTCGCGCATTGCCTGCAGGCGAAGGCGTTCGGGATCTTTTGCCGCCGGCATCAGGAAATCGTCCTTTCGCCCCGGCGCGCAGCTTCGAGCGCGAACCACGCCTGCAGCGTGCAGGCCACCGACCAGGCCTGCGCCGGTGCGCCGCGTGGATCATGCGGTGCATCGCCGTCGAAGATCTCGCCAATCGTGCCAAGGCCCTGATCTGCGAGCGCATCACGCATCGGCTCCAGCAGCGCCTGCGCCGCCGCCGCGTCGCCGGTCACACGGAACGCCGCCAAGGCAAAGTGCCCGAGCAGCCAGCCCCACACCGCACCCTGATGATAGCCGCCGTCGCGTTGCCTCACGTCGCCTCCATAGTGTGCATGGTAGTCAGCCGCGCCGGGAGCAAGCGACCGCAATCCGTAAGAGGTCAGCAGATGCCGGCGGCACACGTCCACGACCACGGCCCGAGCCGCCGGTTCGAGTGGTGTGTGCGGCAGGCTGACTGCAAATACCTGGTTGGGGCGGATGCTGGCATCGGCGCCGGTCGGGCCCATCGATCACGTCATAAAGTCCTTGTCCGTCGGCGCGGATAAATCGTCCGAAGCCTGACCGCGTGGTAGCAGCTTGCGCCGCATATGGGTCCGCTTCGCCCAAACGCGTGGCAAATTCGGACATGATGCAGAGCGCATTGTACCACAGCGCATTCACCTCGACCGGCTTGCCGATACGCGGCGTGACCACCCAGTCGCCAACCTTGGCATCCATCCAGGTGAGCTGCACGCCAGGCTGACCGGCCCGCAGCAAGCCGTCGGCGGGATCGACACCGATGCCGTAACGCGTGCCCCGCAGATGCCAACGGATCATGTCGGCGAGCACGGGAAAAGCTTCGCGTAGCGAGACCAAATCCTGCGTTGTCGCGAAATAGGCACGCCATGCTTCGAAGAACCACAGCGAGGCGTCAGCGGTGTTGTATTCGGGCGTTTCGCCGGCACCCGGAAACACATTCGGCAGCATGCCCTGACTGACGAAGCCCGCGAAGGTCCGCAGGATGCGCAGCGCGATCGCTGGGCCGGCCCGTAGCCAGAGTCAAACCCGGCAGGCTGATCATCGTGTCGCGGCCCCAATCGCCGAACCAGGGATAGCCGGCGATCACCGATTGGCCATCCGGCACCTGCGGCAGCGGGCGCGCGAATACGAAGCTGTCCGCGGCAAGGATAAGCCGCCTGATCCAGCCACTGTCCGTGCCTGGCGCTGCATCAAGCACTTGTCGATCGTACGCCAGCCGCCGCTGCAGTGCAGCTGCGAGATCATCGGACGAATCGGACTTCAGGCTGGCGACGATCCCGCACCACGCACTGGATCGGAGTTCGATCTCGGCAGATCCCACGCAGAGATGCGAGTCGGTCGACCCTAGACCACGCTCCGCTTCGATCGGCAGATCGAAGTTACGATACCAAGTGCGCTGCGGCGTAATCTTGCCATGGACCGCGCGTAGGGACAGCGTGAAACGAGCACCATCGGCGACGTAGAGTGTGCCATCCGCCTGCGCCAGATCCGGCTGAAAGCCCTCCTCCCATGTGTCGCCATGATGGTCGCGATTGTTGACCAGCAACGTGACGCGTAAAGAAAGCGTGTCGCTCTCGCCGGCACTTGGGTGCAAGAACCAGGCGAGATAGGTGGTATCCTCGCCCGGCTCCATCCAGATTCTTGCCTCGACCCGTCGCCCGCCAACCGCGAACATCCAGACTGGCACGGTGTGATCGAGATGAAAGCTCTCGATGCCGAAGTGTCCCGGCGGCGCGATCTGGCCATCGGTCCATCGATTGGCGAACAGCGGATATTCGTGTGTCCCGTCGCTAAGCGTTGCATCCGCCTTGGCGAACACGAGGCGACGGCCCAACGGCGGATCCACCGGCGCAATCAGCAGACCGTGGTAACGCCGCGTCAGCGTGCCCGCCACGGTTCCTGCCGCATAGCCGCCTCGGCCATTGGCGATCCACCATTCGCGTCGCTCGGATTCAGCCAGACGACCGCAGACAGCACGGCCAAGACGAACTGGTTCAGGAGCTGGCGCGCGGTGATCGCCTTTGGGTCGCATCCCTCACAGCCGATGTGGAAACGACAAAACCTTGCTGGTCTGTCGATTGTCCGTCAAGCATCGATGCTCGCGCGTCAGACCGCGACGAGCATGCCCGACCGCAAGCCAGATGACGCGGAGAAGGAAATGCTGCGCCATGAACTAAGAATGGCGATCGAGGAATTACAGATCTGCGAGCGAAGCGAAGCAATCTCGCTGCCAGGCGCGCTCCTGGCCTGAGATTGCTTCGTCGCTTCGCTCCTCGCAATGACAGGGTACCGTACCACGCTCCAGCGATTCCGGGTACTAGCTCAAAGATTCTTTTCAGCCAACTTTCGAAATTCATCGGGCACGGAGCGGGATAGTTCCAGCGCGACGGAACCATAGCCGATTGCCTGCCATCCGAAGCGCTCGCGAATGTCGTCAACCGCACGATCGGCCTTCCAACGCGCCAAGCCAAGCCTGGTGCCGGGCCGGCGCCGCTCATCCTCGAGGCCGAGCGGAAACTCGAGCTGCAGGTCGGCATGCTCTTCAAGATGCGACACCGAGATCGCCAGAAGTGAGATCGTCGTTTCGTCAGGATGATCCGCGAGCACTGTGCGTACAAGCTGTTCGGAGATTTCAGCAAGGATCGCAGTCGCTGACATCGGCGCATCGAGTGTGACCGAACGGGTGACCGAGCGGAGATCGGCAAAACGGACGCGCACTGTCACCGTTCGTCCCGGTCGCGATTTGGCTCGAAGCCGGGTCGCAATCCTGTCCGCGAGATAGCGCAACGTGGGCCGGTACACACGCTCTGCGGCAGGCTGCCTGCCCAGCGCCGATTGAGCGCCGACCGACTGCACGCGCCGGTGCAGCTGTATTTCGCGCGGGTCCCGGTTCCACGCGAGCGACATCAGCTTCTCGCCTGCCGCGCGACCCAGCAGCCGTCCCAGCGACCGCGGCCGCATCCCTGCCAGTTGCCCGACGGTATGTACGCCGATCGCGGCCAGGCGCGCCCACGTGGCGGGTCCCACGCCCCATATCAGCTCGACCGGCAGATCATGAAGGAATTCGAGTTCGGTGAGAGGATCGACAACGACGAGCCCGTCGGGCTTGGCCACTTGCGACGCGATTTTCGCCAGATGCTTGGTGCGTGCCACGCCGATCGATATCGGTAAGCCCAGCTCCTCTCGGATGCGGCGGCGGATGGCGTTCGCAATGTCGGCCGGCGAACCGAACAGGTGCGTGCATCCAGCGACGTCAGCAAACGCCTCGTCGATGGAGATGCGCTCGACCAGCGGGGTGAAGTCACCGAGTACCGCGATCGCGGCATCGCCCAGCCGTTGGTAGTCCTTGAAGCGGCCTGCGACAAAAGTCAGTTGCGGGCAAAGCTGGCGCGCGCGTCGCCCTGGCATGCCGCTGCGCACGCCGAAGGCCTTGGCTTCGTAAGAGGCGGCGAGCACGACACCACCCCCGACGGCAATGGGCTTACCGCGCAATGATGGGTCAAGCAGCTGCTCGACCGAAGCATAAAAGGCATCCAGATCGGCATGCAGGATGGTCGCAGCGGTTTCCATCCCATCCGCTCGCGCAGGAGAAGTTATAAGAACATATCAAGAACTATAAGCGCCGTCAACACTCCCACAACGCAGCGGACCTTTTCGGCCTATGAGAGAGCGAAGCCTTCGTAGGCCTGTGCAGCCACTTCCTGGCAGATCTCGCGATATCGGATCATGCCGCCGGCATACGGCATGAACACGCGCGGCTTGCCGGGAATATTCGGCGCCGAGATACCAGGAATGCTTCGCCATGCGGCAGCAGCGTTCGGTTGGCGACCTCGTTGACCTCGGCCACCCACTTCTCGACCGCTTCGGGCCGCGCCTCGATGCGTTCAAGCCCCTTCGCGCGCATGTGCTCGATGCAATCGGTGATCCAATCGGCGTGCTGCTCGATGGCCACCGGCATATTGCACAGCACCGATGGGCTGCCGGGGCCGGTGATGGTGAACAGGTTCGGGAAGCCGGCGACCTGCAGGCCGAGGTAGTTGCGTGGCCCCGCCTCCCATACATCCTTCAGCGCAACGCCATCGCGTCCGCGGATGTCCATACGCAGCAGCGGGCCGGTCATCGCGTCGAAGCCGGTGGCGAAGACGATGATGTCCACCGGATATTCAGCCTCGGTCGTGCAGATCCCCGCCTCTGAGATCCGCTCGATGGGCGTGGCCTTCACGTCAACCAGCGAGACGTTGGGTCGATTGTAGGTTTCGAAATAATCGGTATCGATCGGCGGGCGCTTGGCCGCATAAGGATGGTCGATGTCCGACAGGATCGCTGCGGTCTTGGGATCCTTCACGATCGAGCGGATCTTGCGCTTGATGAAATCCGCCGCCGTGTCGTTCGCTTCCTTGCTGACCAGCATGTCCTGGAACGTCGCGCGGAACTGCAATCCGCCGCGCTGCCACGCTGCTTCGTAGATCGTCTCGCGCTCCTCGGGCGAGGTCTCGACTGCCTTGCGATCCTCGACCTTGAAGCCCATCCCGTTATAGGTCTGATGCGTCGTCGCGCGGATTTCCTCGGCATTCTGCTTGACGTATTGCTTGAATTCCGGCGTCAGCGGCACGTTGCGTGCCGGCACCGAATAGTTCGCGGTGCGCTGAAACACCGTCAGATGCCTCGCTTGCGCGGCAATCACCGGCGCGGCCTGAATGCCGGTCGATCCAGTGCCGATCATGCCGACGCGCTTGCCGGTGAAGTCCACACCTTCGTGCGGCCACTGGCCGGTGTGGTACCAGTCGCCCTTGAAATCCTGCAGGCCAGGGATCTTCGGCACGTTGGCGGTGGAAAGGCAGCCGACCGCGGTGACGAGAAACTTCACGACGAATGTCTCGCCATGTTCGGTGCGCACGCGCCAGCGGTTGGCGGCCTCGTCGTAATGCGCGGACGTCACGCGGCTGTTGAACTGAATGTCGCGCTTCAGGTCGAACCTGTCGGCGACGAAGTTCAGATAGCGCAAGATCTCAGCCTGGCCGGGATAGCGCTCGGACCATTCCCACTCCCGCATCAGCTCTGGGGAGAACGTGTACCAGTAGACGTGGCTTTCCGAATCGCATCGCGCGCCGGGATAGCGATTCCAGTACCAGGTGCCGCCCGACCCCGCTACCTGCTTCCAGCGCCTTCACGGACAGGCCGAGGCGATCCCGCAGGCAGAGCAATTGGTAGAGCCCGGCGAAGCCGGCGCCGATGACCAGCGCGTCGAGTTCGGTTGTGCTCCCATCTTTGCCGGACCGGCTATCTGCCACCTCGCTCATCCTTACCCACTCTCCTTCGTGCGCTTGCTAATTAGATGACATGTCATATATTGGCAAGTCATCTAATCCTGGTGGCCGATGACCAAGACCCAGCGGCTTCGCGACGGCTTTGGCAGCCTGGTAGCCCGCGCAGCGCGGCAGTGGCGGCGCGCGGTGGACCGCCGCCTGCAGCCGTTCGGCCTGACCGAGGCGACCTGGCTTCCGCTGATCTATCTCTCGCGCGTGCCGGCGCCGATGCGTCAGAAGGACCTCGCTGCCGCACTTGGACTTGACGGGTCATCCGTCGTGCGTCTGCTCGATGCTCTCGAGGCGTCCGGACACATCGAGCGCCGCGAGGAGGGCAAGGACCGCAGAGCCAAGGCGATCACCGTGACCACCCGTGGATGGTCGATCATCGAGCAGGTCGAAGCCGTCTCACGCGAGGTGCGCAACGCCACGCTGCTTGGCTTGACGGACGACGAGCTCGGACAGGCCACACGGGTACTTGACCTCGTCTGCCAGAACCTTGCGCGTCAGCAAGAACAGGACGAGTGATGTCGGCGACGGTCGCGACAGCGGCGACAGCGCCGAGTGCACAAAGCTATGCAATCCGCATGGTGGTGACGATCTGCACCGTCATGGCGACGCTGATGCAGTCGCTCGACAGCACCATCGCCAATGTCGCGCTGCCTTACATGCAGGGGACGATGTCGGCGAGCCAGGAAGAGATCAACTGGGTGCTGACGAGTTACATCGTCGCGGCCGCGATCATGACCGCGCCGACGGGCTACCTGTCGGCGCGCTTCGGCCGCACGCGATTGTTTGTCACCGCCGTCGTTGGCTTCACCGTGGCCTCCGCCTTGTGCGGCCTGGCAGAGACACTCGGCCAGATCGTGGTGTTCCGCATCGTGCAGGGCATGTTCGGCGCGGCTCTGGTGCCGCTGTCACAGTCGGTGATGTACGAACTCTACCCACCCGAGCAACGTGCCAAGGCGATGGGTCTGTGGACCATGGGTGTTATGATGGGGCCGATATGCGGCCCCATCCTGGGCGGCTGGCTCACCGACAATTACAGCTGGCGCTGGGTGTTCTACATCAACGTACCGTTCGGGATCCTGACCGCGATCGGCCTGCTGACATTCCTTAAGGAAAGCGCACGTACCGGGACGGCCAGGCTCGACTGGATCGGCTTCGGCGCACTCAGCCTGGCGATCGGCTCGTTCCAGATGATGCTCGACCGCGGCGAGACACTGGACTGGTTCAACTCGCGCGAAATCGTGCTCGAGGCGTCCATTGCCGGCGTGGCGTTCTATGTGTTTCTGGTGCAGTTCTGCCTCGCGCCACGGCCCTTCCTGTCGCCCAAGCTGTTTGCCGACCGGAACTTTACTGTCGGCGCCATCCTGTACGCGATCATGGGATTGATCATGTACGCGTCGCTGGCGCTGCTGGCGCCCTATCTGCAGACGCTGATGAACTATCCCGTGGTGACTGCCGGCATCGCGCTGGCACCGCGCGGCGCAGGGCTGATGATCGCCGCGCTGATCTGCGGCCGGGTGATGGGCAGAGTGAGCGCCCGGCTGCTGGTCGGCTCGGCTTCCTGATCGGTGCCTATGCGCTGTACGAGATGACGCTGTGGACGCCGGATATATCGCGAATCGACTGTGATCCTCGTCGGCTTCATCCAGGGGCTCAGCATCGGGTTCCTGGCAATCCCGATCAACATCATCGCCTTCGCGACGCTGCCGGCGGCAATCCGGACCGAGGCCACCAGCATCTACAGCCTGATGCGCAATCTTGGCAGTGCGATTGGCATTTCGATCACCGGCGCGCTGCTGCAGACCAATACCCAGGTCAATCACGCTCTCATTGCAGCAGACGTGAGCCCGTTCAACCGCGCACTGCAGACCGGCGCCGCCTCGCAGTTCTGGGACCTGGGTCCTCGCACGGCATTGCGATGCTCAACGAGGAGGTGACCCATCAGGCCAGAATCATCGCCTATATCGACGACTTCAAGCTGATGCTTGTCCTGGCCATCATCGTCGTGCCGCTATTGCTGTTCGTGCGCACTGCACGCAGCTAACAGCTCTACGGCCAGGGCCAGCACATGGTCAGCCCTGTCGTGCCGGCGTGGCACGCCGCTGGGCCTAGCCGTCTGATGCAGACTGGTGCCTCGCAGCGGGCCGCGTTACTCTGCCGCCACGCCCTTCTCAGCGGGCGCTCGGGAGCGACAGGTGCCGGACGACATCTCTTTCGTGTGGCCGACTTCAGGTGTCATGCACGTGACATCGGTTCCAGGGGGCGGCTGCAATATCAAGTTCACCTTTGCTGATCGCGGCATGGTAAGATCAATCGGTAAAGGGCGGATTCTCACGACCCGGAAGATCGCGACGAAGCGCATCGCGGAGCAATACGAAATTATCATTCGCCACGACGGCGATTTCGAGAGCAACTACAGCATCATTGATCAGACTCCACACTCCACGGCAGAAAATGCTGGGCGGCTGCGCGCACTGGGAACACTTGTCGATAGCGGCAGTGAGCTCTACGACATCCAAAATGGGGGCACGCTACACTTCCAGCTTTTCCGTGCCGGCAAGCTTGTCGACCCCAGACTGTATATGCGCGAACCCTGACTGTGCAGGTGACAACCTGCAGCGCTGACAGTATCGACGCCGGACATTTCTGTCAGACCCGCTGACCCCGCGTCGGCCCAAACCACTAGATGCACGGCTCGCGCAGGCCGGCCTGCGGATCGGTATCAATGACCGGCGCCGCTGCCCTGGCGATCGCCAGCAGCCTCGCATCGGTCAGCCGTGGTCCGACCAGCGTCACGCCAACCGGCAGATTGTTCGGCCCGCGGCCCGCCGGAATGTTGATGCAGGGCACATGCAGCAGCGTCCACATGCGATTGAAGATCGCGTCACCTGTCGTGTGCAGCCCTTGCGGCGCCTCACCTGGCGCACTCGGCGTCAGCACCACGTCGAGCGAATCACCAAACATCCGGTCGAACACCGGGCGACAGCGATCGGCAAGCGCATAAGCCGCGAGCAACGCCTCGCGGCGGATATCGCTGTCCACCTTCGCCCGCAGATCCGGCGCCAGAAGAACATAGGCATTGACGTATTCCGGCAGGAATGAAACGCCACCCTCGGCTGTCACGATGGTGTTCTGGGCGTCCAGCAATTGATCGAAGGGTGCGGGCAGCACCAGCTCTTCGACGATCGCGCCGGCCGCGGCAAGCAGGCGTGCCGCGTTTTCCAGCGCGGTCAGGCCGGCAGGCTCGATTGCATGCCAGACCGGACTTCGGCACAACCCGACGCGCAATCCCTTCACTGCAACCTGCGTCGGGTCCGCCGCCAAACGAAATGCTGTCCCCACCAGGATCAGGTCATCCACCGACCGGCCGTACCAACCGACCGTGTCCAGTGTGATCGACGACATGCGCACGCCTTCACGGCTCAGCAGGTTCCAGGTCGGCTTGATGCCGTAGATGCCGTTGAACGATGCCGGCCGGATCTGCGAACCGCCGGTCTGGGTGCCGAACGCGAGCGGCACATGACAGTCAGCAACAGCTGCACCCGACCCGGATGACGAACCGCCGGGCGTATGCGCAAAGTTGTAAGGATTGCGCGTCAGCGCCTTTCGCCCGCCGGAGGCGAACTCCACGGTGTCGGTCTTGCCCATGATCAATGCGCCGGCGCCGCGCACCACGGCAACACAGGCCGCATCGCGCCCCACATGCACCCCGTCGTAGATCGGCGAGTTCTGAGTCGTTGGAGCATCGGCCGTGTCGATGATGTCCTTCACGCCGAACGGCAAGCCGTGCAACGGCCCTTTAGGCGCAGGCGCCAGCTTGTCCAACTCGCGCGCACGGCGAATGACATGGTCAGGGTCGAGCCACAGCCAGGCTTTCACATCGGCATCGCGCGACGCGATGCGCGCAAGGCAGGACCGCGCCAGCTCTTCGCAGGAGAGTTGCTTCGACTCGGATCAGTGCCGCCGCATCGGTAGCGGTCAACTGGTAAGGCTCCATCTCAGTACCCCGCTGCCGGATCCACTACTTCTTTGAGCGGTCTGCCGTCTAGGAAGCGCGCAAGATTGTCGACGAACAGCCTCGCCACGGACTTGTCGCGCTCGGGATGACCGCCGCCGATGTGCGGCAGCACCACGATACCGGAGGTAGTCCAGAACGGATGCTCGACCGGCAGCGGCTCCTGGCGGAACACATCCAGGATCGCACCCGCGATGCGCTTCGCTGTCACCGCGGCGATCAGATCGTCGTCCTTGATCAGGTGGCCGCGCCCGAAGTTCAGCAGCCATGCACTCGGCTTCATCTGCTCGAGTCGCCGCGCGTTCATGAAATTCTCGGTCTCCGCCGTCGCCGGCAACAGCAGCAGCACAAAGTCGGACTGCGCCAGAACTTGGTCCGTATGTTCCGGTGACAGCACCTGGTCCACTTCAGGCAGTGTCTCAGCGCGACGCTTGGTGCTGATGACACGCATGCCGATTGCCTTGGCGATGCCGGCCACCTGCTGTCCGATTGCGCCAAGACCAAGAACGCCCAGCGTCTGTCCCGCGAGCGGCGTCGCCACCCGGCGCACCCACTTGCTCGACTTCTGGTCTTCGACGATCGCCGCATATGGTTTGGTCAGGTAGAACAGCGCGCCGAGGATGTTCTCCGCCATCGACTCACGATGCGTGCCGCGCGCGCAGGTCAAGGTCAGCGCTGGCGGCAGATCTGGCAGCGCCAGCCAACCCTCGACGCCTGCGGTCAACGCCTGCGCCCAGCGCAGCTTCGGCATCTGCGGCAGCAGGCCAGCCGGCGCACCCCACGCCAGCATCGCCTCGGTCTCCGCGCGCAGCGCCTGGTTCGGCGTCTCCTTGCGCGCCAGAACCTCCACTTTCACACGGCTGCTGAGATCAGCCGTGGCGATCGCGTCCAGATAAGCTGCTGGTGTGTCGGTCCAGAGCAGAATGCGTGCGCTCATCAGAACAGCAGCCCCTTCTTCAGCATGCCGTGGATACCCTTCTCGCCATTCACCGTCTGCGTGACATGGAAGTCCACTGCCAGTGAGCAGAACTGGTAGGCCTGTTCGCGCGACAGGTTGCTGCGCGAGCAGATGAACGAAATCATTTCCCGCAGCGCTTGTTTCATCGCCTGATCCAGATCCTCATTCAGCCCCATGCTGATGAAGTGCGTCGGCGTCTCGGCCTTCGGCTGCTTCAGCAGTGGACGCGAAGGCCCGCCACCCTTGTGCAATATGAACGTGAACGTGCCGGTCAGGCACATCTCCAACGCGGTAACACAGACCTCGCCGTCGCCCTGCACGCCGTGGCCGTCACCCACCGAGAAATTCGCGCCCGGTACCCACACCGGTAGATACAGCGTGGACCCTGCCACCAGCTCCTTGTTGTCCATGTTGCCGCCGTGGACGCGCGGCTCCTTCGAAGCGATGGTGCCGAACGCGGGTGGCGGCGCCACGCCCATCACGCCGAAGAACGGTGCCAGCTTCAATTCGGTGCCCCACGGCAGCAGATCACACGCGACGCGCGCGATCGACCGGGATGTGGCTGATCACCGCTTCATGGAAATCCTCGGGCAGCGTGCCGGCGAGCGGGCGGATCATGTTGTAGCCCCAGTCCGCGCCTGGCTCGATCTTCTCGATGCGGATCTCCAGCATGTCGCCGGGCTCGGCGCCGGCGATGGCGATCGGGCCCGTGACGATATGCCCGGCACGCATCCCCGGGTTGGCAGCGATGATCGCGTCGAGTTCCGGCGGGACTTGCAGGCCGGCGCTGGACGGCGGCATCACGTCAGGCGCGCCCGGAAACGCATTGCACCACCACCGTGTCACCGGACTCGATGGTCAGCACCGGCGGAAAGCTCGCGTCGAACACGCCGATGCGGACGGTCTGCGGCGAGGCGCGAAGACTGATGCTGGGCCATCGATTGCTCCTATTGGGCGGCGACGAGAGCCGAGCTTAGCGCGGGACGACGCGCACGGAACGGGGTCGCCTTCTCGAATGCGTCGGCGATGTGCAGCACGGTGGCCTCCTGGAACGGCTTGCCGACAAGCTGGATCGCGACCGGCAGACCGCCAGCGCCGAACCCGGAGCAGATCGACATCGCCGGATAGCCGGCGACATTGAACGGCATGGTGAAACTCGGTTTCTGCCCGACGTCCCACTTCGGTACTTCGTCGATCTTCGGTGCCTCGGATGGGTTTCGCCGCGGTCAGAACGACGTCCAGATCAGCCATCGCCGCCTGCAGTTCCGCGCGCAACTCGCGCCGCCGACGCACCGCCTGCACATAATCCACGCCGGACACCATGCGCCCGATCAACAGCCTCTGTTGCACGCGCTCACCGAAATCGCCGAGCCGCGTGCGCGCCCACTCCTCATAGGCGGCAGCGCGCTCGGTCATCGAGATCAGCGTGCCGCAGGCGTGCCATTCCGCCAGCGGCGACAATGTGCACTTCGCTGATCGTCGGCGCCGAGTGCACGGAAACTGGCAATCGCAGCATCGATGCCACGCTGCGTCCCGTCGCTTACCTTGTGGTCGACTTCATGGAAGTGGTGGATGACGCCGATGCGCAATCCTTTGATGCCGGAACCGAGCTGCGTCGTGTAGTTGGGGATTGGCCGCGATGCGCTCGCCGGATCGCGCGGGTCATGTCCTGCGAGCGCCTGCAGCATCAGCGCGCAGTCTTCCGTTGTCCACGCCATCGGCCCGATGTGGTCCAGCGTGTACGCCGCGGGCGCCACGCCGGCGCGGCTGACAAGGCCGTAGGTCGGCTTGATGCCGGCAATGCCACACAACGCAGCAGGACCGCGGATCGAGCCGCCAGTGTCAGTGCCGATGCCGCCCAGGAACAGCCCAGCTGCAACCCCCGCACCGGTGCCGCTGCTGGAGCCCGCGGTGAAGTGCGCGGTGTTCCACGGATTGCGCGCCGGCGGCCATGGCAGATCGAACGACGGTCCGCCATCGGCGAACTCGTGCGTCGAGGTCTTGCCCATCAGCACCGTGCCGGCCGCGGCCAGTTTCATGGCGCAGGTCGCATCCTTGTCCGGAACGTTGTCGCGCAGGATTTTCGAATGGCAGGTGGTGGCAATGCCTTTGGTGTCGACGATGTCCTTCAGTCCGATCGGAATACCGCACAGCGGCCCAACCCTCTTGCCCGCCATCACGGCCGCCTCGGCCGCGCGTGCATCGGCAAGAGCACGCTCCTCGGTCCTCAGCACGAAGGCGTGCAGTTCGCATCCAGCTCTTTCACACGCTCCAGGCAGGCGCGCGTCAGTTCCACGGGGAAAGCTGCTTCGCCGCGATCAGTTTTGCCGCTTCGGCAATGGTGGGGATCTCGCTCATGCCAGATCCTCCTCGGCGAAGCCATAGGTCAGCACCGGTTCCGCCATTCGCCCGCGCGGTTTGCGCACGCGTTCCGCCATGGCAGCGACATGCTGATACGCCGCCTTCAGGCCCGCTCGCTGCTCATCATTCGCCGTAAGGCCGCCGCGCGCCAACAGGTAGTCAAGCGCGGCATCGTCAATCTGCGGCATCGTTCCCCCTATTTTGCCAAGTGGACAGATTGCATCGCGGCAGCTGGTCTGGGCACCGCTTCAGATCGAGCTGACGCGAGAATGCATGGGTTGTCGAGTGGGTCCAGAGCGGCAGGGCCGTTTCGGCGACGCGACACATCGCCGGGATGAACACCAGGGCCAGTGCCGTCATGCCATTCACCATGCCGCCACCCATCGCACCGGAGATCGCCACGGCGAGCAGCACGGAATGGAATGCATAGAACACATCCATCGTCCGCTTGATCACCGCGTGTACCCGCCGCCCCGCATAGCCGCCGATGCCGCCCTGCGTGCCCCCAAGAATCGTTGCGATGGCAACAGGTACCAGGCCCATCAGCGGCGATGAGCGCGCGCCATAGATCAGCCGGCTGAGCAGGTCACGGCCGAGTTCATCGGTGCCCAGCGTGTGGCCGCGATAACCCCACGGTTTCAGACGCAGGACAACGCTTTCCTTATAGGGATCGAACGGTGCCAATGACGGCGCGAAGATCGCCATCGGCACGATCAGCAGCACGATCGTGCCGAAGAACAAGGTCACTGGTCCTGGCTTGTCTCCGCCCAAATGCCTGGTGAATAGGCAGAGCAGGCGCGCCAAGCGCCGCAAGACTTCCGTTCCGCGCCTGGCAAAATGTGCGGCTTGGCGACACGGCCGGTCGGTTGATATGAATAGAGGGATCAGATCATCAGTTCGATCAGGAACGGTCCCTTGCGGCTGTTGGCCTGGACGAACAGGTCGGCGAAACGTTCGCACGTGTCGGCCCGCGCTGCCTCAACGCCCATGCCATTCGCCAATTTGGTCCAGTGGAGGTCGGGGTTGCCCAGGTCCAGCATGTCCAGCGCGGTACGGCCCGGGTTGGCGCCGACATTGGCCAGCTCTCCTAGCAGGATCTGATATTTGCGGTTGGACAGCAGCACGGTCGTGACGTCGAGGCGCTCGCGCGCCTGGGTCCACAATGCCTGCAGCGTGTACATCGCCGAGCCATCCGCCTGCAGCGCGATGACACGCCGGCCCGGTGCGCCGACCGCGGCTCCGGTGGCAAGCGGTGGGCCGCAGCCAATCGCGCCGCCGGTCGAGTTCAGCCAGTCATGCGGTGGTGCGGCGTAGGTGAACGGGAAGAACCCGCGCCCGAAAGTGACGGCTTCGTCGGTGATCACGGCTGCCTCAGGCATCAAGGCGGAGAGCGTGGCGGCGACCGAGTCCGGTGTAAGCGCGCCTCGCTGCGGCTCGGGCCGTGGCCCCGGGTCGGGAATGGCGGCGCGCGGTGCCGACAGTTCGGCGGCCAGTTGCGCGAGCGCCGCTGCCGCGTCCTGATCGGCGCGGGCGAGGACGTGGATGTCGGCGTCCGTCGGGATCGGCGTGGTCGGCTTGCCGGGATAGGCAAAGAAGGTCACCGGCTTGCGCAGTCCACATAGAATGACATGCCGCGTCCCTGCCAGTGCCTTCACCGCGACATCGACCACGTAGGGAATGCGGTCCACCGGCACGCGACCGCGGCCGCGCGAGATGCGCGCGTTGGCACCTTGCGCAATCAGGCGCGCGCCAGTGGCGGCAGCGATGCGATGCGCGTTCTCCAGTGCATCGGCGCTCACCGCTTCGCCGCCAAGCACGATCAGCGTCGGCTGGCCGCGGCGCAGAATCTCGGCGGCGTTGCGCATCTGCGCCGGATCCGACTGCGGCTTTGGCGGCACCGGCACCGGATCGGCGATGACGCCGCCCTCGTCCCAGGACGTGTCCGACGGCAGGATCAGCGTGGCGATCTGGCCTGGGTGGGTACGCGCGGCCTGTACCGCGACCGCAGCATCGGCGCCGACCGTGGCCGACGAGGAGGCGGTGCGCACCCAGGCGGAGGCGCCGCGCGCCCAGCCCTCGGTGTCAGCGGTGAGTGGGGCATCGTTGGGGCGATGATAGGTGGCCTGATCGCCGACGATGTTGACGATCGGCGTCTGCGCGCGGCGCGCGTTGTGCAGATTGGCGAGGCCATTGGCGAGACCTGGGCCGCAATGCAGCAGCGTCGCTGCCGGCTTGCCGGACATGCGGGCATAGCCATCGGCCGCGCCGGTCACGACGCCCTCGAACAGTCCAAGTACGCAGCGCATGCCGGGCACGCGGTCGAGTGCGGCGACAAAGTGCATCTCGGATGTGCCGGGATTGGAGAAGCACGTATCGACGCCGCTCTTCAGCAGAGTGTGGACGAGGCTCTCGGCGCCGTTCATGGGCAGGTCCTTTCGGGAGACGAAACTGCCGCGAACTTGCGCGAGGGCAGCACCGGTGGCAATCGGCGCGCATCGCGACGTTCAGGAACGCGAGGCGAACCCGATTTGTGACGGGACGGCTCTTGGCCGTGATGCGGTGCTCTCGGCGGCCCCGCCTGCCAAGTGAAGCGTCCGCGTGGGGAACGCGAGTTCCACTCCGATATCCTGCAACAGGTTCATGATCCCGAGCAAAATTGCTTCCCGTTCGCGCAGCTCGTCCGGGTAACTGGCCACCTGAAGATGGAAGATCACCAGTATATCGAGACTGCTCTCGCCGAAGTTGTTGAAGTGCACCTCACAGGTTCGCTCCTCTGCCGATGGATGATCGACAATGAGCTGTCTGATGCCGGCAATCACCTCTTCCAGTTTCTCGCGCGGGGTATCGTAGGTGACCTGCATAAGGAATTGCTGGCGACGCTTGGTCCGCGAACTGAGGTTTTCCACTGTGGTGTTCACGACAGTGCTGCTCGGAATTGACACCAGCGTGTTGTCGGCGGTTCGAATGCGGGTACTGCGAAAGCCGACATCCTCCACGGTGCCTTCGCTGCCGCTGATCCTGACCAGGTGACCGACGCGGAACGGCTTCTCCAGCGCGATCAGCATCGAGCCGATGAGGTTGGCGATCGTGCTCTGCGCGGCCAGTGCGACGGCCAGACCGCCGACACCGAGCCCGGCGAGGACGGAATAGGCGGGGAAGCCCAATTCGTCGCCGAATCGGATCAGGATGCCGGTCGCGGCGACCAAACCGATCAGGCGCGTGCCGAGCCGGATCAGTTGGCTGTCCAGGCTGCGCGGCGTCAGTCGCTCGGACGCCACCAGGAGCTCGCCCACCAGGACCGAAACAGAGATAGCCAGCCACGTCGCTCCCACATACAGCGCAGCGGTCGCAGTGTATTCAAGGACCATGCGCACGATCCCGCCGATCCGCAGCATCGAGGCGAAGTGCGGCACAACCAGACCAGCGCCAACGATGACCGCGAGCGGTCGCGTCAAAGCCTGCCACTGTTGCGAGGGCACATCCTCGCTCTCACCGGCGTGGCGACGTCCGATCCAATTGCCGGCAATGATGATGATGGTGGCGACCGCAAAGCCGACGCCCAGACCAAGCCATTGCCAGGTGGCTACCTCAAGGGCACGGACCTTGGCCCATCGCGGCAAGTCGAACATCCAGCGAGGAGGAATGAGGAAGCGCAACCCGACGGGCGAACTAAGGAAACCGTCGTAAACACTGGCCGATCTGTCCTGACTGGCCATCCGAAACATCTTGTCCAGCTTCTCGCCCGGACCAGGCTTGTAGGGCAGATGCTTGACCAGCTTGTAGAACTCGGGAAGTCGGTTGACGGTCGCCGCGGAGAACAGGTATTCGCCAGCGCGCGGCCCGTTCTCGAGCAGAACGATGTCGATTTCAGTGTTCGGCAGCCGCCACCGCTTCGATCCCGATTGCGCCATCTGCTGCCGGTCCGGGACGTCGGACATGGCAGGGATTTCGATCCGATCCAGTATCTCCTTGAGCTGGACGAGGCTTTCCATAGCGACGGTGTCCAGCAGCACGGGGGGGATGTCCGAAACGTCCAGATAGCGAATGGCATCCGACGCGTGCAAATAGCCGGTCCTATGTTTCTCGCGCTCTTCGGCAGCGAGATAAAGCCGATCGGACGCGAGGTAGGACTTGAAGGCGCCTGCCACGCTGCGGTAGATGTGATCCGTCAGTTCGATGAAGCCTTGCAGTGTGGCGCGGGGGCTTGAGGTGTCGGGCGGCCGCAGCGGGTTGTAGTCGGCCGTTTGTGCGGCGGCGGGTGCGAGGCCCAGGAGAATTGCGAGCAGAGCTGCAGCGGCCGAAGATCTCAGCCACCAACGGATAAGCTTCGTGCTGCCAGTGAGTGGCGTCCCCGTCATTATGCCTCGGCACGATCTTCCATCGGATTCTCCTCAGGCGAGCAGTGATCTGACCTTGCGCGATGACAACGTTGCTGGCAACCGGCTTTGCACTTACCAAACGAGACGATCTGCCCTGCCGCGATATGCCTCGCATGTCACTCTGCTGGCGGCCGCAGATCTACGCCCTGCTGATACCGTGTCGTCTGTTCCGCCAGAACGAGGCTCGTGTGGCCGTCGTCTCGTTGTCTGGCGGATCCTCTAGCGGTTGTAGCACCATAAGTTCAACACGGCGCCGGTCACGGTGACCAGGACAATGGCGCTCCCACCATGATGGCGGGCCGCGCCTGATGGGGCGGTGCTCCCCTGGGTGGGCAGTTCTTATGACGTATCGCGTGTTGCCGGCCCGGTTGCGATGGCATGGCGCCCATCAAGCAACGCTTTCGTATATCACCATGCGATAGTCGGACTGGATGAAGCTGCCGCACTCCGTCATCCCAATGCCACCGAGAACCATGCGCGAGGAGAAATTGTGCTCGCGCGCCACCGCGACGATGCGCAACATGCCTACCTGCTGGTGGCCGAAGCGCAGCGCGGCGCTGGCCGCCTCGCGGGCAAGGCCGCGTCCCTGCGCCTGGGGCCATAATGCGAAGCGCAAAGCGATGCCGCGGCCATCCGGCCGATGCTCCAATCCGGTGATGCCCAGGAAGTGGCCCTGCTCGCGAATTGCCCAGGTGCCGAAGCCATGGGCACCCCACTCCGCCACGTCGTCCGCCAATTCCTGGGCCGTCTGCTGCGGCGAGCGGACGCCACCCAGCATGATGGCAAATACCTGCGGCGCGGCCTTGATCGCGATGAGGTCGCAGAGATCGGCCCCACCAACCGGTGTCAGCACCAGTCGCGCCGTGCGCAGTATCCACAACGGGTTCATGGTGTGCCGGCGCCCCATTGGGGCGCGAGTTCAGTCGCGATAGCTGCGATCGATGCCGTCGAGCAGACGAAGATAGGCGGGCCATTCAGCCGACGCCCGCCCCCTGTCGTGTTGTTCATACTGGGCTGCGACGTGCTCGCAGATGTGCGGTGCGATCTCCAGTACCTCGTCGCGGCTCTGCTCCATCATCAGTTGAATGCGGGCGGCGCGGACGAACTCCTTCATCAGGCTGAATGCCTCACGCGCGGTGGTGCCGACTGTGGTGACACCGTGATGACGCATGACCAACGCGCGGTTCCGCCCCAGCGCGGCGACAATACGTTCGCGCTCGTCGAAGCTGTCGGTGAGGCCTTCGTAATCGTGATAGCCGATGCGATTGTAGAAGCGCATGGCACTCTGCGACACAGGACGGAGACCGTGCTTCAGGGCGGAAATCGCCACGCCTTCATCTGGATGGACGTGCACCGAGCAGTTCACGTCGGGCCGGCCGCGTAGCACGCCGCTGTGGAGGGTGAAGCCGGGGCGGTTGACGCCCGCGCGTTCGTCGAGGTCGGCGTCCATGCTGACCTCGACCAGATTCGAGGCGGTGACCTCGGTATACAGCAGTTCGTGGCGCTTGATCAGAAAGTTGCGCGGATCGGACGGGCATCGCATCGCCGCATGGTTGAAGATCACATCTCCCCAGCCGTGATGAGCGAGCAAGCGATATACTGCGGCAAGATCCACGCGCGCCTGCCGGTCGACATCGGCGGCGGCTCTGTCGTGGGCGGTCTCAATGTCCATGGCGAGGTCTCCCTCGCCGCCGTATACGCGAAAGCGCCGCCTGCATGAAGGCGGCGCCCTCGTCGATTGGCCAGAATGTCCTACCGGAAGGACCGGCAGAACAGTCTTCGATCAGTCCTTCTTGCGCTCTTCGGCCTTTTGGCGATTGATCACCTCGGCCTGCGCGCCCTCCTTGCCCTCGTGCTGAGCAATATCCGTCTGTGCCTGTTTGTCGGCCTGAGGAATCATGTCCTCGGACTTCGTCTTTTCCTGTGCCATGATTGTTCCCCTTCTTTAGCGTCGCAGAAACGCCAGCATCGGCGCCGGGTTCCCTTCCGAACCGCGCGGGGCTCGGATGCTCACGACGCGTCGGCCGTCAATCGCCCAGCGTTCGGTCTATCTTCCGACCCGCACTCTGCGCCGGGCCTTGGGGTGGATTGAGAGTATCGCCAATCCGCTGACCTGCGTTGTCCAGGCTGCGGCCGGTGCGTTCGGCTGGCCCTTCCTGATGGCAAGCGCCCAGGCCAAAGGCTATCACAGCCAAGATCGGCAGCAGAATTCGCATTGTCGCTTCGCCCTTCGATGTCCAACACGCCCAAACACCGATATCTGGGACAGGTTCCCGAAGCCTCGGGTGCGGGCTAACGCAGGAGGCAACATGACCGCCACCACCGTGAGACCATCCACCACACGTCGCTATCACGGACTATCGACTGCCAATCGGTCTGGTCTGCTGGCCCGTCATAGGGCAACGGGTCAGGCGGCGTTCTCGACCAGCCGGGAGTATGTCGCTCGCGGGTTATCTATCATAATCTTCCTGACCAACTCGCGGGATAACCCGTCAGGCAGCACTGCGTCGCCGTCGAACTGCCAGTGCGGGTAATCTGTGGAGAACAACAGGATCTCATCCGAGCCCATGTGCTCCATCAGCTTTTGGAGCATATCCGCCGACGGTGGCGCGTCGAACGGCGTAACCGTCAGGCGCACATTGGAACGCACGATGTCGGTAGGCGCGCGATCAACCCAGGGCACCTCCATGCGCAGGCCACGCCAGAATTTCGTCAGGCGCCACAGGTGAGCCGGCAACCAGGTAAATCCGGATTCCAGCAGCACAACCTTTAGGTCAGGGAACTTGGTGAACACACCCTCGCAGATCAACGATGATAGCGCCGCCTGGAAGGCCGCGGCCTGAGCCGCGTAGTCCTCGGTATAGTAGGTTGGCCAGCCAAGGGATGTGACCGGATGGCGGTAAGCCGAGCCTGCATGGATGCCAACTGGCAAGCCATATTTCTCGGCCGCGGCGTAGATCGGCCAGTAGTGGCGCTTGCCCAACGGGTGGTCGTGCATCACCAACAGCAGGATCTGAACGAAGCGCTTGTCGGGTGCGACTCGGTCGATCTCTTCTACCGCAAGCTCGGCGTTCTGCATCGGCACCACGATCGACGCGCGCAACCGCGGCTCCTTGTCGAGCCACTCGGCGGCGATCCAATCGTTCACCGCACGGGCGAAGCCGGCGCCCATGTCCTCCGAGAACAACAGCTGTACGCCATAGAGGCAGTTGCAGATGGCGACCGATGTGCCGAATGGTATCAGCGCGTGAGCACGCAATACGTCGAGGTCAGAGCCGGGCTTGCCGTTCGGCAGGCGCCAGTCGGGGCGCGAGGTCAGCGGTGAATTGGCCGGGTAGGCGATTGACTTAAGTTCGTGCACACCGCGCTGGATCACGATGTCGCGCCAGTGGTCCGACAGATATGGGTGCAGCGCCCTGATGTTGGGAACCGCGGGATGGATGTCGCAGTCGATGCCACCAGGTTCGAGGAGGGACATACGATGTGGTTCCGGATCGTTCGCCGAGAACGATACGGCGAGCCGGCGCCATGGTCCAACAAGCCAGTCGCCGAAGCTGGCGCGCACGGCCGATGTGGGTATTCTTCATGCAATCGCGGAGGGACCATGAAGGCACTCACTCAGCATCAGGTGGACTACTGTCGCCACAACGGCTTCCTGTTCCCCGTCCCTGCACTCAGTCCCAGCGAAGTTGCGACCTGCCTAGCCGGTCTCGCTCGCCTCGAATCCGACCTCGGCAGTCCGGTCGCCGAAGCCGATGTGAAGTGGCGCTCGCACGCCTATGCGCATTCTCCATGGTTCAATGACCTGGTTCGCCATCCGCGCATCCTCGATGCAGTGGAAGACGTCATCGGCCCGAATATTCTGGTCTGGACCAGCACGTTCTTCATCAAAGAGCCTCATTCGCCGACGTTTGCCGCCTGGCATCAGGACGGCGCCTATTTCGGGCTGGAGCCGCGCGAGCAGGTCTGTGCCTGGGTTGCGCTGACCGATGCCACGGCGGAGGCAGGCTGTATGGAACAACTGTCGTTCCGCGGTGTGCCCCGCCTGTACCAGCATTCCGCACTTGGCATCGCACACAGCATAAACCGTGCCGGCCAGACCATCATGGAGCCATTCGATGACAGCGATCCGGTGGCAATGGCGCTCCCCGCCGGCTCATTCTCGCTGCACCACGAACTGGCCGTCCACCGTTCTGCACCGAACCGTGCGACGCATCGTCGTGTTGGCATCGGGCTCAACTACATTCCGACACACGTGCGGGTGAACGGCTCCGTTCGCCTGAAGGCGATGCTGGTGCGCGGCAGCGACACCTATGGTCATTTTGAGCTGATCGATCCGCCAACAGCCGAGCGCGATGCGTCGGCGCTCGCGGTGCATGAGGCGGTGAGCGACAGTTATCGCGCGAATTACCAGGAGCAGATGCAGCGTCACGCCGAGTGCTTCGCTCAGACGTAAGCAAGGAGGTCGCCATGGCAGCAAGGCCACGCGTCATCACCATTGAAGAGCACTACCAGGATCCTGATGTCCTGCGCGCCTATGCACCGGAGGATCAGCGTCAGCTTCCCGCGGTTGCGGAGCGCCTGAACGATCTGACCAGTCTTCGCATCAGGGAAATGGACGAAGCGGGCATCGACATGCAGGTGCTGTCGCATGGCAATCCCGGCCTGCAGAAAATGGACGCCGATACTGCCGTCCGTCTTGCGCGCATTGCCAACGACCGACTGGCGCAAACCGTGCGGGCGCACCCCGATCGCTTTGCCGCTTTCGCCGCGATCCCGACGCCCGATCCCAGGGCGGCTGCCGACGAGTTGGAGCGCGCGGTGACGCAACTCGGGTTCAAGGGCGCACTGATCAACGGCACCACCAACGGGATATTCTTCGATGACAAGCGATTCTGGCCGATCTGCGAACGCGCCGCGGCGTTGGAAGTGCCGCTCTATCTGCACCCCACCATGCCGCATCCGGCGGTGATCGAAACCTATTACCAGGACTACGTGCAGGACTGGCCAATGATCCTGCGCGCCGCGTGGGGCTTCACCGTGGAAACCGCGACGCAGGGCGTTCGCATGGTGCTGTCGGGGGTGTTCGACGCTTATCCAAAGCTAAAGATCATTCTCGGGCATCTCGGCGAAGGGCTGCCGTTCCTGCTGTGGCGCATCGACGCAGGGTTTTCCCGCGGCGGCGGACGATCATTTCGCGATGTATTCTGTGAAAACTTCTACATCACTACGAGCGGTTTCTTCTCCAATCCCGCCTTGTTGTGCTGCGTGCAAGAGCTTGGAGTGGACCGCATCATGTTCTCGGTCGACTATCCCTTCGTCCTCAACAAGCCAGGCACGGACTGGCTGCCCAACATACCGCTCTGTGCAGAGGACAAGGCGAAGATCTCCAGCGGCAATGCGATCCGGCTACTGAGGCTCTGAGGCCCACAGCAGCGCCGGCTCACGCCTCCAGTGCAGCACGCACAGCTGTTGCCAACTGCTGTCGCCGATATGGCTTGAGGATGGTGTCGTTAGCCCGGCGCAGTTGCGTGTCCGGGCTGGAATGCGAAAAGCCGGTAGTGAACAGTACCTTCAGATGAGGCTGGAGCTGCCTGGCCGCGTTCGCCAATTGATGACCCGTCATGCCCGCCGGCATGACGACATCGGTGAACAGCAGGTCAAATCCATCGCGCTGCCGAAGCAGCTTCAGGGCAGCCGGTCCGCTCTCCGCCTCGCTCACCTGGTACCCGAGAGACATTAGATGCCGACGCGCGACCGCCCGCATCTCCGGCTTGTCATCGACGACCAGGATCGATTTGGTCCCGCGCGGCACACTCACAAGATCATCCCTGTCGGTTGTCGGCGCCTCCTGCCCCAAGGCTTGCGGCAGATAAAGCCGCACTGCGGTACCTCGCCCAGGGTCACTTTCGATGACAAGGTCACCACCGGACTGTTTGGCAAAGCCAAAGACCATGCTCAGGCCAAGGCCGCTGCCGCAACCTGGCGCCTTGGTGGTGAAGAACGGCTCCACGACGCGCTCCTGTAGCTCCGGTGCCATGCCGATGCCGGTATCTGTTACGGACAGCACAACATAGTTGCCAGGCTTCACCGCCGTGTCCTGACCCGCGTCCAGATGCACGTTCGCAGTCCGGATCAGGATATTGCCCCCATCCGGCATTGCATCGCGCGCATTGATAGCGAGGTTGAGCAGCGCATCGCCGACCTGCGAGGGATCGGCCCGGGTGTGCCAAAGATCGTCCGCCAGGTCGGCGCAGATAGTGACCGACTTGCCCAGCAGTCGCCGCACAATCGCGATGTGGTTCGGCAAATAGGCGTTGAGATCGATCAGGCGTGGTTGCAAAGGCTGGCGACGGGCGAAGGCGAGCAGCCGACGCGTCAGATCGGCGCCGCTGAGTGCGCTGTCCAGAATCTCCTTCGCCATCTCGGCCTGCACTGAATTGTGTGCCGATTTCATCAGGAACTCAACGTTGCCGATGATCACACCAAGCAGATTGTTGAAGTCGTGCGCAATGCCGCCGGTGAGCTGACCGATCGCGTCCATCTTCTGTGCCTGCCGCAGCTCGGCTTCTGCGCGCTTCTGGCGTGTGATGTCCTCGGTCAGTGCCAACAGCAATCCGGACCGCTCGCCGGATGCACCTAGCTGCGTCAGGTGAACACTTGCCCAGGCGACTCCGCCAGCGCGAGTGACGTAGCGGGTCTCGATTTCCTGGTCGGGCTTTGTGCCCCGCCGAACAGCATCCTCTAGTAATTCCCTGTCATCGACATGTGCCAGCGCGGCTATGGTGTTGCCGACGAGCTCGTCTGCGCGGCGGCCAAGCATCCGGCAGAACGCCGGGTTGGCTTGAGTGATCCGGCCGTCGGGCTCGCTGAGCAGGATGCCGAGCGGGCTCTCCTCGAAGATGCGGCGGAAGCGGTGTTCGCTCGCCTGCAGCGCACCCGAACGTATTTCCGCCAGTTGCTGAGTACTGCGAAGATCCCGCCGCATCAGGTAAAAGATGACCCCGACAAGCGCAATGCCGCCGCCAGTTCCGAGTAGAATGGTGACGAACGCCACAGTATTGCGCGAGGCGATAACTTTGAGGCGTTGGTCGAGAAGCTGCCGCTGGTCTGCCAACAGACCGTTGATGGCTGCCATAATCTCGTCGCCGCGCGCCGCGTTGGCTTTGAGTTCCGCCGGCCTGCCTGCAGACAGCGGGAGGGGCTCGCTTCGTCCTTCCAACGAAGCAGAGGCAGCTCTGTCCTGTTCGATCAACGAGCCGATTTTGTCGAGGTCCGTCGGATTGCCGCCCCCTATAGCGATGAGATCGCGCACATATTGCAACGTTCCTGAGATGGCAGCTTGCTTGACCCGATATGCCGCGAGTAGCGCCGGATCTGCGAATACACTGTAGCCATTCCGGTCACGACTGCTGGTGTCCAGCAAATCGTCGAGCTGCTTCAGTGCCTGAACCACCCCCAGCGTGTTCTCGACCTCCCGATGTGCGACGCGGAGCTGATCGACCGCGGTCAACGCAATGATACCGTTGGCGATGATGGGCAGGAACGCGACTATCATAAGTAGAAGCCGCGTCGCGAGCTGATGGGTGGGTCCGTGGGCCCTTGCTGTATTACTCATAGGGTAGCCCGGATCGATTCGGGGGCGGACCCTAACACGTCATTGGCTCGCCGCAACGCAAAGAGTTGGTCAGTGGGCAGCGATCAACTTTACCTTGCGCCCGGCGACGCCGAGTGCTACCTGCCCTCGTTTCAACGCCAGAGCGTCCTCGCCGAACACCTCCCGCCGCCAGCCATGCAGCGCGGCGATGTCAGGCGCATCTTCGCTGGCCAGCCGATCGATGTCCTCTGAAGAGGCGACCAATCGCGTCGCTACGTGGTGGTCCTCACATTTCGCAGCCAGCAGGACCTTCAGCAACGACACCAGCGCAGGCGAGGGACGGACGCCCTCTCTCGCTCGCGGCGCAGGAGGTAAAGCCTCCTCCGGCAGCAGCTTTGCCTCTGCGACGGCCGCGAGCAGCGACGCGCCCGTGCGGCCCTCGGCAAAGCCGCGGCTGATGCCACGCGCCCGCGCCAATATGTCGGGTGAACCGGGCGCTGTGGCCGCGATCTCCAGCAGCGTCTCGTCGCGCAGCAGCCTTTGGCGCGGGATGTTCACCCGCTGCGCCTCGCGTTCCCGCCACGCCGCCAATGCCCGCACCGTTCCGAGAAAGCGTCGATTGTTGCTGCGCGGTCGTAGCCGTTCCCACATCGAATCGGGATCCGCGCGGTACATCGCCGGATCACTCAGCGCCGCCATTTCCTCGGCCACCCAGTCCAGCCTGCCCTCTTGCTTCAGCCGTGCGCAGAGCCGCGTGTATACAGTGCGGAGATACGTGACATCAGCGGCGGCATAGGCGATCTGTGATGCCGACAGGGGGCGCGCCGACCAATCACTAAACCGGTGTGCCTTGTCGATCGAACCGCCCGCCAAGGCAGAGACCAGCGCGTCATAGCCGACCTGTTCGCCGAACCCAGCCACCATCGCGGCAATCTGGGTATCAAACAGCGGGCGCGGCACATCGCCGAAACGAAGCACAAAGATCTCGATGTCCTGCCGTGCGGCATGGAAGACCTTCAAGATGCGTTCTTCAGCGAGCAGACGGCCGAGTGGGGTGAGATCGATGTCAGGGGCCTGCGCGTCGATTACCGCCACCTCGTGCTCACCGCCAAGCTGCACGACACATAGCTCCGGCCAGTACGTCCGCTCCCGCATGAACTCTGTATCGACGGTAACGAAATCCTCGGCCGCGAGCCGCTCACACAGGCTCTTGAGAGCGGTGGTGGTGGATATCAGGCTCGGTGGCGGAAACGCGGGACGGGGTGGGCGAGGCATACCTCGCTTGTACACCGCAGCGAGAGGAGATCAACGCACCCCCTTGTGGCCGCGGAACTCGGACGCTGTTTGGCCCGTTCCGGGAGCACATGGCCACAACCAGGGCACTCGCCATTCTGCCGTTCCTGGGCATTCTTGTTGGAGTGCCGCTGCTGAACCGGGTCACGCCACTCGTGCTGGGCCTTCCCTTGGTGCTGGCGTGGCTGCTGCTGTGGATCGTGCTGACCAGCGCCATCATGGCGATCATCTACGTGACCGATCCGGTGAACCGGTCGCCGGACACGTGAGCGCCGCGCTCCTCATCATTGCGCTAACCGCCCTGGGTGCGCTGCTGCTCGGCCTTCGTGCGGCACGCGGACGCGATATGAGCCTCGAGCAATGGACGGTCGGCGGCCGCGGCTTTGGCGCGGTCTTTGTCTTCCTGCTGATGGCGGGCGAGATCTACACTACGTTCACCTTCCTGGGCGGCAGCGGCTACGCCTACGGCCACGGCGGGCCGGCCTATTACATCCTCGGCTATGGCTGCCTGGCGTATATTCTCTCGTATTGGATGCTGCCCCCTATCTGGCGCTACGCGCGCGAGCACCGACTGATTTCGCAGCCGGACTACTTCGCCGTCAGGTACCACAGCCGACCCCTCGGCGTGCTGGTTGCGCTGGTTGGCATCGTGGCGCTGATTCCCTACCTTGTGCTGCAGTTTAAAGGCCTGGGCATCATCGTCGCCACCGCCTCCTATGGTTCCATCCCGTCCACCTTAGCGATTTGGATCGGTGCCGCCGTGGTCACAGCCTACGTCATGGTGTCCGGCGTGCACGGTTCCGCTTGGACGGCGGTTGCCAAGGATGTGCTGATCCTTGCGACGGCCGTGTTCCTTGGCCTCTACCTGCCGATCCAACTCTATGGCGGCTTCGGTCCCATGTTTTCCGCGATCCAGGATGCCAAGCCCGGCTTCCTGGCGCTGCCAGCCACGGGCGAGAGCTCAGCATGGTTCGACTCCACCGTGCTGCTGACCGCACTGGGCTTCTACATGTGGCCACACAGCTTCGGTTCGATCTTCACCGCGCGCCGCGAGCGCGTGTTTCGGCAGAACGCGATCGTCATGCCGCTCTATCAACTCATCCTCGCGTTCGTGTTCTTCGTCGGCTTTGCCGCCGTGCTCAAGGTACCGGGGCTGAAAGGTCCAGAGATCGACCTCGCACTGTTCCGTCTGTCGATCCAGTCATTCCCGCCGTGGTTCGTCGGCGTAATCGGTGCAGCCGGCGTGCTGACAGCGCTGGTGCCTGGATCGATGATCATGATGACCGCCGCCACACTGGTCGCCAACAACGTTTATCGGCCGTTGCGCGGCGATGTATCGGACGAGACCGTCTCGCGACTTGCGCGTTGGCTCGTACCGGTCGTCGCTCTAGTGGCGGTGTTTTTCACGCTGCGCGGCGGTCAGACCATCGTTGCACTGCTGTTGATGGGCTATAGCTTCGTCACGCAGCTGTTCCCCGCGCTGGTGATGAGCCTGCTGCAGCGCAATCCGCTGACCAGCGCGGGCGTGTTCGCCGGCATCCTGGTCGGGATTGCCACCGTCGCTGCGACATCGCTCACTCACACGACAATGACCGTGCTGTTCCCGGCACTGCCGGAAACGCTGCGCGATCTGAACATCGGCATCGTTGCGCTGGTGCTGAACGTGCTGACGTTGGTGGGCGTAAGCGCGATCAGGCGGATACCCGCGATCCGCTCGGCTTGATCCCACCGAAGCGGCTGCGCTCCAAGTCTAGCCCGCATTTCTCACACATCTGAAGCGCTCGCGCACCGAAATTCCGAACTTGAGTCTGAAATCAGCGTGCTACGGGAGGGGGGTGCGAAAGCGGCAACAAACAGTCTGTTTTTCGACGCATCCGACCTGTTCCGTGGCACGCGGCGGAAGCACCTTGAGGCTGCGCATCTCGCGGTGGAGCGCGCCGAGCGAGGTTATAGAAGCCTTAGGTGCCCTTGAGCGGTCCCTGGCTTGAGGCCCCTATTTCTTACGTGCCTCGAATACGATCGCTTGCAGCGGCATGCGGAAAGGATCAGGGCCGAAATCGCGCCTGATTGCCGATGTGAGCGCGTCAACAACGGCTTCGACGGCCACAATGGGGCTCTTTTGAAGCTGGGCCGCAAGCGGACTACCGAGGACGGCTCCTCGAGCAAAGACTGCGGCAGACGGGACAGTGGTCTCCAAGCTGACAACTGTCGCACTGATGCTGGTGAAACTGGCGCCGAGCAGCGATTCCTTAATTGGATCGATCTCGTGATAGCTGAATGGAGCCGTCCATTCCAATCCGGCCGGGTTCACAGCCTCACGGAGAAGACGACCAAATGGATTGTAGCGATGCGAGTCCCAAACATTGAACAGATAGTGGCCCCCACCGACAAGTACGCGGTGAACCTCGCGATAAGATTTGTCTCTGTCAGGGAAAAACATCACGCCGAACTGGCACACCACAATATCAAAGCTACTCGGGGGAAACGGTAGCTCGGTCGCATCGGCAACCTTGAACTCCACTTGTTCATCCGCCCGAAATTTTGGGCGTGCCACATCCAACCTCATCGGCACGAGATCAGTAGCAGTCAGACAGACACTTCCCGGTAGAAGGTTACGGAGCTCGCGGGTCAGAAACCCGGTGCCTGCTGCCGTCTCCAGGACATGGGCTGGAAGATATGCGGCCACGCGACGCGCAAGATCGTCGGCAAAGGGAGGGAAAAGTGACGGCCCTTGATCGAGATCATAGTGGCGCGCAATCGTTTCAGGCGAGCCTTCTAAGTACGAACTCATGGCGGTTTCCTTTTTTGGAGGTTCCGCTCCCCCGTCCAACGGCCGAGCTCAACACTAGCCCGCGTTGCTCATATTGGGTAGGTGGACCGGAGCTCTGGATCGGCGAAAGTTCTTCTATGATACAGGCTTTGGCCGAAGCAGAGGAGCTCCCACGGTGCCGACAGAGTGTAACGCGACACTTTTTGAATTTGCACCCGTCGATGGCCGCCAAGTTGTGGCGGCGTTTGATGGTGGCGCGATCACATCGGACGCCGGTGCGCTGTTGCTGGGACAGCCGGACCGGGCGATCCAGCTGACGGCGCGGTTTGCCGCATGCTTCATCGATGCGCGCATGCCGGCGCTGGTGGAGCATCGAGGTCGGGCACGATGGTGTTGCAGCGGGTTGTCGGCATCGCGCTGGGCTACGAAGCCCTGAATGATCACGATGAACTGCGGCACGATCCGGTGCTGGCGGTTCTGGCCGGCAAGCTTGCGGCGAAGCGTGCGGACTGTGCGCCACTGGCCGGCAAGTCGACGCTGAACCGGCTGGAGCTGAGCCGACCCGAGCCGACGCGCTACCATAAGGTCAGCCACGACCCGGCAGCGATCGAGACGCTGTTCGTTGATCTGTTCCTGGAGGCGCATGCCATGCACCAGCGCAGATCATCCTGGATCTGGACGCCACGGACGATCCGCTGCACGGCCATCAGGAAGGCCGGTTCTTCCACGGCTATTATGACTGCTATTGCTATCGTGTGTCCCGAACACACCACGTCGATGAGAGGTGTGGAGCTATGTGAGAGATGGGGGTGGGCCCCTCGATGTCGGCGATCAGGCGTCGGCGTCAAACCACCGCGAGCTGCTGTCGTAAAGAGCGATGGTGGTGAGCGTCGCGGAAAAGGCGGAACTAGAATCTGTCAGGTAAGATTCAGGGAGACGAGCGAAAGCGAACCGCTGATGAGAGGTCGAAATGGCACAGACGATGTCGAAACCGGAGGCGGTAGCAACTCCGGGACAAGTTTGGGCGGAGTCCTGAAGACCGGCCCAGACGGCATCCGGCTGAAAGGCGGCGTGAACCTGGATCAGGCTCTCATATGGAACGGGAGAACCTGTCGTCCCGATGCCAAGGGGTTCGGTCAAGTGGGCGGTCCCCGCGAGACCCGAGACACCGATACGGGGCACAGGGGCAGAACAGCCCGTAGTAGGGTTGAAGGCGCGGTAATGGCGCTGGACCGAAGGGGCTGTGGTGTTCAGCCTTGGCGCACGGCCAACCGGTGACGGGAGGAGCCGCATGATCAAGGCAAAGCCGTTCGACATCCCGAAGCGGGAAGTGTGGGAAGCCTTCAAACGAGTGAAGGCCAACCAGGGAGCGGCTGGAGTAGATGGGCAGTCGATTGAGGAGTTTGAGGCTCGCCTCGGCGATAACCTCTACAAGCTCTGGAATCGGCTGTCGTCGGGCAGCTATATGCCGCCACCCGTGCGTCGAGTGGACATCCCAAAAGCGACCGGCGGGACGCGACCGTTGGGTATTCCGACGGTTTCCGACCGGATCGGACAGGAGGTCGTCCGGCGATACTTAGAGCCTCTGCTGGAGCCGATGTTCCATGCGGACTCCTATGGATATCGTCCTTGGCGCTCAGCGATCGACGCGATCCGAACAGCCCGTCAGCGGTGCTGGCGGTACGACTGGATCGTGGACATCGACATCAAAGGCTTCTTTGACAGCATCGATCATGCGCTGCTGCTACGGGCCGTGCGTAAGCACACAGACTGCCCGTGGGTGCTGCTCTATATCGAGCGCTGGCTAAAGGCGCCCGCAATGATGGGTGATGGCACCCTTGTGCTGCGGGACAGGGGAACACCGCAGGGCGGCGTGGTGACGCCCTGAACGCAAAAGGTAAGTTCCGGTTTGAGCGCGAGATCGGGGGTTGGCGGTCCTACTCCGTTCTTGACTTGCGACACAAACGGTAATACCCATATGTCATATGGCGCGATCGACCGATGCTCAGAAGGCCGAGCGACTGAACGCGGCGCACAGCCTATTGGTGCGCGGGGTCAGCGTGGCCGATGCGGTGGTCTCGTTGTCTCGCCAGTTCGGGCTCTCTCGACGTCAGGCGTATCGCTACCTTCAGGAAGCACAGGCGATTGGCCATGCGGTGCCAGTCGTCGCTGCATCCGTGCCGATCACGCTGAAGATTCCCGCAAACGTCGTGCGCGATGTGCGTGCCTATGCGGTGTTCAGCGGCTTGACGATCAGCGAGATCGTGACACGCGCGATCACGGCCTTTCTCACGGCCGTACGCGGGCATGGGTGACCGACGATCGCGTCGGAATCGCCACCAAGTCCAGCTCGATTACGCATTTGACCGTCTGCTCGGGAGCAAACTTCAGCAGGTCTATGAGCTTCTGGTCCCCGACCAAGTCCGGATTGTCAGCGAGCATTTCGGGGTGATGGAGAGCGGCAATGCCGATCGCGGCGATCTACGCAAGGGTGTCTTCAGACAAGCAGCGAGAGGAGAGCACGATCACCAGCCAGACGGCAGCGCTGATCGATTTTGCACGGAGCCACGGCTACCAGGTGCCGGCGGATTGGGTCTTCGAAGACGAAGGCTATAGCGGTGCCTCGCTGGTACGCCCCGGGCTCGAGCGAGTGCGCGATCTTGCGGCGGAAGGTCAGATCGAGGCCGTGCTGGTGTATGCGCCCGACCGGCTGAGCCGCAAATATGCCTATCAGATCCTTCTGATCGAGGAGCTCTCGCGCCATGGTGTCGACACCGTCTTTCTCAAGGCGCCCCAGGCAGCGACCGCGGAGGACCAGTTGCTGGTCCAATTCCAAGGCATGATCGCGGAATACGAACGAGCGCAAATCCTCGAACGATCACGCCGTGGCAAGCGCCACCGGGCCCGCGAAGGGCAAGTCAATGTGCTCAGCGGCGCCCCGTACGGCTATCGTTATATTCGTAAGAGCGACAATGCGGCAGCCCGGTATGAAATCATCGACGGCCGAAGCTGACATCGTCCGAAGCGTCTACGACCACTACGTCGTCTCTGGTATGAGCATCGGCGCTATCACCCGCCTGCTTAATGAAGAGGTGTACCGACCCGCAAGCAGATCTCGCGCTGGGAGCGCTCCACGGTGTGGGCGATGTTGCGCAATCCGGCTTACAAGGGGACAGCATGCTTCGGGAAGACCGTAACTACGGCGCGTCAGCGCATCACGCGCCCTCTGCGCCTGCGCGGCGGTATCAGCTCACGCGACAGCGCAAACCACGAACGACCTCGTGCCGACTGGATCGAGATCGCGGTTCCAGCAGTTATTGATGAGGACACCTTCGCTCGAGCCCAAGAGCTTCTGGCACAAAACAAGAAGCTCGCACCGCGTCGCACGATCACGCCCAGCATCGTGCAGGGCTTGGTGTCGTGCAGTAAATGCGGCTATGCACTGTCGCGCACGTCCACACGCTCGACGGCACGCAACATCCACTACTATCGATGCCTCGGATCTGATGCTTGGCGCCACCTCGGCGGTCCTGTATGCGACAACCCCCCAGTCCGCCAGGATCTTCTCGACCGAATTGTGTGGACCGAGGTGATCCGTTTGCTGGAGGATCCCAGTCTGATCCAAGGCGAACTCGATCGCCGGCTGGCAGCAGCCCGCTCTTGGCAAACCTGTTTCTGCACTACGTGTTCGATGTGTGGCTACACAGAGCCGTGCGTGGTGTGCCGTTCGAACGGTATGCTGACGACATCATCTGTCACTGCCGCAGTGAGCACGACGCCCTGAAGCTTCGTCAAACCCTCGATCAAAGGTTCGCTGAATGCGGACTGGTGCTTCATCCGGAGAAGACCAAGGTGGTCTACTGCAAGGATGCCCACCGCAAAGGCGAGCACGCGACCATCCAATTCGACTTCCTTGGCTATACGTTCCGGCCCCGGTTGGCGAAGTGGCAAGAGGGGCTGTATGGCGTATCCTTTCTGCCTGCAGCGAGCCCGAAAGCTCTGAAGGAGATCCGTCAGGCGGTCCGGGGCTGGTCTCTGCAGACCCGGAGCGACAAGGAGCTGGACGACCTGGCCCGGATGTTCAACCCGTATATCCGCGGCTGGATCAACTACTACGGCCATTTCTACAAGTCGGCACTGTATCCGACCTTAATGCAGATCGATGCCTTTCTCGTTAGGTGGGCGAGGCGCAAGTTCAGACGCCTGCGGGGTAAGCCGCGAGGCGCGCGGGACTGGTTGTTACGGGTGATCCGGACATCGCCGGGTCTATTCGCTCACTGGAAGCTTCTGTATGGCAGCGGCCGGACACTGGGAGCCGTATGAACTGAGAGGTTCACGTACGGTTCTGGGAGCGCGTGGGGGTGAAATTCCCCTGCGCGACTCGCTTGCCACTCTACGTGTTCTGCGGCCGCCACCTGCTGGCCGCTAAGCTACGACGCTCCAACATCGATGCCTCGGCCGGTGCAGTGGAGGAGATCGCTCGGATCGTTGCGCAGATCCGGCATCGCTGGCCGAAGACGCGGATCCTGCTGCGCGGAGATTCCGGCTTTGCCCGCGAGGCGCTGATGGCTTGGTGCGAGACGAACCGTGTCGACTTCCTGTTCGGCCTGGCGCGCAACGAACGCTTGGAGGCGGCGATCAAACCTGAACTCATGTTGGCAACCCTGGACAGCATTCGGAGTGGCAGACCGGCACGGCGGTTCAGGGACTTTATGTGGTCAACGCTCGACAGCTGGAGCCGCAACCGCCGCGTCGTCGGCAAGGCAGAGGTCACCGGCGGTGATGCCAACCCTCGCTTTGTCGTCACCTCGCTCAAGTCGACCGAGATCGCCGCGCAGCATCTCTACGAGGCGATCTACTGCGCCCGCGGCGAGATGGAGAACCGGATCAAGGAATGCCAGCTTGATCTGTTCGCTGACCGCACCTCGGCCGCCACGATGCGCGCCAATCAGCTCCGCCTGTGGTTCGCGTCAATGGCCTACGTGCTGCTGTGCGCCTTGCGCCGCATCGGTCTCGCGCACTCGCAGTTCGCCGACGCGACCTGCGGCACCATTCGCCTCAAGCTGCTGAAGATCGGCGCACTGGTGCGTCTCAGCGTGCGACGCATCAAGGTAGCGATGTCATCCGCCTGTCCCTGGCAGAACGAATTCGCCCTCGCTCATGTGCGATTGCGACATGCTGCCACCTAACACGAACCAGACATCGCACAGTCAACATACATCCCAAAAACGCTGCCGGACTGGCGGTGTTGCTCATGCGCGACCCAACCCTCGCCACAGACATCCGCTCGCCCATTCTTGCCTTACCGACGCCTGTTCGCCCCACGCGCCGCGCTCTACCCCTTCGCCAGTATGAGAATTCCCGGCTAGCGGGCCATTCGCTGCGGGGCAGTTGTGCAGTGTGCGGCACCCGCGGGGTCCGCTTCCAGGGCTTCACTGCCAACCTGCGCGAAACCGGTAGTTGTTCGCACTGCGGCGCGTCAAACCGGCAGCGTCAGATGGCGCTCGTGCTGCGGAGGGAACTGCGCCTTCGCAAATATGGCCGACTCATTCTGCCTACCGGCTGCCGCCTGTGTATAGCGCCGAATCGAATGGCGCATTGCACGCGGCCCTGACCGATGCGCCGGGCTATGTCTGCTCCGAATACTGGGGCGAGACACATGCGCCAGGCTCTCGCGTAAACGGCATCCGCCACGAAGACCTAGGGAACCTGTCGTTCGCCGACACCAGTCTGGATGTTGTCCTGTCGAGCGACGTGCTGGAGCATGTCCCTGACGCATATGGCGCACATCGCGAAATCTTCCGAGTGCTGCGCACAGGTGGAAGCCACATCTTCACCGTCCCGTTCATGCCGGGGAGCGAGCGCGATGACGTACGGGCAAGGCTCGTGCTGGGTCGCGTCGAGTACCTGGCCGAGCCGCTATACCACGGAGATCCGGTGCGACCCGGGGAGGGGGTGCTGGTGTGGCGCATCTTCGGACAAGCGATGTTGACGCGACTGCGCGAGATCGGGTTCGCGTCAGAAACCAACCGGCTGAGCACTCCGCGCCATGGCATCATCGGCGACGGTGCCATCGTGTTCGTGGCGCGTAAGCGTTGAGCCGCGTGGGCAGCGCGACTCAATCGAACAGCGAACTTACAGAACTTTCGTCACTGATCCGGCGCATCGCCTCTGCCATCAGCGGCGCGATGGTGATCTGGCGAATGTTGGGCGCCAGCCGCACTGCCTCTGTGGCGAGGATCGAGTCGGTGATTACCATTGCCTCGATCGGCGAGGAAGAAATTCGGGCGACGGCTCCGCCGGACAACACACCGTGCGTGACATAGGCACTTACCGAGCGGGCTCCTGCCTTCGTCAGTGCCTCGGCCGCATTGCAGTGCGTGCCACCGGAATCCACCATGTCGTCCACCAGGATGCAGTCGCGCCCCGAGACGTCGCCGATCACGTTCATTACCTGGGAATGGCCCGCCCGCTCGCGCCGTTTGTCGATGATGGCAAGATCGCGGTTCAGACGGGTCGCAAGCAGGCGGGCCCGCAGAACGCCGCCGACATCGGGTGATACGATCATCAGGTCGCGCCCGTTGAAGCGCTCCTGAATATCGCGGCTGAACAACGGGGCGGCGTACAGATTGTCCACTGGAATATCGAAAAAACCCTGGATCTGTGCAGCATGCAGATCCATGGTCAGCACACGATTGGCACCGGCCGTCGTGATCAGGTTGGCCACCAGCTTGGCGCTGATCGGTGAGCGGGACGCCGTTTTGCGATCCTGTCGCGCGTAGCCGAAATAGGGGATCACTGCCGTCACGCGTCGTGCGGAGCTGCGCCGCAGCGCGTCCAGCGTGACCAGCAACTCCATCAGCGTGTCGTTCGCTGGGTACGAGGTCGACTGCACGACGAACACATCCTCGCCGCGGACGTTCTCGTGGATCTCGACGAACACCTCCATATCCGCAAAGCGGCGAATTGAGGCGCGAGTCAGTGGCAGTTGCAGAGTGGCGGCGACAGCCTCGGCGAGGGGTCGGTTGCTATTGCAGGCAACGATTTTCATAGTGTCTGGCCGCCCGGTAACGTCATCGGACCGGTTCTACCCCGCCGGTTTGGCGGCCTTCTACCAACGGTTTCTCTTGCTGTCCATGAACCGGCTCGTCTGGCTGCCGACCGGACTGCCGCGCGATCACATCGTTGATGCCGCCGGCGGCCTCGGTCGCTACGATCATCGCCACGTCCGCCCAATAGTGATCCAGCGAACCGGCCGGAATGTTGTTGAGCTGCACGACCTTGCCACGTTCATCACCACTCGGCAGCTTGACTGACCACATAATTTCGACGCGCTGCTGCCCGCCGCCGATCGGCACCATGCGCACATTGCCCTGCACGATGAAGTCGGCTCCGTCGGCACCATCCTGTACGACGGGCCCAAGCGCCTTGAGATGCTCCCTGATCTGCTTCGTCAACGAGGCGTTGCCGTCACCGGGGGCGCCGGTCACCGGTGGAATATCCACCTTCGCCACCCGATTGTACAGACTGTTTGGATCGGCGCGCATGGTTGCGGTCTGGATGCCGTCGAGCAGCGCCGCGATCTTCGGCGCAGCCTCGCTCGCCTCCTGGTTCAGCATGTCGGGTGGCGCGGCAGCCCAGACCGCGGTCGGGAGGGGCGTCCCTTGCGCACTGCCCTTGTCTTCGCCTTTCGGGTTCAGCACCCGGAACATCGGTACGACCGTCACCCCGCGCTGCTCAGCAGTGGCGACTAACTGCCAGTCGTTCGGCCGGACCTGATCTGCAACTGCCGGCACCTCCTGTGCCTGCAGGCCCTCGGCAATAGCGTCAGCAAAATGCCGGCTTGCTTCGTCGGACAACAGCGCGGCGGTGGGCGGCGGCACCGCGAGGCGGGGCGTGGGCGGTTGCACCAGCTGCCGTCCGGCAGTGCCAGGATTGCCGATGAACGGCTGCGGCAGATCGCCACAGGCAACAAGCGGCAGCAATGGCACCAACAGGCTGAGGCGTAGCGCCACGGCTAACGGCGATCGAGCGCGATAATCGAGATCTGGTGGCCAATCGGCCCCCCTCCTGCGAGCGTCCGTCGCCGGAAACTGAAGAACCGTTCCTCGTCGGCCGCGGTGTCGATCCCCAAGACGCTTACTCGGTGGACGCCGGCTGCAGCCAGCAGCTCGGCGCAATATTCGGCCAGGGCGAATTGCCAGCGCCGTTCGCGACAGCCTGGCGCGAAGAACCGATCATACGCTCGGTCGCGCACCAGGACGGCGTCCCGCAGATCGGCGCGCACCTCATAGGAGGCTTGCCCGATACATGGTCCGACCGCGGCAACAATGGTCTCGGGCGTAGCTCCAAGCCGCGTCATGGCGCCTACCGTCGCCTCGACGACGCCGGCCACCGCGCCTCGCCATCCGGCATGGGCGGCGCCGATCACGCCAGCCGCAGTGTCCGCAAGCAAAATCGGAGCGCAGTCGGCGGTAATGACCCCCAGTGCGATGTCGGGCCTGGTCGTCACCATGGCATCCGCGCGCGGCCCCTGTCCGGGCGGCCAGGCGGTAGTGACCTCGATCACGTCGGCGCCGTGCACCTGCATGAGGCCGACAAGATGTTCTGGCCTCGCACCAACGGCCTGCGCCGCCCGGGCACGGTTCTCCAGGACCGCCTCGCGTCTGTCACCACCGGACAAGCTGCAATTCAGGCTCGCGTAGGGTCCATCCGACACGCCGCCCTGGCGGGTAAAGAAGCCATGCGGTACGGGAAGCAGCTCGGCGCTCAACGGCATGCGGCGGCTTTTCGCTGCCCTGCGGAGCGTTGTCCAGGGCAGCTTAACCGCATGGCAGCGGTTTCCGCCGATTGTCCTCCGACGTACTGCGACGGAGTGTCGGATGTCGCTGGGCATGCGCATTATTTCTGCGATCGTTCTGCTGGCCGCTGCGCTGGGAGTAAAGCTGTCCCTCGACTCGGCGGCGGCCTGGCGCGATGCGCGGAACGCCGAGACGATGCTTTCATCGAACGCCCATAGCACCTCGTTGCTGGCGGCTGTTGGAGCTCTGGCCGCGGAGCGCGGATTGGTAAACGGCGCCTTGGCTGGGTTGGCGGCCGCGGATCCCGCGACGCGTGACGCCTTCCTGGCGCAGCGCACAAAGGCCCAGGCCTTTCGCAACGAAAGGTTGGACCACCTTGCCGCCTTGCCGGTCCCTGAGCACACCATCTCCGAAGTGCTTGCCGCCGAAGGCGCGACAGCCGCGCGGCTTGACGCCATGCGGTCAACGATCGACCAGGTGTTGCACGGCGTGGGTGTCGCGCCGCCTTCGCAGGCAGCGTGGTTTGCCGCCGCCACTGCCGAAATCGAGGCGCTGACCAAGGTGCGCCGCCTGATCGAAGCCAACGGTGCTGGTGACCCCACTATTGCGCAGCTGGTGGTGGTGCGTGATGGGCTGGCGGAAATGGCGGAGTTCGCCGGCCGCGAGCGCGGCCGCGTCAATGGCGCCATTGCCGCCGACGCTCGGATGACCGCTGCCGATATGGCGGACCTCGGCATCCTGCGCGGGCGCCTGGAAGGTGCCTGGGCGCGCATACAGGTCCAGATGGCCACCCTGCCGCCAGCCGCGAAGGATACAATCGGTGCGGCCGGAGCCGCGGTATTCGACGGGTTCCGCCAGACGCGTGATGCTGTGCTGGCGGCAGCAGTGCAATCGTCGGCCTGGCCGACGACGCCCAGCACTTGGTTTGCCGCCGCCACCAAAGCCATCGGCGCCTTGCAGCAGGCACAGGGGCAAGATGGCGAAATGATCCAGCACTTGGTGCAGCAGCGCCGGGCGGCCGCTCGAAACTATCTGATCATCGCACTCGCCCTGCTGGGGGGTGCGGCGGCGATCGCACTGGCCACGCTCTGGTATGTCGTGCTCCGCGTGGTGCGTCCGCTAAATAGGGCGGTCACGGCACTGACCGAGCTGACAGCCGGCCATCTCCAGGTCGTCGTGCCCATGCCGCATGGCAATGACGAAGTTGCCGCCTTGCTGCGCGCAACCCAGGGCTTCCAGACCACCGCGTTGTCGCATCGTGCCATGGAGGAGCAGCAAGAGGCGCTGCGAGAGGAAGCCGAAAGCGGCCACACTGATCGAGCGGGAAAGCGCGCAGGCGGTTGGCGACGTCGCCGCCCTCGCCGGCCAACTGCGCGATCTGTCGGCGGACGTCGATCGTGGCGCGCGTGATATCGCGGCTGCTACCGAGACCGCCGGGCAGGCGGCGGAACATGGGCTGCGTGAAAGCGACACTGCCGCCGCCGGTATCCAGGAACTCGCCGCGTCGATTGCCGAGATCGCCCGCCAGATGGGGCGCACCACGCAATTCACGCGCAGTGCAGTGGAGCGCACCGATGCGACGCACCGGAGCTTCGCCGCGCTCACCACCAGCGTGACGGAGATTGGCGAGGTGGCGCGCCTGATCGCGGAGATAGCCAGTCGCACCAACCTGCTCGCGCTCAACGCCACGATCGAGGCAGCCCGCGCAGGTGACGCCGGCAAGGGCTTTGCGGTGGTGGCCTCGGAGGTGAAGCAGCTTGCCAATCAGACCGCGCGCAGCACCGAGCAGATTGCCACGCGCGTCGGGGCGATCGATGCAGCGACGCGCGAGGTACAGCAAGCGCTGGGCGGGATCGTCGAAACGGTGGGCGAGCTGGACGCGATCGCCGTGCAGATAGGCGCCGCTGTCGAACAGCAATCGGCGGCGACGAAGTCAATCGCCGAGGCGGTCGGAGGCGCCTCGCAGGCGGCAAGAAGCACGGCGGACAGTCTGCACGCCGTCGTCGAAGCTGGCGAACGGTGCAACCGGACAGTTGGGAACATGAACGCGATCAGCCTGAATGTCGCGCAGCACATGGCAGAGCTGAAGCAGAGTTTGGGGCGGCTGCTGCACACCCGGATCCTTGAGCTTGATCGCAGGGGGAGTACGCGTCACCCGGTGCACATTGCCGCGCGGCTGGAGCACAGCGCGGGCACCACATCGGCCGAGATCATCGATCTCTCGGCCGATGGCGCCCGCTTGGGTACTGTTGTCGAGGGTGTCGACACTGGCCGACTGCTCGGCACCGGCTTGCCACCGGTTGCAGTTCAGGTCACCGGCATCAGCGAATCAGGCACGCATCTGCGGTTCATATTTGTCTCGCAGGGCGAAAGCTACGCCATGGCGCAAGCGGTCGCGGCTACCACCGGGCAGCGTGGGGTGGCAGCCTA
>CAWKMC010000015.1:0-167896 GCA_963850535.1 uncultured Alphaproteobacteria bacterium | reverse complement strand
GTGAACCCAGCGTCGCTGTTTTCAACTCGGGATTTGCGCTGAGAACGCGAGGAACCCCCAGGAGGCGCCGTGACCTAGAGCGATGCAATTCCACCGATCATGTCCGGGCTCGGGAGGTTGCAACACACTATGTCCCCCCACTCTCGTCCATGCCAATACTTGTAAGAGTATCATGAGCTTGTTGGAGCGCCAACGTGCACCTTTGAACCCCTGGTCCGCGTCAGGCCGCACCGTTGTAGTTGCAATGCCAAAATGTCATACATTTGATTTATGACGAATGCTAAGAATGCCGCAATGTGCATGCGCTGACAGAACGGCCCGCATCAGTTGATGCGTGCGAACACGATGCTACGAACAACACTGGGAGGGATGGAATGATTGGCCACCGGCGAGTGGACGCTGTACAGGTTTTCCAAGCCGCGGCCACTGTTGGTGGCCGCGCTGGGAGCGACTTTGCTGACCGCCGGCAGGCCCGCGGCGGCAGACGAGCATATGACCTTGGTCGACAAGATCGCCGTGCTGCTGTCATCGAATGTCTCGCAATCCACCTGTTCGCTTGGAACGGGCCTCGGGGCGTTCGATATCAGCTTCGCCGACCCGAAGACTGGTCTTTATGTTCTGGCCGATCGCACCAACGGCGCGGTCGACTTCTTCGATGCCAGCGACGACACGTATGTCGGCCGCGTCGGCGGCTTTCAAGGCGTTGTGTGCATACAAGCCGATGGGACGGCAAACAACGGCATATCGGGACCCGATGGTGTGGTCATCGTCGGCAGCAAGGAGGTCTGGGCAGGCGACGGCGACAGCACCCTGAAGGTGATCGATATCGCTACGTTCAATGTCACCGACACCATTAAGGTGACGGACCCCACCAACCCAGCGGAGATAACTGCGCGTTGACGAGATGGCATGGGATGCACGCGATCACATTCTGGCAGCCGCGAATAATGCCAACATCACCCCCTTCATGACTCTGGTCAACACCGACAAGCATCAGATTCTCGGACAGATCATCTTCGATAAAGCTCACGGTGTGGACGCACAAAACGGCATTGAGCAGCCGCAGTGGTCGCCGCAGACCGGTCTGTTCTACGTCTCCGTCCCGCAGGTGGGTCCGGATCCCGCGCAGGGCGGTGTCGCGGTGATCGATCCCAGCAGCATGCATGTTACCGCCGTGTTCCCGGTGGTGAACTGCTCGCCCGCCGGCCTCGCGCTTGGTCCGAATCATCAAGCGGTCATTGGCTGCGGTGCGTCGTTCCCGGTTACTCCCCCATCGGGACGGTTGCCACAACCCAGACACTCATCATCAGCATCGACAATGGCGACGTCATCGCTAACATCACCGATGCAGGCGGCAACGACGAGGTATGGTTCGATCCCGCCTCGCAGCATTATTACCTCGCTGCCCGCGGCACGCTGACGGACGGTAAGGTGACACCGATCCTGGGCACTGTCGACGCGAGAACGTTCATGTTCGAGATGGTGCGCCGACATCAACCACGGCGCATTCGGTCGCAGCTGACAAGTTCTCGCATCATGTGTTCGTGCCGATCGGCTTTGTGCCAACCGGCAGCCCTGCCGGCACGGACCCGACCAATCCCTGCCCGGCGAACGGCTGCATCGCGGTCTACCTGCCGTCATCGATCGATGACGACGACGTCGGTGCGCGGTTGGCAACCCGTTAGACTAACGCCGAGCCGTCGAATCAGGTGGCGACCGATGGGCAAGGTCCAAACTCTGGGGTTGGACCTTGCTTTCGTTTCTTTGCATTAGTTCCAAACTCGCTCATAGGATAGAATTTCGTAGCGGCGGCCCACGGGGTTGCCATTGGTCCGCACCACCACACGAAGCCCGTAATGTGCGTTACCCCGGTCACGCGCTTCCGCCATGATCGACACGAGTTCTTCGCCCCTTTCCTCGACATTCGCATTGAACTGACCGATTGCCGTAAGTGCGCGGGCGACAACGGGATCGCGTGTGCCTGCTCCAGGCTCACTATCGGTGAATAGCGCCAGATGCGGACGCAGCCTGCCCAGAAGTTCGGGCGTCATGCCAAGCACAGAGCCAAGTTCCTCGACGCTGGAGAACGGCTCGCCCAGCGGAGCAAAGTCACGGCCAGCATACCGAGCGAGAATGGGATTTGGCCGGCCTGGCGTATTGCTCGCCATGCGCCAATCCACAATGCTTGCCGCGACGGCCGCCGCCGTCCCAGGATCGGCACCTACCTGCAGCAATAAAGCCCGCAGCAGGGCTGGTGAGGCGATGCTTGGATTTACCTTGTCAGCCTCATCTTCGATTTGAACCGTCACTCTCGCCCGGCCAACCTGAAGCAAGTGGATCATGCGATCGGCATTCCAGTGGCCGGAGGATCGATCAAGCACTCTGAAGATCCCCTGTTGCAGCGCGCCGTTCGCCGCCGCCTCGAGTGTCGCCGCATCGAGCTGGTTGCGCGCGATCTGCATATCCTGCCGGCTGGTCGCCAGTAGCTGCGTGCCGAGCAGTGCCAGCAGACCCAAGGTCCATAGCACGATCAGTAAGGCAAACCCTTGTTGCGGCCGTCGACTGCACGTCATGGCCGATCGAGCCGCGGTGCGGCGACGATGTCGGGCCAACGACGGATGTCGCCGGCCGGAAAGCGCACGCGCAGCCGCACGAGGGTCGGCAGATTTGGCGAGCGCCACGCAGCGACCCAGCCACTGCCAGCGGACCAGAACGCCAGTTCGACGTCTGAGACACCGCGCAGCAGTTCAGATTCGGATACCGCTGGCGCGGGTTTCAGACGGCGCGCATGAACATAGGGCTGCCAGCGAAGTACCAGCTGATGACTGGCATTGACCAGCAACGTCGCCTCGATACGGCGGACACCGCCGGCAGTTCCAGCATCCGGCAGCGCCGTCAGGCAATGGAGCTGATTTCTGCTGCCGAGGAACGGCGCCGGATCAATCTCGGTGCCAGGATCCGCGCCCTCGATCAACTGACGGACGATGCCGTCGAGAGGATTGAAGTCATCGTTGCGGCCAGACAGTCGAACTTCGGTCGCCCAGGCGAGCAGGCCAAAGTGCAGGCCCTGCGCCAATCCGACAAGAATAAAGCCAACTATTGTGAGGACCACGAGGAGCTCCAGCAACGTGAACCCTCGAGAGCCCCTCATTGTGCACCCTGGCCGATCTGTTCCGTGTCGAGTTTGACTTCTCTCCTGTTGCCCCTGTCAGCCCAGCTGATCCAAACCGTCACCGCGTATAGAGTAAGCGGAAAACTTGCTGATCCGCGTGGCGTGACGGCGTAGGCCGGCCGGACTGTGGTGTTGACAATTGGCGTGACGCGCAGATGCCAGACGAAGCCGCCGCCGTCATCCCCCTGCCAATCGCCGGCTATCAGTGGACTGGCATTGGCTGCAAGTGTCAGATGTGATCGAGCATGCGCTATGGCCTGCTCGTCTTGTGACGCAGCCTGGGTGGCAAGCAGACCGGTCAGACCGGCGTTGAACAGGACGCCAAGCGCAAGGCTGGCAATGACAAGGGCAATGAGAGCTTCGAGAAGGGTAAAACCCCGCTGGGTCGTGGGAATGCAGGAGCACGGAGCGCAATGCTCCTCGGCCGTGCGCGGTCGCAGTACCGACGTCAGTCGCTGGGATCCTGATCTCCACCATTGCCTTGGTTGAAGTAGGACGCATCGATCAAGTCGCTAATGATGGCTGCCGCTGAGCGTATCGTGATCCGCCCGTTATTTGAAATACGGCATATTGTAGAACCCCATGGCAGTTGCGCCGCGCAGGCACCGAAGCCGCTACTTGGATGAGGAGGCTTTGCTGCCGCCGAACAGGCGATAGGCAGACGTCAGAACCTTTTGCTGATACGCAATGTTGAAGGCGGGCGTGTGCGAATGATAGTACCCGACGGCCAGCATCAGATCGCCGTGAGCCTCGTCGAGGTAATATCGCATGATCGCCCCAGCCGCGGCGATATTGAAGCACCCTTCATGGATCAGCCGAAAACGCGCCATGTCCGGCGTGGTCTGCGCAACCTGCGCCAGACCCGTCACCCAGCGCGTGTTGACCTGCATTAGGCCTAGGTCCTGCGATCCATCAGTATTGCCGTGCACCACACCGACTGCGCCGCCTTCCACCGCCTGAATCGACGGCAGCACGCGCGGTGGCAGGTGATAATAGGCAGCCACGGTGACCATGCAGGCCAGCAGCGGGATGCTCATGGCTGCAGCTTAAGATCACGGCGAATCCGAGCGCCAGGATCTGGCGAACCGGACGGGCGCAAAGAGTTGAGCCTGTCGGGCACGGCGGCGGCGTTGACCAGTTGTTCGCGCAGATCCTCCGTCAGCGACAGTGCATCGCGCTGGTCGTGCATGACATGCGGTGTGATGAGAATCAGCAGCTCTGTGCGCTGCCGTGTGTTGTTTTGGGTGCCGGATAGGAAGCCCAGAATCGGTACGTCCTTCAGCCAGGGGATGCCCTGGTTATTCACGTTGGCGCTGTCTCGGATTAATCCAGCCAGGCCGATGGTCTGGCCATCCTGCACCACGACACGGGAGCTGACATTGCGGTCATTGAACGTCGGTGAGTTGAGGCCGGGCGTGGTAACGATGCCAGACACTTCACTCACATCCTGTTGGACGTCGAGCGTCACCAGGCCGCCGCTGTTCACCCGTGGCGTAACCTCCATCACCACGCCGGTTTGCTGATAGTTGACCGAATTCACGATCGGTGCGTTGGCGGTAATTGTGCTCTGCGAGCTTTGCGAGAGATAGGGGACCACATTGCCGACCTGCAGCCGTGCCGGCTGGTTGTCCAATACCAGCAGTTCGGGCGACGACAGCACGTTCACCTGCGTGACCGCCTGCAGCGCATTAATGGCGAACGGTGCGCCACCCAGACCATGGCCGCCGATGAAAAAGCCCGGAAAGCTCATGTTCAGCGAAACTTGCGACGGGGTCAGTGTCGGCGTGGTCGCCGTACTCTGAGCCGTGTTGCTTAGAAGACTATTCAGCCCACCAGCCTTGAAAAAGAACTGCGTGCCATATTGCAGATTGTCATTGAGCGTGACTTCGGCAATTACCGCATCAATGCGGACCTGCAGCGGCAAGATATCGACCTTGTGCAACATTGCCTCGATCGTGTTCACCTCCCGCTGAGTGCCGTAAAGCAGGACGGCATTGTTCTGGTCGTCAGGAATGATGCGCAGCGTGTCCGGATTGGACGCTGCCCCGCCGCCCTCCAGCGGTCCCAGCAAGGGGTTGGTGCTGGCCGCTGGCGCCTGTTGCTGTTGCTGAGGTGATGGGCCCGGCGTCGCTAATGCGGGTGCGCCGCCACCCGATGCCGCCGCGGCCATGGGACCGCCGCTGATGCCGCCGGCACTGAGGCCACCCAGGCCACCGCCGCCGCCGTAACCCGCTTGCATGCCGCCACCGCCACCGGCACCGGCACCGAACCGATTGCCAAGTCCGCCAACCGCATTGGCCATGCGTTGCGTGCCAGCCTGGATACTGGTCGGTTGTGCCGTGACATTGCCTGGCGTGAACGCCTGTTGCAGGACATAGGCGATGTCCTCAGCGTGGCTGTTTTGCAGATAGTACACATGCCAGCTGCGGACAGTCTGCTGTCGCGCTCGATCGATCAGCACATAAACGCGGCGTGCCTGGTCGATGTAACGTGACTGCGGGGAAACCACTAACACCGCATTGATGCGGGTGAGCGGGACGACGCGTACCATTCCGGCGAGAGCGCCTCCGCTCTGGCCGCGCATGGCATCCTGCAGCGCACTGGCAAAATCCTTCACGTCACCTACGCTTACCGGCAACAAGGCATAGGATTGCCGCCCGAGGATGTCGGTATCGAATGTCTGCACAAGACCAAGCAAGCTCGCGCGTGCCGACGGATCACCGGAAATCAGCAGCGCGTTACGGCCCGCATCGGCGACAATCTTGCCGCCTTCGCCGACATACGGCTGCAGAACCTTAGCAAGGTCCTCGGCCGAGGCGTAATGCAACTGGGCGACAACAGTACCGGCGGTGCCGTCGGAACCGAAAGCGCTGGCGGCTTGATTCGCAGGCACGACGCGATAAAGGCTGCCAGACTGCACAATCGCGGCACCGTTCTGCGCCAGCAGCGACTCCAGTGTCGGCAGCAGCTGCGCGCGGGACAATGGCGTCACGGTGCGCAGTGTCGCCGATCCATGCACTGCTGGGTCGATGGTGTAATTGACCTTCAGCATGTTGCCGAGGATCTGTGCCACCACTTCGCGAATATCGGTGTCCGCGAAGTCGAGCGAAACGTCGCCACCGCCTTCGCCCCCCGACACGCCTCTCGAGACCGCAACGTCGCCAGCCGCGCCATACGAGATTTGTGCCGGTGGCGTCGCCTCGGGCGCGCCAACGCTGCCGTTGACGCGGGCAGGCGCAACTCCCGGATTGCCGGGCAACTCCGGGAGCGCGGGTATCGCCGGCTGCTCCGCGCGCTCACACCCGACGACGCTGCCGAGCAGGGCGAGCAGCATCAACATGCGGACGCTCATCTGGGCAATGGCGCCTTGGTCACGCGGCTTGCCGCAGCGGCAGCGAAGGTCGGATACAGCACGACATTGCCGTTCGGGCCGATCAGTCTCACCTGCGTCACCTCGATCGCCTTTACGGTATATCCCGCGACCCGAGCGCCCTCCTGCGCCACGACCGGCTTTGCGCCTTCCGCCGCGAAGATCGCGCTGCGCCCGAACGGGCCGACCATGATGCCTGACAGGCGTGGCAGGCCGGGAAGACCGGCGACGGCTGCTGGGGTCGAAGACGGCCGCCGATCGGGGCTGAACAGGGGTCGGCCTAGGATGGTGGATACCCACTCACCCGAATGATCGGAGGCGACTGATTTGGGCAAAGACGATATGGCAACCGCCCGTGGCGGCAGAGGCCCGACCGTGTCCTGCGGTGCGTTGGCGACTTCCAATGCAACAAGGGCGGCGAGCCCCGTGGCACTCAGCAGTGCGGCGACCAGACCCGTCATCGGCCTGCACCAGTAGCGGAAGAGCGAAACGCCAGGACCGTGAATGCCGCACTGATCGGCTGGTTGCTCGTGCGCATCGCGATCGGCGGTGCGCGCAGCTGCAGGTCATCGACGAGCATGCGAGGCGATCCCTGCTCGATCGCGTGTAACAACTCGACCAGGACCGGCCACTGTGCCGCCGTCGTCACGCGAAGCCCAATACGTCGATAGGCACTGCGTGGCTCGCCGGGGAGCATCTCCATGCTGTTCAATTCGGAACCCGCGCTCGCGGCCATTCGCTGCACCTCGCTCTGCAGCGCAGCGCCGGCGATCGCATCGGACTGACCTTCCAGCAGGGCAGCAGCCGGTGCATGTTCGCCTGAAGACTGCCGTTGCAACTCCGGCAAGGTCGCGGCAAGCGCCGTCATGCGTTGCAACAGCAGGCGACGCTGTTCCAGCGCCTCGGCGCGCGACGCATGCCAATCGATCAAAGGTTGCAGGCAGCTGGCCCACACCACAGCGATTGCGGTCACCGTCAAAGCAAGTGCCAGCAGCCGGCCGCGCACCCCTTCTGGCAGCGCGCTCAACATCTCAGGGATTCAACTCCGCCCGGACGACGAAAGTGTCCGCCTTGCCATCGGGTGTGCGGGTCACCGGCGCTGCGAATGAGGGATTGTGCAGGATGGGATCTCCTGCCATGGCAGGGATCAGCTGCGGCGCGGAACGCGATTGGCCGCTCATGCTTAGCTTTCCCTGGCGCAACGAGAGGTCCGCCAGCACGGTGTCGTCCGGCAGCAGGTCTGTCACCGTGGCCAGTACCCTGCAGGATGTCGCCGATCGCAGCGTACTCAGCGGCAATGATATCCTTACCCGCTGAGCCCGCAGCAATCTGCTTGCGCAACGTCTCCACCTGCGCGATGCGCGGCTGAAGCGCAGCAATTCTGGTATCGACGGCGTGCAGCGCGAGCGACTGCATAACGAATGGCGTTACCAGCGCGGCCACCGCCAGCACGACGGCGATTCCCCAGGCCACCGGCAACAGGCGCGTTCGCGGCCGCGATGACGACGCCAGTTCGATATGGTGCAACTGGCCTGCGGTTGTAGTTGCCTCGATGGCGCTAACGCTCAGTCCGATGCTCGCCGCGACCGTAATCGCCGACTGCACCAGAGACCTGGGTACAAGCAGGAGTGACAGCTCCAGCCGGCCAGCCTCGCGGTTTCGCCGCTCGGTTATTGCTGACCAGAACACGTGTTCGGCCTTGAATGGCGTCAGGCCATCCATTTCGTAATGGAGCACCCGCAGCAAGTCGTGCTCCGCCGCTAGCGGCAGCGTAACCTGGCGCTGCAGCACAGCGCCAGGATCAGGCCGCAAGATGATCCGCCGGGCGGGTCGAGGGATTACCGAACTCGCCGCCTGGCGTCCTGCGTCGTCCAGCTTGAAGTCACCAAGTGGTATCTCCCGCTGGCGCCTTCGCTGTGTGAGCCGGACAGTCGGTTTTTCGGATGGATCCGATACCTCAACTACAAGCGCATCGCCGCGCCACGCGTCTGGGAGCAACCGCTCGGGCAGCAAGCTTCGCATTTGCCTGAGCCACCACAGAGCGACCTCACGCAGCGTCGCTGCAATGATCATTTACTGCCCCATACTGGGCGACACGCAGCCGCCGCGAGCATTCAGCGCAGCCACCATGTTTCCTCCCCTCGGGCGCGATATCACCCGGCAGCCAAGTCGTTCAAGCTCAACATTGCCTTGAGCAGCGAGGTGACGATACCAGCTACAGCGATTCCCATGATGATCGTGATCGCCGGTACCAGCAGCGCAACCATTCGTTGCAGTATAACGCGGGTACGCTCCTCATGGATGTCCGCCACGCGCAGTGCCATGGCCCCCAGCTCGGCATTCTCCTCCCCCAGGCGGAGCAGATGCGTGGTACGCAGCGGAAATACCTTGGCCTCTGCCAGCGGCAACGATAGTCCTCCACCGGCGCGGGCACTGGCGGCAGCACGATCCAGCGCCGCGACAGCCGCATGATTGCCTAGTGCATCTCGGACCAGCCCCAAGGCATTGATCAAAGATACGCCGTTGACCAGTAAGGTCCCAAGAACGCGGGTGAAGCGCGCCGCCAGCATCTCACGCAGCAAAGTGCCCACAATCGGCGGCCGCAGCATCATTCGATCGATCAGCAGCCGCGACTGCGGGAGCCGGTATGCGGCGCGGGTCAGCAGCGCCAGCAGTGCAATGCCGAGCAGAATGAATATTGCGTTCTGTGCTATAAAGTCCCCCGCCGCGATCAGCATCTGTGTCGACGCCGGCAGATTCGCGCCGCTCTGCGCAAAAAGCGGCACGAATTGCGGCAGCACCTTGGTCAGCAACAGTGTGATGGCGCCGATCGCCGCAACAACGAGCAGGCAAGGATAAATGAGTGCCGAGGTGACCGAGGCGGCAAGCCGGTGCTGGCGTTCGAGCAGGTCAGCCAGATGCGCGAGCGTCGGCGCCAACTGCCCGCTCGCTTCGCCGGCGCGCACCATCGCCACGTGCAGGCGTGAGAAACCGCGCGGATAGCGCGCCATTGCGTCAGCCAGTGCGCTGCCGTCGCGCACGATATTGCGCAGTCCCTCAGCTGTCGCGCCGACACGGGCGTTTGGTGCGGTCTCACGCAGATAGACAAAGGCACGATCCAGATCTTGCCCCGCACCAAGCATGGTGGCCAGTTCGCGGATCAAGTCGGCTGCCTCCTGCTGCCGCAGGCCTCGGTGGGTTGCAAATTCGACGCGCAGCAATCCAGCCAGCCATGAACCGCTTTGCGCCGGTTCGGCGCGCATCGGTATGCTGCCCTGGCGCTGCAAGCGCGCCACCACTTCGGCTTCCGTTGCAGCGTCCATGACGCCCGTCTGGACCTCGCCAGTGGGACCGATCGCACGGTAACGGAACTCGGGCATCCGCTCAGGTTTCCGCCCTAACGCTGCGCACCACTTCCTCTATCGTCGTTTCGCCTGCTAGCACGGCATCCAGTCCGCATTGCAGCAGCGGCGCCATGCCTGCGGCAATCGCAGCGCGTTCGATGCTGTTATGGTCGGCGCGCGCGAAGATAAGATGCTCGATCTCCGCGTTCAGAACCAGGAACTCGGCGATGGCGAAACGGCCGCGATATCCGGTTTGCCGACAGGCGACACAGCCGACGGGATGATACAGCATCAGTGTTTCGCCGCTGCAATGCCGTGCCAGATCGAAGCGATCGATCAGTTCGGCTGGCGCCGGTGCCGGACGCCGACACGATTGGCACAGCCGGCGCACCAGGCGCTGCGCCAGAACGCCGCGCAATACCGCTGCCAGAAGATAGTCCTCCAAGCCCATGTCCCGCAGTCGCGTCACCGCTGCGGCGGCAGAATTGGTGTGCAGCGTCGACAGCACCAGTCGGCCCAGCAGCGCCGCCTGCGCGGCCACCTGAGCGGTCTCCTGATTGCGGACCTCACCGACCATGATGACGTCCGGATCCTGCCGCACGATGGCGCTCAGGAATTCTGCGAATGTCAGGCCGATCTGCTCATGCACCTGCATCTGAGTGATGCCGTGTAGCCGGTATTCGATCGGGTCCTCGACGGTGACGATCTTCCGTTCCACGGAGTTCAGCGCCAGCAGTCCAGTGTACAGCGTAGTGGTCTTGCCGCTCCCGGTCGGACCGGTGACCAGCACGATGCCATTCGGCAGCGCCAGCGCATCACGGAACCGGCTGATCACCGCCGGCGGCAGTCCCAGTTTACCGTAGTCGAACGCGACCGCGGCGCGGTCGAGAATTCGCAGTACTACCGTCTCGCCATGCAGCGAAGGCACGGTCGAGACGCGGAAGTCGACCTCCTGTCCGCGAACCGCCAGTCGGATGCGACCATCCTGCGGCAGCCGCCTCTCAGCGATGTCCAGCCGCGCCATGATCTTGATCCGTGACGTGATCGCCGCGGTGAGCCGGACTGGGCGGATTGTCCGCCTCGTGCAGAATCGCCGTCGTAGCGGTAGCGCACGCGCAGCCGATCCTCGAATGGTTCGACATGAATGTCGGAGGCATTGGTCTCGACCGCCCGCGTGATGAGCTGATTGACCAGCCGAATCACCGGCGCCTCGCTGGCCAGGTCCTTCAGTCGTTCGGCATCTTCCTCCAGCGGCTGTCCTGCGCCCGATTGCGCCTCGTCCGCCTCGCGGTCGGCCGGATACAGCCGCTCGAGTGCTGCCTCCAGTTCAATTGGCACGGCTACTTCAAGTTTGACGCGCCGGCCGCAGGCCGACGCAACGGCGGCAGGCGTGAATTCGTCGAGCGGATCAGCCGTCGCGAGCACCAGCGCCCCATCTTCGACAGCGACCGGCAAGGCGCGCGCCTGGCGCAGGAAGCGCGGCGTCAGCACGTCGGCGAGCAACGGCTCGGTGGGAGGATAGCGCGGCGGTGTCGCCATCGGCAGCTTGAGCAGGGCTGCATAGCTCTCCGCAAGACCGCGTTCCGTCAGCAGGCCCAGCTGTATCAGCACGGCTGTCCAGTCGCTGCCCGGTCTCAGCGGCCACGCGACCGCCGCGCTCGATCGTCCGATCGTCGCACTGGCCCGTTGGCGATCGAGCAGTCCGGCAAGTGCGTCCATCGTCTGTTTCGGCCGAGGTCCAGGCTGCAAATGGGACTACTCGCGCGTGTTGTGCATGGTCGCTACATTGTGTTTCGACCTTCCGCGGCGAGGCAAATGACACCTTGGCGACCAGCAGCGAGGATCGGAGATGCTATCGGCTTGGTTCGATCATCGGCCGCGGCGCCGTTCGTTGGCAGCTTCCTCGGGGTGCTGATCCGACGTCTGCCCGAAGGTCGGCCCGTCGCCTTTGCCCGCTCGAGATGCGAAGCGTGCGGCGCCGCTTTGTCGGTATCCCGAGCTCGTGCCGCTGGCGAGCTATATCCTGCAGCGCGGTCGGTGCCGACGCTGCGGCGCGGCGATCTCGCCGTTTCACTTGATGATCGAGGTAGCCGCGGTTCTGGTCGCCATCTGGGCGGTTCTGGCGGAAGCGGACCCGGCCCTTCTGTGGCTCGACTTGCCGCTCGGTTGGACATTGCTGACGCTGGGCTGGATCGACTTTCGCTACATGTGGCTTCCGGATGTGCTCACGCTGCCGCTGCTGCTGGCCGGGCTGGCTTTCACTTTGACGGTGAGTCCGGCCGACGCGACGACCGCACGCCGCAGGTGCGGGAGCCGGATACCTGAGCCTGCGTGGCATCGCATGGAGCTATCGCATGATAAGAGGGCGCGAAGGGATCGGCGGCGGCGACGCCAAGCTGCTGGGTGCGGCAGGGGCCTGGCTGGGTTTGGCAGACTTGCCTTATGTCTTGCTGATCGCCGCGCTCCTTGGGTTTGCGATGGCAGCGTGTCTGGCGGTGCAGGGTCGCCGATTGCACGCCGGCATGGCCTTGCCGTTTGGTCCTTGCCTTGCACTCGCATTCTGGCTGATCTGGATGCATGGCGGATGGCTGATGAATGGAGACGGCGCATGATCCGCCTCGGCGCCGTGCTTGTGCCGGTACTGTTGCTGGCTCAAACGTCAGTCGCCGTCGCCGGCCAACAACGGCCGATCTGTATCGTGCCATCAGTGCTGGACGCGATGTCGCGCGAAATCAGCCAGCGAGACTACTATGCGCGGATTGAGCCTCGGTTGATGGCCGAGCAGCCGACATCACTGCCAAATACGGTGTGGTGTGCGGTAAGTGTATCAACCCTTAGCTACAACACTTACCGTGCCGATGGCATGCCGCTATGGCGTTGCGAGCAATACATGTTCAGCGTCCGAGCGCTGTCAGAAGGCTACGTCGTGCGCTTCCTGAACAAGGGCCCGTGGCTTCGCGCGACGCGATGAAGACCCGTGCAGCAGCAGGCTTCACCCTGGTCGAAATGCTTGTGGTGCTTACTGTGTTTGCCCTGGCGCTGGGGCTCGTTTTCACGCATGGGCCAGTAAAAAGCCAGCGACTGGAGCTTGATGCGGCTGCGCGCCGGGTCGCGGGTGCTTTGCGTCTGGCGCGATCACGTGCGATCGCCGAGGAACGGACAGTGGTGTTCGCGCTCGATAGAGGTGGCTATAGCCTCGACCGAGATGCACCGACGATGTGGTCCGCCGGTGTGGCACCTGAGGGCAACCGGCGCGTCGTCTTTACGCCGGATGGCGGGTCATCCGGGGCTCGAATCGTGCTGCGCGATGGCGAGCGGGTTGTCGCAATTGGCGTCGATTGGCTGACCGGGCGGGTCGTTGTGCGATAGCGGCTGCGAGGCCACCCTGACGGCAGCCCTTTGCCGTCAGGGTGCTTGATTGCCCGCTCAGCCAGCCTGAGGTCGAGCGACGAGCCGCATTGTTCTTCGTCGACCGGCAGCTTTTAGGTCAACTAAAACTTGGAATCCGGCTGCGCCAAGTAATCCAATTCCTCGCGCGTATTGGTGCGACCAAGCGCAGCATTGCGGCGCGGGAAACGGCCGAACCTGCGGATGACCGCGCGATGGTCCTCTGCATACTGAACCATCTCCTCGCCTAGCAGCGTGTACAGCCGCACAGCGGCGTCCTGGTCCGCGAGGTCCTCGGAATGTTCGAATGGTAGATAGATGAACATGCGTTCCATCGGCCCCAGCGCCAGGTCGAAATTCCTGACGATCGTCGCCCGCGCGATGTCACGGGCTTTGGCGTCGGCGGCGAATGCCTCCGGTGAGTTGCGATGCAGGTTACGCGAGAACTGATCCAGCAAAATTATCAGCGCCAGCGCGCCGCGTGGTGTTTCCTCCCAGCGATCGAACCTGCCGCTCTTCGCGTCCCGCAGCGCGTCAGCGAAACGTTGGCAAGCTGCGTCGAACCCGTCGTCCTTTTCAAACCACTCCTTGCGGTAGGTCGCCGGATCGCCGACGAACCAGAATTCCAGCACCTCTTCTGGCGTCATGCCAGCGCGCGTTCCAGCAACCGGACGGAGTGGATCGCCTCGCGCCCACCAAGATCGCGAATCTGGTGCCGACAGGAAGTGCCATCAGCAATGATGCAATCCTCAGGCAGGGCAGCGCGAATTGCCGGCAGAAGTCCCGCCTCTGCCATAGCGCGCGATTGTTCCTGCGTCTCACTTTGATAGCCGAATGCGCCTGCCATTCCGCAGCACGACGAGGCGATTGGCTTGACCGTCAGGCTTGGTATTTGCCGCAGCGTATCCAGTGCAGCCGGGAACGCACCGAACGCCTTCTGGTGGCAATGACCATGTATATGCGCCGTCGCTTCCAACGGTCGCAGCTGCAGTCCTGATTTCTCACGCGCCAGAAACTCGCTGAGCAGGAACGAGCGTTCGGCGAGAGCGTCCGTTGCGCCGCCCGGCAGGAGCGACCGGTATTCGTCACGCAGGGTCAACAGGCAAGACGGTTCGAGACCAATCACCGGCAGATCATCGCCCAGGCTGTCGAGCGTGCGCCGCGCCTCGTCCCGCGCCTTGTCCACCAGTCCGACGGCGAGCATGTTGCGGCCACAGCATATCGGCCGGCCGCGAACCTTCGGCATGCGCACGTTATATCCGGCGGCGGTCAGCACCCGTAAGGCGGCGCGCAGGTTGTCCGGCTCGAACCAGCGATTGAAGGTGTCGGCGAACAGGATCACTTCGCCGCGCGGATATTTCGGCACAAATGACGCGGCCTCGTCGTCGCGGAACGCCTTGCGCTGCCAGGCGGGCAGGGAACGCGCGGCGGCGAAGCCAAGCCTGCGTTCGCCCCACCGACGCAGTGCGGGGACGTGATTGCGCAGGTTGAGCAGCGGTGCAAATTACGCGGCCAAGTGGGCATAGCGCGGCAGATCGGCAATCAGCCGGTCCCGGCGGCTCAGTCCTTCGCGATCAGCACGCGCAGCCAGGACCTCGATCTTCATTTTCGCCATGTCGACACCGGTGGGGCATTCCCGCCGACACGCCTTGCACGATACGCAGAGCGACATCGCTTCGGCCACTGGATCAGATGCCATCGCGTCGGCACCAAGTTGCCCGGTAAGCGCCAGCCGCAGCGTGTTGGCGCGGCCGCGCGTGAGATGCGTCTCGTCCCGCGTCACGCGATAGGACGGGCACATTACGCCCGCGTCGAACGCGCGGCACGTGCCATTGTTGTTGCACATCTCGACGGCGCCGAGCATGCCGCCCAGAGGACCTGGATGCTCCGACCAGTCGAGTTTCGGCGTAAAACCTGGAGCCGGCGCGTAGCCCCAGTGGTAGCGCAACAATCTCCGATCATCCATGCGCGGTGCGCGGACGATGCGGCCAGGGTTCAGCATGTTGCCCGGGTCGAAAGCGTCCTTTACCGCCTCGAAGGCACGCACGATGCGCGGACCGAACATGGCTTCGTGAAATTCGCTGCGCGCTACGCCATCACCGTGCTCGCCGCTATGCGAGCCCTTGTACTCGCGTACCAGCGCGAAGCACTCTTCGGCCACCGCGCGCATGGTGGCGACATCCTTGGGGCTCTTCATATTCAGCACCGGCCGGACGTGCAGGCATCCAACCGATGCGTGCGCGTACCAGGTGCCTTTGGTACCGTGCTTCTCGAACACCGCGTTGAGCCGTTCCGTGTAGTCGGCAAGGTCCTCCAGATCCACGGCGCAGTCCTCGATGAAGGAGGCCGGCTTCGCATCGCCCTTCATCGACATCATGATATTGAGACCGGCCTCGCGCACCGCGGCAATGTCGTTCTGAAACGCGGTGTCGCTCGCGTGCACGACCGCATTCGGATAGCCGAGATCCCCCATCAACTCTTCGAGCTCGTCCAGCCTGGCCGCCAACGGTGCATCTTCGTGGCCATGGAACTCGACGATCAGCAGCGAGGCGGGCTCGCCGATCAGCATCCGGTCGATGGTGGCCCGGAAAATCGGAATACCGCGGCCGAGATCGATCATGGTGCGATCGACCAACTCCACCGCCTCGGGATCGAGCTGCACGATGTGCTGTGCCGCCTCCATCGCTTTCCGAAAGCTGGGGAACTGGCAGATGCCCAACAGCTTGCGTGGCTTGATAGGCTGCAGCGCCAGCTCAATGGCGGCGGAGAAGGCGAGGGTGCCTTCCGATCCCACCAGCAGACGCGCCAGGTTCTCCTGGCCGGCAAGGCGCGCCACCGGTGTCAGTACCTCGATATTGTAGCCACCCACGCGTCGTAGCTGCGACGGAAACCGCGCCGCGATCTCTTCGGCCTCTGTCGCCCCGAGTACGCGCAGTCGCTGGATCAGCTCGGAAAGGCTGCGCGGCACATCGGCGCCGATGTTGTCCGGCAGCAGGCCGAACTTGTGTTGTGTACCATCGGCGAGAATCGCATCGATCGCCCGCACATTGTCTGCCATCAGACCGTAGCGGATCGACTTCGAACCACAGGAGTTGTTGCCAGTCATGCCGCCGATCGTGCATCGCGCATGCGTTGAAGGGTCGACCGGGAAGAACAGCCCGTGTTGGCGCAGCGCCGCGTTCAGGTGGGCCAATACGACGCCCGGCTCCACCAGTGCGCTGCGCGCCTCAGGATCGACGTGCAGAATGCGGCGCAAGTACTTCGAACAATCAATCACCAGCGCGCGGTTGACCGTCTGACCGCACTGGCTGGTACCGCCGCCGCGTGCCAGCACGGGCACACCCTCTTCTCGCGCGATCGCCATCGCGCCCGCAACATCGGCGATCTCCTCCGGCACGACCACGCCGATTGGCTGCACTTGGTAAATCGAGGCATCAGTGGCGTAGCGTCCGCGGTCGGCGCGACTGAACAGCACGTCGCCGCGAATTTCTTTGCGAAGGCGTTCGGCGAGACGGGTACGAATGCCCGCGGCATGGTCCTGCTGACGCAGGGGCAAATCAGTGTCGTGCATGCCGCTGATTGTCTCCTGTCGCGCCTGCGACCACAATGCACCGCATGACCCAGCACCACGCCGGCCGGCATTTCCTGCAGATCCCGGGACCTACAAACGTTCCCGACCGCGTCCTGCGCGCGATCGACAACCCAACAATCGACCACCGTGGGCCAGGCTTCGGCCAACTGGGTCTGGAAATCCTGACCAACCTTCGCGCGATCTTCCAGACCAGCGGCCCGGTCGTGATCTATCCCGCCTCCGGCACCGGCGCCTGGGAGGCCGCACTGACCAACACGCTATCACCCGGTGACACGGTGTTGATGTGCCGCACCGGGTGGTTCGCCACGCTGTGGAACGAGATGGCGCAACGGCTCGACCTCAAACCGATCTTCATCGACACGGACTGGCGCCGGGGCGCCGATGTGGACGCGATCGGCGCAGCGCTGACTGACGATAAGGCGCACAGCATCAAGGCGGTCTGCGTTGTGCACAATGAGACATCGACCGGGTGTGCTTCGCGCATCGACGAGGTGCGACGTGCGATCGACGCGGCGCGCCATCCGGCGCTGCTGCTGGTGGATACCATTTCGTCGCTGGCCTCGATCGACTATCGGCACGATGAATGGCGCGTCGACGTGACGGTCGCTGGCTCGCAGAAGGGACTGATGTTGCCGCCTGGTCTGTCGTTCAACGCGATCAGTGACAAGGCGCTGAAAGCGGCCGAAACCGCGAAGCTGCATCGCAGCTACTGGGATTGGCGGCCAATCCTGGAGGCGAACAAGACCGGTTACTTCCCTTACACACCGGGCACCAATCTGCTGTTCGGCCTGAATGAAGCGGTGAAGATGCTGCTGGAGGAAGGGCTGGCGAATGTCTTTGCGCGTCATGACCGACACGCCGAGGCCACGCGCCGGGCAGTGCGCGCCTGGGGCCTCGAGATCCAATGCGCCGATCCGCGGCACTACTCATCGTCGCTGACAGCGGTGCGCGTGCCGGAGGGGCACAGCGCCGATGCGCTGCGTGCGACCATTCTGGAGAAGTGCAACATGAGCCTTGGCAACGGCCTCGGCATTCTGAAGGATCGCGTCTTCCGCATTGGCCATCTCGGCGACTTCGGTGACCTGCAACTGATCGGCACGCTTGGTGGTGTGGAGATCGGCCTGCGTGCGGCCGGCGTGCCGCATAAGCCAGGCGGCGTGCAGGCTGCAGTGGATTATCTTGCCGGCAACGCCTGAGCTGTCTGCTCCTCTGGCCCATAGCGCGCGCTTGCGTCTATCGTTCTCCAGCAGCCAGCAGGGAGGACGAAATGATCGAAGTCTGGACCTGGCCGACGCCGAACGGTCACAAGGTGCACATCACGCTCGAGGAACTCGAGCTGCCCTACAAGGTGATCCCGGTCAACATAGGTAAGGGTGACCAATTCAAGCCGGAATTCCTGGCGATCACACCGAACCATCGGATTCCGGCGATCGTCGATCCCGACGGCCCAGGCGGCGGCCGACTTGCCTTGTTCGAGTTAGCCGCAATCATGATCTACCTGTCCGAAAAGACCGGTGGCAAGTTGATCCCGCAGGATCCGGTCAGCCGCTACAAATGTCTCGAATGGATGATGTTTCAGATGGGTGGGATCGGGCCGATGTTTGGCCAGTACAACCACTTCGCGAATTATGCCGTCGAGAAGATTCCCTATGCGATTGAACGCTACACCAACGAGGTCGCGCGGCTGCATCGCGCGCTGAACAAGCGACTGGCGCAGGCGACCTGGCTGGCCGGTGACGAATACAGCCTGGCTGACATCATCACGTTTCCATGGATCCGCAATCCCGAGCGCCGCAACATTGACCTGGACGACTATCCGAATGTGAAGCGATGGCACGATGCGGTGGCAGCACGGCCGGCGGTACAACGCGGTGTTGCTGTGCTGCCCGAGTATCAGCGCAAAGGCGTATGACCGATGCCGAACGCGAGATCATGTTCGGCAAGACACAGTTCGCGGTGCGATAGCTACGCCCGTCTACCACTCCCCTCGCGGGAGGAGGTTGGGGGGAGGGGGTGAGGCATGATCCTTTCCTGCGGTTGAACTCGCTCTTCTCCCCGCCGACTGACCAGCCAGCACCCCAGTGACGATACGGCGAGTCCGATCAGCGTCAGAGCCGATAGACGCTCGCCCAGGAAAACCCAGGCCATGAGCGCGGCCGTGCCTGGGACCAGATAGAAGTTCGCGGTGGCGCGCGCTGCTGTTCCGTGCATCAGCATCAGGTAGTACAGCGCCATGCCGCCCAGCGATACTGCGCCGGCATTCCAGGCAATGGCGCCAATCACCTGATCGCTCCACACGGCGTGTGGCGTCTCGAAGATTGCAGTGGCAGCGATGCCGGCAACCGCGGCAGCGAGCAACTGCACCGTCGTCCCCTCGACGATCGGCACGCCGCGGCAGAAGCGCCCGAAATACAGCGTCCCGGCGCACAGTGCGACGACCCCGCCGGCCGTCAGGATCAGGCCGTTGAGTTCCGCCGGGCTTCGCGCCGCTGCCAGACCGACCACAAGCACGACACCCCCGGCTCCCAGCAGCAGTCCCAGCCATTGCGTGGCGCGCAGGCGTTCTCCCAGCAGCGGCCAGGCGAGCAGCGCGGTCAGCAGTGGATTGAGCGTCTGTACCAACGCGATCGGTGCCGCAGCCGTACGGACCATGGCGTAGTGTGCCGTCATCAGCAGCGCGGTATTGGTCAGCACGCCGGCGACCGCACAATGGCCCCAGCGTCCGGCAAGTCCGCGCCAGGGCCGCCGCAGCAACAGAGCCAGGCCCAAGAGGACCGCCGCCGCCAGCACCAGCCGCACCGTGACGAACAGAAGCGGTGACAGAAACCGCAGGCCGGCGCGCGCCGCGATGAAGGACGAGGCCCACAACAGGACGAAGCCGAAGGGAGCAAGGCGCAACATTCAGGCGGCCAATAACACCACCCGACGACGCACCATCAATCCACTGGTGGCTCGGAACGTAGCGCCACACGCTGGCGGCGGAAAGTTGAGCGGCGCCCAGGCTTCACGCCGCGCAGCCAGCGCCGGGGCAATGGCAAGGTGATGCAGTAGCTGTAGTGTAGTGCAGAACGTCACGGCCTGGTGCCCCGGCGGGGTTCGCCAGCCAGCGGCGAAAGAATACGGTTAGGTTCACTACCCGGCTGCTCCTGCGATGGTAGGGCAGCAAATTCCGTCACAGCCATATAACCCGCTTCGCTTTTCCCAAATGCAACCCTCAGTTAAGGTTGGTGGCGATAAGAGGCCGGCATGAGTGCCACCTTGAAGCAGCGAAGGCGAAGCAGCCGCCGATGACCGCGAGGATCCTGATCGTCGACGACGTCCCCGCCAACACTCGGCTGCTCGAGGCAAAGCTTTCGGCGGAGTACTATCAGGTTGCCAGCGCGAAGGACGGGTTCGAGGCGCTGCGCATGGCGCGGGACTGGCAGCCGGATCTCATCCTGCTCGACGTCATGATGCCAGGCATGGATGGCTTCGAGTGCTGTCGGCGTCTCAAACAGGACGCGACCACACTGCACATTCCCGTAGTCATGATCACCGCACTTGGCGAACCGTCAGAGCGGCTGCAGGGTTTGGAAGTCGGGAGCCGACGACTTCCTGACCAAGCCGGTAGAGTACGAGACCCTGATGGCCAGGGTGCGCAGCCTGGTCCGGCTCAAGCGGCTGCTCGATGAATGGCGCGCGCGCGGCGAGACTGCCCGAGCGATGGGGCTGACCAGCGATTGCGTCACGCCACCGGCGGTCGCGGGCGCACGCGCACTGGTCGTGGACGATTGGGACCTCGGTGCCCAGACAATCCAGGACGCATTGGCGCGCGACGGGATTGTCGCTGACCGGGCGCGAACCGGCGTCGAGGCCTTGAAGCTGTCCGCTGCGGTTCCGTTCGACCTTATCGTGCTCAGTCTGTCGTTGATCGAGGAAGATCCGCTCAAGCTGGCGTCATCCCTGCGTGCGGCCGATCCCACGCGCGATACGCCGGTACTGCTGGTTGCCGAACCGGAGGAGCGCGGTACCATCCTGCGCGGGTTCGATCTCGGCGCGAATGACTGGCTGATGCTGCCACTTGATGAGAACGAGCTGCGCGCCCGCGCACGCAACCAGATCAGGCGCAAATTCTACCAGGACCGGCTGCGCAGCGATCTCGGCACGGCGCTGGAGATGGCGCTGATCGATCCGCTCTCCGGCCTCTACAATCAACGTTACCTGATGCGGCACTTGCGCGGGCTCATGGAAACCGGTCCGAACCGTGACCTCGCGTTGCTGATGATCGATGTCGATCACTTCAAGGCGGTGAACGACGAGTACGGGCACGCCATTGGCGACAGAGCACTCCGTGCGGTCGCCGACGTGCTGCGCGCGAACACGCGTGTCTTCGACTCAGTGGCACGCTATGGCGGCGAGGAATTCGTCGTCGTCATGCCAGGCATCGGCTTGGAGGACGCGACAGCGGCTGCCGAGAGACTTCGCGCAGCGATCGAGACGACAGGTGTTACCTGGGATGCGGTGGGGCGCTATCGCCTGACCGTCAGTATCGGCGTCGCGAGCAAGGGGGCGGTGCCCAGCACACCGGAGGCATTGCTCCACGCCGCAGACCTCGCGCTGTATGCCGCGAAACGCGGTGGGCGCAACCGTGTCGAAATCGCCGTTCCTTTGGCGCCTGGGAGCGGCGGCGCTACTTGATCTTCCCTTCCCGGAACGGCACGTGCTTTCGCACGACAGGATCGTACTTCCTCAGCTCCAGCTTGCCGGTCTGAGTACGCGCGTTCTTCTTGGTGACGTAGAAGAAGCCCGTATCAGCGCTCGAAACGAGCTTGATCTGGATCGTATTGGTCTTCGCCATCGCTGGGTCCTCTCGCTCGACAGAACATGCGGTTCCAGCCCTCTGCGGTCAAGCGCGGTCATCGCGCACCGCTGGCCGAGGAGATCGGCCCGGTCGTATTGATCGGCGGGAATAGTGCGGCCGCATAGGCGGCAGGATCGCGGATCAGAAGTCGGGCAACCTCAAGATCCGCGTCTCGCCCTTCGGCTGCCGGACAGTAGTTGCGGATCGCCAGGGTTTCGGTGGGCTGCAGGGGTGCCCGCGCCGCGCGGTGGATTTCAAGCGCCTGGGACATCGGTTGCTGCCCCTGCGCCAGGGCGGCAAGTTCAGCGCTCAGCGCGGCCTGCCCGAGGCTGGTGCAAACCTGCGGCAGAACACCCAGGCTCTGGATCGGCCAGCCGCGCGGCGCAAGGATTCGGCTCCAGGTGATGAACAGCTCGCCGCCGTCAGGCAGTGGTGTGATCGTCTGCACGAGCCCTTTGCCTAAGGTGGAGCTGCCAACCACGACGCCACGCCCGCGGTCGGCCAACGCGGCCGCCAGGACCTCTGCGGCACTTGCGGTGCGGCCATCCACGACAACGACGATCGGCATCCCGGGCACGAGTTCGCCGGCGCTGGATCGCCAGATGCGGTTTGCCTCCGGGTCCCGGCCAGCGGTGGTTGCGACAATCCCGGCCGGTAGCAGCGCGTCGGCCGCAGTGACTGCCTGCCGCAGCACACCGCCGCGATTGCCTCGCAGGTCCAGCACGATGCCTGCAGGGGTATGTAGATTAGCGAGACCCTGTTCGATCGCTCGGGCGAGGTGGGTATCGGTTGAATGATTGAAAGCTGTCACCTGGATGACCAGCACCTCGGCGAGACGCTGCGTGAATACGGTCTCGGGCGGCACCAGAGCACGCTCTAGGTTCGCGTTGTGCCGGCGTCCGTCGCGGCTCCGCCAGGTCAGGGTGACGCTGGTGGCCTCTGGTCCGGCGATCGAGGTCATGACGCTGACAGCGTCCTTGCCCTGCGTTGTTTCGCCATCCACCGCCAGGATCACATCGCCTGGTCGAACACCGGCGAGTGCCGCTGGGCCATCCGCGACAGCTTCCGCCACTACGATTGCGGAGCCGCGCCGGATAAGGCGTAGGCCAGCGCCGGCCTGGCCGACGCGCCGTTCGCGATCCTCACTCGCATCACTCGGCGGCACGTAACGGGAGTAGGGGTCCAAATGATTGAACAGTTCGTCGAAGAAGCTCTGAATGACGCCCTGGCTGCCAGCTCGCAGCACAAGCGGGGAACTCTGAGCCGCTGTCAGTGCAAACTGCGCCGCGATGGCCGCCCAGCCGCCGATATCGGTGTCCGGTGGTGACGGCAACAGTGCGATGACCCGATCACGTGCCATCAGCCGGAGCTTGCCGTCGCGCAACTCCGAGGTCAGCTCGGGGTCCAGCGCGGTCAGGCCTCGCAGGCCCCAGATGGTGAGCTGCGGCACCGCAACCGGTTCCAGCGTGCGCGGCGCCATGAAGGTCAGCGCGGTGGCGTAGACATTGCCGACAAGCGCCGCATCAAACGTTGGCGACGCAGCTCCCCGCTGGGCTTCCGCGGGAACGACGAGCAACAGAACGAACAGCGCACCGACGCGGATCACCGTGGTCTCCGCGGTGCACCCTTCCGCTGTTTGCCCCGTCGAGGCTCGGGCATACCTTGCTGTATATGGAACACCAGCCCTCCAGTGACGGGACTGGCCTCGGCCAACTGCACCTCGACCTCCTGCGCCAGCTGAAACGCAAGATGCGTCCGGCGTCCTTTCAGCGCTTGCTCCCTTTCATCATACTGCCACGCATCGACCGGCAGCGACCGCAGCGGCACCAGACCACTGGCGCCGCTTTCCGCGACTGTGACGAAAAGGCCGAAGCGCGTCACACCTGAAATTCGTGCTGCGAAATTCTCGCCAACTTTATCTGCCATATATGCAGCAAGGTAACGGTCGATCGCGTCACGTTCTGCCAGCTGCGCACGGCGCTCAGTCATCGTGATGTGTTGCGCTGTACCTGGTAACTTTTCAGTTTCGTCTGCGGTCAGCGCGCCGGTGCCGAGATGCAGTCCCCGGATCAGCGCGCGGTGCACCAGCAGATCGGCGTAGCGGCGGATTGGACTGGTGAAATGCGCATAGCGTGGCAGCGCGAGGCCGAAATGGCCGATATTGTCCGGACTGTACTCGGCCTGCGACTGGCTGCGCAGCATAACCTCATTGACCAGTGGCGCTTCCGGCGTATCAGCAACACGGCGCAGCACACGGTCCAGATCCCGCGGGTGCACCTGGTCGCCGGGCGGCAGCGAGACGCCGAGCCCGTGCAGAAAGCTTCGCAGCGATGCAAGCTTTTCCTTCGAAGGCGGCGCGTGCACTCGGTACACCACAGGCTGGTGCCGCTTTTCCAATTCCTCGGCGGCAGCGACATTGGCCAGCACCATGAACTCTTCGATGAGCCGATGGCTGTCCAGGCGCGGACGCGGTGCAACGCTGCGCACGGTGCCATCCTCATTGAGCACCACCCGGCGCTCCGGCAGGTCTAGATCGAGGCTGCCGCGCGCCTGCCGCGCTGCAAACAGGACATGAAACGCCGCGTAGAGATGGCTGTATCTGCGCGCGCCTGAGTCGTGTTCGCGCTGTACCTCATCGTAAGTCAGTCGCGCCGCACTTCGCATCAGGCCGCGGCCGAACCGGTGGCCGATCTTTTGCCCTTTGGCATCGATCCGCAGTTCGACGAACAGGCATCCACGGTCCTCGCTTGGCCGCAGGCTGCACCAGCCGTTGGACAACGGCTCGGGCAGCATTGGTACGACCCGATCCGGGAAATACACGCTGTTGCCACGGATCGAGGCCGTGTGGTCGAGAGCGGATCCGGCTCGCACGTAGTGGGCGACGTCGGCAATCGCCACGATCAGGCGAAAGCCCGTCCCATCCGGTTCCGCATGGTACTGCATCGTCGAAGTCGCGCGCGTCATCGCCATCGATGGTGACCAGAGGGATGTCGCGCAGATCATCGCGGCGCCCCAGTGGTACGGCGCGGGCGTGTCGCGCCTCGTCGACGGCTGCGGGCGGAAACTCGTGCGGAATGTCGTGCGTGTGGATGATGATCAGGCTGACCGCGCGGGCATCGCTCATCGGGCCAAGGCGCTGGACGATGCGCGCCGGCCTCAGGCCGAGATGGTGGTGGTGTGGCAAGGCTTCGGCGAGGACTATCTCGCCCTGGTGCGCCCCACCGTCCTCCCCCGGCGGCACCAGCCATTCCGCCTTGGCGCGGCGATTGGTGGGGACAATGCGTCCGTCACCGTGCGCCTGGCGGTGATAGACACCCAGAATGCGGCCTGGTGTTTCGGCGAGCCGACGGATGGTGCGTCCTTCGTAGCGATCGCGTCCGACCGGCTTCAGTCGGGCAAGCACTCGCTCGCCAGGGGCCAGCGCCGGGCGTCCGCGCGGCTCGGCGGCCATGAAGATGACAGGCGCAGGGCCATCACCGGCATCCCAGCTGGCGGGTCGGGCGATCGCATCTCCATCCTCATCCGTTCCGGTAATGATGAGAACCGTGGTCTCGGGCAGGCGCGTCGGCCGCCGCCGCAGTTCCCGCGTTCGTGCCGTCTTATTGCCGCTGCGCGGCCGGCTTGCTCGCACGCGCTGCCGCCTTCCTCTTCCGCGAGGCTTTGCCAGTGGTCTTGCTGGCGGCGCGCTTGGGTTTCGCCTTGCGCCGTTCGGCCGCCGGGGTCTCTGCCTTCTTGCGCGGCGCAGGTTCGGGCGCCGTCGCTGCGGCCGCCTGCTTTGGCTTGTCTGCCGTCGCACCGCGCCCCCGCCGCCCGGCGCCGCGTGGACGCAATTGTTTTCCCTTCTCCGCCAGGAGTGCCACTGCCTGGTCCAGCGTTACATCCTCCATCATTACACCACGTGACAGGTTGGCCACCGTCTTGCCGTGCTGCACGTAAGGACCGAAGCGGCCCTTGCGCACCGCGACGAGTTCCTTGTCCGCTGGATGATGACCCAGCGTGCGTATACTCGCCATTTTGCGGGCTATCAGGTCCACAGCCCGGTTGATCCCGACTGACAGCACGTCGTCATCGCGATCGAGCGAGCCATAGATTGCGCCCATGCGCACGTACGGTCCGAAGCGCCCGATCCCGACCTGGATCATCTCTCCGGTCTCCGGATGGCGACCGACGTCACGCGGCAGCGACAGCAGACCGACCGCCTGTTCGAGCGTCAGTTGCTCGCCGTCGATGCCCCGCGGCAGTGTGGTTCGGCGTGGCTTTGGTGCCTTTTTTCCCTTTTCCTCGCCGTTCTCACCCAGCTGCACGTACAGTCCGTAAGGCCCTCGGCGAACGGTAATTTCTTCGCCGGTGTCAGGATGCTCGCCGAGCGCGCGCATACCCTCTTTCAGGGTTTCTCCCTGGTCCTCCCCGGTCTCGATCGCGAGGCGCCGGGTGTACTGGCAGTTCGGATAGTTGGAGCAGCCAATGAAGCTGCCGTAGCGCCCGAGCTTCAGGCCGAGGCGGCCGTTGCCGCAGGCCGGGCAGGCGCGTGGATCCGATCCGTCCGCGCGTGGCGGAAAGAAATGCGGCCCCAGGTCCTCGTCCAGTGCCGCGATCACGTCGCTGATCTTGAGGTCCTTGGTCTGATCGACTGCGTGAGAGAACTCCTCCCAGAAGGCGCGCAACATCGCCCGCCATTCGACGGTGCCACCAGCGATGTCGTCCAGCTTCTCCTCCATCGAGGCGGTGAAGCCGGTATCGACGTAGTGCTCGAAGAAGCTGATCAGGAACGCGGTGACCAGTCGGCCACGGTCCTCGGGGAGGAAGCGGCGCTTCTCCAGCCGGACGTAATTGCGATCCTGCAGCACAGAGAGGATCGATGCATAGGTGGAAGGTCGGCCAATCCCCAGTTCTTCCAGCTTTTTCACGAGGCTCGCTTCCGAGTAGCGCGGCGGCGGCTGGGTGAAATGCTGGGTCGCCGCCACCTCGCCGAGGCGCAGCGGGTCGCGTTCCGCCATGGGCGGCAGCATGCGGCCCTCTTCCTCCTCGGCCGCATCGTCGGTGTCCTCGCGGTACAGCTTGAGGAACCCATCAAAGGCCACGACCGAGCCGGTGGCGCGCAGGGTGGTGCCCTTGCCGTCGGTCACATCGACGCTGACCTGGTCGAGCTCCGCCGACTGCATCTGCGACGCGACCGCCCGCTTCCAGATCAGCTCGTATAGCCGACGTTGGTCGGCGGTCACGTATCGTGCCACGCTGTCGGGCGTCCGGGAGACATCGGTCGGGCGGATCGCTTCGTGCGCCTCCTGGGCATTCTTGATCCGGCTCTGGTACTCTCGCGGCGCAGCCGGCAGATAATTGCTGCCGTAGGTGGAATCGACATGCTCGCGGATCGCGGTGACTGCCTCGCGTGCCATCTGCACGCCGTCGGTCCGCATATAGGTGATCAGGCCGGTGGCCTCGCCGTCGATATCCACGCCCTCGTACAGCTGCTGTGCCAGCCGCATGGTCTGCTGCGCACCGAAGCCGAGCTTGCGCGAGGCCTCCTGTTGCAGCGTCGAGGTGGTGAACGGCGCATACGGATTGCGCCGGACGCGCTTCTTTTCGACCGAGGCGACGTGGAACCGCCCTTCCTCCACGCGGCGCTTGGCGCGCATCGCCGTAGTCTCATCGGGCAGGTCGAACTGCTCGAGCTTTCTGCCCTCGAGATGCGTCAGCCGTGCGTTGAATGGTGCGCCGGCCGGGGTCGTGAAGCCGGCCTCCACCGTCCAGTATTCGCGGGCGCGGAATGCCTCGACCTCAGCTTCGCGCTCACAGATCAGCCGCAGCGCGACCGACTGTACGCGGCCGGCGGATCGGCTGCCAGGCAACTTGCGCCACAGTACCGGCGAGAGTGTGAAGCCGACCAGATAGTCCAGCGCGCGACGAGCCAGGTATGCTTCGATCAGCGGTTGGTCGAGGTCGCGTGGGGCCGCCATCGCGGCGCGCACGGCGCTGCGGGTGATCTCATTGAAGGTGATACGCCGGACCTTGACGCCCTTTAGGGCTTTCTTTTCAGCGAGCATCGCCTGCACGTGCCAGGAGATCGCCTCGCCTTCGCGATCGGGGTCGGTAGCGAGGTAAAGGTTTTCGGCCCCCTTCAGCGCCTTCGCGATGGCACCGACCTGCTTTTCGCCGCGCGCATCCGACGTCCAGTCCATGGCGAAGTCTTGGTCGGGACGCACCGATCCATCCTTCGGCGGCAGATCGCGCACATGGCCCAGGCTCGCCAGCACGGTGAAGCCGCCACCGAGGTAGCGGTTGATCGTCTTGGCCTTGGCGGGAGATTCGACGACGACGACGTCCGACATTGGGTTCCTTGGGCTAGCCTAAAATCCGGGTTCAGGCAGCAGTGCCACCCGGCTTCCTGGCAGGGTCTCGATCCGACCGGCAAGCTCCAGTTCGAGCAGCACCGCCATGACGGCGGCGGCAGAGAACTGGCAGCGCCTTACGACCTCGTCAACGGCTGTTGGAGAAGTGCCAAGTAATTCAATGACTTGCGATCGCGCTCTCGGAAGGTCCAGGGGGTTTTCCGGCGGCTCCTCCCAGTCCGGGGCAGCCTCGGAGAGCCCCGGATTCTCCCGGGCGAACAGCGGATCCCTGGCCAGCCCCAGGCGCGTCGGGTGGTCCGGCAGATTGTCCAAAACGTCCTGAGCGGTCTCCGTCAGATGCGCGCCCTGACGGATCAGGTCGTTGGCGCCGCGCGAGCGGGGATCGAGCGGCGATCCTGGCACGGCGAACAGTTCGCGTCCGGCGTCCTGCGCCACCCTTGCCGTGATCAGGCTACCGGAGCGCAGCGCTGCCTCCACCACGATGACGCCCAGTGCCAGGCCGGCGATGATCCGGTTGCGACGGGGGAAGTGGCGCGCCTGAGGTGCCGTACCAAGCGGTGCTTCGGTGACCACGGCGCCGGCTTCGGCGATGCGGCGCTGCAGGTCGGCGTGCTCAGGCGGGTAGGGGACATCCAGGCCGCCAGCCACCGCCGCGACAGTTCGGCCTGCGAGCAGTGCGCCAGTGTGCGCCGCTGCATCGATGCCGCGCGCCAAACCGGAGACGACCACCAGGTTGTGCGCCAGTTCCGCTGCCAAATTCTCCGCTACCCGCTGGCCGTTGGCCGAGGCATTGCGCCCCCCCACCAGGGCAACGGAGCGGTCGGTCAGCGCTGAGAGGTCCCCCAATACCGTGATCGCGGCGGGTGCGTCGTCTAACAGCGCCAGCAGCGGGGGATAGGCTTGCTCGCCGAAGAAGAGTGGCCGAGCGCCGCGGCGCTCGATGTCATGCAGTTCGCGCTCAGCTTCATCCGCAGTTGGAATGCTTGGCGCGGATGCCCGTCCGCCGGCACTGGCGAGCCGCGGCAGGGCGTCCAACGCCGCCGCGGCTGATCCATAGCGCGCGATCAACCGCCGATACGCTACCGGGCCCACGCCCTCGGCACGCGCCAGTCGCAGCCGGTCCGTCGCATCGGCTGAGGTCAGTTCGTGGTGCTCATGCCTTCTGGCCAATGCGGGGCTCAATACCTGCGATCAGGCGGCGGATGTTCGTATGATGTCGGACGAACACCACCACAGCGATTGCCAACGCAAGCTTAACAATCGTCGCATCGGCCAACAGCGCGGCGAAGACCGGGGCAAGTGCGAAGGAAACCAGCGCCGCGAGGGAAGAAATTCGGCTAAGACCTGCCATGATCAACCATACGGCTCCGGCGCAAAGGCCAACGGGCCATGCGGCCCCGATCAACACGCCATAGGAGGTGGCCACTGTCTTGCCCCCTTTGAAGCCGAGCCAAACCGGGAATGCGTGCCCGAGCACAGCACCGATGCCTGCCGCCAGCACAGGATCGCCTGGTCCAAAGTGTACGGCGAGCAGGACGGCGACGGCGCCCTTCAGCCCATCCAACAGCAGCGTGGCTGCCGCGAGCGTCTTATTGCCCGTGCGCAGGACGTTGGTGGCGCCGATATTGCCCGAGCCGATGCGGCGGATATCTCCCAGGCCTGCCAGGCGGGTGAGAACGAGCCCAAATGGAATCGAGCCGAGCAGGTAGCCAAGCAGGAAGGCGCCGATGACCAGCATCTAGCCGAACACCCGGCGGCCGGCTTTCCACGTCCCCAGCACAACGCCTTCCAGTGCTCGCCCGTCGAACGGAGTGTTCTGGGCCTTGCCGGGCAGCCGGCCGGCCTCGACCTGCCAGATGCGCTCGGGGTTAAACAGACACAGATCCGCCGGCAGGCCTTTGCCGATCCGTCCGGCTTCGACCCCGAGCAACCGCGCCGGCCTGGCCGTCAGCAGCTCGATCGCCTGACCAAGCGAGATTGCGCCGCTGTGCACTTGCGCCAGGGTGATGCTCAGCAGCGTCGCCAATCCTGTGCCACCGGGTGTTGCTTGGGCGAACGGTTGGCGCTTGTCGTCCGCATCGCGCGGCTGGTGGTCCGATGCAATGGCATCGATCGTGCCATCGGCGAGTGCTGCCACCACTGCCAGCCGGTCGGCATCCTTGCGCAGGGGCGGCGACAACTTGGCGTAGGTCCGGAAGTCACCGATCGCCGTCTCATTCAGGTCAAAATACGGCGGCGCCGTGTCGCAGGTCACGTTGATGCCGTCCGCCTTCGCCTGGCGGATGAGTTGGAGCGCTTCTGCCGTGGAGACATGCGCGAAGTGGACCGCCCCGCCGGTCAGCGCCGCCAACTGGATATCGCGCGCAACCAAAATCGCCTCGGCTGCCGCGGGAATGCCGGGGAGGCCGAGTCGCGTTGCCAGTTCGCCTTCGGTCGCCGCGCCACCATCGGCGAGCGATGGTTCTTCCGGGTGTTGCACGATCCGCGCGCCGAAACCCTTGGCGTAGGACAGTGCCAATCGCATCAGGCGCGCCGACCCGAGTGCGCGGCTACCGTCTGTGAACGCGATGGCACCCGCTTCGGCGAGCAGCCCGAGTTCGGCGAGCTCCTCGCCACGGCACCCGACGGTGACCGCGCCGTATGGCAGGATTGTCAGGCTGCCCGTCTCATCGCCGCGCGCGCGCAGCAGCCGGACCAGTGCCGGGTCGTCAATCGCGGGAAGGGTGTCCGGGAGTGCGGCGAGGGTGGTTATGCCGCCGGCGGCTGCGGCTTCCGCCGCTGAGGCGATCGTCTCGCGATACTCGTAGCCAGGCTCGCCGAGCGCAGCCCGCATATCGACCAGGCCTGGACAGAGGACCGCACCCTGTTCCGCCACCACCGCCGCATCATCTGGCCGGCCGAGACTTGGACCAAAGTCGGCGATGCGCCCATCGCGTAGCAAGAGATCCCCATGCAGATCCAGGCCGGAGCCAGGGTCGAGCAGACGGACGGATGAGAACAGCACGTCGCGCACGGTCAGAATTCATTCCGCCCGTGCCCGCGCGACAGCGTGTCCAGCACGGCCATACGCACGGCGACGCCCATTTCCACTTGCTCTCGGATCACACTGCGATGTGGGTCGTCCGCCACAGCGCTATCGATCTCCACGCCGCGATTCATCGGTCCAGGATGCATCACCAGTGCGTCCGGTTTCGCTGCACGGCCAGTTTCGCCGCGTCAAGACCGAAGAAGCGGAAATATTCACGCGCACTAGGCACCAACCCACGCTGCATGCGCTCGCGCTGCAGTCGCAGCATCATGACGATGTCGGCGCCGGCCAGCCCGCGTTCCATGTCATGGAACACCTCGACCCCAAGCCTTTCCGCTTCCGTCGGCATCAGTGTCGGCGGTCCGACCACACGCACGCGGCTGCCCATTGTGGTCAGCAGATGAATGTTCGACCGGGCCACCCGCGAATGCAGCACATCGCCGCAAATAGCGACGATGAGACCTTCCAGCCGCCCCTTTCGCCGCCGGATCGTCAGCGCGTCGAGCAGCGCCTGGGTCGGATGCTCATGCGTCCCATCGCCGGCATTGATCACCGCTGCATCCACCTTCTGCGCGAGCAGATTCGGTGCGCCGGACTGATCATGCCGCACCACCAGCAGGTCGCAGTGCATCGCATTCAGCGTCGCAGCGGTGTCCAACAGCGTCTCGCCCTTGTTCACCGAGGAGGTGGAGACCGACATGTTGATCACGTCTGCGCCGAGCCGCTTGCCGGCGAGTTCGAAGCTGGTGCGGGTGCGGGTCGAATCCTCGAAGAATAGGTTGATCAGCGTGCGACCGCGCAGCAGGTCGCGCTGCGTCTTGCCGGATCGGTTGAGCAGCACGTAGCTCTCCGCCAGGTCGAGCAGGTGGCCGATCTCGGGCGGATACAGTCCCTCGATCGCCAGCAGGTGCTTTTGCCGGTACGACACGACCCTAGGTCGCAGAAACTCACGCGACCCGTCAATGTTGCGCAGCTTCTATTGGACGGTGCCGGTGGTTCGCCAGAAGTTGCCGAGACGTTTGCTGTCGGGCACGCCGTAGCCACCGGCCGCCATGGCCAGCGTCTCAACATCTTCGATGTTCACCATGAGATCGGCCGACCCGCCGCAATCGGCTCCATCATTGCTGCTGCGCTCGCCGGACCAATGGACGCGATAGGCGAACGTCGAGCGTGGCTCGCGTGCCTCGATGATGACGCTGCCGCCGTTGGCGTGCATGGCACGAACGTCGAGCACGCAGGCAACGCCAGGGCTGTTATCTGCAGGGATAGCCGCGATGCGCGCGTGCATGTCCCGCGACATCCCGTCCAGCGGATCAAATGCGACGATGTCGCCCACCTTCGGTCCTAGTTCGCCGACTTGGTGGATCAATCCGATGGTGCCGACCATGCCCGCCAGTCCCACCGCCGCTATGCTGAGAAGTACAGTGCCTGCCCCGCTGGATTTGGTGTCATTTGCACGCATGGCTCAATCCCAACCTGCCACCATGTACTTTCCGAGGTGGTGGTTCATATTCGATGAAGTTTGGTACGAATTTGAATCCGGAAATCCCCGTATCCAAAAGAAAAAAATGGCGGCGCAAAGCGCCGCCGAGGGTATGGGGAGGAGTCCAAGAGAGAGGAGAGAATGGATCAGCGATCCACCAACCTCACAGCGGCCAGATTGCGCCTGCGCATCACCGCGCGCATTGATTCAGATCAAAGGCCGCGAATTTTTAGGCTCAGCTGACTGCCGCCAACCTGGCCAAAGCCTCCTCCTTGCCAAGCGCCGCCAACGTGGCGTCGATCCCAGGGCTGGCCGTGCTGCCGGTCAGCGCCGCGCGCAGCGGCTGGGCAACCTCGCCCAGCTTGCGCCCGCTGGCGTCCGCAAACGCGCGCAGGGCTGCGTCGATCGAAGAAGGCGTAAAGTCGGTCGCGGCGATCGCATCGGCCACGTCGCGCAGCATGAGCCGCGCCTCGGGGGTCAGCAGTGAGGCAGCTTTCGGCTCCATCGGCAGTGGCAGCGACCGGGCCAGGAATGCCGCGGCATCTGCCAACTCAACCACCGTCTTCGCGCGCTGTTTCAACTGGGGCATCAGCGCGCGGATGCGCTCAGCCGCCTTGCTGCCCAGCGCCAGGTCTGTGCGGTGCGCCAGGCGCTCCAGGACCTCGCGTGTCAGCCCTTCATCGTCGGCGTGCCGGATATAGATGCCGTTGAGATTGGTGAGCTTGGCATAGTCCATCCGGCTCGGCGCGCGCCCGACGCCGTCGAGGTCGAACAGGCGGATCGCTTCTGCGCGGTCGAGCACCTCTGCGTCGCCATGACCCCAGCCAAGCCGCAGCAGGTAATTGCAGAGCGCTTCCGGCAGATACCCCTGTTCGCGGAACTCCAATGCCGACACCGCGCCATGTCGCTTCGACAGTTTGGCGCCGTCCGCACCATGGATCAGCGGAATGTGGGCGAAGCGGGCAGGTCCCAGCCCATCGCCTGATAGATCTGCACCTGGCGGAACGTGTTGGTCAGATGGTCATCGCCACGGATGACGTGGCTGATCCCCATGTCGTGGTCATCCACCACGACCGAGTGATTGTAGGTCGGCGTGCCATCGCTGCGCAGAATGATCATGTCGTCGAGTTCGGCGTTGGCGACCCGCACCATTCCCTGAACAAGGTCCTCGACCACCGTGTCGCCCTCGCGCGGCGCCTTCAGCCGGATCGCCGGAGCCACCCCAGGCGGCGCTTCCGCTGGATCGCGGTCACGCCAGCGGCCGTCGTAGCGAGGCGAACGCCCTTCGGCCAGCGCCTGCTCGCGCATCTGCCGCAGTTCTTCCGGCGTGCAGTAGCAGCGGTAGGCGCAGCCCCTCGCCAGCATCTCCCGCGCCACCTCGGCGTGACGGGCGATGCGGGTGGACTGAAATACCGGTGGGTGGTCCGGGGTGATCCCAAGCCACTCCAGTCCCTCCAGGATCACCTTGGTCGCAGCTTCCGTGCTGCGCTCGCGGTCGGTGTCCTCGATGCGGAGGAGAAATTCGCCGCCATGGTGGCGGGCGAACAGATAATTGAACAGCGCGGTGCGGGCGCTGCCGATATGCAGCAGCCCGGTCGGACTGGGAGCGAAGCGGGCTCGAACCGTCATGCATATGATCTAGCACGCGCGTTCATCGGCTGTAGAGGCTGTGGCGTTAACCTGCTGTGTATGCAGCAACGGGTGGTCCGCTGGCTCGACGCGTGGCAGGCGGCTGAACGTGGGCGCTTCGTACCTGTGGCTGCCGGTTTTTATGGGGGCCGGGGTGGCGGGCTATTTCAGCCTGCGGACCGAACCGCCGGTGTTCCTGGGCCTGGTGGTGGCTTTCCCCGCCGTTGTTGCCTGCTGTCTGTCTGCACGACTGCCTTTGCTGCGAGCAGTGGCAATGGCAATTGCGGCGGTGGCAATCGGCTTTACCTCGGCACAGTTCGCAACCCTGCGTGCACCTCCGCAGCCGACACTGCCCAGGACCGCGACTGTTCTGACCGGCAAGGTTCGTTCGGTCGAGTTGCTCCCCGAGGGACGCCGGGTCGCGCTGGAAGACGCGCGTCTCGATGACGGAGAGCCGCTTAACCGCTGGCTGCGAGTGCGGCTGAGGAAAGGCGACTCACAGGAAATCGCCACGGGTGACACCATTCGCGTGCGAGCACTCGTGCGGGCGCCGATGCCGCCGGCCTATCCCGGCGGCTGGGACCTCCAGCGCGACGCCTGGTTTAGTGGCCAAGCCGGTTCCGGCTACGCGCTGGGCAGTGTGGAGCGAATTGCCGAGACGCCCCCGTCCGGTCCGCTTCGCGTCGTGCAGCGTCTCCGCGAGGTGATCGCACAACGCATTTCAGCGGTTGTTCCTGGGGCGGCAGGTGCGATCTGCGTGACGCTGCTCACCGGCGTCACCACGGGGATCCCGCCACCGGATCGCGCGGCTTTCACCGCCTCCGGCCTTGCACACCTGCTTGCCGTCGCCGGCCTTCATATTGGCATCGTCATGGGCTGGGCGCTGGTGTTTTGCCGTCTCATCTTCGCAGCCAGCGAATATGCCAGCCTGCATTGGCCAACGAAGAAATTGGCAGCGCTTGCCGCATTATTGGTTGGCGGCGGCTACATGGTGCTGACCGGGATGCATGTCCCGATCGTCCGCAGCTTTGCCATGGCGTGTCTCTACACGGCCGCCCTGCTTGCTGGCCGGCAGGCGGTATCGCTGCGTGGCCTGGCCTTGGCCGCGGTAATCCTGATGCTGCTGGTGCCGCAGGAAGTGCCGGGTGTTTCCTTCCAGATGAGCTTTTCGGCGGTGCTGGCGCTGATTTCGGGCTACGAGATTCTGCGCCCGGCGTTGCATAAAATGTCCGGCCGGCTCATGGCGACGTCGGTTCGCACTGCACTTGGCCGCACTGGCACTGACCAGCGCGCTGGCAGGCACCGCCTCCGCGCCCTTCGCAGCCTATCACTTCGGCCGAATCCAGGTCTATTTCATCATTGCCAACATGGTGGCGGTACCGCTGGCCGCACTTTGGGTCATGCCGGCCGGCCTGATCGCCCTCTTGCTGCTGCCGTTCGGTCTCGACTGGCTGGCATTCGTCCCGATGGGCTGGGGAGCGGCGGCCATCCTTACGGTTGCCCGAACCACTGCTTCCTGGCCCGCGGCCACGTTCGATGTGCCGCACATGCCGCTCTGGGGATTGACGCTGACGGCTCTTGGCGTCGCCTGGGTTGGCTTATGGCGCACCAGGGTTCGGCTGGCAGGGGTGCCAATCCTTGTCCTAGCGCTGATATCGCCCTGGCTGATCCGACCAGCGGATGTTCTGGTTTCGGCAGACGCGCGCCTGATCGGAGTGCGCGTGCACGACGCAGTCTATCTGCAAACGGTCGCTGGTGCCTCGAAATTCACCCGCGATGCATGGCTGCAGTATTGGGCACCCAGCGCGGTGCTTCCCATTCCCGAAGGAACCGAACGCGTCGATGGTGCGATTGCCTGCCAGACCGAGGAATGTCTGCTGTGGCCCGAACCGCAGGCGAGGCCGTTGATGCTGGTGCGAGGTGCTTCGCATCCTGATGGTTGCGGCGAAGCTTCGGTCATGGTCTCGGCGGAGCCGGCACGTGGCCTTTGCCAGCGTCCGTGGCCGGCGCTGGTCGATCGTTTCACCGTGTGGCGCTATGGTGCGGCGGCCATCTGGCTGGATGGCGCCCACGCGCATATTCTGACAGATCGCACGTATCGCGGTGCCAGGCCGTGGGTGCCGCCACGGCCTACATCGCGGGAACGGACGACGCGTCCGGTGCTGCCACCGGCCGTGTCCGAATAGTCAGAACCTCCCCAGCTGCTCCTGCGAAGCTGAAGGGAGACGGGGAGAGAAGGCGACGGAACGGGCCTTCGCACGGTTGGGACTGTCCGCGACGGCTGGAAGCAGCCGGCGAAGGACGAGCGCGCTTGTGACGTCGGTGCTAGCGCACGGCTCCGTGCTGCTTGCGGCCCTTGTTGTGCTGCAACGGACCACGCCGCCACGTCCTCCGGCGGAAGTGACGGTGGCTTTGCAGTTTGTGCAGACCGCGGCTTCCCAGACGCCTGCCGCACGATCGCCGACGGAGGCGGCTACCGCCGAAATCCGCTTTGCCCCCGCCGGCTGAGCCTCACCCCGCAGAACGCCTTCCGGCGGCAGCGGAGCCGTCCTCGGAGCAACTCCCCCCGCCCGCGCTGGAGGAGCCGTCGCCCATACCAGAGCAACCAGCCGAACCGGCGCCTGCTGAGCGGCCCGCAGTCGTGACGAAGCCGACAGTGGAGCCGCCGCCAAAGCCAGCCGAGCCACCAAAGCCGCGCGCTCGGTTTGTCCTTCGGATGCCATCGCAGGCACCGGAGACGGCGAGGGGTTCAACTGCCGCGCAATCGGCCGCAGCAATTGCTCCGATGCTGCCCGCTCATCCGGTTGCCGGCATGGAATCGGACCGACCGCCGGTTTATCCGGAAACGGCACGCCGACGTGGCCAGCAAGGCCGGGTCTTGCTCCAGGTCAACGTATCGGCGAATGGCACACCTGTCGGTGTCACCGTCGCGCAAAGCAGTGGCGTTGCCAGCCTGGACGACGCTGCACTGAGGGCCGTGGAGCAGTGGCGCTTCGTGCCCGCGACCCGCGGCGGGACTGCGGTGCCTGCGGTTGCCGAAGTGCCCGTGCGCTTTCGTCTGACCAACTGACCTCGTCGGGCAATCCCCACCTCATGGTCAGGCGATCCAGATCGTCTGTTCGCGTCACACCCATGTTCGGGGCGCCGGCATTGCCAGAACGACACCAACCGCTCGATGCGCGCCGATCCACACACGCAGCCACAACATCGCGACGCTCATTGGCGTGTTCGGTGATGCGAAGGTGATGTTCTCGCGCCGACGCGCCGTCAGTAACGCCGCAGCAGTGCGACCAACCGACCCTGCACCTTCACCCGGTCGGCAGGAAAGATGCGCGTCTCGTGCCGGACATTGCACGGCTCGAGCGCGATCGAGTTGCCGCGGCGCCGCAGCCGCTTCAGGGTCACCTCGCTGTCGTCCACCAGGGCGACGACGATCTGGCCGGTCTCCGCCGCGTCGCTCTTGCGGATGATGACCGTATCACCGTCAAGGATGCCGGCCTCGATCATCGAGTCGCCGGCGACCTCGAGCGCGTAGTGTTCGCCGTTGCCCAGCATCTGCATCGGCATGTCCACGTAGGTCGTCGGGTCGCGCAGGGCCTCGATCGGCAGGCCGGCGGCGATCCGGCCATACAGCGGCAACTGAATCGCGGCGGCGTCGTTGGCGGCGCGGACGGCCGGGAATTCTCGGGGTGAAGTCGCCGCGGATCACGTTGGGCGGGAATGCCGGGCTCTTCGTCGTCGGCGTCATCGTCGTCGATCGTGAACGGCCAGGTTCTCCGGCAGCGCGCAGCACCTCCAAGGCGCGCGCGCGATGCCGGCGGCGACCAAGGAAGCCGCGCTCCTCGAGCGCCGAGATCAACCGGTGAATGCCCGACTTCGACTTAAGCTTCAGCGCGTCCTTCATCTCCTCGAAGCTCGGCGAGAAGCCGGTCTGCTTGAGATGTCGGTCGATGAACAGCAGCAGTTCGTACTGCTTCTTGGTCAGCATGGCGGCAGTCTTTCCCCTCGAATTCGCCGAACGCGAAGTTCGGAACAAACCAGCAACTGTCCGTGTTCTAGATAGGTTCGCGCCGTGCCGTCAAGATTTCGCTGAAGCCAGTAGCGTAAAATCCGTCGTCAAATGCCGAGCGAATCGAGACGGATCACCGTTACCTCGCCGCCTTCCGGCAGTGCTGGCGCGTTCGGCGCCCGCAGGATCAGCGCGTCGGCATGCGCAAGGCGGCGCAGCATCGCCAAATCCTGCACCGGGAACGGCGTCGCCACGATCCGCCCCTGCGAATCGGTGGTGACAGTCGCGCGGAGATGGTCGGCGCGATGGTCGTTGGCGCGCAGCGGCGCACCGGCGATCGCCTGCACGGTCGGCGGCGGCGCGGCCGGCAGTCCGGAGAGGCGGCTCAGCGCCGGCAGCAGGAACAGGATCGCAGCAGACCATCGCCGAGACCGGATTGCCTGGCAGACCGAGCACCGGCACGGCACCCAAGCGGCCGAACAGCAGCGGCTTTCCCGGCCGCATGGCGATCTGCCAGAAGTCCAGCTTCAGGCCGCGCGTCTTCAGGCTCTCGATGACCAGGTCGTGGTCGCCCACCGATGCGCCGCCGGTGGTGACCAGCATGTCCATGCCGTGCACCGCATCGGCGACGGCCGCCACCGCCTCGCGGTGTCGGCGGCGACCGGCAGCACGACCGGCTCGCCGCCGGCCGCGCGCACCAGGGCGGCGAGCGCATGCGAGTTGGAACTGACGATGCCGCCCGGGGGGATCGGCTCGCCCGGCATGGCGATCTCGTCGCCGGTGGCGAGAATGGCGACGCGCGGGCGGCGATGCACGGCGAGCCAAGGATGGTTGGCGGCGGCGGCCAGGCCGATATCGCGCGCGGTCAGCCGGCGGCCGGCGGGCACCACCGCATCGCCGGCGGCGAAATCCTGGCCGGCGCGGCGGATGTGGCGGCCGGCGGTCACCGCCTCGTTCACCCGTACCTCGGTGCCGGCGGCGGTGGCGTCCTCCTGCAGCAGGATGGCATCGGCGCCTTGCGGCACGACGCTGCCGGTGAACAGCCGCACCGCCTGGCCGGGGCCGACCGTGCCCGCGAACGGATGGCCGGCCGGGGCGCTGCCGATCACGTGCAGCACGGCGCCGAGTGTGCCGTCGGCGGCGCGCAGGGCGTAGCCGTCCATCGCCGAGACATCGGCCGGCGGCTGGGTCAGGCGCGCGATCACCGGCGCGGCGGTGACCCGGCCCCAGGCGTCGGCCAGCGCCACGATCTCCGCCGGGGTCGGATGGAGGTCGGCCAGGATGCGCTCGCGGGCTTCCTCGACGCTGATCATGGTTCAGTTGACCCGTGCCAGTTCCAGCAGGTTGTCGTCGGTCATCGGCGCGGCGGCCCTCCTCCACCTCGTGGATCATCGCGACCAGCCTGCGCGTGGCGCGGCAGTCGATGCCGTGGCGCGCGCCGATCTCGGCGATCGGGGCGATCTGCACATCCACCTCGGTGCGCCGCTTGCGAATGGCAAGGTCGCGCCATACGCCGGAATGCGTCTTCGCGCTGGTGCTGTTGAACGCCACCATCGCGGCGACGCTCTGTCGCGCGGCGTCCTCGCCGGCGCCCGGCTTGAACGCCTCGACGTCGTAGCCGTTGAAGCCGCGCGGCTCGACGCCTTCCGCCTGCGCGACGACGATCGCCTCCTCGCCGAGGCGGCGCCACAGTCCGCAGCAGTTCCGGCCGCGCCAGGCAGTCGGCGATGCCCTTCTGGCCGAGCGCCTGGGCGAACAGCATCGCGCCGTAGCCGAGCTTGCCCCAGAGATACGACCAGATGTCCGGCGTGGTGATCGCGTCCGGCTCGAAGTCGCGCATGACCGCATGCAGCGCTGCGAGCCGTGGCGTCATCGCGCCGTCGAGTTCGCCCAGCACGACGGCGCCGCGGTTGCCGAACATGATCTCGCCCGGCGCCATCCAGTCGGCGCCGAAGTTGATGAACGCGCCGATCGTGCGGTCGCGGCCGACGATGCGCTGGATGATCAGTTCGTTCAGCCCGTTCTGCAGCGACAGCACGAAGCCGTCCTGCGCCAGATGCGGCGTGAGCGCGCGCGTCGCCGCCTCGGTGTGCTGCGCCTTCACCGCGAGGAAGATGCGCTGCCAGGTGCCGGCCAGTTCATCCGGCGTGAAGGCCGGCGCGGTGACGGAGAATTCCTCGACCGGGCCGGTGATGCGCAGGCCGTCGTCGCGGATCGCCGCGACATGCTCGGCCACCACGTCGACGAACGTGATGTCGTGGCCGGCGCGCTTCAGCCACGCGCCGACCGAGCCGCCGATCGCGCCGGCGCCCCAGATCAGGATCCGCTCGGCCATCACCAGCTCTCCAGCAGCGCGCGCGTCTCCTGCACGGCGACGTCCCAGATCTCCAGCATCTCGGCATCGTCGCGCTGGTAGCGGCCGCCGAAATTGCCGTCATCGATCAGCGTGCGCACCTCGAACGGCGGCAGCGTGCGCAGGCGTTCGGTATCGACCATGCGCTTGATGCCCTCCTGCGGCGGGCGGTTCGGCAGGCGCGTCCAGGGGAAGTTCTCCATCCAGCTTGCATGGCTGGCGACCGGATCGATCGCGCGCACCGCGGCGGCGGTGAGCGGCGCGCGCCACCAGTCGTGGAAGCGCACATGCGCATCCGGATTGTCCATCATCCATTCCTGCGCGACCGATCCGGCCGGCGCGTTGCCGCCATGGCCGTTGACGATCAGCACGCGGCGGAAGCCGGCGTGCTTCAGGCTGTCCAGCACGTCGCGCAGCACCGCGGCATAGGTGGCGACGCGCAGCGTGACGGTGCCGGGGAAGGCGGTGAAATACGGCGTCAGGCCGTAGGGCAGGGCAGGGAACACCGGCACGCCGAGTGGTTCGGCGGCCTCGGCCGCGACGCGTTCGGCGAGGATCGCGTCGGTGGCGAGCGACAGGCCGGCGTGCTGCTCGGTGCTGCCCAGCGGCAGCGCGCAGCGATCGTCGTGGCGGACCCAGTCCTCCACCATGCGCCAGTCCATCTCCGCAATCCGCATGTCCGTCCCCGCGCTGCAAGCAAGGCGGCACGCTGGACAGAGACGGCGGCGTGCGTCAATCGGGTGGCCGCGCGTCGGCTACATGTGCCCCTGCACCAGCCAGTCGCACTGGATGCGGCCGGCCATCAGGCAGTCCTCGATCAGCGACCTTGGCGTGCAGTTCGTGCACCAGGAACAGGCCGACCACCAGCAGCAGCAGCGTGATGGCCACGCCGGCGAGGCTCGCCGTCTGCCGGTTGGCGGCCTCCTCGTCTTCCTCGACAAGCCAGGGTCGTTCCTGCTGCATTGCGGGTATCCTACCGCCGGGTAGGGGGGGCGAGTGCAAGTCACGGTTGCGGTGATCAATGACGCGGCGATAAGCCGCGCCATGAACGAAGACGCGCTGCGCCATCTCCGGCGCGACAAGAGGTTCGCCGCGCTGATCCGCCGGGTGGGACCGCCGCGGCTCGGCATCCAGCGCGGGCGCAGCCCGTACGAGGCGCTGATGCGCGCGATCGCGCACCAGCAACTGCATGGCCGGGCGGCGCTGGCGATCCTGGCGCGGTTCGAAGCGCTGTATCCGGCCGGCGCCTTTCCTGCGCCTGACCTGGTGCTGGCGACAGTCCAGAGGCGACGTTGCGGGCCTGCGGCTTCTCCGGCTTCGAAGATCGCCGCCATGCGGGCGATCTGTGCGGCGACGCTGGACGGCACGGTGCCGACGCGGCGCGGTTCGGCGCGGCTGTCGGACGAGGCGCTGATCGAGCGGCTGACACCGATCCGCGGCGTGGGGCGATGGACGGTGGAGATGCTGCTGATCTTCACGCTGGGTCGGCCCGACGTGCTGCCGGTGGACGATTTCGGCGTCCGCGACGGCTATCGGGTGCTGTATGGGCTGGACGTGGCACCGAAGCCGAAGGCGCTGGCGGAGATCGGTCTGGCCTGGGCGCCGTATCGTTCGATCGCGGCTTGGTATCTGTGGCGCGCTTCGGAGGAGGGCAAGCGCGCGAAGCAGCCGACGTCGCGGGCATAGCGTCGGAACCAATGATTGCGGCTGGTGATCGAACCAGCGTAACTTCCACCAGCGCTGCGAGGTGTTATGCGATACCTTTGCCTCTGCCTATTGCCGCTGCTTGCCGCCTGCGAGAACGGTTTCAGCTCCTACCCGTATTATTCGCGCGGACCGGCACCACTGTACAATCCACCGCCACCAGCCTATGGCGCGCCGCCTCCGCCGCCAGGTTATGCGAATTGCGGCACGCCCGACCAGCCAAGACCGTGCGGGCCTTGAGGCGGCGTCGGGAAAGTCAGCTCATCCGCCGCAGGACCGCAGAAACCCAAGCACTAGAAATGCCAGGCCAGCAACACGGAAGGGCCGATCTCCCAATCGATGTAGCGTTGTGATGGGACGTTCGAGTAATTCTTGTACCAGGCCACATTGAAGTCGATCTCCGCATCCCTCACTCGTCGCGTCAGCCAGTTAGGGCTCCAGACTGCTCTCGCGACAGCACTGAGACGATTGTCGTGCCGGTTGTCGCCGAAAAAGTCGGGGTAGTGGCGGTATCGATAAGTGGTTGTCAGCCAGAATGACAGTTCGGGCGTGGTGACGTAAATGACGTCCAACGACGCCCGAAAAAATGTATTCTGAAAGTCGCCGGGTGCTGCCAGCCGCTGACCGGCGCTGAGATCAAGTACGAACGACAAGTCACCTGGATCGATGGCGTCGCGATAAGGAACCCATGCACCCTTGCGAAGGCCGAGTGAGCTGCTGAAGCCGGCGTAGAGATCCTGTAAGGTATCTTGCCAATGAGCGAAGAACGGCAGGTAGTCGACCTCTGGCGTGTACGCCACGTAGGGCACCAACACGTCCGACCTGCCGTCGGTAAATTCTGCCTTCAACGTGCCGTAGACAGTGTCCTGGTTGACCGCGATCTGGTTGAAATAGCGATCTTCCCCCGCGTCCAGTTTCGCCGACAGCCGGACCCAACTGAACTGATAAGCGTAACGGAGCATGACATCCGGCGTGATATGCCAGTCAGACATTGGAGGTCCGGGGACGACAGCCTGCTCACCGAACGCCTGCACCGCGTTGCTGGACCAGTTGATTGGCAGGTTTATCTCAAGGTCCCACTGTCCAGCCGGGGCGACCTGTCTCGGGGCATTGATATCAATGTTGGTGCGAGACTGTCTGTCGGCGGCGGACTGCGCCAAGACTGCGCCCGGGCTCAGCCCGAGCGCAACGATCAGCAAGGCCGATGGAACGGGTTGCATGCACAATCTCCGAACAGGGTATTTCCGGTCGGAATCCCACGGGCCACATACTTGGCCCCGAGCCAATGAGGTCATGCAGGGTGAGTATCACCTCACTGAGCGGTGGTCGTTCTTGTGGCGTGCGTGACAAACATCGCTGAAGCAGACAGTCGAGTTTAGATCGGACCCCGCGACGATAGCGATGGAGCGGCACCGGTTCGTCCTGCGTTTGAGGATATGGCCGGCGCGGCGATCCCAACCGGAACGGCAGCTTGCCTGCCAGCACCTCGAACAGGGTTACCGCCAGCGCAAACACGTCCGTGGCAGGACTGACCTGACCTTCAAGACACTGCTCCGGCGCCATGTAGGGTGGAGTGCCCTCATGATGGGTCCGACCCCAATCGTTTCGATGTCTGGCTGAACCAAGATCAAACAACACGGGCCGGCCATGCACGACAATGATATTGGACGGCTTGACGTCCAGGTGAAGAATGTCGCGTCGGTGCATGTAGGCGAGTGCCGCACCAATGTGGACGCCGACGCGCAGAGTGTCAGATATGCTTATTGGTCGGCGGTTTCGTGTGAGAGTTCGCAGGGTTGGTCCATCCAGATACTCCAGCAGCGCGTGCGGCGGTGGCCCTCCGCTACCAAGGAATCGGACAATGTTCGGATGCGCGAGGTGGGTGAGAATTCCGGCCTCGCTCGCTCTGTCGGCTTCAGAGCCATAGAACTTGCATACCATCGGGCACCAGGCTTGGTGGTGCCACACGAGATAGACGGTCGAATTATGTCCACCGGTATTAATCACATCGAGCACGGTCAGGAGTTCGCCAACTTTAGTGCCAACGCGCAGCCTGGGCGCCTTCCTCATCCCGCGCGCTCGGTGGGCGCCAGTTGTGCAGCGAACAATTGGTAGTACCGTGAACCTGGGCGCAGCAGGGCGTCGGGTATGCCGGTTTCGACCACGCGCCCATTATCGATCACCACGATGCGGTCGGCCCGGCGCAGGGATGACAAACGGTGGCCGATCAGCAGCACCGTCCGTCTTGGCAGCGCGGCGACCGCCGCGTGGATCAATTCCTCGGTCTCACTGTCAACGGAGGCAGTGGCCTCATCAAGCGCGAGAATGGGTGTGTCCCGCATCAGGGCTCGCGCGAAGGCAATACGCTGTCGTTGGCCTCCGGACAGCCAGTCACCGTGCGGGCCTACCTGCGTTGCCCACCCTTCAGGGGATCGCTGGACAAACGGGGTAACGTGCGCGATCTGTGCGGCGTGGAGCATCTGGGCCGGGTTCACGGCACCGTAGCGGATGTTCTCGGCTACAGAGCCGCGGAACAGGCATGGATCCTGAAAGACTACGGTAATCGCCGCGCGCAGCGACGCCAAGCTGAACTCGCGAATGTCAGTACCGTCAATGCGAATGGACCCGCAGTCTGGCTCTCTGAGACGCAGCAGCATCTGGATCAATGTTGACTTTCCGCTGCCGCTGGGCCCGACGATCGCCACGGTCTCACCGGGAGCGATGGCGAGCGAAAGTCCGTTGAGCGCACCGCTCCCCTCGGAATAGCCAAAGAACACATCCTGGAACTCTATGGCGCCGTGGCACTGCTCGAGCGACCGAGCACGTGGTTTCTCAGACACAGCGCCGCGGATCTCCAGCAGCTCGGCAACCCGTTTGGCACCGGCAACGCCGCGTTGAAGCCTACCTGTCGCCTTGGCGAGGCTGCGTACAGGCTCGTTCAGCCGACTGATGGCGACCAGGAAGGCGATCAAATCGCCGAGGCTTATAGTGCCTCGCCAGATTTCATATGCTCCGCCAGCAGCGATCACAAAGCTGCCTGTCATTACTGCAGATTCGATCATCAGATTCAATTTGGCCTCAATTGCGATCGTGTGAATCTCAGCCTTACGCATGGCGGCACAGACCTTGGCAAAACGGTCCGCTTCTGCCTGCACCGTGTTCAAGGCGTGGATAATTGCGACTGCCGAGAGCTTCTCCTCTGCAAGGGCAAGCAGCGTCGAGGCTCGCTGACGTGCAATGCGTGCAGCGCGTCGGACACGTGGAGCGTAATGCCTAGCTAGTAAGGCGACTGGTGGCAAAACGAGCATCGATGCAGCACTCAGAGCTTTCGCAGCATCAGGCGGATTGATGCAAGCTGGAGGAATGCCAGGGCATTGCGGCTGAGGTTCTCGAAGTCCTTGGCGAGGCGGCGGCAGCGATTGAGCCAGGCCAAGGTGCGCTCGACGACCCAGCGCATCGGCAGCACCACGAAGCCGCTCGCCTGGTCCGAACGTTTCACGATCTCGACCGCGAGATGCGGCAGAACCTTTGCCACGGCCGTGGCGAACTGCGGTCCCTGATAGCCGGCATCGGCGAACAGCTTCACCAGGAAGGGATACATCCCGAACAAGGTCGGACAGCAGCAGAACACCGCCGTCACGGTCCTGGATGTCCGCGGGATGCACCATGGCGTGCAGCAGCAGACCTACCGTATCGACCAGGATATGCCGCTTCTTGCCCTTGATCTTCTTGCCCGCATCATACCCGGGCGGATCGATGCAGGCCCCCCTTTTTCCGCGCTTTTCACGCTCTGGCTGTCGATCACGCAGGCGGTCGGGCTGGCCTCCCGCCCGCCTGCCTCGCGGCATTGCACATACAGCGCGTGATGGATCCTCTCGATCGTGCCATCGTAGTTCCAGCGGGTCAGGTAGTCGTGCACCGTGCTCCTCGGCGGCAGGTCCTTGGGGATGTATCGCCACTGGCAGCCGGTGCTCAGCACATACATCACGCCGTTCACCACCTCCCGCACCACCACCTCGCGTTGCCGCCCGCCACGCTTGGCCGGCGGGATCAGCGGCTCGACCAGCGACCATTCCTCGTCGGTCAGGTCGCTCGGGTAGCGCAGCTTGTCCCGGTCGTAGCGGGGGCGGTTCTTGGTCGTCCACATCTGGCACCTCGCAAATCGGCGCCGCAGACAGAATCACAGCCGATCGAGCCGCTCAAGCCCCCCCGTAACCGATTCAAATGACTCGCAATCCTTCCGGACGGACACTTAGGCAATTTCCACTTGCTCACAAGAGGCTGGCTCATACCATTCGTAGTCTTGGTCGAGAAGAACTCCTCACGCATCGACTAAAAAGTATTACTTGGCTTTATTCTCTTTGCTGCCGGCACGTGACTGAGCCTGGTCCGTCTAGACGAAACCCTTCATTTTGCGGTCACGCGTTTGCCTTAAGGCACCAGCCAATCGTACACCTGCGGCGTTGCATAGGCGGCAATGCAGGTGCCGACGTGATCCTCCTGCAGGGATGAAATCACACGCCGTGCCGATCGGTCGCCACGAAACGCCTCAAGACCTAGCGCCTTGGCAAACACGCTCATGTTGGTGCCGCCAGGCTGATCGTTGCCGTGATGCACCCACACGCGGACATCATCAGCGGGCATCGGCGGGGTGCGCTGCAAGGCCGGGTCGACCGCCCAAATAGCGGGCCACCGATACCGACTTGCACTGGCGAGTTGAAAAGCACCTTCGCCGCCGAGACTGAACCCGGTCAGCGCAAGCCGCGTCGCATCCCCACCATGCTGCTCGATGGCATGCCGGACCAGCGCATCGACCCATTCCGCATCGTCGGGCTCCCAGCGACGCACCCGGCCAAGCTGCGGACATATCACGAGGAAGCGCGCCACGAACGACGTTCCATTCTCTGCGTGCCAGCCGGGTGAGCGGTGGGTGAGCACCCTGGTCAGAGGCTGTAGTTGCTGACCGTCACGATCCGACGCCGCTTCGCCGGCACCGTGCAGGAAACACAGGACCGGGTGCGGTCCCGGGCCATCCGGGACAAAGATCAGCGCACGACTTTCAATTGTCTTGACCACACCAACTCTCCCGATCGGCTGACGAGTGTTCGAGAACGCTCACACGACGATGTTGGCAAGAGCCGACTGTCTACGCGGCAAGCTCTGCCAAAACCTGTGTCAATACGCGCGTCCCTGCTCCCAGTTGCTCGGATGTCGAATACTCCGCCGGATTGTGGCTGATGCCCTTGTGGCACGGCACGAAGATCATGCCTGTGGGACACACCGGCACGGCGAACTGTGCATCGTGAAAGGCGCCCGACGGGAGGCGCATATGCCGATATGCCTGCGTTGCGGCAGCACGTTCAACGGCATCGATCACCGATGGAGCGAACGATACCGGTAGCGCGTGGAACGTCTCTTCAACGGTCACGCCGGCGTCCCGCACCGCGGCTTGCACGACGCCTGCTACCGCATCGCCACGTGCGAGCAGCACCTGTTTGTCGGGATGCCGAAAATCGATGGTGAAGCTGGTGCGGTTTGCCACCGAGTTCGACGTGTTCGGCTCGACAATGACGCGGCCGACCGTGAAGCGCAGCACATCATGCGGATCGTGCATCAGCGCGTTTAGCGCCGAAATCGCCCGTACCATGTCTTGCACGGCATCGCGTCGCAGTGAGAGCGGCGTCGTGCCAGCGTGTGCAGTCTCGCCGGTCAGCGTGACGGTGAACCAGCGGCTGCCCTGAATCCCAGTGACCACGCCGATATCAACGCCTTCATTTTCCAGCCGCGGCCCCTGCTCGATGTGCGCCTCGACATAGGCGTGCGGTTCGCCGCCGAGCAGCCTGTGCGGCAGATCGCTCTCGGCACTTAGATGCGCCGCCAGCGCATCTCCAAAGCGCATGCCGTCGGGATCATGCACATCGGCAAACTCCTCGATGCGGCGAGCGCCGCCCCACGCCATGCTGCCCATGCAGCCCGGGGCGAAGCGGCCGCCTTCCTCGTTCGTCCAGGCCACCACCTCGACCGGCCGGCGCAGTCGAACGCCAGCATCGTGCAGCGCGGTCAACGCCTCGAGGCCGGCGATCACGCCGTAAATGCCGTCGAACCGGCCACCATTCGGCTGTGTGTCCATGTGGCTGCCGGTGAGCACCGGAGGTGCATGCGGGTCGGTCCCTTCGCGGCGGAGCCAAAGATTGGCGGCAGCGTCAATCGAGACCGAGGCACCGATCTCTTTCGCCCAGTCAATCAGCAGCCGACGGGCCCTGCGATCCAGATCGGTCAGGCAGGCGCGGTTGACGCCATTGCCGGGAATGGCGCCGATTGCTGCCATCGCCATCAGGTGATCCCACTGACGCTGCTCGCTGACCGCAGCCACCGCTTCGCTCATGCCGGTCCCCTCGTCTCTGCCACAGCCAGCGATAGCCCAGGTGAGCGGGGTGCGCGATGCCTCTCCCTCATGCGCCGGAAGTTCAAGGGCGCATGTGAGAACACCCAATATAGGTATTGGAATGGAAGACCATTGTATTCTGTTCTTATCAGTAATCCTGGACAAGTCGTTAACAAAGGATAAAATAAAGTCCTGCTGGAGTATTTCCCGTGACGATGATCGAGGCCCTACTGTCGCTGCCCGCGCAAGGCGAGCCGATGATCGTGACCGAAGAGGTTGCCGCGACATTGACGCGGTCTCCGACCAAATTTGCAAACCAGCGTGCAATGACATGGTTCCTGACTGAAAGCGGCCTTCGCTTCCTCCGCCAATTCCGCTCTGCCATCTCAACCGGCATCAAGGCAGCAACCGTGAGGCTGGTCAGAGAGAACGGCAAACCGGTGTTCCAATTGCTGCTCGATGACGGTACTTTGCTGAAGGTTGGCCAGACGGAACTGAAAAGCCGCTTGCAGGAGTTGCAGGCAGCAAATCCTGCGGTGAAGATCGCATACGATTTCCGACCGATCAGCCGGACGTCATAATCGTCCTTGTCATCGGGTAGCGCTAATTGTGCGTGGCCCCGGAAATTCCTGATTGAGCGGAGCGGGAGAGAGCACGACGCACCGGCTTCGACCTGGCCTGCGGCGCACACCATGCGCCATTTCGTGTGATCGCGCCCGATATGCTTGGTTAAACCGGCCTAATGGGCTGCCGCGTTCGAGAACAGGTTGATGACGCCCACGCCCGCGACGATAAGGGCGATGCCGAGCATTGCCGCTGTGTCGAGGGCTTGGCCGAACCACAGCCAGCCGACCGCCGTTATGAAGACGATACCGATACCGGACCACAGCGCATACGCGATGCCGACGGAAATGGCGTTCAGCGTCAGCGACAGAAAATAGAACGCTACAGCGTAACCCAAAAGCCACGATCGCCGAGGGCAGCAGCACCGTGAACCCCTGCGATGCCTTCAATGCCGACGTGGCGGCCACTTCCGCCACGATTGCGACTAGCAAATAGCCCCACTTCATCAACATCGCCCTACTGCATCTGGGCTACGACCGCGCCTTTGCCCGGACCAAGCGGAAGCCGAGACTTCAGTAGCCAGCGGCAGCCATGAAGACGGATGGCTCGGCGGCGCGACAGTGCCAGAGCTTCGACCCGAATGGACTTGTCCGTTGGCAGGTAGCCTGCGGGTCGGCTGGTCCTGCACCAGGTTCAATCCGTCCATCTCAACCCAGAACACGCTTGGCCTTGTCATTTCTCCAAAGCGATCCCGTCGATGGTTTGGATGTCCGCCCGCGCCCCGTGATCAGGGCGTGGGAAAGGGCCTCTGCACGGGCGCGAAGCTCTTCAACTGCGCCGATACGTCGCCGCTAAGCCGGATGTCGTATGGATCGAGGGCGAGAATGTCCGATGACTTGGCGTCGAGCTTGCCGAAGTCCACCCAGAAGACGGCCGGGCTGTTGACGGGCATCACATAGTAGACCTTGTGGGTGAGGTCGACGACAGTGGCCCATCGTGTGGGCCAGGTGTCCACGGCTTCGGTGCCGGACGTGTTCTCCGCCCCGAATGGCACGGCGACGTTGCGGACAATACCGGCGAGATGGCTCACCGCCTCATACGTGTTCGCCGGCTTCGGCAGGGTCTTCAGGTAGGACGCGGCGCGGACGAAGCGGCTCGAAGGGTCGACGTCGCCCGGCATCGCGAGGTTGCCGCCGAACAGTTTGTAGCGCTTCAGATTGGCGAGTTGCTCGTCCAGCGTCGGCTCGTTGGTCATCACGGTGACGTCCTTGCCGTGGTGAACGACCAGCCTGCCTTCGACGAACTCAAGCACCGCGCTGTCGCCGGCGGCATCCTCGAGGGCAAGGTGCACCGGCCATTCGCGCCCGAGCGCCTTGGTCGAAACGATCTGCACCTTCGTGAGCCCCTCCAGGGCCTCGGCCACCGTGGCGTAGTTGTCCAGGGCATACTGCGCCCACCAGAGGTTCGAGACCGCAGGCCGCGCGTCGGCGGCCTCGTGTTCGGTGCCATGCAGATAAAGGAGATGCGCGCCGAGCCCGGCCTCGTTCATACCGTCGCCCGATCCGGCGTCGAAGGCGGTCAGCACCGTGCTCGCAAACTTCGAAGTCCACTGGGCCGCGTTGCTGTCGGCAACGCCACGGCGAGCGATACCGCGCGGCAGATAGACGAGGCGCGGCTTCTCGTCGACGTAAAGGTCCCAGGTCCGTGCGGCAACGACCGCCTGGCCGTTGGTGTTCCACAGGATCAGACTGCAAGCCTTCGCCGGAAATCCGAACTCAACGCATGCCACGACGGCAGCCACGCAACCGGCTGCCGCGGAAATGAGCTTTGACCTCACGCTTGCCTCTCTCGATGCACGCAGAGGTTGTATCGCACTCATGGCGGACTGTCACCCGATGAGTGAGCGCGGCGACGAAGCTGCCCGACATTTGTGCCCGGAGCCGGCGGCTATGTGACGACCAAGTGCCGCATCGGCGTGACGTCACCGCTTTCCGGAAACACCGCATTCAGCGCTGACTGGTTCAGATCCAGGTGCTCGACAAGCAGCCCCTTGGCAACCGAGCGCAGATCGCAGGTCGGCTGCAGGTCGCGGTTTTCCAGCAGCTTGCCTGCTCCGAGGCCTGGCCAGTCCGCGAGCACACGTCCGCCTGCCACCGCGCCACCGAGCACGAAGCCGACAGTGGCGGTGCCATGGTCGGTCCCCTTGGTGCCGTTCACCCGCACGGTGCGGCCGAATTCCGTCATTACCAGCACGGCGGTCTGCGCCCATGCGGGTCCAAGCCCATCTTTCAGCCCGGCGAGACCTGCATCGAGTTCCCTCAGCACGCGCGCCAGCCGAGGCATCTGGGAGACGTGAGTATCCCAACCGCCGATCTCCATCGCCGCGATGCGCGGGCCATCGTCGGCGCGCAGCATTTGCCCCGCGGCCCGTGCCAGGGCGGGGAAGGCGTAGCGGTTGTTGCCCGGAGGCTGTGCATCGTCCGTCGCCAGTACCTGGCTGCTGAACCCGCGCGCCCTTAGACCCTCGGCCACTGCAGGTCCGATCAGGCTATCCCGTTGGTTGAGCAAGGCGATCTGCGCGTACAGGTCCGGATTGGGTGCGGCATCGCCGTGCGGCGACCAGTTGCCGACCGTCACCGGACCGCGCAGCAGCAGGGGGACCGAGACGCCGATCGCCATCGCGTCGCCTTCGGGACGGCTGACCGAACTATCTGGCAACGCGGCGACAGCGCGGTTGAGCCAACCGCTGGTCATACGATGGTCCGCCCCGCTTTCGAGACAGTCCTGCGCCTCGAAGTGGCTGCGCACCCTGGTGGGGCCCGCGACTGCATGGACCGGCAGGAGTTCGCCAGCCTGATACATCGCGTGCAAGTTCGTCAGCGTCGGGTGCAGTCCGTAGAAGCCGCCGAGATCGAGCAGACCCTCGGGAACCAGTTCCCCGCGCAGGCCGGCAAGCGCCGGATCGCCGTGCGGCACCACCACGGACAACCCATCCATCGCGCCGCGCAGGATGACCACCACGAAGCGTCGATCGGTCGGCGCAGTGGCAAGTGCCAGCGATGCACGGCCAACGGCAAATACCGAGGTAAGGCCGAGCAACGCGGCACGGCGGGAAAGCTGCAGCATTATCGCCTCTGGAATTCGGGAGAGGTCAGCAGCAGGGTCATGGCATCGCGCCGCGAGCCGGCGCGGTGCACCGCCTGCAATGTGCCGTCGCTGAGCAACGGCCCGAGCGTCGCCTCGGCAAGCTCTGCCGCATCCCGCCCGCTATCCGGTGAGGCGACCCGGCCCGAAACGCCATAGGCCCAGTCGATCCGTCGCATCATCGCCTCAGGCGTGGCCCAGTCGCTGGCCCGATCGGGCCAGCCGTTCGGCTGCGGCGCGTTCCACATCGGCTGGCCCAGGCTGCCGACGATACCGGGCAGGTTCATGCCCGGCCGTTGCTCGGTGGGCAGGTCCAGCACGCGCAATGTGGCGACGACGAAGTCCAGCGGCGTGCGCAACTTGGCTCGCCGGCTGCCAAGCTGCGTCCAGCGAGATCAGGGCAACGGCAGCCGCGCCCAGGTCTCCCCGCGTGTCGCGCAGCACGCCTTCCACGCATCGGGCGGCGTCAGCCGGCGGCTCGTCGGCGACGAAATGCCGAACCAGCTTGGTGGCCAGGAATCGATGCGTTGACGGGTGGTTGGCCAGGAAATGCAGTGCGGCATTGCCGCCATCCTCGCCTTCCGGAAACTCCTGGCCCATCAAAAGTTGTGCCCCGGGCTCGTGGGCGATCGGGCGGAAGCAGAAGCCAGGCGGATCAGCCCGCAGGTCGATCGACCAGCCGGTCAGCAGCTTGGCGAAATTGGTGACATCCGCCTGAGTGTAGCCAGCGGCAGGACTGACCGTGTGCAGTTCCAGGCATTCGCGTGCCAGGTTCTCGTTGAGGCCGCGATGGCTGCGCTGGCCCGCAGGGCTGTCTGGCCCAACCGACCCGGCATTGTTGAGATACATCAGCATCGCCGGATGGCGCATGACGGCGAACAGCATGTCCTCGAACCGCCCGGTGACGTGCGGGCGGATCGCCTCCTCGACGAAGGCGCCAGCAGTCGCCGCCACACCACCCCGGATCGAGACGGTGAAGTGATTGGTCCAGAACCACACCAGCCGCTCACGGAAGGGCCTCGGCGTGGTCAGCGCATTCTCCAGAGCGGCCGCGGCCTCGGCGTGGTACAGAGCGCGGCACGCGCCGCTCGCCGGGTGGCGGCTTCTCAGCCCGATCCTGCGCGCAGCGCCGCCAGCCCGCGAGCCGGTGCTCGGCCGCGCCTCGCCGATCCATGGGTCTGGGTGCGCCAATTGGCCGCGCAGCCACTCGGCAGGATCGCCCGGCACACTTTCCCCACCACGGCGACCCAGCCCGAAGCGCACAAGTGCCTGTGCAGCACGAATGTCCATGACCGGGCCATTACATCTTGACCCTGTGTCAGAGAGTGACAAATGGTGAGATGCATTCTCGATCGCTCGATGCATGCGTGAGTTGCGCCACGACGCGCTGATAATCCTTGCAAATAGTGCCGCAGTGCAGCATCTGTTCACTCGAGAGGCGGGCGCGCGGAACCGGGGTTCCGGGGCGCCCGTCGTGGTATGGAGGGTTGCAACGTGCCTGGGACGCCGCTCGAAAAGATCCGCAATATCGGCATCACCGCGCATATCGACGCGGGCAAGACCACGACGACGGAGCGGATCCTTTACTATACCGGAATGTCCTACAGGATCGGCGAGGTCCACGATGGCAACACCACGACCGACTACATGGAGCAGGAGCGTGAGCGAGGGATCACAATCACCTCGGCTGCCGTCACCTGCGAGTGGCACGACCACCGGATCAACATCATCGATACTCCAGGTCATATCGATTTCAACATCGAGGTGAACCGCTCGCTGCGCGTGCTCGATGGCGCCGTGTTCATCATCGAGGGCGTGGCCGGTGTGCAGCCGCAGTCCGAGACCAATTGGCGTCTGGCTGATCGCTACAACGTTCCGCGCGTCATCTTCATCAACAAACTGGACCGCACCGGGGCCGACTTCTTCAAGGCATTTGCGACGCTGAAGGAGAAGCTCGACATCGTCGCGCTGCCGCTGCAGCTGCCGATCGGTATCGAGGACAAGTTCGTCGGCGTCGTCGACCTGGTCGAGATGAAGGCGATCGTCTGGGAAGGCGGCGAACTCGGCGCGAAGTATCACGACGAGCCGATCCCTGCCGACCTCGCCGAGCAGGCGAAGGAGTATCGGCAACTGCTGCTGGACACGGCGCTGTCGGTCGATGACGCAGCGATGGAGGAATACTTCGACAAGGGTGACGTCGAGGTCGCCACGCTGAAGCGCTGCGTCAAGGCTGGTACCATATCCGGCGCTTTCCGTCCGGTACTGTGCGGTACTGCATTCAAGAACAAGGGCGTGCAGCCGCTGCTCGACGCGGTGATCGACTATCTGCCTTCGCCGCTCGATGTCCCTGGGATCGCGGTTGCCGCGGAAGAAGGCGAGGAAGAGCATGCCGAACGCCGCCGGATCAAGGCGGATCCAGGCGCATCGTTCGCCGGTCTGGCGTTCAAAATCATTAACGACAAGTACGGCACCTTGACCTTCGTGCGCGTCTATGCCGGCACGCTGAAGTCGGGCGATATGGTGATGAACACCACCAAGGGCCATCGCGAGCGGATCGGCCGGATGTTCCAGATGCACGCCGACAAGCGTGCCGAGATCAAGGAGGTGTATGCCGGCGACATCGCCGCCTTCGTCGGTCTGAAGGACACCACCACTGGCGACACACTGGCATCGCAGCGGGATCAGGTGATCCTGGAGCGGATGGCCTTCCCGGTGCCGGTCATCGACATCTCGGTTGAGCCGCGCACCAAGGAAGCGGTCGAGAAGATGTCACTCGCGTTGCAGAAGCTAGCGGCGGAAGACCCCAGCCTGCGGCTGCGCACCGATCCCGAGACCAGCCAGACCATCCTGTCCGGTATGGGCGAATTGCACCTCGAAATCATCATCGACCGCCTGAAGCGCGAGTATGGTGTCGAGGCGAATATCGGCGCGCCGCAGGTGGCTTATCGCGAGACGATCACCCGCGCGCACACCGAGACTTACACCCACAAGAAGCAGACCGGCGGTTCCGGTCAGTATGCCGAAGTGAAGATCATCTTTGAACCGCTTGGCCGGAATGAAGGCGTGGTGTTCGAGAACAAAGTGGTCGGCGGCTCCGTGCCGAAGGAGTATATTCCGGCGGTGGAGAAGGGGATCGCGCAGCAGGCCGAGACCGGTGTGCTGGCCGGCTTCCCGACCGTGGACTTCAAGTACTCGCTGATCGACGGCAAGTATCACGACGTCGACTCGTCCGCGCTCGCGTTCGAGATCGCCGCGAAGTCGTGCTTCCGCGATGGAATGAAGAAGGCCTCGCCGATCATCCTGGAGCCGGTGATGGATGTGGAGATCACCACGCCGGCGGATCATGTCGGCGACGTCGTGGGCGACCTGAACCGGCGGCGCGGCATGATCCAGAACCAGGAGAGCAGCGGGTCAACGGTAATCGTCCGCGCCCATGTTCCCCTGAAGGAGATGTTTGGTTATATTTCAGATCTGAGAAGCATGACCAAGGGCAGGGCCTCGTTCACCATGCAGTTCCACCACTACGATCCGGTGCCGCGCAACATCGCGGACGAGATCATGGCCAAGAGCGCATGATCGTGAGGGTTGCATGACGGGGGCACCCTAGTGCGCGCCCCCCGCCTCCACTGGATGCGGGGCCGGCAGGAGGAGGGGCCCGGGGTTCACCGGACCCTTGAATGGATCGGGCACAACGACGCGGGTGAGGCCATCGCCCGCGTCGTTCGCATTCTGGGCCCGATTTGGTCCGGCTGGCGCACCTACCGCGCCGTGGCTTTGGACGACGAGGCGAAGGTGATCGAACTCCGCCCATCGCGGCCGGACGGTGGCGACTGGCTCGCCTGCGTCGGCGGCCAGGTGGTCGGGCGCGCGCCTGTGCCGCTGCAGGCGGTGCGGGCCGCCGAGGCGGCGCTGGGCGGGGACTAGGGCGCCAGCGAAAAGTCATTGCAGCGATTTGATCGGGGGTCTTCCGAGGTCGGATTGGGGGCCATCGCAACCGTCATTGTCCCGCTGCCTTGCCATCTCAAACCATACAAGCGTATAGACGCTAGCGAATGGCCAATGGGTTGGAGGCAAAATGGCGCGCGCTAGCAAGAAAACGGTCGCACGATCCAAGGCAAAGTCAGCCAGAACCAGTGGCAAGCGGCAGCCCGACTGGACCAGCTTTAAAGTCGACTGGCCGCAGCCAAAGCAGGCAATCTCGTTGCGGATCGACCAGGATGTCCTTGCCTGGTTCCGTGACGGGGGGCCTGGCTACCAGACGCGCATGAACGCGGTCCTGCGTGCCTTCGTCGACGCACAGCAAGGGAAGCGATAAAGCCTGCCAAGTCTCCCCGAAATGCAGTGACACTCCGTGGGGGTCCGCCTAGATTTATGGCGTGCCAGGGAGGAGACGATGTCGAATATCACGGCGGTAGCAAAACAATTCTTCGAGGCATGCGAGGCGGGGAAGGGCTGGGACTCGTGCCAAGCCTACTGCACGCCTAACGCCACGTTTTCGGCGCAGGCCGAGCCGCTGGCCAATACCCACTCGCTGCGTGAGTACTGCGATTGGATGAAGGGCCTGCTGGTCTTCATGCCGGATGGTCGCTATGAGTTGAAATCGTTTGCCACCGACGAAGAGCGGAAGAACGTCGCCGCGTATGGCGTGTTCTACGCGACGCACACCGGTGAGGGCGGCCCGTGTCCGCCGACCGGCAAGAGCACCAAGACCGACTATGTCTATGTGATGGATTTCGACGGCGAGAAGATCCGCCACATGACCAAGATCTGGCACTCGGGTCTGGCGATGAAGGAACTCGGCTGGGCCTAGTCGGTAGCTGCGACGTGGCCGCACTGAGTGTCGCTGACCTATCTGCGGAGCAGCGTGAGATCTGGCAAGCCGAGCAGGATTACTGGCTTCTCACCAGAGAACGCGACGTCGAAGGGTTCCTTGTGCTCGCTCACGATCGGATCACTGTATGGCCGCATATTGCGCTATCGCCAATCGACAGGGCCCACCTCCGTGACGCGCAGCGCGCGCGTGAGCCGATAGCCGCCTACGAGATGGATTTTCATAGCATCGAGGTGCATGGCGACGCTGCTATCGTCTACTACACGGTCGTCACGACCGGCATTGCGCCCGCCCAGGGGGCTCCAGCAAAACGGGCCGCGTGCATCACGCATACCTGGGTCAAAGATGACGGCTCATGGCGGCTGGCTGGTGGTATGTCGCGGCCCGGTTAGGCTTTCGCCTCGATGCGATGAAGCCGACGGTGATCACACCACCGGCGTCGTCGGCGGTCCACCTTCTACCCAGGCGTTGAACGTCGCGTCCCACAACGCGATGCGTCCGTCGCGCACAATCCAGACCTCCGTGCCGCGCCCCAGCATCGGCTTGCCGGTCTGTGCATCCTCCCAGCTCGCGTTCCAAGAGTTCGCGAGCGTATCGCCTGTCACGCAGTGGAGCGTCTTCTTCAGCCGATAGCCCTTGGTGCGAGCAAAGCGGGCGCGCAGGAAGCGCATGATTTCATCCCGCCCGTGCATTTCCGGGAAATCGGCAAAGCGGGTAACGGCATCCTCCGTGAAGCCCTGCTCGATCCGCGCCAGGTCGGCGGCACCGAACGCGTCCTCGACTGCCTGCACCAGCCGCTTCGCACTGTCCCAGTCCATCACTCAGGCGCCCTTCCACTGCAGGATGTAAAGCCCGGCGTCGTAGTCGGTGATGTAGATCAACCCGTCCTGCGCGACGAAGATATCGGCAGTGTGCCGCACCTTGGCGCGACCACGCAGCGGCTCGGCCCATTTGGTCGGTTGCGGTGGCACGAAGTAACCGACCTCCTCCGGCCGGAACGGGTTGGTGATGTCGAACGCCCGCACCCCGGCACTCTGCCAGGTGGCGAAGATCGTCGTCGAGCTTTGGAAAGACCCGGGCCGGTTCTCGTGCAGGTTGTGTGGCCCGAACTGGCCGCCCATCTTCACGTAGTCCTGGTCCGATGGTGTCGGCAGCGTGGCGATGCTGATCGGATTGCCCTTTTCGCGGATGTCGAACACCCAGGTGTGCTTCATCTGCTGTTCGTCGATGTTCAGCGTCGCTTCGTCCGCCACCACCAACAGGTTGCGGTCATGCAGCGGCACGGCATTGTGCGTGCCGCCGCCGAACGGCGGACACCAGGTACGGTGGGCGAGCAGTTTCGGTGCCGACTTGTCCTTGAGGTCCAGGATCGTCAGCCCGCCATCCCGCCAGGAGCCATAGCCGAAGTCATCCACCACGATCGCATGATGGAGCGCGTAGCGTCCCTGCCATGTCGGCGCTTCACCGGCGGCGACGTTCTGTCCGGGAATCCACCATCGGCTGACCTCGCGCGGCTTGGCGGGATCCGCCATATCGATGACGATCAGAATGTGGTCGGTGAATCCGTCGAGCAGCGCCGACGCATAGGCATAGCGCCCACCAACCCACCAGATGCGATGCAGACCCAGCCCTTCAACCTCCAGGAAGCCGATCTGCCGCGGGTTGGCCGGGTCCTTGATGTCGTAGACACCCATGCCGGCTGCGAAGTCCTCGCCGCGTTTGCCGAAGCGGCTGCTGTCCACCTTGTTCGAGCCGCCGTAGTATTCCTGGGCCGACAACAGCGCCCGCTGATCCGCTTCCTGGATGTGGAGCAGGAGGTCTTCGGCCGCCTGCAGATGCATACACACCGAGTTTGGATGCGTCGGAACGAAGTTCACCGGCCGCGGGTTGCGCGGATCGCGTACGTCGGTGACCATGATGCCGCGGCTCACCCGTGTGCCCACGTATGCGTGCCCGCGCGATACCATGACCTGGACGCCGTCGCCGCGACCTCCCTGGTCGGTGTGGCCGACGAAATCGATATTGCGCGCGCCTTCCGGGACAATCATGGCTTGCTTCCCTCCTGGTCAGTAAGCAGCTTAGGCTGGCTGCCAAGGACTGAGTAGGAGGGACGGACCATGCCGACCTATGTCATGCTCGCCAACTGGACCGATCAGGGTGTGCGTGCGATCGGCGACAGCCCGCGGCGCGTCGATGTCGCGAAGAAGACACTGGAGGAGATGGGAGGCCAGTTCCGCTCGGTCTACATGACGATGGGCGCATACGATCTCATTATGATCTACGATGCGCCGGATGATGCGGTGGCGGCCCGCTTCACGCTGATGCTTGGCAAGCTTGGCAATGTGCGCACCACCTCGCTGAGGGCCTTCCCTGAAGAGGCGTTCCGGCAGATTGTGAACTCGCTGCGCTGATCAATGATCGCTGCGATCAGCCTGATGCGGCGGCGCGACGACGTCACGCTGACAGAGTTCCGCCGACATTGGTTGGATGTGCACGGCCCGCTGGTCTGTGCCTTCCCTGCATTGCGCCACTATGTGCAAGACCATGTTATCGTATCGCCGGCGATGAACGAATGCGCGCGTCAGATGCGGATCGACGGTTTCCCTATCCTGTGGTTCGACAACGACCAGGATCGACAGCGCGCGCATCTTTCACCGGAGATGGCGGCCTGCAACATCGACTTACGCAAGTTTATCGGCGCCGTCTCACGGATCATATGCGAACCGCACATCGTCGTACCATCGCCGGGGGGTGATGGGTGCATCAAGTTGATCGCACTGTTGCCCGGCGAGCAACGCGATGACGCAGCATTAGATCGCTTCGCCGATCGCGCACGCGGCCTGCCTCGGCTGGCCGGCCTGGTGCTGTATTGGGTGCTGGAGCAGGGTCCCGCACCGAACAGTACAATTCCCCATCTGCCGGTCACCGCTGCCGGATTGGCCGAGCTGGCATTTCCCAGTTTGGTCGATCTGGAGTGTGCGCTTACAGGCGCGGACGATAGGGTCGCACATTTTGTCGTCGAGGAGCATCGCTTGGTGTGACCCTGGGCGACCTGGTCAACAAGGGGTTCATCCTCAACCACCCATCGGGTGAACCTGGCCGCACGTTCATCGTCACTGGCCTGCACCGGTCCGGCACCAGCCTGGTCGCATCGATACTATACCATGCTCGATTGTTCATCGGCAGCGAGTTCAACAGCGCGATCTATGAGGACGAGGAAATCACGCAGTCGCTGGTTGCCAAACGCCTCGATGTTCTTCAGAACATTATTGAACAGAGAAATGCAACGCACACGCGATGGGGCTTCAAGTGCCCGATGCTGTGCGACTTCCTCGAACCGCATCACCTGAACCTGTTCGACCGACCACGCCTGATCATTGCTTTCCGCGATCCAGTCGCGATCGCCATGCGAACCTCGCTGTCGGAGTACCGGCAGCCGATGCGGACGTTGCGCGACACGATGACCCAGCAGGCGGAACTGATGGACTTTTTAGATCAGGTCACATGCTCAAGTCTGCTGCTGAGTTACGAGAAGGCGCTGGTCTTCCCGCATGAGATCATCGAAGCCATTTTGCATTTCTGCGATATACCCCCGAGTGCGGCGGTACGCGATCGGCTGCTCTCCTTGGTTGAACCCAACCGACCCCAGTACATTGCGACTGCACGGCGCCGATACGAAGGTCTGATTGAAGGAATAAGGGACGGGCAGCTCTATGGCTGGTGTTGGCTGACGCAGACACATGATCCAGTCAGTCTCGACGTGTTGGTCGACGACCGATTCGTCATGCGAGTGGTCGGCGATACCTTCAGACAAGATCTGATGGACGCGCACGTCGGCACCGGCGGTCACGGCTTCTTCATTCCGGTCGAAGCTTTGCATGCCAAGCCAGAGTCAGTGGTCCGCGTGTGGGTCGCAGAATATGGCATAGAACTGAATAACAGTGGCAAGCGGCTATGCGACTTTGGTTCGTCGGCTTGAGCACAGACCTGCTCCGGACCACAATCGCGATACCGAAGACACACGGGAGGCACGGCGATGCAGATCGGATTCATTGGGCTTGGGATGATGGGCGCCGGAATGGCGAGCAATCTGCAGAAAGCCGGTCATCAGCTCATTGTCCACGACCTGTCACGCCAGGCCGCGTCACGTCATTTGGCGAACGGTGCCACTTGGGCCGATAGCCCGCGCGCGGTGGCGCAGCAGGTGGACCTGGTGTTCACGTCGCTGCCAACGCCAGCGGATGTCGAGAACGTCGGCATGGGCGAGGACGGCCTGGCCTCGGGTTTCCGCAAGGGCGCAGCCTGGTTCGACCTGTCCACCAACGCGGTCGATGTGGTGCGGAAGCTGCACGCGCAACTGGCGGAACACGGCGTAGCGTTCCTCGATGCGCCGGTCAGCGGCGGCCCGAGCGGCGCCAACAGTGGCCGGCTGGCAATCTGGGTCGGTGGCGACAAAGCGGTGTTTGACCAGTACAAAGTGGTGCTCGACGCGATGGGCGACGCGGCGCGCTATATCGGCCCGATCGGTGCCGGCTCCATCGCCAAGCTGGTGCACAATGCGGCCGGTGCGGCCGTGAGCACGGCACTGGCGGAAGTCTTCACCATGGGCGTAAAGGCCGGCGTCGAGCCGCTGCCGTTGTGGGAGGCAATCCGGCAGGGCGCCGGCGGACGCGCCCGGTTGTTCGACCGCATGTCCAGAGGTTTTCTCACCGGTATCTACGATCCCCCGGATTTTGCACTACGGCTGCTGCACAAGGATGTCTCGCTGGCCTGCCAGCTGGCGCGCGAGGTCGGTGTCCCGATGCGGCTGACTAACCTCGCACACCAGGAGCTGACCGAGGCGCTGGGTCGCGGCTGGGCGCAGCGCGACTCGCGTGTCAGCATGCTGCTGCAGCAGGAGCGGGCAGGGATCGACCCCATTGCTGTGGCACCGGACAAGCTGAAGGCTGTGCTGGACGCGGACAAGTAAGGAACGAGACAATGCAACTCGGCGCACTCATTCCACTCGGTGACATCGGTGGCGAAGCATCCGTCGTGCGCGACTACGCGCAAGCGGTCGAGGAGATGGGCTACGATTTTTTGGAGGCGCCCGATCACGTACTGGGCGTGAATGCCGCCTCACGCGCCGATTGGGACATGAGCCGCAACACGTCGCAGGATCTGTTCCACGACCCGTTCGTGCTGTTCGGCTTCCTCGCCGGCTGCACCACCAAACTTGGCTTCTCCACCGGCGTGCTGATCTTGCCGCAACGTCAGACGGTGCTGGTCGCGAAACAGGCCGCATCCCTGGACGTGCTGTGCGGCGGCCGCTTCCGTCTCGGCATCGGCGTCGGCTGGAACGAGGTCGAGTTCGTCGGGCTGAACGAGAATTTCCGCAACCGTGGCCGCCGCTCGGAAGAACAGGTGCAGGTGATGCAGGCGCTGTGGGCACAGGACCACGTCACCTTCAAGGGCCGCTATCACACCATCGACGATGCGGGGATCAATCCGCGTCCGCCGTCGGGCCGCGTGCCGGTATGGTTCGGCGGCCACCATGATGCGACGCTGCCGCGCATTGCCAAGTGGGGTGACGGCTGGATGCCCAACGCCTATCCACCGGATCACACGGCGCTGGAGGTGATCGACAAACTGCAGGCGCTGACCCGTGCGGAGGGCCGCGATCCAGCGGCAGTCGGCATCGAGGTATGGACATCCTGCGGGGCGGGGACGCCGGCCGATTGGCGCAAGGAGGTGGCATTCTGGAAATCAGCGGGAGCGTCGCATATCTGCCTAACGACGACGTTCAATCGTCGTCACCACCGCCGTATCGCTGGCCACGCCGCAGCCGACCATTTGGCCGCGATGCGGGCATATCGCGACGCGGTTGCCGAAGCGCTCTGATGATTATGCGAAGATGTCCCCCAGACGCCGGATGCTGCCCAATGCTCTCTCGAACGGCAGCCCCGGCCAGTGGCAGCGCATCATGAAGTGATCGACCCCAAGCGCCTCGCGATAGCGCGCGATCTCCTCCTTGACGAAGGCCGCATCGCCGATAATGAAGCGATCGCGCACCAGCTCCTCGAATGCCGGAGGCTGACGGTCCGCCAGCCCCCATGACGCATATGCATTGGTACTGGTACTGCAACGCATCGCGGCACTCATCGAGTGCTGTGCTGTGACTTGCGCCGACGTAGCATTCGCGCACAATCGGGAAACAGTCGGGCACGCGGCCGTTGAGCGCGGAGCGGTACACCCGCATCTGCTCGGCCAGCTCAGCGAGTGGCGTGCTCGGTACGATCATCCAAGCATCGGCGATCCGCGCGGCACGTTGGATCGCAGCGTGCGCCGTCCCCGCCATCCAGATCGGCGGTCCGCCATCGCGCAGCGGCTTCAGTCCAATCGCGAGGTCGTTCACCTGATAGAAGCGGCCCCTGTGCGTGACCTTCTCGCCGCTCCACAGCCGCCGGATCAGCGCGATGCTTTCTTCCAGGCGCGGCGCACGCTCCTTCAGCGACATGTTGAATGCGGTGAACTCGCCTTCGCGATAGCCGAGCCCGACGCCAAGCACGTAGTTGCCACCGGTAAGGACATCGAGCGTCGCTGATTCCTCCGCCACGTGCACCGGGTTGAGCAACGGCAGGATCAGGATGTTCGGCCCGATCTGCATCCCCTCGGCATGCTGCGCGAGATACGCCATCATCGGCACGATCTGCAGCATTTGCAGCGGTCCCGTCAGATAGTGGTGCGGGAACCACAGCGACTTGAAGCCGGCCTCTCGCGCTGCGCGTGTCTGCGTCACCAGGTCGGGCAATTGCGCACTCACCGACTGGCCCGGTTGGAATTGCGTGTTCAGGAACAGTCCGACTTTCACGATCGTATCTCCGCTCGGCCCCGGTAGGGATCACCTTGAACCAGTCGCACGGGCGCGCCAACTATGGCACGCATGAGTGACCGCCGACCGCCAGAAATTGAGCTGTTACCTGACGGCAGTTACCGCTCGCGGCGTCCACCGATTGCGGCGCGAATCTTTGCCTGGGCATTGGTCATCGCTGTCGCTGCAGGTGCCCTCGCGGTGGCTGCCTTTGCGCTGTGGTTTGCACTGATCCTGATCCCTGTTGTGGTGGCGGCCGCGCTGATTGCCTGGTTGGCATTTCGCTACCAGCTTTGGCGTACCCGACAACGAGGCTGGCCTAGGGCGTGATCTCGCCGTTCTGCACTACCAGCCGCACCTGTTTCACCTCCACGCGCTGCCAGACATTGCCCTTCGTGTAGGGATCATTGGCAATCATAGCGTCCAGTTCGCTGCGGTCGGCGCAGTCCGCCAGCAAGAATGATCCGATCGGCTTCTGAGCCGCATCGAAAATTGGGCCGCCAAACACCAGCTTGCCGCTGGCGACATTCTCCTTCAGCCCATCGAGATGCGCCGGTCGCGTAGCCTGCCGCCGCGCCGGCGCCTCGGCGTCGGTCCCATCGTAGATCGTCACAAGAAATTGGGGCATGCACAGTTCCTCTATTCCGCGGCCAACGATACGTTTTGTGCCAGTGCAAACTCCTGCGCCAGCAGCGTGTATGACAGACGCCGCGCTTCCGGATCATGCAACGTGGTCAGGATGGCGATCTCCTCCACGCCGTGCTCGGCTGCAAGCGCACGCAGCTTTTCGGCGACAACGCCCGCGGTGCCATATAGTGCGCGCTCACGTAGCCGCTGGATGCGCTGCAATTCCGCTTCGGAGTAAGCATACGACGCCGCCTCCTGCGGCGACGGCAAGGCTGCAAAGATCCCGCGATCGCGCCCGAGCCGCCACATTTCGCGTGAGCTGAACAGGCTCGCCGCTGCCGCTTCGGTTTCCGCCGCCATCGCCCACACGCAGAGCGCTCCGTAAGGCTGCGGGAAGCGCTCGCTCGGCCGGTAGTTCTCGCGATACAGCGCCATCGCCTCTGCCACGCCGCGTCCGTCGGTGATGAAATGCGCGAAGCAGAACGGCAGGCCAAAATAGGCCGCGACCTGCGGTCCGTAATCCGAACTGCCGAGGACCCAGACCTCCGGCACGGTGGGGCCTTGCGGCTGCGCGACGATGTCGCGGAACGGATGGCCTTCGACCAGCTTCTCGCCCTTGAGCCAAGCCAGCAGATCGCGCACCTGAGCCGGAAAATGATCGGCAGCCGTCTCCGCCAACGGGTTCAGGGCAAACGCGGTGCGTCCATCCGATCCGGGCGCACGCCCGAGCCCCAGGTCGACCCGACCCGGCGCAATCGCTTCGATGATACGGAACTGCTCGGCCACCTTCAGGCTGGAATAGTGCGGCAGCATCACTCCAGCCGAACCGATGCGGATGCGCGTCGTCGTGGCAGCGATCGCGCTGATCAGTATCTCCGGTGCGGTGCCAGCCTGGCTCGCGGAGTTATGGTGTTCGGCACACCAATAGCGCGAGTATCCCAGCGTCTCGCAATGCTTCGCCAGGGCCAGGCTCTCGCGAATGGAACTGGCCGGAGAGCGGCCGGTGACCACAGTCGATTGGTCGAGAACGGATAATCGCAGCATGCCTTATTCGTGTCATTGCGAGCGCAGCCAGGCAATCCCCGTTAGATCCGCCGCACCACGTAGCTCTGTTCCAGCGCCTCTAGAATGGTATCGGCGTGCGCCGGATCGCGCGCCTCGACCATGACCTCGAGCTCTGCCGCCTGCACCGACGAAGCCGCAAACAGCCGCTGGTGCGAGACTTCGATGATGTTACCGCCGGTATCGCCGATCTTGCCGGCGATATCGGCCAGCACGCCGGGCCGATCCGGGATCTGCAAATGCAGCCGCAACAGCCTGCCGTCGCGCAGCAGGTTGCGCAGCAGCACATTGGACAGGATCCGCGCGTCGATATTGCCGCCGGTGATCGCCACGCCAACGCGACGGTCGCGGAAATGCTCAGTATAGGCCAACAACGCCGCGACGCAGGCGGCTCCAGCGCCTTCCGCCACGATCTTGGCGCCTTCAACCAGCAGGCCAATCGCCTCCTCGACCGTGTGTTCCGGCACCACAAGAACCTCGATGCCCAATTCGCGCACGATCGCGAACGGCTTCTCGCCGATGTTACGCACGGCGATGCCCTCAGCGATGGTCGGGCCACCCACTGATACTGGTTCACCGGCTAGCCGCTGCGCCATCGCGGAGTAGGCCGCGACTTCAACGCCATACACCGCAATGTCCGGCTTCATCGCCTTGGCCGCGGTGGCGCATCCGGCAAGCAGTCCGCCTCCGCCGACCGGGATCACCAGCGCATCCAGGTCCGGCACCTCCTGCAGAAGTTCCAGTGCCAGCGTCCCCTGGCCTGCCATGACGCCGTCGTCGTTGTAGGGATGCACGAACACCCAGCCGTTCTCGGCTGCCAACTTCTCGGCATGCGCCGCTGCCTGCTCCAGCGTCTCGCCGTGCAGCACCACGTTGGCGCCCCACGACGCAGTACGCGTCACCTTGGTACTCGGCGTGAACTTCGGCATCACGATAGTAGCGCCCACATTGGCGAGCCGCGCGTGCCGAGCCACCGCCTGTGCGTGATTGCCGGCCGACATCGCGATCACGCCGCGCTCGCGCTCGCGGTCGGTCAGCAGCGCCAGCCGGTTCGCCGCGCCACGTTCCTTGAACGCACCGGTCACCTGTAGATTGTCCAGCTTCAGCACCACCTCCGAGCCGATCGCACGGGACACGGCGTGGCTGGGCAGTGCCGGCGTACGCAGAACGCGGCCGGCGATCCTATCGGCCGCCGCCGCGACGTCGGCGAAGCGCAGCACGTCAGCCGAACTTGATGCCGAGGATCTCGTAGGACCGATCGCCGCCTGGGGCCGGCACGGAGACCGTATCGCCGACCTTCTTGCCGATCAGGGCCTTGGCGAGTGGCGAGGAGACCGACAGGCGTCCGCCCTTGATGTCGGCCTCGTACACACCGACGATCTGGTAGGCGGATTCCTTCTCGGTCTCTTCCTCGACCAGCCGGACGTGTGCGCCGAACTTGACGTGCTCGCCGGACAGCGACGAAGGGTCGATCACTTCCGCAGACGAAACTATCTCTTCGAGTTCGGCAATGCGACCCTCGATGAAGGACTGACGTTCCCTCGCTGCATGATATTCGGCATTTTCCGACAGATCGCCATGGGTGCGAGCCTCCGCGATCTGGCGGATGATCGCAGGACGCTCCTCCGCCTTCAATTGGCGAAGCTCGTCATTCAACCGCTGAAGTCCTGGGGCGGTCATTGGAAACTTCTGCACGTCACTCAATCCTTCGGTGGTCGAAGCCAATGAAATGCCGTGTTCCGGCCAAGCACACACGCCGCCACCGGGCTCGCGCCGGGCGGCGGCGATCGCTTCAGAACGAACGGCGAAAATAGGACTGGAGGGGCGCGACTTCAAGCGCTCCCGACTTCAAGGCCGCGATGGCATGCACTGCGGCGCGGGCACCCGCCATCGTGGTGTAGTGGGGAATGCCGTGAGTCAAGGCACTACGGCGGATCGTAAAGCTGTCCGCGATCGACTGCGGCGTGGAGGCGGTGTTGATCACCAGTTGCACCTCGCCGGAGCGGATGGCATCGACGCAATGTGGCCGGCCTTCCAGCACCTTGTTGACCACAGAGACCGCCATGCCCGAATCGCGAATGCGTGCCGCGGTGCCGCGGGTGGCCATGATCCCGAAGCCCATTTCGGTCAGACGGCGGGCGAGCGCCGGCAGGCCGCGCTTGTCCGTGTCCTTCACCGATAGGAACACCGTTCCTGTCTCAGGCAGGATGATACCGGCGCCGAGTTGCGACTTTGCGAACGCACGCTCGAAACTTGAATCGAGCCCCATCACTTCGCCGGTCGACCTCATCTCCGGCCCCAGGATGGTGTCGACGTTGGGGAAGCGCGCGAATGGGAATACCGCCTCTTTCACCGCGACATGCGGCGCCACACCGAGGTCATCGAGCTGGAACTCGGCAAGCCGCGCACCGGCCATCACGCGCGCCCCGATTTTGGCCACTGGCACCCCGGTCGCCTTCGCGACGAACGGCACGGTACGAGAGGCGCGCGGATTCACCTCGAGTACGTATATGACATCGTCCTTGATCGCGTATTGCACGTTCATCAGGCCGACGACGCCGAGCGCCTTGGCCATCGCCTCGGTCTCCGCCTTCAACTCGGTCACGGTTGCGGGCGGCAGCGTATATGGCGGCAGAGAGCAGGCGCTGTCACCGGAATGTATACCGGCTTCCTCGATGTGCTCCATCACCCCGGCGACGTACACGGTTTCGCCATCGGCGATGCAATCGACATCGACCTCGATCGCGTCGTTCAGATAGCGATCGATCAGCACAGGGTTTTCGCCGGACACGCGCACGGCCTCGCGCATATAGCGATGCAGACCCGCGCGATCATAGACGATTTCCATCGCGCGCCCACCAAGCACATAGCTGGGCCGGATTACGACCGGATAGCCGATGCGATCTGCAATGGACTCGGCTTCCTCGGCCGATCGAGCGGTGCCGTTCTCCGGCTGGCGCAGCCCGAGACTGTGCAGCAGCCGCTGGAAGCGCTCGCGGTCTTCGGCGTTGTCGATCGCATCTGCGCTGGTGCCCAGGATCGGAATCCGCTCGCGCGCCAAGGCCTGCGACAGCTTCAGCGGCGTCTGTCCGCCATATTGCACGATGCACCCGAGCAGCGTGCCGCGCTCTTCCTCGCGCCGCACCAGAGCAATCACGTCCTCCGCCGTCAACGGTTCAAAATAAAGCCGGTCGGATGTGTCGTAATCGGTGCTGACGGTTTCCGGATTGCAGTTGACCATGATGGTCTCGAACCCGGCGTCCTTCAGTGCATAGGCAGCGTGAACGCAGCAATAGTCGAACTCGATGCCTTGCCCGATGCGGTTCGGTCCACCACCGAGAATGACCACCTTCTGGCGCTCGGTAGGATCTGCCTCGCATACCGGCGTTCCATAGCCACCTTCATAGGTGGAATACATATAGGGTGTCGCCGAGGCGAACTCGGCCGCACAGGTATCGATCCGCTTGAAGACCGGATGCACACCCAGTTGCCGCCGCAGCGCTGTAACGTCGTCTTCGGTGCATCGCGCGAGTTGCGCCAGGTGACGATCGGCGAAGCCCAGCGCTTTGGCCCGCCGCAGCGCGCCGGCCTCGCGCGGCAGTCCCGCTGCCGCGATCGTCCTCTCGGCATCGACGATCTTTTCCAGCTCGCGCAGAAACCAGGGGTCGTATTTGCAGGCATCGTGGATGTCCTCGACTGCAACGCCGGCGCGCAGCGCCTGTGCGGCGATCAACAATCGGTCGGGCCGCGGTTCGGACAGCGCGGCACGGAAGGCATCCGGACCGCCGTCGCCCGGCGGCTCGATCTCGTCGAGCCCCGATAGCCCGGTCTCCATGCTGCGCAGGCCTTTTTGCAGCGCTTCGGCGAAGCTGCGGCCGATCGCCATCGCCTCACCTACCGACTTCATCGACGTCGTCAGCAGGGCAGGGGTGCCGGGAAATTTCTCGAATGTGAAGCGTGGGATCTTGACCACGACATAATCGATGGTCGGTTCAAAGCTCGCTGGCGTGACACGCGTGATATCGTTGGCAAGTTCGTCCAGCGTATAGCCGACCGCAAGCTTCGCCGCGACCTTGGCAATCGGAAACCCGGTCGCCTTCGAGGCCAGCGCTGACGAACGCGACACGCGCGGGTTCATCTCGATGATCACCATGCGGCCGTCCGCCGGGTTCACCGCGAACTGCACGTTGGAGCCGCCAGTATCGACGCCGATTGCACGCAGGCAGGCGATCGAGGCGTCGCGCATGCGCTGATATTCCTTGTCGGTCAGCGTCAGCGCTGGCGCCACCGTGACCGAATCACCGGTGTGCACGCCCATCGGATCGACGTTCTCGATCGAACAGACGATGATGCAGTTGTCCGCCCGGTCGCGGACCACCTCCATCTCGAATTCCTTCCAGCCGAGAACCGATTCTTCAATCAGCACTTCAGTGGTCGGCGAGGCCTCCAGCCCGCCGGCGACGATCTGTTCGAATTCCTCACGGTTGTATGCGATCCCACCGCCCGTCCCTCCCAAGGTGAAGCTCGGACGGATGACGACAGGCAGGCCTGTCTGTGCGAGCGCCCTGCGCGCCTCCTCCAGCGAATGTGCGATCGCCGAGCGTGGCGATTCGATGCCGATCTCGGCCATGCAGTCGCGAAACTTCAGCCGGTCTTCGGCGCGCTCGATCACCTCGGCACGCGCACCGATCAGCTCTACATCGTGCCGCTCCAGCACGCCGGATCGTGCGAGATGCATCGCTGTGTTCAGCGCTGTCTGGCCGCCCATCGTCGGCAGCAGCGCATCCGGCTTCTCGCGTGAGATGATGCGCTCGACGATCCCCGGTGTGATCGGCTCGACATAGGTCGCATCCGCGAGGCCAGGATCGGTCATGATGGTCGCGGGGTTGGAATTGACCAGGATGACCCGATAGCCCTCCGCTTTCAGCGCCTTGCACGCCTGCGCGCCCGAGTAGTCGAACTCACACGCCTGACCGATCACAATTGGGCCTGCGCCAATGATCAGGATCGAATTGATGTCTGAGCGCCTGGGCATTCCGCGCCTTATGTTATTGGGGATTTGCTCAGGAGCGCTCGCGCAGCACTTGTGCCCGCCGGGGTCAACTGCAGATGCCAATGGCATTGCAGTGAGCCCTCCGGTAAGCGGACGGGCTCGAAAATCAGTCGTTCGCGCAGCAGATCGGCAACTGTCTCGCAGAAGCTCGTATAGTCGATCGCATGTGTGACCAGCGTTCGAAAGTGCTCGTATGCGATTTCAGCGTTCGGCTCATTGATGCTGTGACGATAAGCGGTGATCAGCAGCTGCGCCCGAGCATCCATTATGCCTGCCGTTCGATCATATCGATGAATCGCGTGAACAGATAATGGCTGTCACTCGGACCCGGGCTCGCCTCGGGATGATACTGCACCGAAAACGCTGGGCGATCGGTGCACGCGAGACCCTCGTTCGTTCCATCGAACAGCGACACATGCGTCACCGTGGCACTTGGCGGCAGTGTCTCCGGATCGACCGCGAAGCCGTGGTTCTGGCTGGTGATCTCCACCTTACCGGTTGTCAGATCTTTGACCGGCTGATTGGCGCCGCGGTGGCCACGGTCCAGCTTGTAGGTCCTTGCGCCCAACGCCAGCGCCAGCAGTTGGTGGCCCAGACAGATCCCGAACACGGGCACACCGGCTTCAAGTACACCTTGGATCGCCGGCACGGCATACTCAGCGGTCGCCGCCGGGTCACCGGGCCCATTCGACAGGAAAACCCCATCTGGCTGCCTGTGCAGGATGTCTTCGGTTGACGCTGTCGCCGGCACGACCGTGATCCGGCATCCGGCCGATGCCAGGCAACGCAGGATGTTGCGCTTTGCCCCGTAATCCACTGCGACAATATGGTGCCTGGGTTTGGTTTGGTGGCCCATCCCGTTTGGCCACGCCCATCGCGTCTCGTCCCACTCGTAGGACTGCTGGCATGATACTTCGCGGGCGAGGTCCATGCCTTCCAGTCCCGGCCATGCGTCTGCCTGCGCCCGCAGGGCAGGGAGGTCGAACCGCCCGTCGGCGGGGAACGCCAACACGCCATTGGGTGCTCCGCCGTCCCGGATGCGCACGGTCAAAGCCCTCGTGTCCACACCCGCCACACCTGCAATGCCGCGCGCGCGCAGCCATCCATCCAGATGCTGCGCCGACCGCCAGTTGGATGGTTCGGTGATGTCCTGCTTTACCACGAGGCCGCGGGCAGCGACCGTCGCCGCTTCGATGTCCTCGCCATTGCTGCCGACATTGCCGATGTGCGGGAAGGTGAAGGTGATAATCTGTCCCGCGTAGGATGGGTCGGTCAGCGTTTCCTGGTAGCCTGTCATGCCGGTGTTGAAGCAGACCTCGCCCACCGGCGAGGGTACCGAGGTATGCGCGCCGAAGCCACGGCCCCAGAACACGTTGCCGTCAGCCAGCACCAGCGCTGCTGTCGCTCCGGTGGGAACGGTGCCGTTTTCGGCCAAGGCGGGCTCGACCCGAGCCGTAGCGCCACCCGGCAAATCGGCTAGGTCAAGCCCGGTGGCAGCAATTACCGCGGCCCAATGGCGCGACGGAATCAAGCCTGCCTGGCGCCACTTGCGCACCGCCTCGGTTCCGACGCCCGTCAGCCGTGCCGCCGCGTCGGCTCCGCCCAACCTCTCGATGATGGAATCCACCGCGACCGGCATGAGTGCGGGGATATGGGAATTAAGTTCCCAACGCAAGCCAGCATCGCAGTGCTGGGAATTTTCTTCCGTCCAGCCATCCGCGAGTCAGTTTGCATATAGTAGAGGGTGTTGTTGCCAGAGGGATGTGCCATGCACCTGCGCGAGCAGTTCACTGACCAGCTCAAAGTGTCGATGAAGGCCAGTGACGCGCCTCGCACCTCAACGCTGCGTATGATTCTGGCCCGATTAAAGGATATCGATATCGCTGCACGCCCGAAGGGTATCGAAAGGGTGCCGGATGAGGAGATCGTCGGCATGCTGCGGGGCATGGTGAAGTCGCGCCGCGAATCGGTGGAACTCTATCGCCGGGGCCACCGCCAGGATCTGGTGGACAAGGAAGAGGCCGAAATCTCGGTCATCGAGACATTTCTTCCGCAGCAAATGGATGAGTCGGCGATGGAACAGGCGATCGCAACGGCAATTGCCGAGACAGGCGCCGCCAGCATCAAGGACATGGGGAAGGTGATGGCGGCGCTCCAGGCCAGGCACGCCGCGACACTCGACATGGCGAAGGCAGGTCCGATGGTGAAGGCCAGGCTATCGTGATGCCAAAGCCGGAGGGACCAGCACGACTCCCCCTCCCCTTGCCGGAGGGGGAAGGGAGAGGGGGCAAATGAACTAATGCCCCTGCCAGCCGCCTTTCTAGACGAACTCCGCCTCCGCACACCGCTCCCGGCAGTCATCGGCCGCCGCATTCGCCTGGCGCGCTCCGGCCGCCAATGGAAAGGCTGCTGTCCATTCCACGGTGAGAAGACCCCCAGCTTCTACGTGTACGAGGACGGCCACTATCACTGCTTCGGTTGCGGTGCGCATGGTGATGCGATCGGCTTTGTCATGCAGAGCGAAGGTGCGAGTTTCACCGAGGCGGTTGAGCGGCTCGCGGGTGAAGCGGGTTTGGAGGTGCCGAAGCCCTCGGCGGAAGCCGCCGAGGCGGAGCGGAAACGCCTGAGCCTCGCCGGCGTGCTTGAGGCAGCACAGGCCGGGTTCCATCGCAGGCTGTTCCTGCCGGAGGGCCGCCACGCTTTGGCCTATTTGCGCGGCCGCGGCCTGTCCGAAGACACCATTCGGCGTTTCGGCCTTGGTTGGTCGGGCGAAGGGCGCGGCGCTCTTCTGGCTGACCTTGGGCGCGAGGGGATAACCCCCGAGCAGCTGGTGGACGCCGGGTTGATGCGACGGGACGATGAAACCGGCCGGACATTTGATCTGTTCTTCAGTCGCGTGATGTTCCCGATCCGCGACCGACGCGGTCGGGTGATCAGCTTCGGTGGCCGCACCCTCGGTGACGGTCAGCCGAAGTACCTCAACGGCCCGGAGACGGCGCTGTTCGCCAAGCGCCGCACGCTCTACGGGCTGGATCAGGCCAGGGAGGCGGTGCGCAGTGGGGCTGCGTTGGTGGTTGTCGAAGGCTATACGGACGTGATCGCCCTGGCACAGGCGGGGATCGGCGGCGCCGTGGCTCCTCTCGGCACGGCATTGACCGAGGAACAGCTCGAAGAGCTGTGGCGGCTCGCGCCCGCGCCGATCCTGTGTTTCGATGGCGACGCCGCAGGAAGTCGGGCGGCGGCGCGGGCGGCGGACCTGGCGCTGCCACTGCTGGCCCCCGATCGAACGCTGCGCTTAGCCCGACTGCCGGCCGGCGAAGACCCCGACACCTTGGTACGACGTCAGGGCAGCGAGGCGATGCGCGGTATCCTCACCTCGGCCACGTCGCTGGCCGACGCATTATACGACCTGATTCGGGAGGCCGGTGGTGAGGCAAGTCCGGAACAACGTGCGGCGCTGCTGACGCGCCTCGATGCCGCGGCCAATCGGATTTCGGACAGGACTTTGTCCCGCGAATATCGCGATGCGCTGCGGGGGAGGTTCTACGCAGCACGACGTACCACCCGGCAGGGTAACAAGGGAACGCCTGTCCGTTCACCGCCACGTCCACGCCTCGCCCCCGAAGGAGCTACTCATGAGCGTTGTCGTATCCTTACGGCGATCCTGCTGCGTCACCCGGTGCTGCTGCGCGACGTGGAACACGCCTATCTCGGCCTCGATCTAGCCTCCCCGCTGGTGGCGCTCAGAACGGCACTTCAGGCGTGGGCAGAAACGGCCGATATCCTTGACTCGCCTGGGCTGATGTCCCACCTCACGATTTCTGGATTGCAAGCTGAGGCGGAGCAGGTCCTGGCGTCGGCACCCGTGCCGCTGCCGGCCTGTGCTTCGTCAGCGGCGATGCCGGCGGAGGCCGAGGCAGGGTGGTGGCACATCTTCGGGTTCCTGAGCGTGCAGCGGTTGGGCGAGGAAATTGCGTTGGCCGAGACAGCGTGCCGAATGGAGCTGACACCGCAAAACCAGAACCGGCTGATTGCGCTGAAGGCAGCGCTTAACAAGATCGCCAGCGGCGAACCCGATGGCGTGGAGCTCGCCGCGTAGAGAAGACGTAGGAGTGTACCTGAACGATGGCCACGAAGCCCTCTGTCGCCGCCGATACCGTGACCGCCGAGCAGGACGTCGAGACTACGCTGCTCGATGTGCAGACCGCCGCGGTCAAGCGGCTGATCGCGCGCGGCAAGGAGCGCGGCTACATCACCTTCGATGAGCTGAACGCCATCCTGCCTCCGGACCAGAACAGCTCCGAGCAGATCGAAGACGTGATGGCCAACTTCTCCGAGATGGGCATCCAGGTCGTCGAGGGCGAGGAAACCGAGGAGAGCGAGGCGCCTGTCGCCAAGGCGGAGAAGAGCGAGGAAGCCGAAGAAGAGCCGACCGGCAACGTCGACGAGGAGAGCCTTGGCCGCACCGACGATCCGGTGCGCATGTATTTGCGCGAGATGGGCAGCGTCGAGCTGCTGTCGCGCGAGGGCGAGATCGCCATCGCCAAGCGCATCGAGGCCGGCCGCGACATGATGATCGGCGGCCTGTGCGAAAGTCCGCTGACATTCAAGGCGATCATCTCCTGGCACGACCAGCTGAAGGCTGGCCGCATGCTGTTACGCGACATCATCGACCTGGAGGCTACCCAGGGCGCCGGTGCGCCGACGCCCGATGGCAGTGTCGGTGCCACGACAGAGGGTAATGGTGCCGACGGGGCAAACGGCGCCGATGGTATGGACGGCTCGGACGACATGGACGGCGACGACGAGGGCGAGGGCCCCGGAATCTCGCTTTCCGCACTCGAGGAGAAGCTGAAGCCCGAGGTGCTGGCGAACTTCGAGGAGATCGAGGCGCTCTATAAGAAGCTGCACAAGGTGCAGCATCGCCGGCTGGAGACCATGACATCGGGCGAGGAGGTCACCGCGCGATCGGAGAAGACCTACGAGCGCCAGCGCGAGGAGCTGGTCAAGAAGGTCGAGCAGGTGCGGCTGCACAACAACCGCATCGAGGAACTGGTGACCCAGCTCAAGCAGCTGAACCAGCGGCTGACCGCATTGGAAGGCCAGCTGCTGCGAACCGCCGAAGGCTCCAAAGTGCCGCGCGAGGAGTTTCTCAAGCAGTATCGCAGCCACGAGCTCGACCCGAACTGGGTCGAGCGTGTTTCGAAGTTGCCTGCCAAGGGCTGGAAGACCTTCGTCGTCAAGCACGCCACCGACATCACCAACGTGCGCGGCCAGATCGCCGCGGTGGCGAACGACGCCAGTCTGCCGATCGGCGAGTTCCGTCGTGTCTACATGACGGTGAGCCGCGGCGAGCGCGACAGCGCGCGGGCGAAGAAGGAGATGATCGAGGCGAACCTGCGCCTGGTGATCTCGATCGCCAAGAAATACACCAACCGCGGCCTGCAATTCCTGGACCTGATCCAGGAAGGCAACATCGGCCTGATGAAGGCGGTCGATAAGTTCGAATACCGGCGCGGCTATAAGTTCAGTACCTACGCGACCTGGTGGATCCGCCAGGCGATCACCCGAAGCATTGCCGATCAGGCGCGCACCATCCGCATCCCGGTGCACATGATCGAGACGATCAACAAGCTGGTGCGCACCTCTCGCCAGATGCTGCACGAGATCGGCCGCGAGCCGCAGCCCGAGGAGCTCGCCGATAAACTCGGCATGCCGCTGGAAAAAGTGCGGAAGGTACTGAAGATCGCCAAGGAGCCGATCAGCCTGGAGACGCCGATCGGCGACGAAGAGGACAGCCATCTTGGCGACTTCATTGAGGACAAGGCGGCGGTGATCCCGCTCGATGCGGCGATCCAGGCGAACTTGCGCGAGGCAACGACGCGCGTGCTGTCGTCTTTGACGCCGCGTGAGGAGCGTGTGCTGCGTATGCGTTTCGGCATCGGCATGAACACCGACCACACGCTGGAAGAGGTTGGCCAGCAGTTCAACGTGACGCGCGAGCGCATCCGCCAGATCGAGGCGAAGGCACTGCGCAAGCTGAAGCATCCGAGCAGGAGCAGGAAACTCCGGAGCTTCCTGGACGACTGATCCGAACGGTCAGCCCTTGCCGTGGGTCGCAGCGCAGTGCTTCACGCAACAGCAGGCGCCACAGTTTCCGGGGCGATCGCGAGGCGCAGGCCTGACAGGAGCAATTCCCGATCGGACTGTCTCCGGAACATCGGGTACGGCGGAAGTATTGCCGAGCTGATCCGACGAAGCTGCTCGACTGCCTCGCGCGCCTCACAGAGCCGCCCCATGTGGGCGTAGCAAGCGGCTAGGAAGCGATAGGCAGTTGGATAGTTCGGGTCCTCCTGCAGCGCGATACGCAGGTTCGAGGCGGCTTCATCGAATCGGCGGCTGAACAGGTGCGCAGCCCCGAAGAGGACATACATGGCGACGCCGAGGCGGATGCGCGGATTGAGCCGGAGTGACCTGTTCATCTGGTCTATGGCCACGTCGTGCTGACCTGCCCAGCCTCGCAACATGCTGCTGACATACCAGCCGCGAGCATAGCTGGGATTGAGCGCCAGAGCGCGGTCCGCCAACACCATCATTGCCCCGATCTCTTCACCGAAGAAGGTGAGCGCAAGAGCAGCATTGGCCAGTGTAATGGGGTCATCCGGCGCCGAACGCAGCGCGCCCTGCGAGCAAGGTCGGCCCCTATCAGACCATCGGCACTGCCATCCGTGCTCTGCCCGTTCTGCACCATCCGCAGACGGCAAACAGCCGCCAATGACAACGCGGGTCCGTGGTTCAGATCGCGCTCGATTGCCTTTGAAAGCAGGTCAAGTGCTTCCGGAAAGGATGCGGCTGATGAATTCATCATCGCATCAGCGCGAAGAAAGAGATCGTGGGCGCCAAGATCAGTGGGCGCACGCCCGGCCATGCGTGCGACTTCGGCTGCCTGCAGAGTCGGCTCGATAACTCCGGCGACAGCAATCGCCACCCGGTCCTGCATATCGAAAATGTCGTCGAACGCGCCGTCGAAGCGGTCGGCCCACAAATGTGTCCCGCCAACCGCATCAATTAGCTGGACGGAGATGCGTACCCTGCCGCTGGATTTGCGCACTGAACCATCGACGACATAGCGAGCGCCTAACTCGCGTCCTACCTTGGCCACTTCCGCGGTGTCGCCTTTGCCCGCGAAACTAAAACTGCGAGCAACGACGCAGATCCAGCTGATTCGAGATAGCGCCGTGATAATTTCCTGCGCCATGCCGTCGGCGAGGTAATCTTGCCCAGTGTCGCCGTTCAGATTGGCAAAGCGCAGTACCGCAATTGACGGCCTGCCGGACGCCGAGGATACAGAGGTCGGCGAACCTTCCTGGCCAGTTGTTGGTGATTGGAACGCGCTCGATGCCACGAGCACATAGCCACGCCGTGGCACGGTTCGGATAAGTTCTTGGCGGGCATCTCCGAGTGCCTGTCGCACGTCGCTGACGCACCGCGCCACCGATTTGTCAGTGACGACCACGCCTGGCCAGACGACCTCGATCAACTCGTCCTTTCCGACCAGTCGACCAGCATTCGTCGCCAGATGGCGCAGCACCGCATAGCTCTTGGGCCGGAGCCTGATTTCCTTGTCGTCTTGGCGAAGACAACCACGTCGCAAATCAAGAATGAACGTGCCGAAACGATACATCCCACTGTCGGCCGGTATCATCAGTCCCCCCGTTGGCCGTGGTTCATCGTTTCCGCGGAGAATTCAGCACGGTTCCGGGTCAGCATGTGTGAATTTGATCATAGGTCAAGAATTCCTGGTCGTTCCGCGCGGGACCAGGTCTACGGCTCCTCACAAACGTGTGAAGCGCGAGCGCGGAATACCCTGGCTGTTCCGGCGGTATCGGTTATGCCCTTCGGCTGTCCAGAACGGATTCGAAATAAATTTCACAACAATTTCCGGGGACTTTCAAGACAATCGACCAACTAACGCCCCACGCTGGTCCCAAGGCAGAGGGGAGGCGATTGGGCCATGTTGTATGCAGCGACGGCTCTCATCGCATTCCAGTGCGTGGGCGAGTTGATCGCTGACGCGATGGCTCTGCCGGTGCCCGGTGTGGTGATTGGCATGCTGTTGTTGCTGGTGACGTTGGGCTGGTGGGCGCGGGCGAGGGATTCGCGCAGTCTCGTGCAAGGCCCCCTTGGACAAGTGGCAAAGGCGCTGCACGACCACTTCGGTCTGCTGTTTGTGCCGGCTGGAGCTGGCATCGTTGATAAATTCGATCGCCTAGCGGTGCATTTGCCAGGTCTGCTCGCGACGGTCTTGCTCTCAACGGCGGCAACGATTGCGGTGACCGGGTTGATCGCATCGGTCCGAGCCGGCGGCGTCCTCAGCGGCACCGCGTCGGCGGAATAACAGGATGACTGCGTCGGCTCCCTGGCTTGGCCTGACCATCGGCGCGTATGCCATAGGCGTCACGCTGCAACGCCTGAGTGGCCGACATCCGCTGGTCAATCCAACACTGATCGCGATCGGCATCGTCGCTGCGGCACTGATGGCATTTCATGGTGATTACGCCACCTACTTCGCCGCGGTGCAGCCCATTCACTTGCTGCTCGGCCCAGCCGTGGTCGCGCTCGCAGTCCCCCTATACCGACACCTCGCGCAGGTGCGGGAGCAGGCGGCTTTGCTTGTCGTCGCGCTTTTTGTGGGGTCTTTGACAGCTATCCTCAGCAGCCTGGCCGTGGGTTGGCTACTCGGTCTGTCGCACACCGAATTGCTGTCGCTTGCGCCAAAGTCGGCGACCGCTGCCGTATCAATGGAGATCGCCGCGAAGAACGGTGGCACTCCTGCGGTGACCGCCGTGCTAACAATCCTTACTGGTGTTACGGGGGCGATCGTCGCTCCTTTCATACTGAACTGGCTGCGCATTGAGCGAGCAGATGCGCGCGGCTTCAGCATGGGGCTGACCAGCCACGGCATCGCTACGGCACGCGCCTTTCAGGAGAGCGAGACTGCCGGCGCGTTCTCGGGCCTCGCTATGGCTTTGAACGCCATTGCCACCGCCATTCTGGCGCCGGCCATCTTCCGGCTGCTGCTGCACTGATGGGTCAACAACGGGCTCGGATGTGAGGTGCAATCATGACGGAACACAGACGGATTTCACGCCTCGCTAACCGAGGCGTGCGATGACGGGCATTCGGACGCAATTGCCAGCATTTATCTTGGGCTACACCGCGATCCTCGCGGTGCCAGGACCAAATATGCTGGCGCTTGGCGGGCTAGCTGCGTTGCGTGGCTTTCATGCGGCCGCGCCTTTCGCACTTGGGGCAGCTTCGGGTGCTACGGCTTTGGCAGTCGTGACTAAAGCGGCGGTCGCCGTAGTTGCGCAATCGTCGTGGGTGATTGCCATTCGCGGTGCCGGCACACTGCTTCTCGTAGTACTCGCAATGCGGATGTTGCGATCGAGAGCAATTACCGATGGCTGCGGAAGGGCGTCCAACTCTTTGGTCGTTGAGGCGGGAACCGGTTTCTGCACTGCAATTGGTAACCCGGTCACTATTGCCTATTTTACCGCTGAGTACGCCAGCTTCCCGGCTGCTTGGCCGATCGGGCTCACCTTGGCGGTGCTCGTCGCCGTTCCATTGACCAGCGCTACATTTTACCTGGGTATCTGCGCTCTCTTGGCCGCCCCGAGTATTCGCCGGGCCGCATTGATGAGGGAAAGGCTTATTCGTTGGGGGACGGCGTCGGTCCTTCTTGTGCTGGCAATGTGGGCAGCATGGGGGACAATGGCATGCGCAAGCGGAGGCTAATTGCTGGATCTACAACCGCACGGCTCGTCGCGAGCAATTCTGTCGTTGCACGAATGCGCGTGCTGCTAGACCTGTAGATCTCCTCCCAACCTGCCTGCGCGACCGCGCAACCATCCGTAGCGTGTCTGCAGTCGACATCTCATTATCGCCCCGCCGCGAAGAAGAAGCTGCGAGGCTAACTGCCGAGTGCTCGCTGGCCAGATGGCAATTACCGGCTGGGATAGCCGCCCCTCTGCGACCGCGGCGAACGTTGCCGGCCACACATCCTGTGTCGGTAAACTCGTCGGCGCGTCACTTGACCCATCGCGTTCGCCATGGCGTCTTGGCTGGTCCGTTGGAAGGACACGAAGGGGGCCCAGGCATGGAGCCGGTGGCACGGGTCACCGTGACAGTGACGTTTCTGCGAATGGACCGCCCGCCGCCCGGCCCATCCCCGGGGCTGCCGACCGATTACCAGGTGGTGACCGTGCAGTCGCCCACCGTCGCGTTTTACCGTTATCTCTACAACACGGTTGGCGCGGATTACGTATGGTGGTTGCGCCGCACCATGCTCGATGAAGAACTCGCCATGCTGCTGCGCGATCCGGCGGTTTCGATCCATACGCTCTATCATGGCGGCCAGCCCGCCGGTTTTTTTGAACTCGACGCGCGTAGTTGGCCCGACGTCAACCTGAGCTATTTCGGCCTGATGCCGCACGCGATTGGTGCGGGTGTGGGCTTCTCTTTCCTGCGCAGTGCTGTGGACGCCGCCTGGCGGCAGCGACCGCGCGGCATGACCGTCAACACCTGCACTGCTGATCATCCCCGTGCGCTGCCCACCTATTTGCGCGCCGGTTTCCGTAACCTGCGCCAGGTGCGCGAGGTCTGGAACGTCCCGCTGCGACTGGGAATGCAGATTCCGCCGCGCTTGCTAGGCTGATAGCCAGAGTGGCCAGGTAGCGTCTCACCAATCTAACCGTCCGTCAGATCACCATCTGTCGCGCTTGGCCTCTGTTCCAATTCTTCGGTGCAATCGAGCCGATTGTTGCCCATTGCGAAGCATGATCGCTTGCGTGCCCCAGCACCATACGGACTGGGCGTGGGGCGGGCAGCGGGACTCGAAGCAGCAATCGAGTCGTTGACTCTGGCGCTGCTTGAGAACAAATAAAGAACATCAGCCATGCATCTGCCAATTTGCCTCGTCGAACGCTCTGCTGAATCCCCGCAGCTTCCCAAGGCGGGGCCATCTATCCGACTGGCCAGGTTCAGCCGACCCAGGGCCTTGCCGGAGCACCTGGTAGCCCTGCTTCGTGGAGTGAAGAAGCCATGGAGCCGGTTGCTGCCGTTCGACGATCCGTGCGTGGACCACTCCCTGGGTGGTGGCTTGGCGCTGGGCCAGTTGCACGAGATCGGTGCGGCCGGGATTGACGCGGAGACCGGCGCACTGCCGGCCGCCTTCGTCACGGCCCTGCTGGCTCGCATCGAACCGGATAGGCCAGTGTTCTGGATCGCTCCCGCGGAGGATCTGCATCCCCCTGGGCTACTGACTTACGGGCTCGATCCCAACAGGCTGGTGCTGGTTCGACCGGGCAAAGACGTCGCGACGCTTGCCTCGATGGAGGCGGTGCTGCGCGAGGGCGTTGCCGCCGCGGTGGTGGGGGAGGTGGGATGCCTGGATCGCACCGCTTCGCACCGGTTGCAGCTTGCCTGCCAGCGTCATGGCTCGACCGGCTTTGTTCTGCGCCGCTGGCCGCAGGGTCACAGGACCACAGATCGGGAGACCAGCGTCGCCGTCACCCGATGGCACCTCACCCCGATGCCCAGCGAAAAGGATGGCAAGGACCCAGGTCTGCCGCGCTGGCATGTGGCGCTGACGCATGCCCGTGGCGGGCGGCCTGGGGAGTGGATCATGGAGGCTTCGGATGACGCAACGCATCCTCTGCGTGTGGTTACCGAACTGGCCGATTACGCGGCTGAGCCGCAGCGTCTTCATCTCGCCGGATAGGCCCCTGGTCACGACGGAGGCTGTCCGTGGCGTGCGGAAACTGGTCGCAGTGGGGGAGGCGGGCGAGGCACAGGGGTTGCGACCTGGGCAGAGCCTGACCGATGCCCGTGCCGTCTGCCCAGGGCTGATCGCGGTCGATGCGGATCCGGTTGCAGACGAGGCTGCTTTGGCCAGGCTGGCTGGCTGGTGCGAGCGCTACACACCGATGGCGGCGCCTGATGCGCCGGATGGGCTTTGGTTGGATATCACCGGCTGCACGGCAATGTTCGCGACGGAACCAGAACTGATGCAGGACCTCGCGGGCCGGCTGGTGGGGAATGACATTGCTAGCCGACTGGCGGTTGCCGGCACCACCGGGGCGGCCTGGGCATTGGCACATGCTGGCGCGGAGCGGATCTGTCTGTCGGCGGGGGAGGAAGCGGCGGCGCTGGCCGATTTCCCAATCGCCAGCTTGCGACTTGAGACCGGTACGGTTGCCGGATTGCGCCGGCTTGGATTGCGGACGGTAAAGGACCTGCTGCGTATTCCGCGCGCGCAGATCACGGCGCGCTTTGGTGCCGGGCCGATGCTGCGGCTGGATCAGGCGCTGGGAGCAGTGGAGGAGGCGATCGACTGGCCGCGGCCGCCCTTTGAGTGGCAGGAGCGGTTGGCCTTTGCCGAACCGATCGGCACGGCGGAAGATCTTCGGCGTGTCCTCGCGCAACTTGCCGAACGGCTGTGCCGACGATTGGCGCAGCAGGACAAAGGCGGCCAACGGTTCGCTGCGTCGTTCTTCCGGGTCGATGACGAGGTGCCGCGGATTGCCGTGGGTACCGCTCTGCCTGTGCGCGATGCTGCATATCTGGCCAAGTTGCTATGCGAGAAGCTTGATTGCGTCGATCCTGGCTTTGGCATTGAGGTGGTGGCGCTGGATGCCGAGATCGTGGCGCCCCTTCAGGCACCTCAGTCGCAACTGATGGCCACACAGGATCCTGCCGAATGCCTGGCGTCGGCGGTGGACATACTGGCCAACCGGCTTGGGGCTGAGCGGATTTCTCGCGTTGCGCCATACGCCAGCCATGTGCCGGAGCGTGCGGTACAGCGCGTTCCGCCATTGCCGCTGAAGCAGCCTTCCTGGGTGGATGATCCGTCAGCACCGCGGCCTATACGGTTGTTGCGGCGGCCCGAGGAGATCGAGGTGATCGCCATTGTTCCGGACGATCCACCGGTCCGGTTCACCTGGCGTGGTGTTGCGCATCGTGTCCGTGCTGCCGCGGGACCCGAGCGGATTGCTGCCGAATGGTGGCGCGACAAGCAAGCCAGAGGGCGAACGGAAACCGACCTGGTACGTGACTATTACCGAGTGGAAGATTTCGATGGTGCGCGATTTTGGATCTTTCGCGCCGGACTGCATGGCGGTGACCGAATGCCTCGATGGTATCTGCATGGGTTGTTCGGATAGCTGTGTCGTTTGCCGAACTTCAGGTGGCGAGCGCGTTCTCCTTTCTGCGTGGTGCGTCATCGCCGGAAGAACTTGCAGCCACCGCATCGGTGCTGGGACTTTCCGCCATCGGTATCACCGATCTCAACAGCGTCGCCGGCGTGGTGCGCATGTGGGATGCGGCGAAAGAGGTTGGTATCCGTCTGGTCGTCGGCGCGCGCCTGTCGTTCCGCGACGCCACACCTGACCTGCTCTGCTATCCGCAGGATCGCTCCGCCTGGGGACGGCTGACGCGGCTGCTGACGGTCGGTAAGGATCGCGTGCCGCACGGCGATACTGGCGATGCGGCGAAGGCCACCAACCGCTGCTTTCTGTACTACGACGACCTGCTGGAGCATGGCGAAGGACAGATTCTGCTGGCCGTTGTGCGAGACCAAGTGGATGCTGGCCTGCGGAAAAATCTCTTGCGGTTGCAAAGGGATTTTCCCGGGCAGGCGTATCTTGCTGTCAGTCGTCGTTATCGCGCCGATGATGCGCAGCGTCTGCGTGCAATGGCGGCGTTGCCGTTGCCGATGGTGGCGACCAACGACGTTCTTTATCACCTGCCGGACCGGCGTCCTCTGCAGGATGTGATGACCTGTATCCGCCTTGGCTGTCGCATCGACCAGGCGGGGCTCGCGCTGCAGCCCAACGCGGAACGGTACCTGAAATCGCCGGGCGAGATGGGCCGGCTATTCCACGACCATCCCGACGCGATCCTGCGCACGCAAGAGATTGTCGAGCGATGCAGCTTTTCGCTGGACGAGTTGGCTTACGAATATCCAGACGAACCGATCCCGTATGGTCTGACTCCAGATGAGCATCTGGCCAATCTGACCTGGCAGGGTGCCGCAGTGCGCTATCCCAATGGGATCCCGCCGCAGATTCGCGACACCATCGAGAAGGAACTGCGCATTATCGCGCAACTCAACTACGCGCGGTACTTCCTGACAGTGCACGACATCGTGCGATATGCGGTTGAGAACGACATTCTCTGCCAGGGGCGTGGGTCGGCGGCCAATTCGGCGGTTTGCTACTGCCTGCACATAACCGCCGTCGATCCGGCGCAGATCAGTCTGCTGTTCGAGCGCTTTGTTTCCACCGAGCGTCGTGAGCCACCGGATATCGATGTGGATTTCGAGCATGAGCGGCGCGAGGAGGTCATCCAGTACATCTATCAGCGCTATGGTCGTGATCGCGCCGGCATTGCGGCCACGGTTATTCACTATCGGCCGAAGCGCGCCATCCGTGAGGTCGGCAAGGTGATGGGATTGTCGGAAGACGCCACGGCGGCGTTGTCCGCTCAGTCATGGCACGCAGGGGAGGGACTGTGGTCGGATGACTGCCTGAAGGAGATCGGTCTCGATCCGACCAGTTTCGTTGTGCGACGATCGATCGAACTGGCGCGCCAATTGGTCGGGTTGCCGCGGCATCTGTCGCAGCATGTCGGCGGCTTTGTGCTGACACGCGGTCGGCTGGACGAAACCGTGCCGATCGGCCGCGCCGCGATGGACCAGCGCACCTTCATCGAATGGGACAAGGACGACATCGACAGGTTGGGGATCATGAAGGTCGATGTTCTCGCGCTAGGAATGCTGACCTGCATCCGGAAGGCGTTCGAATTGCTGGGGCTAAAGAACCTGGCGCAGGTGCCGACGGAAGATCCCGCCGTCTATGAGATGCTGTGCCGAGGTGATTCGATCGGCGTGTTCCAGGTGGAATCACGCGCGCAGATGAACATGCTGCCGCGGCTGCGGCCGGAGAAATTCTATGACCTGGTGATTGAGGTGGCGATCGTGCGTCCTGGGCCGATCCAGGGCGATATGGTGCATCCGTATCTGCGTCGTCGGCAGGGATTAGAACCGGTAGAGCTGCCGTCTCCTGCGTACGGACCGGCCGACGAGTTGCAGCAGGTGCTTGGCAGGACGATGGGCGTGCCGTTGTTTCAAGAGCAGGCGATGCAGATCGCCATCGTGGCGGCGAAGTTCACGCCGGAGGAGGCAAATCAGCTTCGACGATCCATGGCGACGTTTCGCAATGCGGGGACCATCCATCGGTTTTTTGAAAAGATGGTCGAAGGTATGGTGGAGCGGGGTTATACGCGGGATTTTGCCGAACGCTGCTTTCACCAGATAGAGGGCTTCGGCACCTACGGATTCCCTGAGAGCCACTCCGCCAGTTTCGCCCTGCTGGTGTATGTCTCGGCCTGGCTGAAATGCCACCACCCGGCGGCCTTTGCCTGTGCACTGCTGAATTCGCAACCGATGGGGTTTTATGCGCCGGCACAGATCGTGCGTGATGCGCGCGAGCACGGGGTGGAGGTGCGGCCGATCGATGTTGCCGCCAGCGATTGGGACTGTACGTTGGAAGATGGGGCGCTGCGGCTGGGGTTCCGGTTGGTCACCGGGTTTTCTCGGGAGTGGGCGGAGAGGGTGATGGAGGGGCGTCTTATTGGTGGCGCGGCCCCCTCCCCCCGCCCCCCTCCCGCGAGGGGAGGGGGAGTTTCTTATACTGGATCATTCGCTGCGTTGGTTCGTGTGGGTCTGCCGCGGGCAGCACTTGTGATGCTGGCGGAGGCGGATGCGCTGCGCAGTATGAAGCTCGATCGTCGAGCGGCGCTATGGCAGGTGCGAGGGCTATCGGATATCGGAGAGTTGCCGCTGTTTGCTGACAAAGGGGTGGCAATCACCGATGTGCCGCTGCCGGTGATGACCAAGGGCGAGCACGTCATCACGGACTACCAGACGGCGGGTCTGTCGCTGAAGTCGCATCCGATGCGCTTTCTGCGCGGGCTGTTCACCGCCGAAGGTGTGTCGAGCTGCGCGCAGGCAGCGGTGCTGACTGATGGAGCGCGGCTGTCTGTCGCCGGCGTCGTGTTGGTGCGTCAGCGTCCGGGCAATGGCAATGTTGTATTCTGCACAATTGAGGACGAGACCGGCATCGCCAACATCGTGGTGTGGGCCAGCCTGCTGGATCGGTTCCGCCGCGCCATTCTTGGCAGTAGTCTTATGCAGGTGACCGGACGACTGCAGCGCAGCCCGGAAGGCATCATCCACGTCATCGCCGATCGATTGCACGATCGCAGCGCTTTGATGGCGCGGATCAGTGAGGTAGTACCGGCAACTCAGAAGCCGTCATTGCGAAGCCCAAGTCATCCCCGGCAGGAGCGGGTGGTTCCCCGCTCGCGTGACTTTCGCTGAGATCTTTCAGTTTGGGCTATCGCTCAGCACGATCGGTGTCGTTGTCGCTGCCAAGGGGAAGCTCAGACGCCAGGCGGTGCCGAGATCGGCGCCAATGTCGCAGCCCGCCAGCTTCGCCTTCGCCGCAACGTTGTCGGTGACCGCATTGCCGTGGCCGATGCGGGTGGAGCCGTAGGGGTAGAACAGCTGACACGATGCGCTGGCATTCGTCAGTGCGCCGTCGAGCGTCAGCAGCAGGTGCGTCCCATCGATGCGCGCGCAAGCCGTGGCGTGGCGCAGCGGACCAGGCGAGGCGACCGAACCGCCATCCATCACCGCGAAACCGGTTCCGCTCGCGGCCGTGCCTGGCAACAGAACATCGTCGCCGGCGTCGTGGTGCACCGTCAGCACGACATGCGTTGCATCCTGCCGATAAGCATGAACGATATGCGGTCCGCCGGCCGTCGGCACGCTTGCCGGAACCTGTGCGATCGAGTCTCCCCCTGCCGTCGCGAGTATTGCGCGCGCGATCACTGGTGCCGCGCGCTGGCCGAGGATGATGTTGTCGGTCTTAGCGATGTGATCGTTGTCGCCGTCGCGCGGATCGACGTCGGCCGTCATCGGCCAGCCGATGACCACGTGCTGCGTTGCATCCGCCGCCATCGCCGTGGCCACCTCGCGCAGCATCTGGACACCTGGATCAGTCCAGAACGGCATCGCGTTCCACCATATCAGCGGCAGGCTTGATGCATCGCGGCCAAGCATAGTGCGCAACCGCGCCAACAGATTCTGTGCGCCATCTTGAAAGAATACCTTTTCGCTATAGGCGCGCGTGGAGTTGGTCTCGGACCATGGCCAGAGGATCGCGCCGATGTCCGCCAGGTCCTCGGCCTGCTGTTGCGCAAGATAGGCTTTCACCGCGCCGCCGTCGGCGCCGAGTGCGTAGCTCGCCGGGTCTGAGCCGTCGCCTGGATTGTGGATGAAGTCGCCGGGCAGATAGGACGCGCCGGTGTTGGGCGGCTGGCGCACATCGTAGATGCCGTGGCCGCCGATGCAGGTGGTGGGACTCCCGGCATACTGACCGATCACGCCATAGGCGAGTGCGCCAAGATGCCACGCGACGCCTTGGGCCATCAGATGCCAGGCGCCATCATTGAGGGCGTTGCCGGCGTTCGACTGCCCGACAACGAGGAGCTGGACACCCTTGCGCGCGCCACGTTGCCAGCGCGAACCGCACGCAAGCAAGGTGGTGATGTCTGACGATGACAGCGCGCGCGGCCAGCTCGCTGCCTCGTGGAACCAACATTGCGCACCGCCTTGGCTGACGCCCGAGTGCAGCACGAACAGCGCGCCGGGTGCGCTGCCGGGCAGCGAGTTCGCGGCACCGCTCGCCACCTGGTTGCCGTCAAGCCAGACATCGACGCCGCTGCCGGGCGTGTTGCGGATGATGACCGAATGCGTGTGCCGACGCTCGAGCGATGATGTCAGCACGCGCATTGCGCTGCCGGAGAACAGCATCAGGCGATTGCCGGCACCTCGCACGCCGTCCGCCTGCAGGATGGTTGTTCCGCCAGCGCTTAGTAGCGTGATTGGCCCGGACAGCCCTTGCCGCCAGTTCGGCCGCGACCAGACCAGATAACAGGTCCAGCCGCTGCCGGAACCGAGATCGGCCGACGCGAGCCGGAACCCCTGATCGGGATCCAGTTGCGGCAGGCAATAGCCCGCCTGCGGCAGACCGTTCGGGGGAACCACGGTGTTGAGCCCGACGCCGCCAAGCAGGCCGTTCAAGCGTGGCGTCGCCTGGGGCGACGTGCTGCCGGTGACGCGATACGCGGCGAGCGCATTGCTGTTGCCGCTCTTGTCGGCAACGGTCGCCACCGTGCCGCTTGGCGCGACATCCCACGCCGGCAGCGGACGTGCACTGGCATCCAGCAAGCCGTCGAATGTACCTGCATCCCACCAGCCCGACAGGCCAGCGATGGCGTTCGGATGAGGGCCGGTGAAGGTGCCACCGCCACTACCGCCGCCGCTGGTCGCGTCGCGCAACGGCCGCCACAGCACGGTGCGCCCGTGCACGGCCAGCATGGCGCGACCAGGCGCGACGAGTACGATCCCCATGACCGATCAGATGTGGACGGTAAAGGCCGAAGGCCAGACGTAGGTTGCGACGACACTGCCGCCCGCGTTCTTCGCAACAGCCCACAGGAAGTAATTGCCTGCTGTGCCCGGTGCACTGATGTATTGGACCCAGAGATTGTGCCCCGCATTGCTCCATTGCACGCAGGGCTGGGCGCCGGCCGTCGGAACTATGGTGTTGCTGTTCGACCAATAGAAAGCGACGCTCGCCGGCACCGTACGACTGCCATCACCCGATGCGCTGTCGTCGCTGATCTGGGCGATGATGCCGCTTTGGTTAATCGAGAAAGTCGCGCCGTCGACCGGGCTATGGTTGGTGTTGCTCAGCGAATAGTTGCCACCGCTGGTGGTCGCGGCCGTGCGCGATGCGGTCCATGCGCTGCTGCCGCCAGTGTTCGTTGCGCAGACTTGGAAATCGAAGGACGTGTTGGCCGTTAGACCGCTGACCGTAGTGGACGTGCCGCTGATGTTGTCGAATTGAGTCCAGATGTTTGCGCCCGCTGGCGACCATCGCACGGAATAGCTGACCACCGCGCCGCCCGAACTGGGTGGAGTCCACGCGAGGGTAATGGTGCTGGTTGTCGCATTGATTGACACGAGCCCCGTCACCTGCCCGGGGACTTGCGAGGACGCGACCTGCGTCGCCGTGCCGGATAGTGACGCGAACACGACAGTGCCTCCCGAATAGGTGGCGACACTGATCGCTGCTGTTTGGCCGCTCGGTAACTGCCCGGAACCCGACGAGGTGCGGATGCCTGAACCCAATGTGACGTCTGTGCCGCTCAGGTTCAGCACGTCGCAGTAGAAGCCACTTCCCATATTGAGAGGCACTGGCGTGAGCGTGACCGGCTGGCTGCAGATCAACAGCCGGCCATTATGAATCGTGCCGTCCAGTGTGGTATTACTTGTGATTTCGATCACTGGCCGCTTGTATGACGGCAGCTTGGTGACAAGCCAGGTCCAGATTGCTGCAAAAGTCTGCCGCAGCATCGTGCTGCCCGTCTGCGCGACCCAAAGCGTGTCGGTATCTGTTGCAGGAGACGCTGGCTGCGCGTTGTCGATCGTCAAGCCGTCCAGCAGATTGGCGTAGCTGATGGTATGATCAGTGCCATTCTGGCTGATCGCGACCAGGTCGCTGCTTGCGATGACGCCAACTGGCGCAAGTTGGGCGATGCCATAGCTGCCTGATGATCCAGTGCCCGTCACTGCGGCAGAGATTGTGCCGCTGGCATCTATGCTGATGTTCGAACCGGCCGAGAACAAACCGCGCAGCGCGGACAAGGGCATGAGTGTCATCGCCCCGCCGCTGTCCACAACGGCATTGTCATCGATCGATAATGTCGCCTGCTGCGGCAGACTGGTCACGTCGAACGACGACGCCATCAGCGTTCCAGACTTCAGCGACAGACCCTCGCCGATCGCGATAGCCTCCGGAGAACCCGCACCAAGACTGATTCGCCCAAGCAGACTTCCTGTCTCGGCGATGATCGCGGGTTGAGTGCCTGCCAGCAACGTACCGATGCTGACGGAATGTGTCACGCCTTCCTGACTGATGGGCAATTCATCGGCCGGCGTAACTGACGTAGCAACCGGTAACTGAGAAATTGTCGGCATTCGCAAATCCTAGATGGCGGCTCGCATCAATCGTGACTCAAGCATTGGTTAGCCCACCGCTGGACGCCGATATCCAGCCCCGCCCATCGTAGTACACCTGAACGCCAGTTCCCGCTCCGACCACTTCGCCTGGCTTGCGTCCATTGCTGGCGAAGGCAATCGCACCGACAGAGGCCGACGTTGGCAGGGCGGCCACCGTGTATGAAGGCAATATTATCGGGCCAGTGGAGCGGGGATTGACAGAATTTGTCCGGAACACCTCGCGCCATGTGGAAGCGCCGTCGGACACGACATGGTAACGGTCATTGGGATAAAGGGTCACCGGCCTGTTATCGATTGCATCGCTACCTGTCGTAGCAATGCTGACGTTCGCGGTTCCAACAACGGCGAGCGTGAAGCCGGTCCCAGCCGCGACAGTAATCGCCGAAGGCAGTGTTATGGTGTACGGCAAACTGCCTGAGAGTGTAACAATGTTCCCGGCAATGTAATTCGGGAGAGTGGCGCTGTTGGAATATGCGCTCTGCCACCCAACCGAAATTCCTTTGCCCACGGGGTAGGACAAAGTGCCCTGATAGTATCGAAGCGTACTCGTAATGCTGTCATAGGCCAATCTGGAATTGGCGGTCGGTTCAAAAGCGATGGCGTGACCGGCGGCCATCCGTATGGCTGCAGCGCCGGATAGCTGCTGTGCGGAGGTCGTATCAAGAACTGACGTTGAAAAAGGCACGTTGATGTTGAAGACGGTATAGGCGCGACCGCTGCTGCCTGCGGCCAGCCATACGCCCAATATCGTCGAGACTTCGACGGGGGCTCCTGACGTGGTGTTCTGACCGATTACGAGGGACTGGATCTGGCGCCTTGAGCCGTCGTCTGGCCCATTGCCGAACCAGTCCATCTCCACGGTTATTGATGATGCCGCGGAACTGGAGGGTTGGCCAGTGGTGTCGCGGTATTCCAGGCAAGCTGCCCACAGGTTCGGCTGCGGCAGTGGCCTACCATTCGAACCGTTGGTGATCGACTGCCTGATCGTCTGCACATATCGGCCGACGTGCTCGGCTGCACCGAAGCCGTTGGGTGTCTGCGTGCCGCACCATAGCAGCCTGTCAACGCCTCCCCACACGTAGTTCGCCGGGCTGTTGTAGATGATAGTGTCGGTTCGGTTGTTGGCGATGACCCCGCCGCTGCCGGCCGAATGATTGACGACGTACGACGAGTGCACGACGGCGAAGTCGGAGCCTTGCGACCCGTTCTGGGAGAATTCGGCACTTTGTGTACTGTTTCCGACGACAATACCTGGGAGATAATTGCCTGTCGGGCCTCCGCCCCCTGGGATCGTATTGGACAGCGGCGTTCCGTCGGCAAGTGTCGTGCCGTCGACGATCCACTTGACGCGCTTGGTCACCGGCATCCCCCAGTTGGAGGGTGGTTGAAGGACCGTCACGCCATTTGGCACGTATATTACCGAACCCGCAGGGGCTGCCTGATAGGCTGCCCTGAACGCGGCAGTGTCGTCCGTGGATCCATTCAGCAGAGCGTTGTACGGCGCTGCCCGCACGTTGATGACGCCCGTCCCTCCGCCTGTAGAGCTGTCGACATATCGCCTGGTGGCGGCCTGGAAGGGCGCGGTAGGGTCGCCTGCCAGGGTCAAGGTTCCGGTCAGTGTTCCGCCGGTCGTGGGGAGAGCGCCAGCGACCTGGCCATCCACATACTGCTTGCTTGCAGCGTGCAAGGCTGTCGTCGGATTGCCAAATAGCGTGACGGGACCGGTCATGGTGCCGCCTGCGATGGGTAATGAGGTCGCGACCTGTGTATCGACGTAGTGCTTGGTGGCTGCATGAAGTGATGCAGATGGGTCCCCAGCAAGGGTCAAGGCGCCGGAGAGCGTGCCGCCAGTCTTCGGCAACGCGCCTGCCATCTGGCTGTCGACGTAACCCTTCGTGGCTGCCTGCATTGCCGCCGTGGGATCGGCGGCAAGCACCAGTGGACCGGTCAGCGTATCGCCGGTTCGTAGGAGGTGGGTGTCGACGTACTGCTTAGTTGCGGCCTGCAGAGCAGTTATAGGATTGGCTGCAAGGGTCAAAGCTCCAGTGAGCGTTCCCCCGGCTTTCGGAACAGCGGTCGCTACTTGAGTATCAACGTATTGCTTAGTAGCGGCTTGCAGATTTACCGTTGGGTCGGCGGCCAGCGTGAGACTGCCGGATAAACTGCCGCCAGTCTTCGGCAAAACTGTCGTGATCTGCGAGTCGACATAGCGTTTCGTTGCTGCTTGCAGCGACTGTGTCGGATCGGACGACAGTGTCAGCGGGCCAGTCAGAGTGCCGCCTGTCGCTAGCAAGATATTGGCTGCGAAGTCACCAAGTTTGCTTGGGGTGTGCCCTCCGGTCGGCGTTACCAGGAATTGACTTATATCGATGTTGGAAACGCCCGATAGGCCATTCATAAACTGGCTGTAGGTGACAGCCAGATTACTGCCGTGCTGCCCTAGCGGAACCAGATCGCCACTGGCCGGGACTGTCCCCATGGACAAGTTGGCGATGTTGAATGGTGCGGCACTCGCCGACAGCGCTCCATTGGCCAACCGAAGATTGGCGCCAATACTGATCTGCTCCGGAATGCCTACGCCAGGGCTGGTGCGTCCGAGCAGGTTCCCAGAACTGATAGCCAGCTCGGGTTGTACGCCAGCGAGGAGTTGTGCTCGGGTGATCTTGCGGGCGATGCCGCTCTGGCTGACCAAGAGTTCATCGGAATCTGAGGCCGCCGTGCCTGGCGCAAGCTGATCAATTGTCGGCATGGTAAGGTCGGCCTCTTGGGCTCTTGGCCCGGAAGTGTTGCAAGCGCGTCGGCAAAACCGTGAACTATGCTTTGCAGGCGCTACGAAATCAGAACCGGGTTGCCGTTCTGATCGATCAGCACTATTCCTGCATCAGTCACCAGAGCGTTCGACGGGACAGGTGGAACGGACAGGTAAAGGACCGGCAGGAGAATTGTACGGTTGATCGTACGCCCGTTCACAGTCCCGATTGTCAAGTTGATCGTATATACCGTCCCCGACTGTCCTCCTGACAGCCACAGCACTGCAACCGGCCCATCGGTCGTTGCACTGTCCAATGTGAGGTCGCCGGGATTGGCCGGTTCGATCGAGACATCGAGATCTCAACGGCATCGCCGTCGTTCCCCACCAGCGCCGGTGATACGTCGAACTGATAATCCAATACATCAGCGGGATCCTTGGTCGGCCAGTTCAACGGCGGGGGTGCAATCGCGGTCGAACCGCGAGGGACCGGGATAAAGCAATCGAGCACGACAGTTCGAGCAGTGCTCGGCTTCCAAACATGACTTGCCGGAGTGGGCATGGCATTTACCTGATTTTGGCTGCTATCAGTCACGGCCGCTCAGCGCGGCGATCTGCGCGCTGAGCGCCGCGAGTTGCGCCTGCAACTCTGCGATGCTGGGCACTTGTGCAGAAGTGTGATGTGTCGCTGGCGCGGTGAAGTTTGTCCCGTCGAAATGCCATCCCTCTACGACGTCAGCCTGGGAGGAGATGTCCACCCAGACCAAGGCCGGATTGAACATACGAGTGATGTCGCCGTCGGTCTTCAGTATTTCTGCGACAATGCCATTCTGCATCCGCGCATAGGTTCTCATTGCCGATCCTACCATCTGACCACAACCAAGCCGGATGCGCCGGGCGCGCCGTTACATGGAGTGGCACTGTTTGCCCCAGTGCCGGCACCGGAGGCGCCCCCGCCAGGGGAACTGCCTTGCACACCCCAGGTTCCGCTGTTTTGGCAGCCACCCATCGGAGCACCGCCTCCAAGTCCGCCTTGGTTCAGCAATGCTCCTTGGCCGGCAGATCCCGTGAGGTTGACGTCGCCGCCCACACCAAAGCCGCCAGGTGTTGCGCCGTTACGCGGGTCCTGCATGGTCGCCAAGATATTCAGGCTGCCGCCCGTGGCACTGACGTAGGTGCCAAAGCTCGACGTTCCGCCAGCAGACGGTGCGCCACCCGCCGTGGTGCCGGCTATACCGCCAAGGCCTACCGTTATGGGAATCGTTTGGCCGGTAATCAGTCCGGTGACGCGCTTGCGGGCATAGCCCCCCCAGCTCCTCCGCCGCTGGCGTAGGTCAGGGTCGAAGCGTAGCTTCCAGATCCACCTCCCCACACCTCAACCTCCACTTGGCTGACGCCTGTCGGAACCGTGAACATGCCGTTGCTTGTGTAGGTGCCAACGCCGGAAGCGAAGCCGGGTCGTAGTGCGGGAAGCTTCCAGCCCAGGAACGGCGCGGTCGAGAGTTTGGTGATATTCGTGCTGGTAATCGATGTTTGCCCGTAGGAGAGCGTGATGGCGTAAAGACCCACCCATCCGTTATCCACAGGGGGCGTGACCTGGAAGCCGGAATTGGCAGCGGCGCCGGCCTTGAGCTGCAGCTGCACTCGCTGGACACGCAAAGTGTTTTGCTCAATCCCTGCGTTATTCGGTCCACTGTATGGTTGCGCCGGATTGGTCGCGTTGTAATAGGGTAGAACGACAGGATTGGCATCGCCTTCCAGCAACGCGACCTGTATCAGATAGTTGATTGCCTGGCCTGAGGTCGTTGGCGATGTCAATGTAAAGGAAGTCGAGGTAAGGTTAATTCCCTGTTTCACCAATGGATCAGTGGTGTCGGCTGGCAGGGACCCGTAGGCGAGTGTGTCGACCACGGACAACTGGATGATGCTGCCCGGCCCAACCGTGATTGAGAGCGAGGCTGGTGCCGTGGGTGAGCAGACCAGTCCATCAACGACGGTGTCAGTGCCGAGTATCGCCTGGGCGAGATAGCCCAACGCAATCATGCTGTTTCGGTTTGTGTTGAGCAGATCGGTATCAAGCGGAATGCTCCCGGGGTAGACCAGGATTCTGTCCATAAGGTCCTCTATCTGATCTCGCTAACCGGTTCAGTCGGTGATCCGGGTCCAACCGATCGTCGCTACGGGAAGCACACCCGCAACGGCGTTATAGATGTCACCGTCGGTTACCTGGGCCTGCACCATAGTGAGGCTCGCGTATTCGATCGCTCCCTGGCCATAAGCTCCGCCATTCGACGACCAGCCACTGATCATAGCTATCCCGGCACCGATTGGACGATAGGCAGTGATGAAGCACTGGAACGGCAGGGTCAGGCTTCCCCAGCCGCCGGCGCAACCATATCCGAGCCCCCCGCCATCGCCAGCCGACGATCCGTAGCCGCCGGTGTCCCCCGGTCGGGCAGGTTCGAAGATCTGCGGAGGACGTCCTGTGAGATCCTGCAGTACTGACACAATAGCGGCGCGGGTTCCGCGTTCGCGGAACAGTTCGCGTTGAATTGCCCCACGAAATGCCGCATCACCTTGACCGGCGCGTCGAACGAGGCGGGAACCGAGATAATCCTGTGCGACGACATCGAGCCAAATGTCAGTGGCTGTGGCGATGCGCGTCTGCGCTTGCACATATTGCAGTTGTTGGAATACGGAACTCCAGCCAGAAGCAAGGCCGCTCAGAAGCGCATCCAGAACAGGAGCGCTGTCCGGGAACCACCTTACTGGCAACACCGCGCGCAGGCGCCCAACAATGTCAGCTTGATCGCCAATCACGTCAATTCACCGCGACCGTTCCTGTCTTGATCACGCTTGTTGCCATGGCGGCCAAATCGTCAGACGCGCCATTTATCAGCAAGGCGGTCACGTTGATCACCGATGGGCTCGCCGAGTAGCCGATCTGCGCCAATCTTGTCAGCGCGAGTCCGGAGCCAATCGGCAAGTCATTGATGTAATTCCTGACCGCATTGCCCACCATCGCCTGGATCGGTGCCTTCGTGGTATCTGGTGCCACGGTGATCAGCATCGAAACATCGGCCGTAACGACACTTGGTGGACGAACGCTGAACAATGAGCCGACGGGTCGCACAGCCTCGATTGCAGTCTGCACAGTCGATAGTAGCGCCGTGGACGGACTGCCTGACCCGTCGTCGACCGTAACGACAAACTGGCCGAGCCTTGGCTGTCCCGTAGGATCGGTGTTCTCTTGAATTGTATAGTCCAGCCCTTGTTGAATGCTGGTGACCGCATATGCGACCGCGGCGGGTGTTGCGCGCGAACGGCTTGCGATGAAGTTGCGAAAGCGGCCCCTGAAGGCATCATCGGTTTCTGCATCCAGACCGTTCAGAAAGGCGCTCGCATTGTACACCGAGTCGATGCCCGGAACTGCGGAAGCCAGCAAGGAGATCGCACCCGCCTGAACATTCCCCGCGATTCCTGGTACGAGTGCCATGACCGGGAGGTCGAGCGAGGCTAGACCACCGGCGACGACGTACCCGTTGCTCGCACCCACCCAGGCGGGATCGGTCGTGTCAGCTACAACCAAAAACGTTTGAGTGCCATCGGCGGTCCGAACCAGTGTTCCGACCGGTATCAAGGCGACCAAAGTCGACGTGAAGCGCGAGAACGTCACGATCCCTGTGGCGCTGACCGCAGGGAGTCGGGTCAGCGACAAATCTGCCATCCAGCTGTCGAGATCGGCTCCGGTGCTGGTGGCCGCCCTAGTGGTGCGGAGCACCTGCAGAATCAGCCACTGCATCCACAAGCAGACGGAGGCGTTTGCCTCCAATACAGCGCGGAGGGTGGATCCTACAGTGAGGTCGAGAAGTTGTGTTGCGGCCGCCTGCACTGCCGCGGCCATCGACTCAACGAGCGTGTTGAATGTGCGAAGCGAGAGTTGCATTTGACTCAGTTCGACACCGAGAATGAGAGTACCCGCGTTTGCCCGCTCTCGGCGTCTACATATCGGATATGGACATAGACGGTGCTCGATGCGCCCCCGGGCGATATCTGCACATTGATCAGCGGCTCAGGCTGGCGCGCCACGGACGCTTCTTTGAATATCTGACTGCGTATCACCGCCCTGATCTGCAGTGCGCTAGCTGGCTGCCCAATAAAGCGCGCAAGCCCTGCGCCGTAGTCTAGCTGCCAGATATAATCGCCCGGATTGGTAAGCAGGCGTCGCAAGACACGCTGCTGGCCCCATGACGACCCGTCGATCGTGCTGATATCGCCCGTCGGACCGACAATGAGGTCGGATCCCCACTGGTGAAAAAGATCGGCCACCGCGGTCAATCCGTCTGGTTCGGCACACTTGTCATGCCACCCCGTGAATCCGAATGTGTGTGGCCATCGTAATGGCCGCGCAGCCGCGACAAGGAGCCCTGTCGGTCATAGATATCGCCCACAACGTGCAAATCTCCCTGAACCTGAACGGTCCCGTCGTTTTGCAGCTTGATGAAGGTGCCTGACTTGTGCATCAGCCAGAATTCGCCGACTGGAACGGCGGGTGGGACCTGCACGTTTGAGAATGCACGTCCGATGATGAGACCATGCTCCGCTTCGCCTTCCTGAGCGACCACGAGCACTTGATCACCCGGCGACGGCGGACAGTACATTCCCCAGCCGGAGCCCACCCATGGAGAGAGCACGGGCAACCAGCCGGTCAGTACGCCCTCTGGCTGCAATGTAACCTTTGCGGTCGCGGTCGCCGGGTCCACTGATGTCACCGTGCCGAAGCGCGGTTGGCTGCCTCCCTGGTCGAGCGCTCCGGCGTGCTGCTTGATGATATTCAGAAACCGTTCCACAGCTATGCTACCGTCGCACCGGTTCGTGGCGAGGAATTGTGAGCCAGGACGTGCTGGATCAGTCCGCTGTGCTGACCGAACCTTCGCTCGATGACGTCGATGTAATAGGTCTGGTCGAAGTCGGTACCTGTGCCCTGAATCGCGAGAACGCTGCGTGGCGTGAGTGCGAGTTCTCCCGGCATACTGATCCTGACGGTACGCTCGTGTCGCGCCAGCTCCGCGACTTTCTGCTGCGCAAACTTCAGCGCGTCATCCGGTGTCAGATTCGGTCGAACAAAGACGTAGCGTTGTGATGGCGTCCCGTCTCGTTCATCGCTTCCGGCGCCATTTGCGCTGAGCTGCTGAGAGAAAGCAGAATTCTGGCGTGAGTTCCAGCTCTTGACCACAACTTCAATGTTGCGCGCCAGGGTGAGCGATCTCGCCAGCTTGAGATCAAGCACGTCCTGGGCACTCAGCGCCAATGCGAGATTGGCTGATTGAGCAGCCGGCTGGAAGCAGAGCGCCTGTCCCTGGACGAACAGATCGAAGCCTTCCTGCTGTGCCAGGAAAGCTAGTAAGTCCCATTCGGTGGTTGCTCGGCTGAATTGGTTGAGCGTCGTACGATCGTGCTCGCCCTGGTAGTATCGGCCAACTGGCGTAGTGGTTGGCGACACACGGGGACTTAAATTGTGACGTTGGGCGAGAAGCGACGCGATCTCACTTGAGGTTCGGTTAGCAAAGGTTTCCTGAGTCCGAGACTTCGATCAAAGCGGCGGCAAGGTCACGCCCGTCGAATTGTACCAGGCCATAGGCAGGATCGATGCTTATGTTGTCAACTACCCCCTGAACGAGGCTGGTGAAGGATGCGCCAGCATCGAGACTGAACTGCACGTCCACCAGGATGTCGGACGCACTCGCCCAAAACGCAGCACTGGCCCAGGGATCAGCGCCAAGCGCAGCGGTCACGCTGAAGCGATCGGCCGCATAGTAGTTATTTGACAGGACCTCTGCCTGGGTAGCCCCCGTAAGGACTTGGTCATTTGCGACGATGCGGAGTTGGGGAGCGCGAGAGGTTGGGATGAAATCACTGAGCGGCAACTCCACCTCCCGCATTTGGGTTAAAATCCGGAATCAGCAGCGTTGTCACACCGGTCAATACGGGGTCGGTTATCTGATTCAGCTCGGCGATCCGTATCCACTGTGTTGCATCCCCAAGTTCGCCTGCAGCGATGCGAAATAGATTGTCGCCGGCGACGGTAATTACCTTCATATCAGCTGCTGGCATTCGCATGGTTGGCCGCGGCTCGACGAGTATAGGCACTTGCAAGAACAAGCGAAGCGAGTTGGCCGCTGGTGTCTGTCGCGCTCAATAACGCGTCGACTCCGTCCTGCGCTGTGGCGGCTGGAGCGCTGTTTGTTACGGTAAGTCTGTTATCGGCGACAGTCGCTGCATTGGCAATCGAGGATGCAGCGCCCGTAAGGCTGGCCTGCGCGGACACAAAGGGTGCCGTACCGCGAGTCATCGCCCCTGGAGCAGCCAGCATGGGTTGCAGCCCAGCGAGGTCTATACCAGTTCCGTCGGCATAAGCGGCTGCACTGCTGGCGTCGCCGATGACGGCTGAGGCGAGCGAGACGGCCACCTCTGTCAGCAGGGATGCCTCATCCTGCAGCACAGGTACAGCGTATCCAATACGGGATCCACGATCCGTTACAGTAATCCGCGTAAAACTCGGCGATCAGAACAGTATAGAAGAAGACATCCCATGTCAGCGGCAGAGCGATGCCAGCCACGCGCATCTCATCGATACCACGTGCTCGCAACGTGGCATCTGGTCCCGTAAAGATCCCCGTGAAGCAGATGTCGGCTTCATCGCGGCCGAGCGTGTCAACAATGCGCCGACCAGAGGGCAGTCGGTGTACTGCCAATCGTTGCCTGCCACCGAAGTTGACGCCAGAAGGGACTTCGAAATCCTGCAAGGCAATCGGACCAAGGAGGAGTGCGACATCAGTCATCAGCATCGCCTCTCGTGAACGGTTGACTTGTGCTGCGCTGAGGGTAATCGCCGCTTCGGGTAAAACCAGACAGAAATGGACGCCAGCGCGGGCATGCTGAGTGTTGGCCTATCAGTGACCAAGCCCAGCACAAATGAGATGCTTATCTTGTGAATCCACTCAGCCACCAGTTGGTGCTCCTGGGAACGTTGCGGTCATTCTTGGGTCAATGCCGGTTGTCATTGTTCCGGGCCGTAGGGCTTGGCTCTCGAGGTAGCTGATGACCCATCGGCCAAGCTCCGCGCCGTCGAACACGATCATGCCTTGGCGTGGTTCCTGATCGGTCTGCGTTGATCGGGAGCGGTTGTCGGCGAGTGCTGCAGTGGTCGCGTTTTGCGTCGGGTAAGCAAGTCTAAGATATTGCGGCGGAGTTGGACCCAGGGCAGCTCCGTTTCCTGGCATGTCATCTTGTGAACCCGGCGTGTCGATCGGAGCTGCAGAGACATGCTCAAGGGTTTCCGCCCTGATATATGGCGGCTGCATGGTCGGTTGCTCGCGCTGATCTGCCCGGTGGCCGAGTTGCGCGATGGAGACCTGAGAGACTGGTGCTGACGATATCGTTTGCATGATGCCGGGAACTACGCCGGTGTCTCTGAACTCCAGATTTGGTGACGGCGGATTGGCAACGGGTGCAAACGAGGGTGTGTCAGCAGTAATGTTTGGTGAGGGTACATTCACTGTAGGCACAGGTGAGGGGACGTCAGCGGGTGGTTGCATCGCGATCAGCGCGTGGGAGCCGCCTGCCGGCGATGGTGTCATGCCCGCTTCGTGCGTTCGTTCGCCAGCGAACGGACTTGAATTCGAGGCATGCGTCGCCCTCCTCATGCTTGCTCGCCGTGGCGTGAAACGTGGCATGGGTCGGCCGCCGTCATTAAGTTGGGCCGAACTTTCGACGGTTGATAGGCGCGTGTCGCGCGTCCTGTGCTCCTCCCGAGTGGGCGAGATCGCCGGTCGGTCAGCTGTTCCCGACGTCAATGCAGCTCGGTGAGTGGCCATACGGCGTGCTGTAGCGTCAGGTGGGTCTGACCTGGCAGCACTGAAGGAGTCGGGCTCGAATGCATACGTAGCAGGCATTGGAGTCGCCCTCATGGGCGCCGCCGCCGCCAGCGGGACGGTCGAAAGGGTCATTCCAAGTCGTGTCAGCATAACAGCTGTTGCGGCGTCAGGGCCCGTGGCGAGATCGAGCACTGCCTGACGCGATCGAAGCAGCGCAATGCCACCAGATACGCCATGACCCAATGCGAATCTGGTTCCGATGGCCACCGCGTGGCGACGGGCCAATGTCACGGCTGTACCTTCCACTGCATGGCATGCCAGTCGAAAACGCCACCATCGAGCGACCCGAGCGCAACCACGAACGCCAGTCGCTCGTCAACAGGAAGGCTAAATGCGACGTCGAATGGCACCCCGTTCCGAACAAGATAGAGACAGTCGATCAGTTCGGGGTGCCGACTCAGTTTCCCGCGTTGTCCAGAAGTTCTGCCGTGGTCAGCTCTGCAGATTGCTGCAGCGCCTGGGCAACGGCCGATATGCCTGGGTCGCCAAGCCGAGCGACCATCGCCTCGATTTGGGTTTCGTTAGCTGGTGTCGGTACGGGTACATCATCAATCGCATTCACCGAGCTTGCAATCAGCGCCATGCCTAGCCAAGGCTGGTTCTGAGCCAGGATTGGCCCGGCCGCCTTGAACAGTCGCAGCCGGTCAAGCGCGGTCAGTCGTCGCACCGTCAGACGCCGGCCGTCGTCGTCAGTAACTGTCTCCGTAGCCGAAGCAGTTGCCATGATAGATGTGGTTGGTGTCATCAGATCCGGCGCCTCCGTACGGCGAAGAACTCCAACTTCTGCTTCACACTGCTGTCCCCCTTCCAAGTTCCCGCATTGCTGAGCCGGAATATCACCCCGTCGTACTGGTATGTGGACGTAGAGCCGTCGGTCTCCGTCACATATTGGTACATCGTCCCTTGTGATACGTTGTTCCCATTGAAGTATTGCTGCTCCGCGGCGGCAATAAAGTCGTCTACTACAGAGTTGCCGCGCTCGAGTTCAAAGCTGCCCTCCCATCCCTTGGGAAGCTCAGTGCCCATATGTGTGCCGTCGAGGCGATCCACGCGCACCGAGCGTGTGATCTGCCGGCTATCAAAGGAGGTGACATGGGTCAGATCGATCCGGCCCGCCGATCCGATGACCACAAGCTGCGTGTCGCGGCCGATTGAGAACATGGTCAGAGACATTGCATCTGCTCCTTATGTTGCCATTTGGCCGATCGGTAGAGTCTGCCGAGACACCTGCACTGTCTGGCCGCCTTCCATGTTGATGATGAATTTTTCGTTGATCGCCTGGTATTGCACCTGAGCATCTGACTGAACGTAACCGAGATTGGTCCGGTCGGGAGGGTTGTTGGAGGTGTCGCAGACGACGCTGAATGGCAGGCTGCCGTCGGTCGTCCCGAGAAGGCCCTGCCCGAGCATATTCTGCAGGAAAGCGAGCTGCGTCGCCCGTATTCGGCGGAACAGATCCGAGGTAATTACCTGGCCAACATACTGGCCCATGCCTGCCGCGAGTGTCGCTGCTATGTAGTTGGTCAAGCGGGTATAGTTGTCGCCGTCGATCGCGACATTGGAAGCAGAATTGTGGCCGCCGCGGACGCCCCAGAAACTGCCGCCGGGTTGGGGGTTACTAATGACGTCTATGCCGGCGCCGAGCAGCACCGCGAGATCGGCGGAAGAGTACCGATGCGTTCTGACCGGTGCCAGGCGTGCCCGACTTTTCGCTGCCAATGATACTATAGAGCTGTTTGTTCAAGCTCGACTGTTCGGGGGACAGGTTGGCCAATCGACCGGCGGCAAAGCCTTGCGGGGAGACCAGCCGAATGGTCGCGTTGACTTGGTCTGACCACCAGAGCCAATCCCCGAACATCAACTTGGCCGCGTAGCTGTCCAGGCCGGCTTGCTGCTTGACGATTACGGCGTTCTCAATCGTGTCGCTCGCCGGCCCGGTGAGGATCATGTAGATCCCTTCCTCGAGCCCGAACTCCGCCTGTGTTGTCCAGTAGTCCGGATCGTCGACATCTGCCAAGAGGGCAATGCCGCATCCTTGGCCACGGAGCGCATACATGCCTGAACGTGGCGGGATGTCCATGCCGACCAGCGTCATTGCTGTCACATCCGCTGCGCCGTCCGTGCCAAAAGCCGTCACGCCGAGTGCGGTGGAAAACGCAGCGGGCGCAACGGTTGCTCCACCCGCACTCGCAGCGATGAGTTGCGACGGGCCGCGTTGAGAACCTTGTCCCTGGTTGATCGCTTGTGCCATGGCCAGCCAGAAGTCAGCACCGCTGCCCGCGATGTTATCGTAAACCTCTGGCTGTAAACCCGGGAGCGAAACCGTCAGCCGCCAAGTGTTGGCCCTCGATCCTGTGGATAATGTCAGAGTAATCTGATTGCCGAGGGAACCAGTATAAAGCGCCGTGAAGGTTACGGTGGTCCCTGGCAATATTGTCTGTGCGGCCGTGTCCGTATTGTCAGAGACCCGAATGCAGCGAAAGTTTTGTGCGCCCTGCTGTATCGCCGTTGCGATCTGCGTCCCCATGTCGAATTTGCGGGCTATGATTGGTCCGAAGTTCTGGGCATAGTCCGCCATCGTGCCAACGATCACCGGATGATCGACTGGTCCCCAGGACGCAGTTCCGACGACGCCGACGACATTGGTCGGCACCCCATTGAGAACCAGGTTCTGTGGTGGAACTATCTGGACATAAAGGTCAGGTACTACGAGCGCGGTCGTATTTACGCTGCCCTGCTGCACAATCGGCATCGCACTTATGCTCCCTTATCCGCTGGGATAGCGACGCGCACGACATGTGGTGCATGCTCGCCCTTCAGGATCTCAGCAATGCGCACGGGATCAGTGATGATGTCACCGCGCGCGAGCGTCGCAAACGGCTTTACCACAACCAAGTGGACCTGCATGAGAACTCCGGTATCAAACTGTGAAGGATGCTGCGTTCAGTCCAAGAGTTCCGAACAGCATTGCTGGAAGTGTGTCCGACAGTACTGTCGCATACTCGACATTGTAGTTGAGATCACGGCGGTATAGCCTCGCATTCTGCGATTGGTCGAACTCGGTCGTACCGGCGTACGTAAGCCTGCCGCTCGTGGTGTCGTTAAGCGGAATAAAGCGTTGGGTGCTCAGCGCCAGGTCAACGGTGCTTGCTGTGGCGTCGCGAGTCACTGGGTCGGGGCACCAGCAAATCACGCGGAAGCCCTGCTCCTGCCGTCTGACCTCCTGTTTGACTGGCGCATCTGCCACCACCCTGGCCACCAGTCGTCGGGCGCCTGGGATCGTCAGATTTCCTTGTGACAGTTGCACAACCGAATTCGTTCGCACCATTGTCGCGAGATTGGCGGCAACTGACTGGTTTGTGTCGCCGATCTGGACCCTGTACGCGTAGGCTGCAGCGTCGACGAGAACGCCGGCAATCTGACCCGGCTCTGCTGTGCCACCAAACATCACCGTTGCGCCATCAATCACCGCCGTCAGGGTTGGCTGTGCGGGTGAACCAATCCATTGCTCGGCGTAGCGCGTCGTGGTCCGTGTTGAACCGCTTGTCGGGAATACTGTGACGTTGATGGTGCCTGCGGTCAGATCGGCGTCCAGGGCCGCGGGATTCGGCCAGCCTCGATAGATCCGGCAATTTGGCCCGGGAACACTCGGTGCAGCGGTTCCGCGCGGATACAATGCGGCTGAAACGACGTTGACCAATGCCTCCTCTACGTCCGACTGGTCTGCCATCAGGTGGTTGCTTGGTTCACGATCACACGCCAGCCCAACTCGGTCAGTTCAGCCGCTCTCACCACTGCATTTCGTCCGAGATCGTCGCTCATCAGGTCGGAAGGAAGCAGAACCACCCCGGGCACCGCTGGGAGTAGAACCGTCCAACGAGGCACGGAGGTATCGCTTGGCAGGTCCGCATTGGGACGGCCGCCGCCCGATATCCCGAGAACGCTGGCCGGCCAGTTCGTCATCAATGGCCGATTGGTCGTAGCGGTCGTGCCACCGTACCTATTCACACCGGTGCTGGCGGGAGCCGCTGGGCGCGCGAACGACACGATACGATTGGTCTTGACGCACAGAACCGGCAGCAGTCGCTGTTGAGCAGCGATGAACCAAGCGCCGTCGGCCTGTGTGAGATAGTCGCCAGGCCGAGTGTAGGCCGCATCGAAGATGCCATACCACAGTGCCTCACCGTATGCATTCGGTCGTGCGAACCGACCATCATGCGCAGTGAAGGCAGCGCGTAGACGAAGAAATCGATTGGTCGGTGCCAGTGGGTTGCTCGCTCCCGAAGGACGATAAGCATCGGTGTCCGCCCCCACGGTCCGGGCGGCAGCATTCAGCCCCCGATGGACCCGATCCGTGAGCCGTGCAGGATCCATGTCAAACAATCAAGGTCTTGCTGCTGTCATGCAGCGCTGGTCCCGGCGGAACGCCGAAGAACCCACAGAGCCGATGCCGCCAGTCGTCAAGCAGCTTGGTGCGATCACGCGGTTCGTCTCTGTTGCGGGTCCAGACCGACGCCTGGTCGGTATCGAGATTATCACCTGAACGTGGTACCGCGTGCTCGAGCACGAGCAGCGTACCAAGATAGCGTCTGACGACCATCTCTTCTGCAGACGATAAGTTGTTCATGCGGAATTCAAGGAGCCCGTAGGCCTGGAAGAACCGCCAGTTCGCGAATCCGGTGGCCGCCGAGCCGTAGGCGGGATATCCACAAAAACGCCGGATGTCGGTCTTCTCCGGTTCGCTGAACGCCATCAGATGAAGGATCCGTCACCGCGGGTGAATAGGACAGCACCGGTCCCGCTGACCAGCACGCCAGCAGCGTAGGTAACGAGACTGTTTGCCGACAGCATGACCCGCGAGTTAGCCAACACCGGCATGTCCGCATTTGTGGCCGAGACCGTGGGGTCGGCGCCAAAACGGATGTAGGCGAGAGACGTGGTGGTGTTCGTGATCACGATAGTTTCGCCGCCACCTGCGAGAGCCACCACAGTTGATGAAGTGCTCGCGCTGAGCGCCACCGTTCCCGTCGGGCGGAACGGTGTGATGGAGCCGATAGCCATGTTATGCTCCGTCGTTGCAGCAGTCAGCCGATGTGCTCTACCATGATTGCGCGTTTAAACGTCGCATTGGTGGCGGTGGGTACAGTCGTCGGGTTGGTTGTCGTGTCGGATGGTGCGCAAAATCCACCGATCCAATACCATGACTGCGCGATGATCTGCTGCAGGCGATCAATCGGCTCTCTGGTCACCATGGCCACGTCATCCACCACAGACACGATTGAATCTCTTGGAGCGACGTCTTCGGCCGCCATCCCGGCAAAATCTCCCTCGATGAGGGCTCCTTGGCCGCAAACGATCGGTCGGCGCACCATCAACCCGGCCAGTGCGGGATGAGGCTGCACATACGCTTCAGTGGTGGGGATGAACCGCAAACCCAGAAAGTCATTTGTCATCCCCTGCCTAAATACCTGGTTCGCGGAGGTGGCTCCCTGAAACAGTTGCTTGAAGTCTGGATCCGCGAACAACTGTCGCGCCGATACCGGGTCCAGATAGCAGTTGTAGACGCCATCGATTTCAGGCACGGCGTTCATCCGCAGCTTCGATACGGCATCCAGCAGACAGGACATCGTTAGCATGTCGGTTGCGGTCAAGGCCGAGGCCGTGCCCCGCTGTGCCGGACGCACAATCACTGCAGCATTCGCAGCAACGACCGCATTGCCTGCAGTGCCATCCGCAACGGCGACATTGCCAGAAAAGGTGAGGACCCCTGAAACACCATTCGGCGTAGTTGAAACATTGGTGATATCGGCTGCGACACCAACCAGCGTGTAGGCCGTCGCTCCGATTGTCACAGTCAGCGGACTGGTCACACCCACGACCTGCTGTACGCCATTGATGAAGGCATACTGGAAACCACGAATATCATCGACGGAGACCGCCGTACCCGGGCTTCCAAGTGTGGTACGCACGCGCGTGTTGCCACCGAAATAGGCATTAAAGAGGGCATTGCGTGCCAGTTCGTCCAGACTGCGCGCTGCCTGCTCTCCGTTTACGTAGGCATTCTGCAGGAATTGCGATGCGATACCCACCCTGCTCGTGACCATGTTAAGGTCAGTTGTTGCAGCATAATGATTAATCGAGATGGTATACTGCTCAATGCCCCAACCGGTCGGTATCAGTCCGTTATCGAGGTTGGCGTTGGTGCTTGGCACAACCGGCGTGGTGACGCTGGGCTTCAAACCGGCGCGGGTTCTGGTCAGCGTTTCGCCGATGCCGACCGAAATTTTTACGCGATCAGCGCAAGCCCGATAACCCAGCCGTGATGTGAGCGCCTGCTGGAATTCCCGCTCCAGAAACCCTTGCTGTATTATCGGCTGCAAGGCTGGGGGAAAGTTCTGAATGCCCATTCGGGATATCCTTTACAACTGGTGCCTGAGGATGGCGGCGCGGGCAGCGCGATATTCAGCATCGGTCATTTCAGTGGCTAGCTTTTGTCGGGGGGGTTGCGCTGGCGGTGGGTTCGCTGAGCTTGAGGACGATCCACCACCGAACAACCAAGGCTTCGTGCGCCTGAGCTGTGTGATGACTTCCGCGGCGTTCTTGACCTCGCCGGATTTCACCAATTGCTACTGCTGACGGGTCGAGCAGCTTCAGGCCATCCAAATCAACGATCCCGGCGCGTAAGGCTTCGACCTTCAATTCGGCTTGTACCATGCGCGACCGAGCCTCCTGTTCGGCATTTGCCAGGCGGCGTTCTAGCATTTCGGCGCGGGCGCGCAGTTCGACGACCGGATCCAAGTCCGGCGTCGAAGGCATCTCATCATCTGACATCAGTTGCTTTCGTTGGGGTGCTGGTCGCGGAGAATTCGGGTGAGTTCGGCAGGGACATCTTCGATATCGTAGGTGTCCGCGATCGCCTTGACGGCCGTCTCCCGGCTGATCTGGCCTGAATTGGCCAACGTGCTCAGTGTCTGCGCGTCCTTCTGCCGATCATCAGCGGTTGTTGGGTACCAGCGTGGCCACTTCAGCGAAAGCCGCGTCAGCGGATCCATGGCGCCAACTTCCCGCCCCATCACTCGTAGCGGATAGATTTGCGAAGCCTGCAGCACCATGCGCACAAGCGATAACAACGCGCCTTCGCCGTAGCTTATTCGCAAATTGTCTGCGAGCCACACCAGACCCTGGTTCATCAATTCCAGGGCGCGACCCGATTGCGCCGCGGTTAGTCGGTCAGCATTCGCGCGATTGCCGTGCACGCTCTCCAGGGCGAACTCTCGCAAGGTCCGCACGTATTCGATAACGGCGGCCGAAGCGGTGCCGCCGATTTCCAATAGCTTTGCATCACCTTTTTCAGTGACGACAAGAGCGTTCCCGGCGCCCTTGATGATCTCACTGTCTGTCGTGGCTGGTTCCTTGATCAACAGCGTGGGGTCGCTGCTGTATTTCAGGCCGCGGCCTGCTTGGCTCAACTGATAGTCGATTTCGATCTGCGTCTCGATCGCCGCGCGGAAGGTGCACGCACCGTCCGCAGGATCGCCGGTTGAGGATGGGCCCGGTAGGTTCCGAACCCAAACCATCGGCACGAAGCCGAGATTGTGCTGCACACTCCGTACCTCGTCGACAGCGGCAGTGTCCGCACTGTTGACAGGAAGAGGGGAAAACCAACGTTCAACCTTTGCGTCCCATTCGCGCGCGAACCAGTATTCGCTGCTGGGATTGGCAACCTGATAACCATTTGAGACAAGAAGTTCGCCACGCACTTTGTATCTCTCGGTCACCTGCAACAGCTTGTCCGGCTCTTCAGGATCCCAGTGCGGTGTCAGGTGGGTGGTTTCGAGAACGTCGAAGAATATCCGTCCCCGAAGCACGCGCATGAGGATAGCAACCGATCCGGTAGCGCCTCGCATCGCCGCTTCGGTCATTATCAGGTTGAGGCGGAACTCCTTGACAACATCGGCGAGCGTCGCGCGAACACCACGATCGACGCAGTCAATGGTCGGAAAGTGACCCTCGCTGAACAGGAGAGCCACGCTATCCTCGACGACGGTTCGACAGAGGGCGTAGCGAACACTCGGGCGACGGTTGCGCAGTGGAATATACTCGCCGCCGGGGCCTCGCTCCTCGTGGAATTGGTAAGGCAGAACATCGTACAGCTTGCCGTCAAGCACGCGTTTCAGAATGTCCAGCGTGCGCGCCCGCGATGAGTAAAGCGGATCCGCTGGGATGAGACGACAGATTGTTTCAAACATTCAGTTGAACAGGCTCTGGTGGCGTTGCTATCGCATCAACACCGGGAGGGTGACGCGGCGCGCTGGGTGGCCCCTCTCGGTCAGCACGGTGAATGCGCGCGAGAGGGCATCCACCTGATCGTCCTTGCGGCCAAACGGGAAGTCGCGCAGTTCCTCGAGAAAAGCATGGTTCCAGGTGGCCCGAACGATTGCCAGATTGCCCGCTTCGACCTGCGACGCGACGGGTGTAGCGCGGGTCAGTTTGGAGCCGGTCTCACGCGACGTATCTACACGATATCCCGCGAGTTGGCGGGTAAAATAATTCGTCTGGTGCTTGCCCGCCTGACCGGGGTCTTCCGGCAGTCCGATTGTCACGGCTCTGCCGTCCACCCGTGCGGCTTCACCCACAAACTCCTCCACCTGGCGCGGTGTACCCCTGATCCGAACGACGTCGAGCACAATGAACCGGCCGCGGTCGTCGCGTGCGAGCTTCACACCCGCCGTCCAGTCCGGGTCATGGCCGCCAACATCAGAAGTTGCGGCAAGATCCCACCCGCGAACCATAGCATTGTTGTCTGGTGTCGGAACCGTGTCCAGAATATCGATGCATTCGGTCTTGAATAGACTTCCGACGAGCGGCCTTGGTGACTGTTGGAACAGAGCTGACCATGCGCGCTCGCCGATCGTTTCGCGCTTTCTCTGCAGCGCGGCTTCGTCTTCCCACTCTGGCCAAAGTGCCGCGCCTGGCGGCCGCTCCAGCGGATCGTTCTCTTCCGCCAATGCGGGGAGCCGTAGCACTCGCCATTCAGCCGGATGTTGCGCAAGCAGGCGCCCGGCCAGATCGTCCATATGCCACCGCGTCATGATCAACACGACCCGACCACGCGGCTTAAGCCTGGTCGTCACGTCGAAGCGATACCAGTTCCACACGCGATCGCGGAGGAGAAGACTGTCCGCTTCGGCTTCCGACTTTACCGGATCGTCAATGATTACCAGGTCAGCCCGCCGTCCGATCAGCGGACCGCGGATGCCGGTTGCAAAATACTCGCCCCGTTCAGTTGTCTGCCACTGGCCGGCCGCATGCCGGTTGGCATGCAGGTGGTAGCCGAGCCTATCGCCGTACTCTCGGACCAACTCCCGCACCTGCCGTCCAAAGTGCTCGGCCAGGCTCGTCGTATGCGAGGTCGCTATAACGGAGCTTGTTGGATGTTGCGTGAACCACCAGGCAGGGAAGAGCAGAGATGTGTAGGTCGATTTCGCCGAACCGGGTGGCATCAGGACCATAAGTCGGTCGATGTCTCCTCGCGAGATCCGGTCGAGTTCGGCGATCAGCAGACGATGGTGCCTGGCGGGAACCTGTCCGTCCCTTTGCAGCACCATCATTGCCCAGCCGATCAGGCTCTCGATATTCGAACTCAACTCGTTGGGCTGGTTCTGCAAATCGTGCGAGGAACCCGGCATCGATTGGTAGATGGAGTTCCTGTCGCTTGCTCAGGACGCGTGGAAGAACCACAAGAAGAAGCTTCATGCTGGCTGAAGTGGCAATTGAGTGGCAGGCGTCCTGCTTGCGCATCATGCCATCATGCCCAAACAACTACCAGAATTTGGGGAAAGTGGGCAAGAAGAATCAGAAAAAAATCCTAGCTTATTCATTGCTGTCCCATCGCCCGACCTGCTGGCTTCTATGTCTGCTTCTCGTCGGCGGTTGTCGGGGCGGACTAAGCGACGCGTTGCAGTCGGGTGGGGTTCTTCCGTGGAATGGCTTGGAAGGCCGTTGGGTGGGAGAGGTTACGCCGGCGGCTGCCTCGTGCGGCCCCGCGACGAAGGGGCTGATGACCATTGGCGAGCACGGCTTTGCCCTCGATCCATTCCAGGGAGCGGAGGTGGTGCGTGGGGACGTCACGAAGGACGGGCGCCTCGTCGGCAAACTTGTTCGGACCGGTCCCGGACACCAGGATCTCTCAGTGACCTTCGAGGGGACGGCCTCCAAGGTCAACACGATCGATGGACTGCTACAATCCGGCAGATGTCGCTGGACAGTGACGTTGCACCGAGGATGAACAATCGCGCATTGTGCTTTGACAGGAGTAGCTGCGGCATGTGCGGTTCTGAGCGACAGGCGCCATCGCGTCGCACGGGCGTTGAACACAATCCGACTAACCGAGGCGGTCAGCTTGGCCAAAACCGCAAGTCATCGAGGCACCGCCTGCGCATGTGCTTCACCAAATCACCTGGGTGCGAACACAGACGAGAACCTGTTGACGATGTAGGGAGCGAACAAAGTCATGCCGCCCAGCAGGTAGGTCGTCGCTTCACCTGAGCCCTCGGGTACCTTGCCTGTCTTGGCGAACCACCAGAGTGCAAAGGCGCCAAATCCCAGGAACAGCGCCAAGATGCCGATCATACCCATGAGCGCGATGACCCGGCTGGAACTAGCCGTCAACTGCACTTTCTTAAGGGGAGCGTTGTTGACGATGACGGGCGTCCCGTGCTCGTCCAGCACGGTAACTTCGGTCTCTTCCGACAAAGCATTCGCCAGCGACCAATTTGTCTGAACCGCGCCAAGCCGCCGAGCGATAGTACCGAGTGCGATCACCAGGGCAAGGAAGACAATAAGGATCACTGTGTAGATGAACCAGTCGGCGGGTGGGGTCATGGTCGGTTCCGTCCTGTTCGACTGAGGTTGGGGGCTTTGTCTCACCGTTGCACGGAGAGACGCATCCCCTATGTGATCTGGTTCACGGATGCAGTCTCGCTGTCGTCTCATTGTCTCCGGGGCAAAAGACGAACGTGACCTGCATCCCGCTCAGTCAGATGTTCGCGCCGATGGTTCATATCAGCGTAGCGGACACATCCGGCAGAGTCCGTTCGTCATTCCCGCGCAACCGGGAATCCAGTGGCTCCTACAGTATCGGCCCCAAGATCCTCGATCCCAACTCGAACTCCCGCGACACCGGGCGTTCAGTACGCGCCCGCCCAACCGTCTCGCCGCGGATCGGACCCTGCCATCCTGACGCCGTTCTCCGCAATGCGGATGGCCTGCACGCTGCACGCCGCTTCCAACGATCCGGCACGGTTCAGCCGATGTCCCAGGCGTTCGAGCCCACGCAGCACATCGTGACCGAACTCCGGCTCGATCGTCAGGCGCCCATCGCCCTCGTGCGGCCAGTTGGCTCCTTGGCCTTGCTGGGTCGACGTCCAGCGAGGTGCCTCCAGGGCAGTCTGAGGGTCGGCGCCAAGATCCATCATCGCGGTCAATACCTGTAGATTGACCTGCACCTGATTGTCCGCTCCCGGTGTGCCCTCGACCGCCCATAGGCGACCATCACGGAACACCAACGGCGCGTTCATCGTATGACGGACGCGCTTGCCTGGCATCAACTGGTTCGCATGCCCCGGCCTAAGGTGCCAGTAAGCCATCCGATTGTTCAGCAGCACCCCTGTGTCGCCTGCGGTCACACCGGAGCCGAAGCCGGAATTCAGGCTTTGAATGCCGGAGATCGCGTTGCCCTCCTGATCGACGACACAAAAGTATGTCGTTTCCCCTACTGCAACTTCAGGTTCCGCCAGCGCAGCATCGCTGGCTCGCGCCATATCGATCGACGCGGCGCATTCATCTGCATAGGCATCCGACAGCAACCGATCCAGCGGAACATCGCCGAAGCGCGGATCCGTGCCGTAGCGCTCGCGATCGACGAACGCGCGTTTCTTGGCTTCCACCAGCACATGGATCCGTCGCACAGGATCGAGCGCGGCCAGATCGAATCGCTCGGCAATCTTCAGCATCTGCAGCAGCGTAAAGCCGGTGGAATTTGGTGGGGTCTGCGTTACGTGAAATTCCCGATATGAGATGCCGATTGGCTCCTGCAGCTGCGGCTGAAACGCCTCCAGGTCGCGTTCGTCGACCAGCACACCGGCTTCGCGCATGCCGGCAGCGAGGCGCTTTGCCAATCGTCCGCGGTAGAATGTATCGGCACCGTCATCGGCGATTTCGTCCAGCGTGCTTGCCAGGTCCGGTTGACGGACCAGTGCGCCAGTCGGCGGCACTCCGACATCGAGATCGCCGAGGAAGACAGCGCGCGATCGTCGATCCGCTGCGAGCACCGGCCGCACGGCATCGGCGAAGTCACGATAATGCTGCGTGACGGCAAAGCCCTCGCGTGCGTGCTCGATGGCTGGACCGCACAGCTCCCGCCACGGCAACCGCCCGTGTGCCGCGTGCATCGCGCCAATGCCTGCAAGCAGACCCGGCGTCGATACACTGTGCGGTCCACGCACCGCCATTCCAGTGGTGAAGCGGTCGGGGGCAGCGGCGAGCGGTGCCCCGCCAGTTGCGTTATAGCAGCGCGATGTCGCGTCCTTCGCGAGATACACGTGATAGAACCCATCGCCGCCCAGGCCTGACATTCCTGGCTCCACGACACCCAGTGTCAGCGAGATCGCCACCGCGGCGTCGACGGCATTGCCACCGGTACGCAGCGTGTCGAGCCCCGCCTGGGTCGCCAGCGGATGGTTGGCTCCCACAGCGCCGTTGCGGCCCATGATGAGGACGCGATGGGTACGTGACGGCAGGTACATCAGATCACTCTCAAGTCTAGAGATGAGCAGTGAAGAACTCGGCGACTGCGCGATAGATGCGACGACGGTCGTCAGGACGGATGAAACCATGGCCGGCATAGTCGAAGGTGATGTAGCTGACCTGCTTCTGTCGCTCGCGCAACGCCGCGACGTACTGCTCGCTTTCACCGATCGGTACGCGTGGATCGCGCGAACCGTGAGCGATCAGCACAGGCACACGAATGCGATCCACCCGATGGATCGGTGAGATGCGTGCAAACAATGCCGCATCACGCTCCGGGTCACCGTACTCGGCGGCGCGATGGCTGCGTCGCCAAGGCCCGGTGCCGGCCAGCAGCGTTACGAAATCGGCGATGCCATAGTAGTTCACCGCGGCATGCCACAGGTCGGGATACTCGGTGATCGCCGACATCACCATGAAGCCGCCGTACGATTGGCCCATGATGCCGATACGCTCGCCATCGATCGCAGGATGCGAGGCGAGCCATTCCCTGCCATGCGCCAGGTCGGCCACACTGTCGAGCCGGCGCTCCACGTCATCGCTGACTGTATAGGCGCGACCATAGCCGGAACTGCCGCGCACATTCGGCATCAGCACGGCGAAGCCCTGCGCCAGCAGCATCTGTATGTCGGACCTGAAGTTTGGTCGCGCCTGGCTGACCGGTCCGCCATGCACCCACATGATCGCGGGGTGGCCGTTCTCTGGCCGTTGATGCCGCGGCACGGCAAGCCAGCCGGGAATGTCCGTTCCGTCGAAGCTCGTCCACGAGACCAGTTCGATATCGGCCAACGAAAGCGGCGGAGGTTCCGGTTGCCATGCAATCTCAGCCGCACCGTCGCGCCAAATCCAGAGCGCCGGCGGATCGATCGGCGTTGCCAGGACAAAAGCCAGGCTACCGCCGTCGGGTGACCAGGACAGATCGGTTACGATCCCACGCGGCAGTCCGCTGACGATGGAGCGCTCGCCATCTATCGGTCCGATCCGCAGCACTGAGTAACCGCAATCGTTCTCGACCGTGGCCAACAGGTCGGTATCGGCGGCGAGCGCCCACGCCTCGACGTCATGTTCGGGCGTTGCGTAAACAATTGCGACATCTCCGCTTGCGGGATCGAGCCGGCACAGCCGCATGAAATCACTCTCGCCGAGATCGGTGAGCAGCAACAGCGTGTTGCCGTTGCGCGCCCAGCGCACGCTTTTGAAATTCGCCGGTGCGCCGACAACACGCGCCTCACCGGACCCGAGATCGAGCAGCATGAGCGACATGTCACCAAAGCCGCGATCATGCAGCAGGGCGAGCGCATTCCCGTCTGGCTGGAAGCCAGAGACACTGATCAGATGGCTGCCCTGGTGAACGCACCGACGGGCACCGCTCGCAATCTCCTGCACGTAGACGTCGAAGTGGGCTTCATCGCGATCGTTCGCGGCATAGGCGATATGTGTCGCATCGGGCGACCAGGCGCCAAAGTCGTGTATCACTCCCGGGTTGTCGGTGAGCGGCCAAGACTCTGCTTTGCCGGGATCGATCATCACCAGTTGCTGCCTCTCGTCGCCGCCACGGTCGATCCCGTAGATCAACCTGTCGTCAAGTGGTGAGCGCCGCAGGAACGCGACGGCCTCGTCGTGCGACGTAAGCTGCCTCTCGTCGCCGCTGGCAAGATCCAGTGACCACACTTGCGGCAGCCCCGAACCGCGCAGATGGAACAGCGTTTGTCCGTCACGCGAGAACGCCGGCGCCGCGGCGGCGCTGATCGAGACGAAGGCTTCGGGATCGTGCAACATGCTCCGAGCATAGCGGCGTCAAACCGATTGGATAAGGCGAAGGGAGGCTTGCCCGGATCATGAGGCGCGTTGCCCTGGCGAACGAGACCGACTGGGACGGATGGCGCAAGGCCTCGCGTTCGCTGGTTCTTGGCGGTATCCCGCCGCAGGAAGTGCGCTGGGCGGTCCGCTCGCATGACGAGGACGGCGGCGATCCGTTGCGCGAGGAGCAAGGCAGCTTCGGTGTATCAAAGGCGCTGGTGTCGCTGGCGTCCCTCGCCATCCAGGCGCGCGAGCCAAGTCGTTTCGAGTTGCTCTATCGACTGGTCTGGCGAGCCAATAACAATGAGCGTGTTTTGGAGATGGACGCAGATGAAGATATCCGTCGCGCCAAAGACCTGGCTTTCGCCGTGCGAGCGGAAGCGCACAGGATGCGCACGCAGGTCCGCTATCTCTCCATCGAAGGGCCCCATCCCCGTTTCCTCGGCTGGTACGAGCCTGCCCATTTCGTGCTTGAGGCGAATGCCCAGCTGATCGCCAAGCGCTTTCCGGATCTTGCCTTCTCGATCATGACGCCGGACGGTGGCGCGCATTGGGACGGGGAGGAGATACGCTTCTCGCCCGGCGTCACCCGCGATGGCGTGCACGACGATGCAGGCTTGCGTTCATGGTGGCGCAAGCACCAGGCACAATTGCTGAAGGCAGCCCGCATCGGTACCGCGATCCCACCAGCCGAGGAATTGGATGAGGAGCCGCGGCCGCCCGATCTGTCGCCGCTCGGTCCCGTGGTGTTGCCGCTGGCGCCCGACGCCCCGCTGCAACAAGCGATGCACGAGGCGTCGGATTGCCGCCGCTGCCACCTCTGGGAGCCAGCGACGCAGACGGTGTTCGGCGAAGGGCCAGCGCACGCCAAGGCGATCTTCGTCGGCGAGCAGCCGGGCGATCAGGAGGATGTCATCGGCCGGCCATTTGTCGGCCCAGCGGGTCAGATCATGGACCGGGCGATGGAGGAGGCCGGTCTCGACCGTCGTACCGTCTATATCACCAATGCAGTCAAGCACTTCAAGTTCGAGCCGCGAGGCAAGCGGCGCATCCACAAGACCCCAGAGGCGCCCGAGATCCGCGCCTGTCGTTTTTGGCTGGACGTCGAACTGGTCCGGCTGCAGCCGAAGCTCGTGGTGGCAATGGGCGGCACGGCGGCGCGTGCCGTGCTCGGGCGCGCCGTCACTATCACGCGAGAGCGCGGTCGGCCGATTGAGCTTGCCGACGGCCAATCCGCTTTCGTAACTGTGCACCCATCCTTCCTGCTTCGTCTCCCGGACGAAGAGGCAAAGGCGCGGGAATACCGCGCCTTCGTTGCCGACTTACGAAAAATATTGGCGCTGATCGATTAGGCCAGCTCGGATGCGGGAACGCCCTCCGGGTCCAGCCGATATCCGCCGCCTTCAGTGACCAGAAGACGGGCATTCGCTGGATCTGGCTCGATCTTTTGGCGTAGCCGATAGATGTGCGTCTCCAGCGTGTGCGTCGTAACCGCCGCGTTGTAGCCCCACACCTCGTTCAGCAGCACCTGCCGAGCCACCGACCGCGTACCCGCTCGATATAGGAACTTGAGGATCGCCGCCTCTTTCTCCGTCAGTCGGATGCGGCGGTTCTTGGCCGTGTCCTGCAGCAGCTTCGCCGACGGGCGGAATGTGTACGGCCCGATGGAGAACACGGCATCTTCGCTGTTCTCGAAGATGCGCAGCTGTGCTCGCAGCCGTGCGAGCAGCTCATTCAGCCGGAAAGGCTTGGCGATATAGTCGTTGGCACCAGAATTGAGACCGCGCACGACGTCGGTCTCCGTATCGGACCCGGTCAACATGATGATCGGCATCTTCTGGCCCTGTTTGCGCAGCCGCGTGCACAGATCGCGTCCATCGCCATCCGGCAGGCTTACATCAAGGATCACGGCGTCAAATCTCGCATCCTTGGCGCTTAGCTTTTCCTCGGCTTCGGCGATCGTTGCCGCTGATATCGCCGTGAACTCGCCGTCGACCGCCAACTGATCGGCCAATGTATCGCGCAACACGGCATCGTCATCCACGATCAGGATCGGTCGCTCTGCCGACATTTCAGTTCACCTCTCCGTTGCTGGGCTCGGACAAGCCTCAGTTCGTTTCGCGCGCTATTACCGCGCGGCTGTGATAAGTGCCACGATGCGTACGATGCCGGCCTTGGATTCTAACAACCATCATCCTGCACCCGCGATTCGGCGCCTCGCAAGTCGCTCACATTCCTGTGAGCCCAACCGAGACATTTGGAGCGCCCCGCCATATAGTCGTTCTGCCGAGCACAACAGGGCAGGATATCGCTCCGTCAGCCGGTCGAGAGACAGGCTTGTCGGCAATCGTGACAAAAGTTGGCCCTCTTTGTTCCATATTCATGCCCGCCTATGAAACCTGTCCTTCCGGTTGATCAAAACCCCATGACCCAACGCGTCGGCGCTGCGCCGGATCCCGAGGTTCTGCGGCTGCGTACAGTTCACCGTGCGGCGGCCGACCTGCGGCGGGGCGCGCCTGTGGTGCTCGCCGGTGAGGCCTCTCTCGTGCTTCTTGCGGCGGAGACTGCCGGGCCTCGTGGGCTGGTCGAGTTCGATCAGCTGGTTGGCGAACCGCCCGTCCTGCTGCTCGCTGCGATGCGTGCCGCGGCCGTGCTGCACCGGCCAGTGGATCCAGGCACACGGATAGTCGCCCTGAAGCTTGGCAAGGAACTGTTGGCACCGCAGCCGTTGCGGGGACTGGCTGACCCGACCGTCGAGGAGCTGTTGCCCGGCCAGCCCGAAGAGGCAGCCGTGCCGGCGTTGGCTCCAGTGGCGCTGATCCTGGCCAAATTGGCTCGGCTGCTGCCGGCAATTCTTGCTGCCCCGCTCGGTCCGGCAGGGGAAGACCATGCCAAACGGCTCGACCTGCTGGCCGTGCCAGCCGCTGATCTGATGAGCTATCCGAACGCCGCTGCGGCTAGCCTGAGCCAAATTGCCTCAGCGCGCGTTCCGCTGGAGAACGCGCCGGACGCGCGGGTGATCGCGTTCCGCACCGAGGGCGCAGCGCTCGAGCATCTCGCCATCATGGTCGGGCGGCCCGAGGAGGCCGAGGCACCACTCGTCCGCGTTCATTCCGAATGCTTCACCGGTGACCTCCTCGGCAGCCTGCGCTGCGACTGTGGCTTGCAGTTGCGCGGAGCGGTCGCCCGGATGGCGGAGGAGGGCGCCGGCGTGCTGCTCTACCTCGCGCAGGAGGGCCGCAACATCGGTCTGGTGAACAAGCTACGTGCTTACACATTGCAGGACCGGGGGCTCGACACGCTCGATGCGAACAGGGCGCTGGGCTGGGGCGCCGATGAGCGCAACTTCCTGATTGCGGCCACGATGCTGCAGGCGCTCGGACTGCACCGGGTCAGGCTGTTGACCAACAACCCCGACAAGCTTGCGGCACTTGCCGAGTGTGGTGTCGAGGTAGTGGGCCGCGAAGCGCATGCCTTTGCGCCGAATGGTGTCAATGACTACTACCTGGCGACCAAGGCGGAACGCTTCGGCCACCTGCTCGACTGATATGCGCGCCATTGTGCATCCGCATGGCCGGCTGCTGACGGCGGCTGGCATGGTGTTCCGAGTGGCACTCGGACGTGGCGGTGTCCGCGCGGACAAGCAGGAGGGAGATGGCGCGACGCCGGTCGGGCTGATGCCGCTGCGACGGGTGCTGTATCGCGCGGATCGCGTCCGCGTCCCCGAATGCGTCGTGCCGACCGAACCGGTCGCGCCGGACGAAGCCTGGTGCGACGACAGCGATCGCCCAGAATACAACCAGATGATCTGGCTCCCACACGACGGACACTACGAGGAGTTGTGGCGACAGGATGGGCTGTACGATCTGATAGGCATACTGGGATGGAACGACAGCCCGGTGCAGCGCGGCCGCGGTTCAGCGATTTTTCTGCATGTCGCGCGCAGCGATTATGCGCCGACCGAGGGGTGCATCGCTCTCGCACTGGGTGATCTGCGGCAACTGCTGGCGAGGGAACTGACCGAGGTCCTCGTGTTGAACGGCAGTTCCTAAGGGAAGGCTTTTGCTTGACCCCGGTGCCGGCCGCTCCCCATAGTCGGACCTATGTCGCAGGTGTATAGGCACGCGCGAATTACCGGCCCGGCGGCTCGCTGAGCCCCGGGACCTCAGACGCGACTGCCCACCCCTGAAGCGGCACTAGCCGCCGGATCCGCCATGAACGACGCCCCGACTGACCCCGCCCAGCGCGATTATCGCAATACCGTCTTCCTGCCGCAGACCAGCTTCCCGATGCGCGGCGATCTGCCGAAGCGCGAGCCGCAGATCCTCGCCAGGTGGGAGAAGATGGAGCTGTGGTCGCGCATGCGCGCCGCCTCGCGGGACCGGCCCAAATTCATCCTGCATGACGGGCCACCCTACGCGAATGGCAACATCCATATCGGCACCGCGCTGAACAAGATCCACAAGGACGTCATCAACCGCACCCGGCAGATGGCTGGCTTCGACGCCGACTACATCCCCGGCTGGGACTGCCACGGGCTGCCGATCGAATGGAAGATCGAGGAGCAGTATCGCGAGGCGAAGAAGGACAAGGACGCGGTTCCGGTGCTCGACTTCCGCGCCGAGTGTCGCACCTATGCCGAGCACTGGCTGGCGGTGCAGATGGCAGAGTTCCGCCGTCTCGGCGTCGAGGGCAACTGGCGCGATCGCTATTCGACAATGGACTTCGGGTCCGAGGCAGCCATCGCCGCAGAGATCTGCAAGTTCCTGCTGAACGGCGCGCTGTATCGAGGACTGCGCCCCGTGCTGTGGTCTCCCGTGGAGAAGACCGCGCTGGCCGAAGCCGAGGTCGAATACCATGACCACACCTCACACACGGTATGGGTGCGGTTCCCGGTGGTGCGGTCCCCGGAGCACGCGCTGAATGGCGCCTCGCTGGTGATTTGGACTACGACGCCCTGGACCATTCCCGGGAACCGGGCAATCGCGGCGGGCGCCGGCTTCGACTATGCCCTGCTGCATGTCGATGGTGTCGAGGACAGTTCGCGCGCAAAGGTCGGCGAGACGCTGGTCGTGGCGCTGGAGCTGCTGCCGCAGTTCTGCAAGGACGTCGGCATCGGCGCGCATCACGTCAAGCACGTGCTCAAAGGCGGCGAACTGGTCGACACCGTCTGCCGTCATCCGCTGCATGGCCAGGGCTATGATTTCGACGTGCCGGTGCTGTTGGGTGACTTCGTCACCACCGAGGCTGGCACGGGCCTTGTACATATCGCACCGAATGCCGGCGCAGATGACTTCGACCTGGGACGCGAGCATGGGCTGGAGGTCGCGGATACCGTCGGCGATGACGGCACGTTCAACGCCTGGGTGCCCCTGTTCGCCGGCCTGCATGTCTACAAGGCGCATGATCGGATTGCCGCCGCCCTGGACAAGGCGGGAACGTTGCTGGGACGCGGCAAGCTTGTGCACTCCTACCCGCATTCCTGGCGGTCCAAGGCGCCGCTGATCTTCCGTGCCACGCCGAACTGGTTCATCCGGCTCGACGGTCCCGATGGCATTCGCAACAAGGCGCTCGACGCGATCGCGGCGACGCACTTCGTCCCCGAGCAGGGGCGCAACCGGCTGGGCTCGATGGTGGCCAGCCGTCCCGACTGGTGCATCAGCCGCCAGCGCGCCTGGGGCGTGCCCATCACCGTGTTCGTGGACAAACGTACGGGCGAGCCGTTGCGCGACGAAGGTGTGGTGGCTCGTATCGCCGAGGCGTTCAAGGCGGAGGGCGCGGACAGCTGGTACTCGTCGCCGCCCTCGCGCTTCCTCGGCAACGACCATAATCCGGACGACTTCGAGCAGGTGATGGATATTGTCGACGTCTGGTTCGAGTCGGGTTCCACCCATGCGTTCACCCTGGAAGCCCGCAACCTGCCCTGGCCGGCGGACCTGTATCTGGAGGGATCGGACCAGCATCGCGGCTGGTTTCAGTCGTCGCTCCTGGAGGCCGTCGGCACCCGGGGTGTGGCGCCGTTCAAAGCGGTGGTGACTGATGGCTTCGTGATGGACGAGCAGGGACGCAAGATGTCCAAGTCCCTGGGCAACGTCACCGCGCCGCAGGAGGTCGCCGACAAGTTCGGTGTCGATATCCTGCGACTGTGGGTGATGATGTCCGATACGTCAGAGGACCTGCGCATCGGGCCCGAAATACTGAAGCAGCAGGTCGAGCTATATCGTCGGCTGCGCAATACCCTGCGCTGGCTGCTGGGCAGTCTCGCCGGCTTTACCGAGGCCGAGCGCGTGGATTACGCGGAGATGCCGGAGCTCGAGCAGTGGGTGTTGCACCGGTTGACCGAGCTGGATGCACGGATCCGCGCCTCGGTGCAGAGTTATGACTGGACCGGCGTGTATCCCGAGCTGCACAACTTCTGCGCCACGGATCTCTCGGCATTCTACTTCGATATCCGCAAGGACGCGATCTACTGCGACCGGCCCGACAGCCTGCGCCGCCGCGCGGCGCGGACCATGCTGGATCAACTGCATCGCTGCCTGACCGCCTGGCTTGCTCCTGTACTTTGCTTCACGGCCGAAGAGGCGTGGTGTGCACGGTTCGGCGAGGACGACAGCGTGCATCTGCAGTTGTTTCCGGAACTGCCCCCCGTGTGGCGCAATGATGCGCTCGCCGCCCGATGGGAGACGATCCGCACGATCCGACGGCGGATCACCGTGCCGATCGAGGAGGCGCGCCGCGCCAACGCGCTGGGGTCGTCGCTACAGGCCGCCGTCGTGCTGCCATTGAGGCCCGAACAGGAAATGCTGCTGACCGAAGAGCAGTGGGCGGAAGTTGCTATAGTTTCGGACGTAACTATCAAGCCTGATCCGGAAGAGCCGGCGGCAACGATCAATCCGGCACCAGGCAACAAGTGCGCTCGCTGCTGGCGCGTGCTGGTGGAGGTGGGAGCGCAGCCCGGTCATCCGACGCTTTGCGCACGCTGCACTGACGCCGTGGAGTTGGGCCTGGTCTGCCAAGCATAATGAGAGCCATCCCAACCTCCCCCTCCCCTCGCGGGAGGGGGCTGGGGGGAGGGGACGCGTGACCCGCAACCGCCTGACCATGCTTGGTGCCTTCGCAGCCCTGGTCGTGCTTTTCGCCGATCAGGTCAGCAAGTGGTGGGTCGTCGACGTGTTGCATTTGCCCCAGGTCGGCCAGATCGTCCTGTTGCCGGTGCTGAACTTCACCATGGTCTGGAACCGTGGCGTTACCTTCGGCCTGCTGACCAGCTTCGGACGGTCGAGCTATCTGCTGCTCGCCGCGGTCGCCCTTGCAGTGGTCATCGCCCTGGTGGTGTGGCTGCGCCGGGCCGAATTGCTGCTGGTCGCGATTTCACTCGGTGCCATCGTCGGCGGTGCGCTCGCCAATGTCATCGACCGCCTTCGCTTCGGCGCCGTGATCGACTTCATCCACGCCCATATCGGCGATTGGTCCTGGTACGTCTTCAACCTGGCCGACGCGGCAATCGTCTGCGGTGTCGCGGCGCTGGTGATCGATAGCCTGCTGCCGCGTGCTCGCCGCGCCGGGTCCACCAGTTGAGGGTGCTTGCGGCGCGCTTCGTTCTGCGGTTAGAAAATCCGTGATGCCCACTGCCTCGCAACAGTTTGCCCGAGTACTCGCTCTGGCCGTTGCCGCTGCCCCACTGATGAGCTGCAGCGGCGACCAATTCGGCCGCACGTTCGGCTTCATCCGCGACGCTCCGGACGAGTTCACGGTGACCACGCGCGCGCCGCTGGCGATGCCGACCAACTTCAACCTCCCGCCACCGGTGCCTGGCGCAACCAGGCCGCAGGAGCAGTCGGAGCGGACCAAGGCCGAGTTGGCATTGGTTCCGCAGATGGCTCTCGGCGGCCAGACGGCCGGAGAAACTCCAGGGCAAGAAGCCCTGGTGCAGGCGGCCGGGCCGCCCGCGTCGTCGGCGATCCGCGCCGAGGTTGATCAGGAGGCCGCGAAAGAACAGCCGAAGCAGAGCGTCGCCGACCATCTGATCTTCTGGCGCAAGCCTCCGCCCCCGGGCATCGTGGTCGATCCACAGAAAGAGACGCAACGGCTGCGGGAGAACGCTGCACTGGGTCAGAATCAGAACAACGGCGAGACCCCGATCGTCCAACCGAAACAACGCGCTTGGCTGGAAGGCATCTTCTGACCAGTGCAGCAGCCCACGACGCACCTCACGCCATCCAGACCGGTGCTACGCCAGCCTTCATAGGTAATGGGACGGGCAGCCTGGTCTGCGCCTGCGGGGCTTCTGTGCTGATCCAGAATTACCAACCGGCGGAATTCATCGACATCCGGATCCGCTGCGCCCGGTGCGGGGCTGTCACCTGCACGCCAGGGCTCGGCGACGGCGAGATTCTGCCCCGAAACGCAGTGCCTGTGGCACCCGCCAGGATGCCGGTGGTCACGGCCTCGCAAGTACCACGAGGCACCGTGCTGGTTTGCCAGGAGGCGCTGGAGCGCCGGTATGCGACAGCACGTCCGCGTGCGGTGCCCGACGAACCGATCCTGCTGACGCTCTCAATGATTGAGGCGGCTGCGGCCGACTACGACCGGCGGAGCGGCGGCCGGTTCGCAGACCATGCGGCGGCTTCGCCGCCCGCAATGGGCGATGACCATGGCGAATACCCGTTTGCCTGGGCGGTGCTGCGACTGAGAGAGCATATCGGCAAGCCGGGATGGAGTTGGCTGCAGCACAATGACGATGCGATGGCGGCGATGTACGTCACGGCTATGCACGATCTGATCCGGTGCTGGGGAGACCATCCGCTGCTGGATCGGCTGGCGGCGCCAATGTTCCAGCGAGGTCGCTTCCTGCGTAGTGCCGGCGGGTTCGCGCTGGCTAGGCTGTTGTTCGACGCCGGCAATCGCGTGGTGTTCTCACTGGCGGGCGGCAATGTCGATTTGCACATCACCACGGCCGATGGCGCCGCTTTGTCGGTTGCGCTGCTGGCGCCCGAGCGGCTGCAATGGCGCGAGCGGGATCGGCGCAGCCCGGACGCCTTTCGGCACACGATCATGGACGCCATGGGAACCGCGCAGCCGCAGGTCAATCGCGGCACACCCGGCATCTTGGTGTTGACTGTTTCAATTCTGCAGCCTGACTTCGATCAGATGGTGGTGGATGCGATCCATGCGGCCTTCCAATCGGTTGGACGCCGGCACCGCGGGATCGCAGCGATCGCCATCGTGATGCCGAAGGTGCTGCCGGCCGGACTGCCGGACCGGCTCGGGTTCGGCTACGCCTTCTACCCGATCGTCAACCCGAACTTCGCCGGCCAGAACCCGATCCGGCTGCACGCAGGGCCCTGACGGAGCACAATGTTCAAACCCACGTGCGGCACGGCCCTTTCACTTCGTTATCGGCGTCCTGCCGCCACATCGGCTGTATGCCTCACGTTACCGCACCGCTTGCCGGAACCGACCCCGCCGAACTGAAGGCTGCTGCCAGCGCGGCCGGACTCCGCTACGTCAGCGATCGCACGCCCGGGATCCGTCGCGTCCGTACAGCCGATGGCTTCGAGTATCGCGCGCCCGATGGCGGCAAGATCACCGAAGAAGAAACGTTGGCACGCATCCGCAAGCTGGCGATCCCTCCCGCCTATGAGCATGTATGGATCTGTCCGCGGCCCAATGGTCATCTGCAGGCGGCCGGCCGTGATGCACGCGGCAGGAAGCAATATCGCTACCACCCGCGCTGGCGCGAAGTGCGCGACGAAGGCAAGTACGGCAAGCTGCTGGTGTTCGGCAAAGTGTTGCCGAAGATCCGGGCGAGGGTCGAGGATGACCTGGCACGCCGCGGGTTGCCGCGCGAGAAAGTGCTGGCTGCGATAGTTCGGCTGCTGGAAACGACCATGATGCGCATTGGCAACGAGGAATATGCCAAGACCAACAAGAGCTACGGCCTGACCACTCTGCGCAACCGGCATGTGAAGGTCGAAGGCGCCAGTCGAATCCGACTCGACTTCAGAGGCAAGCGCGGTACAGGATACCACATCGATCTCCGCAACAGACGGCTGGCCGGGATCGTGCGCCGCTGCCAGGAACTGCCGGGACAGGAACTGTTCCAGTATCTCGATGAGGACGGCAGACCGCGCGCGGTCGGATCCGACGATGTCAACGACTATCTTCGCGAGATCAGCGGCGAGGAAATCACGGCAAAGGACTTCCGCACCTGGGCCGCGACCAAGCTCGCTGCACTGGCATTCCAGGAACTGGAGGCATTCGATACCCAGGCTGTGGCGAAGAAGAACGTGGTCCAGGCGGTCGAGGCGGTGTCGAAGATACTCGGCAATACCCCGGCGATCTGCCGCAAATGCTACATTCACCCGGCGGTCCTGGACGGTTACCTGGACGGATCACTGCGCGAAGCGTTGAAGCGACGCGCCGATGCAAAGCTGACCAATCCGGATGCCGGACTGAAGGCAGAGGAGGTCACTGTGATGTCGTTCCTCAGCCGGACACTCGACCGGCAAGATGCACCGAAGCGGAGCAAGAAAGCGTCGCGCATGGCGGCTTAGCGCTGGTCTATCCTGGCATAGAAGGTCCTGAGTTAATCGGCCTGGACCCTTAGCAAGCTTTGCCGCAGGCTACCGCAGTTCCCGCCGAGGAGACTGCCATGAGCCATCGTCCCACCGTCTATGGCACCCGCCACGCCGTCTCGGCCGGCCACTATTTGGCCGCCTCGGCGGCATTCTCGATCCTGGAGGCCGGCGGAAACGCCATTGATGCCGGTTGCGCCGCCGGCATGGCATTGGGCGTGCTGCAGCCGGACTTGGTGAACGTCGCCGGTGTGGCGCCGATTATGATCCGGCTCGCCAACGGCCAGATTGAGAGCATCGCCGGACTCGGCTGGTGGCCGAAGGCGCTGCCCGCGGATCTGTTCATGCGCGAGCACAACGGCACGATCCCGGATGGCGTGTTGCGCACCGTGGTTCCCGCCGCACCCGATGCCTGGATCACCGCGCTCCGACGTCACGGCACGATGCGCTTCGCCGATGTCGCTGCCTACGCGATCCGCTTCGCCGCCGAAGGTTTTGCGATCTATCCGCTGCTCGCAACGTCGATTGCGGCGCACGAGCACGAGTACCGGCGATGGCCTTCCAACACGGCGGTCTTCCTGCCGAACAACCGCGTGCCGAAGGCAGGAGATAAATTCGTCCAGTCCGACCTGGCGCGCACGCTGCAGTACATGGCAGACCAGGACCGCGCCGCGGGGCCCGACCGTACTGCGGGGCTGCAGGCGGCGCACGACGCCTTTTATCGCGGCGACATAGCGCGCGAAATCGTCCGCTTCCAGCATCGCGAGGGCGGCTATCTCTCGATGGAGGACCTCGCCGAATACCACTCGCGCATCGAGCCAGTGGTGCGTCGGCGGTGGCGCGGCCACGAGGTGATCACCTGCGGGCCATGGTGCCAGGGACCCGCGCTGCTCGAGGCGCTCGCACTGTTGGAACGCGTCGGCATCGCCGATCTGCCGCACAACTCCGCGCTCTATCTGCACCGCATTGCGGAGTGCGTGAACCTGGCGATGGCCGACCGCGAATACCATTTTGGCGATCCGGCGTTCGTCGACGTGCCGATCGACTACCTGCTCGCTCCGGCGACCATCGCGCGTCGCGCCGGCGCGGTGCGCGACGATCAGGCGTTCGGTGAAATGCCGGCACCGCTCGATCGTGCGGCGGTGGCGCATGCCGCCAGTCCAGCAGCGCTGCCAAAGGTCGAGGCGGACACCTCGTCCTGCTGTGTGGTCGATCGCTGGGGCAACGCGTTCAGTGCCACGCCGTCCGATGGCAGCGGTAATGTGCCGGTGGTGCCGGGCCTGGGGATCACGCCGTCCGGCCGCGGCTCGCAAAGCCGGCCCGATCCCTCTCACCCGGCCGGCGTGGCGCCGGGCAAGCGACCGCGGCTGACGCCGAACCCGGCGATGGTAGTGACCGCACAGGGAGGTGTGATGGCGTTCGGCACGCCGGGTGGCGACGTGCAGACGCAAGCGATGCTGCAGGTCATGCTGAACATCTTCCAGCATGGCATGGAAGTGCAGGACGCGATCGAGGCGCCGCGCTTCGCCAGCTACTCATTCCCTTCGTCGTTTGCGCCGTTCGAGTATTTCCCTGGAACGCTCGCAGCGGAGTTGCGGATCGACCCGGCGGTGCGGTCAGATCTCTCGTCACGGGGGCATGAGGTGAAGGAATGGCCTGAGTGGACGTGGCTGGCAGGTTCGGTCGAGGCGGTGCTGCGTGACCCGGTCAGCGGAATGATCGCGGCGGGCGCCGATCCGCGACGGCCGGCGTACGCGATCGCCATCTGACGCGAAGCGGCCGGACAACCTTCAGCGGCGGCAGGAGGGTGGGTTGCCTTACCCGCAGCACCCATGCGATCTCTCGGTGGTCGGTGCGTCTGCGTGACGAATAGACTCCGACGATTGTGCCATATTTGCTCCCGGTAGGCTCATGTCCGCGATCCGCATTCTGCCGTCGCACACAGTCAATCGCATCGCTGCGGGCGAGGTGATCGAGCGGCCGGCCGCCGCGGTCAAAGAGTTGGTCGAGAACGCACTGGACGCCGGCGCCCGGCGCATCGCGGTCGCTCTGGACGGCGGCGGCATCGACCGGATCGAGGTCACTGACGATGGTTGTGGCATGGACTCCGACGGCCTGGGCCTCGCCGTGCTGCGGCACGCCACGTCGAAGCTGGCCGACGACGATCTGGTGCATATCGCCACGCTCGGGTTTCGCGGCGAGGCGCTGCCGTCGATCGGTGCCGCGGGGCGCCTGGCGATCACATCGCGTACCCAGGACGCCCCCTATGCGGCGGAGATCCGGGTGGAGGCTGGTCAGGTTTCCGAGGTCGCTCCCGCCGCAGGCCCACCAGGCACGCGTGTTGTGGTGCGGGACCTGTTCTTTGCCACGCCGGCACGGCGCAAGTTCCTCAAGCACCCGCGCACCGAGGCGGAGCACGCCGAAGCGGCGGTTCGCCGGCTGGCACTCGCCGCACCTGGGGTGGCGTTTCGCCTGGAGGCCGACGGCCGCGTCATGTTCGACCTGCCGACGCAGCACCGCCGCGATCGGGTCGCCGCCCTGTTCGGCGGCGAGGCCGCCTGCGCAATGGTGGAGGTCGACGGCGAGCGTGGGGTGCTGCGGATTGCCGGCTATGCCTGCTCGCCGGCGGTGACCCGCGCCACCGCGGTTGCGCAGGCGCTTACGGTCAATGGCCGGCCAGTCACAGATCCAGTGCTGAAGACCGCGGTCCGGGTCGCCTATCGCGACGTGATCGCGGCCGGCCGCCACCCGCTGGTGGCGCTGTGGCTGGACCTGCCGTCGGAGGACCTCGATGTGAATGTGCATCCGGCGAAAATCGAGCTGCGATACCGCGACGCGGCTGCCGTGCGCGCCCTGGTGATCGGCAGTATCGGGCGTGCCCTCGCGGGCGGGGCGGGAACCGCGTTGCCGGCGCCCCGGCCTTCACTCCACCTGATGCATCCGCGCGCCCCGCCGGTTCCTTACCCGTCGATACCATTGCCGGGGATGGCGGAGGCGCGGCTGGGCTTCGACGCATCGCCGGCAACCCGCATGCTCGCCGCCACGGAGCCACGGGCCGAGCATCCGCTGGGCGCACCGGTGGCGCAAGTGCTCGACACCTATGTGATCGCGGTGGCGGCAGACGGCTCACTGGTCCTGGTTGACCAGCATGCCGCGCACGAGCGCCTTACCCATGAGGCATTGCGTGAGCAGATGCTCGATGGCGGCGTCCGAACGCAGGCCTTGCTGTTGCCGGCGGTGGTGGACCTGCCAACCGCGGACGCATCCAGGCTGCTGGCGCGTGCCGATGAGCTGGGCCGGCTCGGGTTGGAGATCGAAGCCTTCGGGGCCGGCGCGGTGATGGTGCGCGCCCTGCCGGCGGTGCTGGGTGCGGCTGAGCCGGGGAGCCTTCTGCGCGACCTAGCCGATGAACTCGCAGAACTGGACGAGGCGACGGCGCTGCACGCGCGGCTGGATGCAGTGATAGCACGCCTGGCGTGCCATGGATCGGTTCGCGCCGGCCGGCGGCTGAACGCCGCCGAAATGGATGCCCTGTTGCGGCAGATGGAGGCAACGCCGCGCGCCGCGACGTGCAGTCACGGCCGTCCGACATTCCTCAAGCTGACAAAGGGAGATCTCGAGCGTCTGTTCGGACGACGATGAGCCTTGCCCGTTAATGGGTTGTCTCTTCCAGGAACTTCCGATGACACAACGATCACGGAAACGTGCGCGTTTGTCCACACTATGCACAGGGATACCCACAGCCTTGTCCCCTGGACTGTGAATGAGTCTGTACAGGAACGATGCCCGCCCCGGCCTCAAACCAATCGGCGAGGCTCTCTGCGACCAGGCGCCTTCTCACACAACAGTGAGTGCTTACGGCGCGTCGCCGACTGGTCAGTAAAGGCAGTCAGCGCTACTCGGATCTGCATGGGAGAACACATCGAACACCAGGGCGCCCGACAGGTTCGGATTGCCCGCAATCGTCCAGGCAAGCAGACGGCGGAAACAATTGGTCGGCGCCTGCTGGCAATCATCGTCTATGGCAAATCCTGCCGGATCGGGGCCAAGCTCAGTCTGGACGAGCTGGCGGACAGTTCGGAAGTGGGCGACTGGAAGATGCCCGATTTCCGGTTGGCATGTCGCTATGCGGCCTCGCAAGGGTGGTTGGTCGTCGACGAGGACAGCCTGACGCTGACCACCGCGGGGCTGGCCGCCGCCTGAGATCACTGCCGACGCAGCAGTCCGCGCTCGGCTAGGTTCTGCATCAGGGCGCCTGCGCCGAAGGTCCATGGCTCGCACTGGTCAGTCGGCATCATGCGATTGACCAGACTCCCGAGTTTGGGCGCGGCAATCGTCACGATGTCACGCGTCTTGTGCGTAAAGCCCTTGCCCGGCGCATCGCGATCCTCGACCGGGGCGAACATCGTGCCAAGGAACAGCACGGCCCCATCGGGATAGCGGTGATGCTGATTGACCATCTGCGCCACCAGATCGGCGGGATCGCGACTGATCCTGGCGATCGACGATGCACCTTCCAACCTGAAGCCGTCGGTGCCCTCAACCGTCAGCGACACCGTGGTCTGCCGGATATCGTCCAACGCGAACCGCGCATCGAACAGCCGTAGGAACGGGCCGATGGCACAGGATGCGTTGTTGTCCTTCGCCTTGCCGAGCAACAGGGCCGAGCGCCCTTCCACGTCGCGCAGATTGACGTCATTGCCCAGCGTCGCCGCCACGATCCGACCCGCCGACGACGCCACCAGCACCACCTCGGGCTCCGGGTTGTTCCACGAGGAGTTCGGATGGACGCCGGCATCCATTCCGGTGCCGACTGCGGCCATCGGCTGCGCCTTGGTGAAGATCTCGGCGTCCGGTCCGATGCCCACTTCCAGATACTGGCTCCACGCGCCCTGCTCGATCAGCACCTGCTTCAGATGCGCGGCCTCGGGTGATCCGGGCTTCAGGCGGGCGAGGTCATCGCCCACCAGGCGGTTGACCACTGCGCGGATCTCAACTGCGGCAGCCATGTCGCCGCGTGCGCGTTCCTCGATCACCCGCTCGATCATGGAGAGCACGAAGGTGACACCGGCGGCCTTGATGGCCTGCAGGTCGATCGGTGCGAGCAGCCACGGCTTGCCCGGATCGCGCTGTTCGGGCGGCGTGTTGAGTAGTGCGGCCTCGACGCTGCCGATGCGCTCACCATCCGCACTGCGCAATGCGGACGCCGGGTCGTGTATTTCGCACAAGTCGCGCATGGTGGGGAACATTGCCGACACATCGACCAGTTCGCCCTCGCGCACGGCCACCACCGAGGGACCGGCGACGTCCGGCCGCCACACCCGTCCGGCCAGCACTGCCTGTCCGGCGTCGTCCGGCAGCACCGGCTGCAATGCGTCACGCAACGCGGCCATGCGAGTCCTCCCAAAGCCAGATGCGGCACCCTATACTACGACCAACCACAGGAGGCAGGCCCATGCGGCTGTTTGGCTCGTCGCACGCAACAGACACCGAAGCGTTCCCGGTCAATCATACTGATGACGAGTGGCGCGCGAAGCTGTCGCCGGCCGCCTATCAGGTGCTGCGCAAGCACGGCACGGAGCGCGCCGGCACCAGCCCGTTGAATGCGGAAAAGCGCCACGGGAGGTTCATCTGTGCCGGCTGCGGGCAGGAGTTGTTCGCTTCGGACACCAAATTTGAAAGCGGGACCGGTTGGCCGAGCTTCTATCAACCGCTGGAGGGTGCCGTCGGCACCAACGAGGACCGCAGCTTCTTCATGACCCGAACCGAGGTGCATTGCAGCAAGTGCGGCGGCCATCTGGGCCATGTGTTCCCGGACGGACCTAAGCCGACTGGCGAGCGCTACTGCATGAACGGCGCGGCGATGGACTTCAAGCCTGACTGAACCGCTTGACCGCTGCCTCATCGAGAGCCACGCCGAGCCCTGGACCCTGCGGCACGACCAGGTGGCCGTCGGCATAACGCAGCGGTTCGACGAAGATCTCGTTCTGTAGCGCATTGTCGCCGACATCGTACTCGACCAGCGGTGGATACGGCACGTGTGCGCCATGCGGATAGTTCGGCAGTGACGCAACGAACTGCACCGCCGCCGCGAGCCCGATGCCGGTGCCCCATACATGTGGCGAGAGCCGAAGATGCTCGGCGGCGCACAGTATGCCGATGGTACGCGCGACGTCGAACCCGCCGCATAGCGTAAGATCGGGCTGCACGATCGACAGCTAGGCGTGCATCGATCAGCCGGCGGAAGTCGAACACGCTGTACAGCGCCTCGCCGGTCGCCAGCGACACCGGCGCGCGCGCCTTCAGACTGGCGTAGCCGGCCCAGTCCTGTGGCGCGAGTGGTTCCTCGTACCAGTGAACGTCGAACGGCACGGTGTGGCGCATGCTCTCCAAAACGCCGTCTTCAGTGTAGTTGCCGTTGGTATCGACGGTGAGTAGCGGTGTCTCGCCAATGATGCGCCGCGCCAGCGTGACACGCGCTGCGTCCTCGGCCGGATGGCGACCGATCTTGATCTTGAAGGCAGTGAAGCCGCGCGCGGCATTGCGCTCGAGCTGCTGCGCGAGTGCACCATCCTGGTCGTCCGCTTCGGTGAAGTACCCGCCAGAGGCATAGACCGGCATGCGCTCGCGCTGACGACCGCCGATCAGGTCGGCAACCGACAGGTTCAACAGCTTGCCCATCGCGTCGTGCGCGGCGATGTCGATACCGCCCATCAGCGCGATCAATTGGTTCTGCGTGCCGAAGTGATACATGCGCGCCAGCACGGTCTGCGCTGCGCCGCGCTGTGCGAACACGCTGCGGCCGACATAGAGTGGCTTCACCACCTCCAGGCAGGCGCGCGTGACGGAAGGCGGTCCCCACGCTTCGCCTATGCCCTGCACGCCGTCTTCCGTGTCCAGCAGCACCAGCCCGCCGCCACGTCGGTTGGTGAGACCGCGCGCCGAGCCATAGCCCTTGCCCGGGGCAGGTTGCATTCAAGTGGAATGACGCGGATGTCGCGGATCCTGGACATGGCTGTGCCCTCTTATGGCGCGGTGACGATGACCATTCGACCAGTTGATTGGGCGAGAAAACTAGCGGACGGTAATTGCCAGCTCAAACCGAGAGACTTCGCCGAAGAACACTTGGCTAGCACGGCCGCCCATGCTGCGGTCGTGCCGGAACGTCATAACAATCATGGGGGAGACTTACCGTGACGCTGCCTTACACCGGACAGGAGTTTCTAGAAAGCCTCGACGATGAGTCGGGAAGTCTGGATCTACGGCGACGCGTCGAGCACGTCCGTGCGTTCAGCAATATCCGCCGTTCTGATGCCGCCTGTACGACGCGCTGCATGCAGACCACCGCGAGGGGGCGAACGTGCTGACCTGTCCCACCGAGTGGGGCGGCTTCACGCACCGCTACTTCATTGCACCGCGCACGGTCGATGAACAGGTCGCGGCACGCGATGCAATCGCTGCCTGGTCGCGGATCACCTATGGTTGGCTGGGCCGATCGCCTGACTACAAGGCGGCGTTCCTGGCGACACTGGGAGCCAATGCCGACTTTTACATTCCATACCAGGAGAACGCACGGCGTTGGTATCGGCTCAGCCAGGAGCGTGTGCCGTTCATCAATCACGCGATCATCCACCCGCCAGTGGATCGCAACATGGCGCCGGGCGCTGCGGGTGGTCCTTCCGACGTCTACGTCCATGTCACCAAAGAGACAGATGCCGGCATACGTGTCAGCGGCGCGAAAGTCGTCGCCACGGGTTCAGCGCTCACGCACTACACTTTTATCGCGCATCACACTGTCCTGCATGGTACAGGATCGGAGTTTCGCCCTCGTGTTCATGGTCCCCACCAACGCGCCGGGCGTCAAACTGATCTGCCGCGTCTCCAACGAGCAGCGTGCCGCCGTGCTGGGAAGTCCGTTCGACTACCCGCTGTCGAGCCGGCTCGACGAGAACGATGCGATCTTTGTCTGGATGACGTGCTGATCCCCTGGGAGAATGTGTTCGTCTACGGCGACATCGAGAAGGCGAACAACTTCTTCCCCCGCACCGGCTTCGTGCCTCGCGCGTTTCTGCAGGGTAGCACGCGGCTTGGAGTGAAGCTGGATTTCATTGCCGGGCTGTTTTTGCGTGCAACAGAACTGACCGGCACGCGCGCATTTCGCGGCGTGGAGGCGAACCTGGGCGAGGTCATCGCGTGGCGCAATATGATCTGGAGCTTATCGGACGCGATGGCGAAGTCGCCGGACCCATGGGAGAACGGTTACATCCTTCCCGGCGCCCGCCCCGCGATGGCGTATACGTGCTGGCCCCGGAAGCGTATGTGCAGATCAAGAACTTGGTCGAGAAGACGGTCGCGAGCGGGCTGATCTACCTGAACTCCCATGCGGCGGACTTTAAAGCCCCAGAGATACGCAAATATCTTGATGCGTATGTCCGTGGCTCCGGCGGCGCCTCGGCAGAAGAGCGGGTAAAGCTGATGAAGCTGCTGTGGGATGCGATCGGCACGGAGTTCGGCGGCCGGCATGAGTTGTATGAAATCAACTACGCGGGCAGTCACGAAGAGATCCGTCGCTACGCGCTATTCGGTGCGCTCGGCGTCCGGCGACGCGGATCGGTGGAAGGCATTCGCGCAATCGTGCGCGGCCGAGTATGATCTCGACGGCTGGACTGTTCCGGATTTGGTCAATCCCGGCGATGTCAGCGTGCTGCGCGGATGACGGGGCTCATCGGCCAGCCGATGCTCTCTCGTCGTGATTTGAAGGTTGGCGAAGGTGCCATCGGCGAGGAGCATTTGTCATGATGCTCCTTGCCGTGTCGGCAGGCTATTCCGCTGCCAGCGGCAGTGCCGCCGACCGCCAACGTTCTCTCTCGGCCTTCAACTCCTCGGCGACCTTAAACGCCAGTTCCAGCGCCTGCGAACCGTTCAGCCGCGGGTCGCAATGCGTGTGATAGCGATCCTGCAGCGTTGCCTCATCGATCTGCTGCGCCCCCCCGGTACATTCGGTGACATCCTTGCCGGTCATTTCGATATGCATGCCGCCCAGACGGCTGCCCTCCGCCCGATGTACGGCGAAGCACGCGCGCAACTCGCACATGATCCGCTCGAATGGCCGCGTTTTGCGGCCGGATGCGGTCGCAACTGTGTTGCCGTGCATCGGATCGCACGACCATACGACGCAGCGTCCCTCGCGCTGCACCGCCCTGATCAGCGGCGGCAGGACATCGCCGACGCGATCGGTGCCGACACGTGTGATCAACGTTAGCCGACCCGGTTCGTTCTGCGGGTTCAGCAAGTCAATGAGACGCAGCACTTGGTCCGACGTCATTGCCGGCCCACATTTCAGTCCCAGCGGATTGGCCACGCCGCGGAGGAATGCGACATGCGCGCCGTTTGCCTGGCGCGTGCGCTCGCCGAGCCACGGGAGGTGCGCGGAGCACGCGTACCAGTCGCCGGTCAGGCTGTCCTGCCGCGCCAGCGGTTCCTCGTAGTTCAGTAGCATAGCATCGTGGCTGGTGTAGAGTTCGGTCGCACGCAGCTGCGGCGCATTGGGCGACGCAAGGCCGCATGCCGTCATGAACGCGAGTGACTCCTGGATGCGGTGGCAGAGATCCGCGTAGCGTTGGCCTTGCGGTGAAGCGGCGATGAATGCCTGGTTCCATTGCTGCACGCGCGCGAGGTCAGCGAAGCCGCCCTGGGTAAACGCCCGCAGCAGATTGAGTGTGGCCGCCGATTGATTGTAGGCGCGCAGCATGCGCTGCGGGTCCGGCGCGCGCTCAGCTGCATCGAAGGCGATGCCATTGACGATATCGCCGCGATACGACGGCAGCGTCACACCTCCGATGGTTTCCGTCGGCTGCGAGCGTGGCTTGGCGAACTGTCCCGCGAGGCGTGCGACTTTCACAACCGGCACCGCGGCGGCGAAGCTCAGCACCACCGCCATCTGCAGCAGCACCTTCACCGTGTCGCGTACGGCATTGGCGTGGAACTCGGCGAATGATTCGGCGCAGTCGCCGCCCTGCAGCAGAAATGCATCGCCCGACGCGACGCGTGCAAGCTGTGCCTTCAGGGCGCGGGCTTCGCCTGCGAAGATCAATGGCGGCAGTGCGTGCAGCTCTGCCTCTGCAGCGTCAAGCGCCACCGAATCGGGATATTCGGGTGCCTGAGCAATTGGACAGGCGCGCCAGTCCTGCTTTGTCCACATGGCACGTCACCGCTGTCGCGTGGGCGCGGGTTGCGGAGCTGGTCTGGGCACCGACGGTCCGGTGACAACATCGAAATCGAAATCTGAGCGTGACATGCAAGCCTCCTTCGGTTGAGAGGCCGCTCCTGCTTTGGCGAATTTCGCGTTCGATGGGGCAGAAATACGAAAGCCGCCTTGGCGAGGGCGGCTTTGGGTTCCTGCTAGTGGTGCACGATCCTAGGCTGCCGGTCTGTACCAGCGGTACCAAAATCGCGTGGCGGAAACGATCTGCATCCGTGCCATAACCGAGAACTACCGCATCTGACGGGGAATAGGCAAGGGGTGTAGTTTGTTTTCCGATTCTGATCGGAAAGCCATCGCTGGGCACTGAAGCAAGGAACGGATGGCCGACGCCGAGACAGGCGACGATCCTCCCCTATGCGGCCGATCGAACCCGCTCATCTGCAAATCAACCGGGAACACCGGAGCCAGCCATGTCCAGCAGCGTCGCACCCAAGACATACGGCACTGTAAGTGCCTCCCGGCAAAGGGAGATGACCGGACTTGAGTTCGTCCAAGGTCTTGCCAGTGGATTGCACCCTCTGAACACCATGGCGCAAACACTTGGCTATGATGTAATCGAGGCGGAACACGGCCGCGTCGTCATCGTCGCTGAACCTGACGATAGATCGCTCAATCCCGCCGGCACCGTGCACGGCGGGTTTTCAGCAACCCTGCTCGACAGCTGTATGGGACTTGCGATTCAATCGACATTGGAGAAGGGGGCTGGCCAGACGACGCTGGAGTTCAAGATTTCGCTCGTGCGGCCGATCACAACAGATACCGGGGCAATCAAAGCCGAAGGTACCGGTACTAAGCAGAGGGCGGCGTATCGGCACCGCCGAGGGACGGATCACGGATCGCGATGGCCGCCTGCTGGCGCACGGCACCACGACCTGCCTGATTTTCGACACCTGAGGTCGCGACTCAGAGAATCGCCGGATTCTCCGGATCCAGCGCTCGCAGCAGGTAAGCGTTGCTCTCCGGTTCATAGCGTTGCCACAGCGCCCGCAGCTCTGCGATCGGCGTATCGTGCCAGTCGACGCGCAGATCGATCAGCGGGAAGCTCTCGTGTTCCACCACGAGCAGGTGCGCGCTGCGTACTGGGACGTGCTCGCCGCCGGCGGCAAGGCCTCCTTCCAAAGCGCGCAACAGACGCTCCGCCAGCGGCGCCGGTGCGTCGGCTTGAAAGGCACGCAGCATCGCCGCTGGAACACGCGCGGTCGCCAGGATATTGCCGATCGCGCAGACATCCTGCGCCGGTGCGGCGCTCATCTCCGGCTTGGTGCGCGTCCCGCTATAGGCGGCGGTGTTGCCCGCGGCATCCAGCACGGCAAGCTGGCGCCACTGCGCGTGGCGTGTCGATGCCACCAGCGCATCCAGCGTCTCCTGCGCGGAACAGCCGGAACGCAACAGCGCAAGCCCACGTGGCCCCAGCCGCGGGTCCGTGCGATGCTGGGTGAGCACTGCACCAACACCGGCCTCGCAATAGGTGCACCGCGCGCCGACAGCGATCGACGATGTGGCGACAGCAGCGCCCAGCTGGCCGGTGCGCGCGCAGCGGCCGACAAGTGAGAAGGTCATCGGTTGCCGAAGGCTTCCCCCGCCCCTGTTGACGTCCTGATATCCCGGACCGCCGTCGCATTGGACGACGGTAAGCAAAGCCTGGCAGCCGGTTATGTCCAACTTGCCACGTCAGTTGTCCTGCTCAGCAGCGCGTGGCCCCTGACCAAGATCGCTATCGGTCTCGGTAGCACACCGATCTGGTTCGCAGAAGGCCGTGCATTGGTATCAGGAGCAACGATCGCCGCTATTCTCGCTGTTTGCGGACGATTGCACATGCCGGTTCGGAAAGATGTTCCCGCACTGGTTGCAGTCGGCGTGTGCCAACTTGGGCTCTACTTTGCGTTCGCGCACGAGGCCGTCGCCTGGGTCGCCGCGGGCCGCACCGCGATCCTGGCCAACGCGACGACGATCTGGATCGCCCCGCTGTCGCTGATCTTCCTCCGCGAGCACATCTCGGTGCGCCGATGGCTTGCTGCCGGCTTTGGTCTTGCAGGCGTGGTGGTATTGATGAGTTCCTTGGGCGATCGACTGGTCAGCGCGCGAGGTGTTGATCGGTCATGCTTTTCTGCTCGCCGCCTCGCTATCCTGGTCGGTGGCGATCGTCGTCACCCGCATCGCCACGCCACGGTCCACCATGTTCGAACTGTTGCCCTGGTGCTTTGCCCTCAGCGCGGTGATGCTGGCACCGCTGGTGCTGTGGCATGCGCCGGGCGGTGGCATCGGCACGCAACCGACGTCATGGCTTGCTTTGGCCTACATCGGCCTGATCGCCGGGCCGTTCGGCACCTGGTGTGTCATCGAGGCGACCGCGGCGCTGCCCGCAATGGTCTCCTCCGTCGGCTTTCTGACCACGCCGGCGATCAGTCTGCTGCTCGCCAATGTTCTGCTGGGTGAGCCCATCACCGCCGATCTGCTCGCCGGGTCGGCGCTGATCGTAGTCGGCGTTGGCTGTGCCGCATGGCCAATACGCCGATGATGCTGCACGCCATCGAGGCGGGGCGCGGCGATCCCCCACTGGTGCTGCTGCACGGCCTGTTCGGTTCCGCGCGCAACTTCGGCTCGGTGCAGCGCGAGCTTGCGGCGCATCGGCGCACCATCGCGCTCGACCTGCGCAACCACGGGTCCAGCCCCCACGATGCCGATATGCGCTATGGCAGCATGGCAATCGACGTGTTGCGGACGCTCGATGCGATGAGTGCATTGCCGGCGACGCTGCTCGGGCATTCGATCGGCGGCAAGGCGGCAATGCAGGCCGCGCTGACGCAACCGGACGCTGTCGCGCGTTTGATCGTCGCCGACATCGCGCCCGTCCCCAATCCGCCGCATCTGCGCCCGGTAGCCGAGGCCATGGCGTCACTGCAGCTTGCGCCGGGCATGACGCGCGCGGCCGCTGATGCGGCGTTGGCGGATGTGGTGCCCGAGGCAGGCATGCGCGCATTCCTGCTGCAGAACCTGCAACTCGGGCAGACGCCGCACTGGCGCATCGGCTTGCAGGAGATCATCGCCGGATTTGCCGACATCGAGGCGTGGGATGCATCGCCTGGCGTGCAGGTACGTTGGCCCCACCCTGTTCATTGCCGGTGCCGACTCGCATTACATCAAGCCAGAGCACCGCCCAATCATCCGCGCTCTGTTTCCGCGCGCGCGCTTTGTCACGTTGAAGAATGCCGGTCATTGGCTACACGCCGACAACCCGTCGGGTTTCGTCGCAGTGGTCGAAGCGTTTTTGACAGCCTCAGCCTGAGGTCAGCATCATCGTCGCATGCGTCTGACCGACGAAGAACGCGCGATGCTGGCGGGCGAGGCGGGGCCCGGGCGGCAATGGGCAGTCGAGCACCAGATGCGGGTCGGCCGGTATCTCGGTGCCGAAGATTTCGTCCAGGTATCGCAGGCACACATCATGGCCGATACCGAATCTCTCGGCGTTGCCGGCGTCGAGTGGCTGGAACGACTTGCCGCACTGCCGGAACGGGAGCGACGTGTGCGCATCCCCACTATCACCGATCCACGCGGCACCGACTTTGCCGCGGCAGCCCGATTGAAGCATCAAGAGTGGATGCTGGCGCTGGAACGACGCGCCATCGCCGCCTTCGAAGCCCTGGGCGTGCTGATGACCGACACCTGCATCAACTACCAGACGATCATGCCGGCGGTACTCGGCGAGCATATGGCGTATGGCGACACCGGCGTGGTGATCTACGCGAACAGCGTGCTTGGCGCGCGCTCCAACTTCGAAGGCGGTCCATCGGCGCTGGCTGCCGGCCTGACCGGCCGCACGCCTCGCTACGGCTACCATCTGCCGGAGAGGCGGCGAGCGACGCTGAAGCTGCGCATCGAGTACACGCCGCGCGCATTGCACGAATGGGGTGCGCTTGGTGGCGTCATCGGTCGCATTGCCGGCGACTATTGGCAGGTGCCGGCGCTCGTCGGCGTCGATCGCGTACCGACATCGGATGAGCTGAAGCACTTTGGCGCAGCACTGGCGAGCTATGGTTCCGTCGCACTGTTCCATATGGTTGGGGTGACACCGGAGGCGGACCACGCGGTCGATCCGACGCTTTCGGTCGCTGCGACGATCACCGCGGCGGATCTCGCCGCGTTCCAATCCGCCTACCGAGCCGACCTCGACGAGATCGACGTTGTGGTCTTCTCCTCGCCGCAGCTCAGCCTGGTTGAGCTTCGCGAGGTCGCGGACCTGCTGGATGGCCGTCGCGCAACGATCCCGCTGCTTGTGGTGACCAGTCCTCAGGTCAAGCCGGACGCCGACCGTTTTGGCATCACCGCGCGCATCGAGGGCGCCGGCGGCCTCGTGTTGTCCGGCATGTGCTTCTACCAGAGCTATGCGCGCGAAATGGCGGAGGCGAACGGCTGGCAGACTTTGGTGACCCCGTCGGCCAAGCTGGTGAACATCCTGGGCGGTTATGGTTATCGGCCGGCATTGCTGTCGATGCAGGAATGCGTCGAGGCCGCCTGCACCGGGCGGATCGCCCGATGACCCTGTTCCATGCTGTGGCGGCGATGGGCCGACGCGTGCAGGGTCGTGCACTGGTGGCAAAGGACGGCTTCTCCGCCCGGTACGATCTCGACCGCATGCGTGGCGTTTTTTCTCGCCCCGAGCATCGTTTGGTCGGACAGTCCTATCTCGTGCGCATCCTGGTGCTCGATGCGGCCAAGGGCGGCGTCGCGACCGCCTGGATGTTGCACGAGATGGCAGCTCGCGGCGTGATGCCGGTGGCGCTGGTGCTGAACCGGGTCAATCCGATCATGGTGCAGGGCGCGGCACTCGCCGATTTCACCATGCTGTCGGGGTTCGACGTGGATATCACCGCCATGGTGCCACACGGCGCACTTGTGGAGGTGGACCCCGAGGCCGATTGTCCGTGTCTGCGCATCCTCGCGCCGCCAAGAGCGCGAGAAGCCGGATGAATTCGCCGCAAAGCGCCGCCACAGCGCTTGCTCGCCATGGCAGGCAGAGACGACAATGCTGCCATGCAGCCTCGGCCCATCCATGCTCCGGTCGAACCTGCGGCGTATCCGTCGAGTGAACCTCGACGGTTCTCCGGGCCTGCCTTCGCGGCACTGGATCTTGGCACCAACAATTGCCGCATGCTGGTCGCCGCGCCGTCCGGCGACAGTTTCCGCGTACTGGACAGTTTCAGCCGGATCGTCCGGCTGGGCGAGGGGCTGCATAGGTACTGGCCGGCTGAGTCCTGATGCCATGGAGCGCGCGCTGGCTGCGCTTAGGGCGTGTGCCGCGCGGCTGGAGCGACGTCCGGTGCGGAGGCTGCGCGCGGTCGCGACCGAGGCGTGCCGTCGCGCCGCCAACGGCGCTGCTTTCCTTGCTCGGGTGAAGCACGAGACCGGTCTCGACATCGGCGTGATCTCATCGCGCGAGGAAGCCGAGTTGGCACTGGAGAGCTGCTCGCCTCTGCTCGCCGGATGTGGGCGTCGCGCCCTGCTGTTCGACATTGGCGGTGGCTCGACCGAGCTTGCCTGGGTGCGGCTTGGCCCCAACGGGCGGACGGAACTGATCGGCTACGCCTCGCTGCCGCTTGGCGTGGTGACGCTGGCCGAGAGGTTCGGCGAGGCCGGCTTCGACCCTGACGGGTTCGACGCCATGGTGGATGACGTCGTGGCCCGGCTGCAGAGTTTTGAGGCGGTGCATTGCATCGGCCGCGAGATCCGCGAGGGTGGGGTGCAACTGCTGGGCACCAGCGGCACGGTCACGACGTTGGCGGGCGTGGCACTTGGATTGCCGCGTTATCGCCGGCCGCTGGTGGACGGCGCCGTGCTGAGTGCTGAAGCGGCCGGTGCGGCGCTGACCAGCCTGCGGGAACTGGGGCGTGCGGGGCTGGAGGCACATCCCTGCGTCGGACCGGAGCGGGTGGAATTCGTGCTGCCCGGCTGCGCCGTGTTTGCCGCGCTGGTGCGGATGTGGCCGGCGCCGCGGGTGATCGTCGCGGACCGCGGGCTCCGCGAGGGGATGCTGCTGCGCATGATCCGAGGCGACCGCCGGCGCGGTCGCGGGTGAAAGGCCGCAAACCGGCAGCACCGCGCGGCCTGTCGGTGGCCGTGCGCACCGCCAAAGGGCGAAGCGCCGCTTCGCAGCGCTGGTTGGCGCGGCAGCTCAACGATCCTTACGTCGCCGCAGCAAGACAGCAGGGCTGGCGCTCGCGGGCCGCGTACAAGCTGGTGGAGCTCGACGAGAGGTTCCGGTTGATCCGCCGCGGTGCGCGGGTCGTGGACCTCGGCGCCGCACCCGGCGGTTGGACGCAAGTTGCAGTGAAGCGCGGGGCGACGCCCGTGGTTGGTGTCGACCTCTTGCCGGTCGATCCGGTGCCAGGCGCGACGGTGCTGGAAGGCGACTTCACGGATCCCGAGATGCAGCAGCGCCTGATCGGGGAACTTGGCGGCAGGGTCGATCTGGTTCTGTCCGACATGGCGCCCAACACCACCGGTCACGCTGCCACCGACCATCTGCGCATCATGGCGCTGGCCGAGGCGGCGCTTGCGTTCGCGCTCGAGGTGCTGGCGGAAGGTGGCGGCTTCGTCGCGAAAGTGTTCCAGGGCGGCGCCGAGAAGGCGATGCTGAACACGCTTAAGCGGCACTTCGCCTCGGTCCGGCACGCCAAGCCCCCAGCGAGCCGCAAGGAATCAAGCGAACTATATGTGGTGGCGACCCGTTTCCGGGTCAGTCCGAAGTGAGCGGCTCGCCGTCGAGATCCTCGGCGCGCTCCACCTTGATCAGCACCGCGAAACCCTTCTTGTCCGGGTCGCGGTCCTTCTCGGGCTGCACCAGCCGGCGCCAAACCTCCTCGTATTGCGGCCCTGATTTCACCACCTGCGCCGTACCATAGAACCGGGCTATGCCGCCCTTCGGCAATACGCCGTCGGCGCGCAATTGCGGTTTGCGGAAATACACCGTCACCTTTGTGCCGTCGCGCAGCGCTGCGGTGGTCGAGCCCTTGCCGCGCTCCCATAATGCGATGTGGTCATTGTCGAACACCATCGTGCTGCCGCGCGGCGTGATCTGCGCGTGGCCGTTCGGCAGCACGGTGCCGACCAGGCATACGTGCTCGGGAAAAGCCGAGTTGATATGTGGCTGCAGGGTCTTCGGGATGGTTGGCACTGCCTCGCTCCGCTTTGTTCGGCGGGAGCGTAGGCCAAGCGGCGGAGAAGAAAAGGGCATGGCCCCGCTTTGCTGCGGTGCCATGCTCAGCTGAAATCAGCGGTAGTAGCCGCGGTAGGAGTTGTAGCCGTAATACGGGTTGTGATGTTCACGCCACTCGTGGTGACGCCATTCGCGCTGAGCCTCCCAACGCCGGTGCTGCGCGTACTGGCAGCGGGGGCCGCAATAACCCCAGTCCGCCTTCTGTACGGCGGATGATTGGTCGATGGCCGGCGCCGGAACCATGGTTGCGGCAGAGGCGCCAATGGAACTCAGGCCGATAAGGCCGGTTGTGGCCGCGAGAGCTATCAAAGTCTTGCGCACGGTTCGGACCTCCCTGTTCGTGCAATGACCCTGATAGTGGGGGCGGTTGGCGACGGTTTGGCGGCGGTATCGCGGCGGAACTTTGGTGGCGGCTAACATGTTTGTAATCGCATGAAGCAAGGACAGATGAACTTCCAGCGGCCACCCGACACGCCACCTGGCCCGCATCCGGATCCCAATCCGGCACCGCCGCCTCCGATCGAGCTTCCCCCGCGGCCGGATCCACGTCCGCCGGAACCGATGCCGACCCCGCTTTGACGAGCGCAGTTGGCACCTCGTCGGCGGCTTTCACCACATCCCTATTGGCAAAGGAGAATTCTGTGAAGCAGTCCCATACAGAAGAGACCGTGCGTCACACCGACGATCAGCAAAACACCGGCACTCACAAGAAACCAGGGGCGCCCGATGAAAAGGGCGCGGACCGGTTTGGGGGTAGTCGCGCCGGCAGCGAGAACGTCGAACCAGCGCAGAAGGAAAAGTAGCGTCGCTGCGCGCCGGACGTCGTTCTGGCGCCACGGCGGCTGGCCGGGACATGCCCGGCCAGCACAACACGATTAGGCGGTGGCGCCGAGACGGGCCGCCATCTGTTGCTTGAATTGCTCGATTGGCATGAAGCCGGGATCTTGGCGACAGGCCGCCTCCGTCTCGCGCAGGATCTGTTCGTCCGACTTGCTGAGATCGAGCGGCTTGCCGTGTGGTTGGGGCACGTGGAAGGGTGTGTCGAGATAGGCCTCCACGGTGTTCCCTTCGGGATCCTTGAAGTAGCACGACCAGGCGTTGCCGTGGCTGACCGGGCGCATCTCGGTCGCGCCGAGCGCCAATGCGCGCTGGTGCACTTCGCGCAGGTCCGCCAGCGTGTCGACCATGAACGACATCTGCTGGATCGGATTGAAGCCCGAGGTATCGGGCCGGCCGCTGACCAACACCAGCTGATGGTGGTTCTCCGGATTGCCGCTCATGAACGTCAGATGCATGCCCGCCCGGCCCTCGCCCTGATCGGTCACCATCAGCCCTAGAACCTCGGTGTAGAAGCGCTCCATAGTCGTGCGATCGTGCACATAGATGCCCATGTGGGCCAGTCGCGCGTGGATGTTCGGCATGTCCATTCCTCCTGACGTACAGCGTCATCCAGGCTGGTTGTTTGTGCAAGCGAGCGCGCTCGCGTGTGGCGCAACAAGGCAGGCGCTTCCGCCGTCCGGCAGGGTACGCCATGCTGCCGGCGCGATGTAAGTTGGGGAAACAGCAATGAAGGTTGGCTTCATCGGCGTCGGAAACATGGGCGGACCCATGTGCCGCAATATCATTCGCAACACCAACCATGACGTGGTCGTCTTCGACCTCAATCCGGCGGCGATCAAGGCCTGTACTGACCTGGGTGCCAGCGCGGGCACATCGGTCCAGCAGGTCGCTGCAGATTGCGACGTGGTGTTCACCTCGCTGCCAATGCCGCGCAATGTCGAGGAGGTCGCCGCCGGCATTGCCGCCAGCGCCAAGCCCGGTACAGTCTACATCGACCTCTCGACGAATTCGCCGGCCACGGCGCGCCGGGTCAACGAGCTGATGCGTGGCAAGGGTATTCAGATGCTGGAGGCACCTGTCTCCGGCGGTGTGCCACGAGCGACCGACGGCACGATCGTCATCATGGTGGGTGGCGATGCGGCGGTGTTCGATGCCCAGCTGCCGCTGTTGAAATCATTCAGCGGCGAGGTGGTGCATGTCGGCGAGATCGGCATGGGCTCGGTCGCCAAGCTGGTCAACAACATGCTGGCTTTTTGCAACGCGGCAGCAGCGGCCGAAGCGCTGATGATCGGCACCATGGCGGGCATCGATCTGCGCAAGCTGCAACAGGTTATCAGCAATGCCAGCGGCAACTCCTCGGCGTTCCGCAACATCTCGGACAAGGCGTTCAAGCGAGAATTTGCCGCGACCTTCGCGCTCGACCTGGCGCACAAGGACCTACGCCTCGCGCTGGAGTTGGCGGATGAACTGGGGGTGCCGGGGATGATAGCGCCACAGGTGATGAACCTGATGCGCATCGCGCGCGCCAGGGGAATGGGCGGCGACGACAGCAGCTCGGTCATTCGCGTATATGAGCAGGCGCTTGGCAAGGAAGTGCAAGCCTGACGCATTATACGCAACAAAATCACTATAGTATGCGCATAAACAAACCGCGAGCGGACCATAGTTGGACTTCAGATACTTTCCGAACGCTTGTATGCATTTGTTACTTCCATCTGCGACATGGAACGCTGGGATGAGACGGGGGCGCAATGGAAAGTCGGCCACAAAAACGGATCCTTGTCGTCGAGGACGACCCGCTTGTTTCCGAAGTGGTGATCGACGCGCTGGATGGGCTCTACGATACCAGTCGTGCCGAGAATTCCGCTGACGCGATAGTGGCGCTGCGAGCCGGCGGCATCGATGCAATGTTGCTGGACTGCACCTTGCCAGGAGGCCTCGACCCGCTTTTGGTGCCGATGGCGGATGACTTAGGCGTCCCGGTGATCCTTATGTCGGGCCATCCCGACATGATGGAGCGCGTGCCCGGGGGTACAGCGACCTTGTATTCAAAAGCCCTTTAGCCTGACTGCGCTGTTGGCCATGATCGAAAGTGTGATCCCACCAACAGGCGCGAGCCCGGCCTAAACCCGGTTCTGCTACGCCTCGAGCAGGTGGTGTATCGCTGACACCAGCGCACGCGCTGGAAACGGCTTCGCCAGGAACTCTTCTTGCGGAGGCGGACGCTGCAGGCCGCTGACGAACAGCACCTTGAGTTCCGGATGCATCTGGCGCGCTCGGCTGGCAAATGCGACGCCGTCCAGTCGCGGCATCGCTATGTCGGTGACGACGACCGAAATGTCCGGGTGCTCCCGCAGCACCTCGAGACCTTCCTCACCATTCGAGGCCTGGTACACATGGTCACATAGGTCTTCCAGCACCTCGGCGACGGTCTCGCGGACCAACGCGTCATCGTCAACGACCATGCCGATCGGCTGCATTGAATACGAACTCTTCATGTGGAGATCAGCCTCAAATCCGGGTCCTACCATAGATAACCGAACCCACCATGCCCGTTTGTCGTTTCTGACCCGCCAGTTACGAACAAATGAAAATGTCCGCGATGTGCGCGATAACGCTACCGCAGAGCGCTAAAACCACCGGCACCCCCCAACGTGGGCAAGCGGGCGCCGCCTCTGCCAGGGTGACACGTCGCGCGCGCCCAAGGTTTGGACGGCAACGCGCAAGGTTGCACTTTTTGACACATCACGTTTTGGCGCGCGGTTTCGGACTTCCGTCGCCGTCGTAGCGGCTCGGCCAAATCGCCTGGGGCGCGACGCCGATCGCCTCGGCCACCAACTTTTCCATCGCAGGCCACTGCTGCTTCAACGCCTTGCCGGCCGCCGTCGGGTGGTATCCGTTCGTAACGGACAATCCCGCCAGATTGTGCCCTCGCTTCTTGAGAGCCGCGAGCACGTCCGCAGGATGCCAGTCGTTCGGTTCTCGCGGGCTGCTTTGGCGACTGTCCCTTGCGCTCATGCCACATTCTCTCCAGAGAACGATGGTCGATCGGGTTCTCCTCGTTGGGCGGAACGTCGTGAAGGCGACCTCTTCCTGGCGCAAAAGTGTCGAGATTTTGTATGGTGCACCGCAGATGTCACGTAGAAGCGAGGCGGCGGAGATCAGTCCCGGAGCCGAATATCTCGCCGCGAATGCCGCAGCATTCATTGCCCGGCTGCAGGAAATCGTGCGCCACTGGCCAAGTGCCGATCGCTTGGCGCGGGCCACGGGCGTCTCGCCGTCGGCCTTTCGCAAATGGCTGCGGGGGGACGCGGAGCCGAGTCGTGAACGTCTGGTCGCGCTGGCCAAGGCGGCCGGGGTCAGCGTGGGGTGGTTGGCAAGTGGCGAAGGACCGCCCCCGCGGCTCGGCGGCGGAATTCCGTCATCGCGATCTGCGCCAGGATCAGGCGGGATAGACCAGCGCGACTATCTCCTGTTGCCTAAGCGACCTCACTCCGCCGCAGCCGGTGCAGAGTCGCCACCGTCAGCGGGGCCGGCCGAGTTCATTGCATTCCGCCACGACTGGGTACGCTCGCAATTCGGCATCGAGCCGGATCATTTGGCGGTCGAGACGGCGGTCGGCAAGTCGATGTTGCCGAATATACAGCATGGCGATCTGTTGCTGGTGGACACAACGGAGAACCGCTTCCGCAGCTTCGGCGTCTATGTGCTGGAGATCGCCGGAGAGCGATTGGTCAAGCGGGTGCAACCAAAGCTCGACGGCAGCCTGACTCTGATCAGCGACAACGCAACCTATGAACCTGAGCACATCCGGGCGGCCCAAGCGGGGAACATAGCGGTGGTGGGTCGGGTCGTCTGGACCTGCGGCCCGACCCGCGGTTCCCGCTAATCCGATGGTTCAGGTCAATCTGGTCCCTTGATCTGTCCCAACTGCTTACGGAGCTGTTAGCGCTCCACCGAGTGCGCCTGCACCGCCGCCGATCAGTGCACCTGTCGCCGGCCTGCCGCCGGCCACGGCCGCCACGCCCGCCCCGGCTCCTGCGCCCAGCAACCCGCCTGTCACCGCGCGCGTACCGGGGCTGTAGCCGCAGGCGGTGAGTGCCAGCAGCATGCTGCTTAATGCCATTCCCAATACGATCTTGCGTGTCATTCCGCATCCTTCCGTGCAATCGACACAGGATCATTGCCGCCTCGTGAGGAAATCTGGTGACGGCAATGAGGCTATTGCGCGGCAGTCAGTGGAAACGTGCATGAGCCATGCACGACTGCCATCAATCACGGGAAGAAGTATCTATTTCTGCGCAGCGGCTGCGTGGACGCGCCATGCCGTCCTGCGCGCGCTTAATCGCGCAGGCGCAGAGTGTATTTCCTGAAATACTCGCGCTTATCGATCATCATGGTTCGAGCACGCCCTCACGGACCACTACGTGGCCTCGCTTTACCACCGTGCGTGGTCGGGGCCGTTGAGCGACAACCTCCGCAATAGTCGCTGCATCCACCAACACCAGATCGCCGCCGCAGCCTGGGGTCAACCCATAGCCTTCCAAGTTCAACGCCGTGGCACCGCCTGTTGTAATTACATCGAGCGCCAACGTCAGTTCGTCGTCTCGCCGAAGGTTGTAGCGCTGGCCCACAAACATTGCCCGCTCCAGCATGTCCGCATTGCCATACGGTCCCCAAGTGTCCCGGATACCGTCGGATCCGGCACACACGACAACACCAGCCTGCACCAGGCGCTTCAGCGGCGGCACGGTGCGCGACGCCGACGCTGTGGTCATGATCGCAATCCGAGCCTCTGCCAATGCATCGATCAGCGGGTCCACCACCGTTGCATCTGGCATACCCAGGCAGAATGCGTGACTGATCATCACTTTGCCCTGCATCCCAAGAGCAATTGTTCGTTCGATGATCAGTTCCATCGAGAACGCACCCATGTCGTTGGGTTCATGCAGATGGATATCCACGCCGCGCCCGAATTTGTCCGCCAGCCTGAATACCGTGTCGACATGGCCGCGCGGGTCGCGGTCGATGGCGCATGGGTCCAGCCCGCCTACTGTTTCGGCGCCAAGCCGCAACGCGCTCTCCAGCAGTTCCACCGTACCGGGCCGGACCAACAGTCCGCTCTGTGGGAACGCGACGAGATCTATAGCCACGACATCCGCAAGTGCCTCCCGCGTCGCCATCACACCCTCTATCCCGGCCACACCACATTCCGTGTCGACGTCCACATGGCTGCGGATGAAGGGTACTGCCATGCGCAACGGAAAGGAGCGCCTGACGTTCGGACTGTTGGCGCGGGTCGATCGGCAACGTCCTGCGGACCTTGCGTTCGTTCTCGATCTTATCGATCAGGCGAGGCCCAACCTCGTTGCGATACCACGGAAGGCCGAGCAGCGACTTGTCGAGATGGGTATGGGCCTCCACAAGACCCGGCAGCGCAATACGTCCACCTCCATCCAGGATGGGCACACCGGCCGGCGGAGGTCCTTGCACGATACGCCCGGCCAGGATCAGGATATCCGAAAGATCGCCGCCCAGCGGTCGGACGCTTCGGACAAGCAGATCATTCGGCAACGCCTATCTCCCATTCCCTGATGCTACAACGACGCACACTTCCACCGGTGATCTTACGGCCTGGTAGGCTCGGACGCGGGCGCCCAGTGCCAATTATAAATCTCCTGAAGCGTACCGCCCATGAGCGAGTTCCGCTCGCTGTCAGATAGGCGGTCAGTGACGCGGAACAACTCTACGCCTTCTCTATACGTCAATACGTGGACAGCCCGGGTCCAGTCGGTACCCCACATGCAGCGATCGAAGCCGAATGCATCAAAGATGCGGTGGAGTGGATCCCATATATCCGGATAGGGAAACGGCTCATGCGACAACGTGCAGGCCCCGCTGATTTTCACTGCAACATTTTCGTACTGCGCAAGAGCAAGTAGCTTTGTCAGATCGGCGAATGGCTTCGCCGGCGCCGGCGGTTCGTGCGGTTGCGGTAGCCCTAGATGGTCAATCACCATGCGGGTATTGGGATTGCGGGCGGCCAGTTGGCCCGCCTGCTCCAACCGTCCGGTACATGCCACATTGACCGGCAACGACCGCTGCGCAGCAGCAGCGAGAACGCGATTGATGGCGGGATCCGCCGGATCGGTCGAAATGTTATCTCTGAGAAAGATCCGAATTCCGACCGCGCCCTTGGTGATAGCCCAGCCGGCAATCGTATCGACCACCGCAGGATCGGTCGGGTCAACCGGCTTAACCAGCCTAAAGCGACTAGGGTGAGCAGCAAAGACCTCAAGCGCGTAGCTCGCATCGTAGCGATACATGCTGTAGGGAGAGACCAGAATCGCACCGTCAACCCCTACATCATTCATGGCGGCTACCATATGGTCGCCGGTAACCTCAGCCGGTCCCGTCAAGGTGCCAATCCAGGGGCGAGCAGGGTGGTTGCGTTCGTAAGCGTGCACCTGAGAATCTAATGTTGGCATCATGTCCTCCAGAGACACCGTATTGGTCTTGGGGGATATATTGCCCCTTCTCTGAACAGTCTAACAGACGAGACCAGTTCGCTGTGAGAGGGCTGTGCCTTGCGGCCTACTACCCGTTGCAGCACACCCAGATCGATGATCTGCTCTACCCCAGCAGAGGCATGACCAGTTCACCAAGGAGGAAGCCACATGCGAGCCGCTGTGATGCACGAGGCACGTCAGCCGTTGGCGATCGAGAACCTCGAGATCGCTAAACCGGCACCACATGAGGTCCTGCTACGGACTGCATTCACCGGGCTATGCCATAGCGACCTGCACTTCATCGAAGGGCTGTACCCGATGCCCACCCCCTGCGTGCTCGGCCACGAAGCGTCGGCTGTGGTCGAGGCAGTCGGCAGCGAAGTCAGTTATGTCTCGCCCGGCGACAAGGTCATAACCTGCACCTCGGTATTCTGCGGCACCTGCGAGTACTGCACAACCGGCCGCCCCAATCTGTGCAACAACACTGCGGTCAAGATGCCGCCCGGCAAGGCACAGCGCCTATTCCTGAACGGCAAGCCGATCGTGCAGTGCTTCAATCTTTCGACCTTCGCCGAGCAGATGCTCGTGCACGAGAACGCGGTGGTGAAGATCGGCCCAGAAATCCCGTTGGATCGGGCAGCGCTCGTCGGATGCGGTGTCATTACCGGTGCGGGAGCCGTCATCAACACCGCCAAGGTGACCGCCGGCAGTACGGTTGCGGTGTTCGGCTGCGGTGGCATCGGCCTGTCCGCCGTCAACGGAGCGGCGATTGCCGGCGCCGACCGGATCATTGCAGTCGACACGATCTCGTCGAAGCTCGAGACAGCCAAGGAGATGGGGGCGACGGATATCATCAACGCGAGCAACGCCGATCCGGTCGAGGCCATCAAGGAGCTGACCGGCGGCGGGGTGGAATACGCGTTCGAGGCCGTGGGGCTGAAGAAGACGGCTGAACAGACATTTGAGTGTCTGCGGCCAGGTGGCACCGCGACCATCATAGGGATGGTGCCATTCGGGATGAAGATTGAGTTGCACGCCTACGATTTCCTGCGTGAGAGGAAAATCCAGGGATCCTCGATGGGCAGCAACCGCTTCCGTGTCGATATGCCACGTTTGCTGAATGCCTGGAAGAAAGGTCATTTGAAACTCGATCACCTGATCACCAGCCACATCAAGCTCGACGACATCAACGAGGGCTATGCAAAGCTGAAGGAGGGCAATGTCCTTCGGCAGCTCGTTGATTTCGGCGTTGGGACGTGACTGGCGCGGCGTCTCGACGGCGCGCGCTTGATAACATACGCGTGGTGGACTTCAGCTGGGTACGGGCCGGACCATGGGCCACACGTTGGCTGGGTGCTCTTGGCGCCGAGGTCATAAAGATCGAGTGGCCTGAGAACGAGCGTGGCCGATTGCCCAGCACCACGACACCGCAGCATCTTGAGGTGAACCTCAACACCTCGGGCAACTTCAATGACACGAACGTCAACAAGAAGAGCCTCAGCCTGAATGTGCGAAGCGCCAAAGGCCTGGAGGTTGTGAAACGGCTGATAGCCATCTCTGACATCGTCATCGAGAATTTCAGTTCCCGTGTGCTGCGGAACTGGGGCCTCGGCTATGATGAGTTGTGCAGAATCAAGCCTGACATCGTTTACGTATCGATGTCAGGCTACGGCCACACTGGGCGGAATCACCATTACACGACGTTCGGTCCGGTCGCGCAGGCGGTTTCGGGCCTGACCTTTCTGTCCGGTCTGCCCGACCAGGCGCCGGCCGGCTGGGGTTGGTCCTACATGGATGATACCGGTGGCATGTACGGTGCACTGTGCGCGCTTACCGGCCTCTACCACCGCAACACCACCGGACGCGGACAGCACATCGACCTGTCGCAGATGGTGGCAAGCATTCCGCTCAATGGTCCCGCACTGCTGGACTTCACAGCGAACGGGCGTGGATCGCGGCGCGCAGGCTTTCCCCCAGGAAATCGTTCGCATTGGCCCGGCACGCCGCCGGTCAACAATTACCGCGGACCGACAGTTGCCCCACATAATGCCTATCGCACGCATCCGGGCGGATACAACGACTGGTGCGTCATCGTCTGCCATGGCGATGAGGAATGGCAACGACTGGTTCAGGTCATGGGCTCGCCGTCTTGGGCCACTGCGGAAAAATTCTCAACGCTCGCTGGACGGCTGCAGCATCAGGAGGAACTGGACCAATGCATTGAAGCGTGGAGCATGACGCTGGAAAAATACCAGCTGACGGAGCGCTGCCAGGCTGCGGGAGTGCGCGCCCTTCCCGTGCAGAGTGCAGAAGACCGTGTCGAGCATGATCCGCAACTCAGTCACCGGAAGATGTACCTGCCGATTGAACATCCTGCTCTCGGACAACACTTGGTTCAGAATGCACCTTTCAGGCTATCGAAAACCCCGGCCGTCAATCACAGCCCAAGTCCGTTGATCGGCCAGCACACACAAGAAATCGTTGAAGGCCTACTGGGCTACGACCACGAAGAGCTGCGTGCGGGATTCGCAGACGGTACGTTCTGGCCTGCGCATCGTCCGCGCTTTCCCTACATGGAGGAGATGGCACGGTGACCGATGCCCAGCCGAGGCCTGGGCCATTGTCGGGGGTCAGAGTGCTGGAACTGGCGGACGAGAAAGGCCAGTTCTGCGGCAAGCTTCTCGGCGATCTCGGCGCCGATGTGGTCAAGATCGAACCACCTGGCGGCGAGCCCAATCGTCACGTTGGCCCATTTCTGGACGACGTCCCTCACCCTGAGCGTAGCCTGTCCTTTTGGTACTACAATACATCCAAGCGCGGCATCACCCTGAACCTCGAAACCGCCGATGGCCGCCTGTTGTTTCTGCGTCTGACAGCGACGGCAGACGTTATTGTGGAAACCTTCCCGCCAGGATTGATGGCATCTTTGGGGTTGGATCATGATGTCCTCGGCCAGCAGAACTCTCGGCTGATACTGTGCTCGTTGACCCCGTTCGGTCAGACCGGCCCGTGGCGCGATTACCTCTCGAGCGATCTGCTGCACATGGCGGCAGGCGGCGAGATGGCCTCCTGTGGCTATGATGAGGCGGACGTGTCGAACGGGCCGCCTATTGCCCCGGGCGGGGGCAATGCGTGGCACATGGGATGTCATTACGCCTGCATCGCCATCATGGCCGCGCTGGTCGATCGAACGCTATCGGGGCAAGGGCAGTATATCGACGCGTCCATACACGAGGCGTGTGCCCTGACGACCGAGGCGGCGATCGCCAACTATGTATACCGGGGAGAGGTGTTGCGTCGTCAGACAGGCCGGCATCATGCCGCCAATCCCACGCCTCGTACCCAGTTCCGTGCCAAGGACGGCAAGTACGTCTGCGCTCTGTTAGGTGGGCAACTCAACCCGAGGTTCGTGAGGAACCTGGCGGACATGCTGGACGCCTACGGCATGGCCGGCGATCTCAAGGATCCTAAGTATCAGGACCCTGCGGTCATCGCGGAGAACACGTCGCACATTATCGACGACATGGTTGCCAACTTTATCGCCAGCCTGTCGGCTGAAGAAGCGTATCATGCCGCCCAGGAACGCGGTTTCACCTGGGGAGTGGTGCGTGCCCCGGAAGACTTGTTCGATGACCCTCACCTGCATGATCGTGGCTTCTGGAAACAGGTAGAGCATCCGGAGCTCGGTCGCAGCTTCACCTATCCAGGTGAGGCCGCAATCTTTGGCGATTCTCCCTGGCGGCTGTCCCGGCGAGCGCCGTTGATCGGTGAGCACAATACGGAAATCTTTTGCGACGAGCTAGGACTGTCTCGAAGCGAGCTCGCGGTTTTGGCGGAAAGCCATGTGATCTAACCACGCAAACGGATATCGTGGTCTGCATCGGAAGCGCCTGGCTGGTCTCTTGTGTGGAGGCCAGCCACCACCCTAACATTCCACTCGGCGCCACGTGATCCATTCCTGTATCAGAGTTGTCGCCCAAGTGCGGAGAGCCAGACATGGGTTACGTGACTGGATTGTTGGGTTTTGTGTGCCTCGGCATTGCGTTGGCCGTTCCAGGCTATGCTCAACTTACCGGATACTATCCGATGGGTGCTGATTCGCTGTCGCTGAGCAATGATGACTTCGTGCGGTTGACCGACGCCGCCAATGCCCTTCTGCTGCGGACGTCGCTTCCAGTCGGCACAACAACCAGCTGGCAAAACACCCAGACTGGATCCAGCGGCACCATCCGCGTGACGCGGACCTTCACGCATGGCTCCATGCGTTGCCACAGATTGGTCTACGAAACGAGGCCAGCCGGTACACCGCCGGCCAACAGCACGACCCTCGATTGGTGTAATACGGGCCGTGGCGTGTGGAAGATCTTGCCGTCCTAAGTTTCGCAAACGCTCCCAATTCCCTCGCGTCACTCGTCCGCAGCAAGCCGTGCTGCCTGGTCCTCGGCTGTCAACGCATCAACGAACTCATCCAGTTCCCCGGCCATCACTCGGTCGATCTTGTAGAGCGTCAGATTGATCCGGTGGTCCGACACGCGCCCCTGTGGGAAGTTGTAGGTGCGGATACGCTCCGACCGGTCGCCGGTCCCCACCTGCGCCTTCCGATCCGCCGCGCGCGACGCGTGCGCCGCCGCACGCTGCTGCTCATAGAGCCGCGCCCGCAGGATCTTCATCGCCTTGGCGCGGTTCTTGTGCTGGCTCTTCTCCTCCTGCATCGTCACCACAATTCCGCTCGGCATGTGCGTGACCCGCACCGCGCTTTCCGTCTTGTTGACGTGCTGCCCGCCAGCGCCTGATGCGCGGTAGACATCGATCCGCAGATCGCGTCTCGTCGACCTGCACATCCACCTCCTCGGCTTCCGGCAGCACTGCGACGGTAACGGTGGATGTGTGAATTCGCCCCTGGCTTTCAGTCGTCGGCACCCGCTGCACCCGATGCACGCCTGACTCGTATTTGAGCCGCGCGAATACGCCACGCCCGGTGATTTCGGCAATTCCCTCCTTCAGACCGCCCAGCTCGGTGTCGCTGTATTCCAGAATTTCGAACCGCCAGCCGCGGCTCTCGGCATAGCGCTGATACATCGCGAACAGCTCGGTTGCGAACAGCGCCGCCTCATCCCCGCCCGCCGCCGGCCGCACCTCCAGGATCGCCGCACGCTCATCCGCCGCGTCCTTTGGCAACAGCGCCACCCGAATCTCGTGCTCCAGCGTCGGGATACGCTCTTTCAGATCGTGCAACTCGGCCTCTGCCAGCTCGCGCATCTCCGGATCGGCGAGCAGCGCCTCGGCATCCTGCTGCGCGTGCTCGGCCGCGCGCAGATCGCCGATGCGGGCCACCACAGGCTCGATGTCGGCCAGCTCCTTCGACGCCTTTACATACGCCTCGCCCGACAGGCCCTGCGTCAGCATATCGCGCAGTTCGTCCGCGCGCGCCGCGATGCGATCGAGTTTCGACGCCAGGTTCATCGTAGCCTGCGCGGCACATCCGCCAACGCGACCGCCTCCTGCTCGCCGCTCGCCAGGTCCTTCACCTGCGCGACCCCCTGCGCGATGTCGTCGTCGCCAGATCACCACCGCGGCGCGCGCGCCGATCCGGTTGGCACGCTCCATCCGCCGGCGCAGGTTGCCCCGATACGCCATCTCTGCCCGGATGCCGGCATGCCGCAGCGCCTGCAGCACATCCATCGCCACCGTCTCGGCACTCTCCCCTACCGGCACCACCGCGACGGGTGACGGCGCGCGCGGTGGGTCTTCCAGCAGCATCGCCAGCCGCTCGATGCCTGCCGCCCAGCCCACCGCCGGCGTCGGCGGTCCGCCCATCTCCTCCACCAGCCCGTCGTAGCGCCCGCCACCCATCACCGTGCCCTGCGCCCCCAGCTTGCTGGTGACGAACTCGAATGCCGTGTGGCCGTAGTAATCCAGCCCCCGCACGATGCGCGGATTTTCCCGGAACGGCACACCGAACCGGTCCAGATACGTCTGCAGCCGCGCGTAAAACTTCGCCGCCGGCCTCGGTCAGGAACCCGGCGATGGTCGGCGCATTCGCCACGATGGCGCGATCGCGCTCGTCCTTGCTGTCCAGGATCCGCAGCGGATTGCGTTCCAGCCGGGCCTGGCTGTCCGCCGACAGCGCCGCCCGATGCTTCGGGAAATAGCCAACCAGCGCGCCGCGATAGTCCTGCCGGCTCTCCTGGTCACCCAGTGTATTGATCTCCAGGACGGTGTCGCCGGCCACCCCCAGCGCCTTCAGGATCTCCCAGCCACAGGCGATCACCTCGGCGTCCGCCAGCGGCTCGGCCGAGCCGATCAGCTCGACGTCGATCTGGTGGAACTGCCGATACCGTCCCTTCTGCGGTCGCTCGTAGCGGAACATCGGACCGGCGCAGAACACCTTCTGCGGCAGGGACTGGGTCAGGCCGTTGGTCACCAGCGCCCGGCAAATGCCGGCCGTCGCCTCCGGGCGCAGCGTGATCGCATCGCCGCCTCGATCCTGGAAGCTGTACATTTCCTTGGTCACCACGTCGGAGGTCTCGCCCAGGGTGCGCGAGAACACACGGGTGTCCTCGAAAATCGGGGTGCTCCACTCGTCGAAGCCATAGAGCGAGGCGATCCGTCGGGCGGTATCGATCACGTGCTGATGCCGGCGCTGGTCCTCGCCGATCAGGTCATGGGTGCCGCGAGGCGGCTGAAGTTCGTTTGGCATGCGGAAACTAACTGATGTGGTCGCCGAGCAGAGGCGGCGCAAGCTAGCCCGAAGCCGGCCGAGCGCAAGCAGGTTTCCGCATCAGGACGCGCCGGCGTGGGGCAGGTTGGCACTGACCAGCGATGGCCGGCCGTCGACAAAGTCCACTGTGACCGCCACGCCACCGTTCAGCCGCAGGCACAGCAGATCGCCCAGCTGCACCTCGCGGAGTACCGCCGCGCTCAGATCGGCAGCCACGACAACCCCTTTACCGCCATTTAGCGTGATGCACGCATATTGGCGGTCTTCTGACCGGGACACCGCTCCGGCCAACCCGACCAATAGCGGGAGGTAACAGCGATCGATCCAGCTCCGGCAAGCGGCCGTCAGTTGCTGAGCCATGGTGCCTCTCAGGTCCTGTCCCCGTGCTGAGCTAGTGCGCACGGATTTCAACAAGGCTACTGGACTGTAACAACATGCAACTCGCGGCGAACGCGCATTATTCCAGCCGATCTCTGTGGGTGAGGCATGGTGAACGAAATCCTGGCTGTCATCGCGGCTTTTGCGGCCACCGCCGCTGCGCTTGTGGTGCTGAAGCAGGCAGCCCTGTTGCAGCGCCTGCGTCTGCTGCTCGAGCAGGCTATCGCCGGCACCCGCAGCGAAGCGGAAACCACCCGCGCGGCGCTGTCGCGCGAGCAGGGCCAGCAGCGTCAGGAGATCGCCGCGCATTTCGAGAGCATCCGTTCCGCGCTGGAGAGCAAGCTGCGCGAGTTGCGCGAGGGGAACGAGGCGAAGCTTGCGGAAATCCAGAAGACGGTGAATGAGCAACTGCACGCAGCGGTCGAGAAGCAGATGAATGAAAGCTTCAACCGCGTCATTGACCAGTTTGCCGCGGTGCAGAAGGCGATGGGGGACGTCCAGGCCGTCACCGCACAGATCGGCGACATCAAGCGCCTCTTTTCCAATGTGAAGACGCGCGGCGGCTGGGGCGAGACTCAGGTTCGCGCGATGCTGGACGACATCCTGCCGGCCGGCGAGTACGAGACCAACTGCCGGGTGCGCCCTGACAGCAACGACGTTGTCGAGTTCGCCGTGCGCATGCCGGTGAAGGGCGTAGACCGGCCGCTGCTGCCGATCGATGCCAAGTTTCCAGTTGAGGACTATGAGCGGCTGCTGGCGGCATCGGACGCCGGCGATGCCGAAGCCGAGCGCGTCGCGTCGCGCATGCTGGAGCGGCGCATGCGCGACGAAGCGAAAAAGATCGCAGTCGAAGTACATCAATCCACCGGTTACTGTTGAATTTGCCGTGCTCTATCTGCCGACCGATGCGCTCTACGCCGAAGTGGCACGCATCCCCGGGCTGATCGACGACATCGGTCGCGAATGCCGCGTGCTGGTGATGGGACCTTCACTGTTTCCTGCCTTGCTTCGCACCATCCATCTTGGTTTCATCACCCTGGCGCTGGAGCAGAAGGCTGACCAAATTCGCGACCTTCTCGGCGCCACGCGCACCGAGATGGTGAAGATGGATGACGTGCTGGAACGCCTGGCGAAACAGGCCGGCACATTCAGCAACACGATCGAGAACGCGCGCCGTCGCACTCGCGCTGTTGGCCGCAAGCTGCGCGGCGTGGAGGCGATCGAGACCGAACGCGCCGAGCAGTTGCTGGAGCTGGAGGACAATTCCTTGACGCAGCCTGCAGAGCAGTGATTTGTGCTCCTTGGGTTGAGCTGCTTGCCGATTCTGCATAGCCATCCGCCTGCTGGTGAATCATGCTACTCATTCAAGGCGAATCGGGCGCCATCGGCTGGCTGCCCGCATAGCCAAGAGGGAGCATAGAGGATTTGTCATGAAGAGTTACCGTCCATTTGCCCTTGCGGGTTCACTGGTGGCCAGTGGACTTCTGACAGGCTGCGTCTGGAAGAGCGACTACGAGGCGCTGCAGACACAGAATCGGCAACTGCAGCAGCAAGTCGCCTCGCAGCAGGCGCAGATCGGCCGGCTCGCGGGAGCCATTAAGTATACAGTCAACAGTGACCTTCTGTTCGCGCCAGGGAGCTGGCAGATGAGCGATCAGGGCAAGCAGATCATCGCAAAGATGGCCTCACAGCTGGCGCCAACACAGCAGAACAAATTGGTCGTGAACGGTTACACCGACAACGCGCCGATCGGCGCTGCACTACAGCGACAAGGTGTCACCTCAAATGAGATCCTTTCTCAGAAGCGAGCTGACGCAGTGATGCAGTTTCTGATTTCACAGGGCGTCAGACCCGAGTTGGTCGCAGCGCATGGCAACGGCGAGGCTGATCCGGTAGCTTCCAACAATACCGCTGCGGGCAGAGCGCAGAATCGACGTGTCGAATTGACCCTCGATGGCGCCGCTGGCTGAGTGGCGCAATGGGCTAGGCATGTTCCAGCGGTGGCAAGCGCACTGCGGTGCGTAGTGTTCAAGCCGCTCCAGTTCTAAGGGCCCAGCGGTCGGCTTCGACCGTTGAGCCCAGACGAGGCAGTCGGTGGCTCCGCAGGGAGGATACGACGAAGCGAGAAGCGAAGCTGGTGCAGCATGGTGGGTTCCTGGCGTCGCTGGCACTCGCGGATTGCTCAGGCACCTTTGGAAAGGACGTTCTGAGCATAGGGTTCGCGACGCCATCGAGCGGAACGCAGATATCGTCCGATAGGCCCGAAGAACCTGGTAGGCCACTATTCGCCAAAGATCGCGACGAACCTGCGCCTGATGTTGCATCGAAAAGGTCTGTGATACTCTGCGGCCGGTGAATCTCAGTACATCGACGTCAGCACGTTCCCCAGCCGTTTGCGCTCTTCCAGCGCGCGCCCCGTGCCTAGAGCCACGCATTGCAGCGGGTTCTCTGCCACCACCACCGCAAGCCCCGTCGCATCGCGCAGCACCTGATCAAGCCGATACAGCAGCGCGCCTCCACCGGTCAGTACGATACCCTTGTCCACAATGTCCGCTGCCAGTTCTGGGGGTGTGTTCTCCAGCGCGACCTTCACCGCCTCAACGATCGTGCCCACGGGCTCGGCCAGGCTCTCGGCGATCTGCCGCTGGCTCACCAGCACCTCGCGGGGCACGCCGTTCATCAGGTCACGGCCGCGCACTTCGCGGAGCGGCCCCTGATCGCCGTCGTTAGACTGAGCGGCGGCACCCACATCCATTTTGATTCTTTCAGCGGTGGGCTCGCCGATCAGCAGGTTATGATGGCGGCGCATATAGCTGATGATCGCCTCGTCCATCTTGTCACCGCCGACGCGGACGCTGCGCGAATAGACAATGCCGCCCAGCGAGATGACCGCCACCTCCGTGGTGCCGCCGCCGATATCCACCACCATCGAACCTGACGGCTCGGTCACCGGTAGCCCCGCGCCGATTGCCGCCGCCATCGGCTCCTCGATCAATGCCACCTTGCGCGCACCGGCGCTTTCCGCGCTCTCCTGAATCGCACGCCGTTCCACTGCGGTGGATCCAGACGGCACGCAGACAATGATCAGCGGTGACGCGAAGCCGCGGCGGTTATGCACTTTGCGGATGAAGTGCTTGATCATCTCCTCGGCGACCTCGAAGTCGGCGATCACGCCATCGCGAAGCGGCCGGCTCGCGGTGATGTAGCCGGGGGTGCGGCCGAGCATCTGCTTGGCTTCCTCGCCGACCGCGACCACCTGCTTCTTGCCACGGACATCGGCGATCGCGACCACCGAGGGTTCGGCCAGCACAATGCCACGACCCTGGACATAGACCAGGGTATTGGCAGTTCCCAGGTCGATGGCCATGTCGGCTGACATGAAGCCGAGCATGCGGGAGAACATTGCAACACCCCTGCAGACAATCAGCGGAGGGCGCTGGGCTTAGCCCCGCCCCTTGCAGTTAACAAGAGGTTCTTTGGCAAAGATAGGGGGAATGTGCCTGCACTCATCGTAACGGGTACGACGTGATCTAGTATCCCAACGTGATGTCGATTTCCTGCAAAGGCCGCCTGCCTGCCTCCAGGCTTCGAATATTCGCCGCAATCTCAGTCACGAGTTGAGCAACGGTCGGTCGACGTGCCACATGCGGCATCACGGTAACCTTGGGATGCAGCCAGAGTGAGCTCGTTGGTGGCAGGGGCTCAGGCCACAACGCGTCTAACGCGGCGTGTGACAACTGTCCCGAGTCAAGCGCCTTGATCAGATCGTCGTCGACCACATGCTTGCCGCGGCCGACATTCACCAGCATCGCCCCGCGTGGCATCATGGCGAAGGTGCGCGCGCAGAATATGCCCTCGGTTTCCCTCGTAAGCGGCAGCAGGCAGACCGCGATGTCGGTCTGTTGAAGAAACGGCTCAAGTTCGTCGGGACCATGAAAAATCGGAACCTCGCTTTCGTGCCTTGGATTACGGACCCACGCCTGCACCTTCGAATCCGAGCGACTGCAACACCACTGCGGGCGCCTGTGCCATCATGCCAAAGCCAAGGAATCCGACACGCCTTTGTTCAGGTCGCACTATTGTCGTGCGACGCCACTCCCGGTTTGCCTGAGCCGCCTGGTACCCGGGCATATCACGATGCAAACGAAGAACATGCATGACGACGTATTCCGTCATCATTGGATCGCCGCCGGGCGGCTCGATCTTGCACAGCGGGGCATTTGGCAGCTTTGGATGGTTGACAAAGGACTCGACCCCGGCCGAGCGGCTGAACATGGCTTTCAAATACGGAAAGACCGGAAGGGAATCGAAGTCCGGATGCATAAACGCGAGATATTCGATATCAGTAAGGTTCCCGGCTTCAGGCCAGACGCGGATCTCCAGATCAGGAAGCTGTTCCCCGAACGTGTCGCGCCACGCCGAGGCGCTGCCGATATATTTGTCGAGATCAATGATGAGCAGCGCCATAATTCGGTTCCTCAGCTATCCGTCGCGTTACCACTTATAGACCTTCTGCAACGTCCCGCCCATGAGCGCCGCCTTATCGGTCTCGGACAGGCGTTTGGTATCGCGGAACGGCGCGACGCCCTGCTCATAGGTCAGCATGCCAATCGTCCGCGTCCAGTCGGTGCCCCACATGCAACGATCCAGCCCGAACGCATCGATGACCCGAAGCACTGGACCCCAGATGTCGTCGTACGGAAATGGCTGGTGCGACATCGTGCAGGCGCCGCTGATCTTCACCCTTACATTCTCGTATTGCGCCAACGCGAGCAGTTTCGGCAGATCGGCCCAGACGTCGGCCGGAACCGGCGGACGAGCGGGTTGCAGCAGGCCGAGATGGTCGATCACGATGACCGTATCGGGGTGTCGCCTGGATATGCGGCAGGCCTTTGTCCAGGATGCCCCAGCAAAGCAGGTTTACCGGCAAGCCATGTCTGGCAGCGGCGGCAAAAGCGCGGTTCAGGCCTGGATGGTCGGCGTCCATCGGCAGGCCGTCGCGCATACGGATGCGAATACCCCGCGCGCCTGGTGTCGCCGCCCATTTCGCCACCACATCGTCGATCGCCGGATCGGTCGCGTCGACCGGCGTCACGACCCGGAATTTGTCGGGATACGTGTTGTACACTTCAAGCGCGTAGCTCGGATCGTATTCATAGGCACTGAACGACGAAACCATGATCGCGCCGTCCACGCCGACGCTGTTCATGGCAGCGATCATTTCCTCACCCGTGGCGGAATCGAGTCCATGTGAGGGACTGGCCCACGGCCGGCCGGGATGATTTCGATCGAACGGATGAACCTGAACGTCGATGACTGGCATGGCCGTCTCCCTCGTTTGTTCGAGCATTGTCGGATATCGTGATCGGATTGGACAGAGTGCCAAGCCCTGCGCGCCAACACGGTCGGCATCGCTGGAATGATGTCGAGAATTCCAGTCAGCGCGATCGGGGACAGGCCTGTTGGTGAATGTCACGACGCCACGGACCTACGCCTATGTTGTGCGGTAGAGCCAGCAAGAGCACCATACCGCTGACAAGCGCGAAGGCCGACGAAGACGGGGGGAAACGGCTCATGGCGGCGGACTACAGCATCTGTCTCGGCACGGCAGGCTGGGGTGTATGGCACAGCCCGGATGCTGGAGAGTCATGGACGCGGCATCGGGCACCATTTCCCTTGAATAGCCGCATACAGGCGATCGTCGCTCACCCCACGCAGGCCCAGACCGTCCTCGCGGCGGGTGATACCGGTATGTTCGTCAGTCACGATGGCGGCGCTCGGTGGGCGCGCATCTCCACCCAGCAGGATTTGCCCACGATCTGGTCGCTAGCCATCGATCCGACCGATCCCAACATCGTATTCGCCGGGACCCGGCCGGCCGGCATCTATCGCTCCCTCGATGGAGGGCAGCGATGGGAGAAACTATCCGTGGACATCGCCCAGGAATGCGCGATCGGCGCCCCGTTCGTAACTGCCTTGGCCGTGGACCCGCACGATCATCGTATCGTCTGGGCTGGTGTGGAAATCGACGGCGTCTTCCGCAGCATGGATGGTGGAGACACCTGGACACATCTCAAGGCCGGTATGTATGACCTGGACGTCCACGACATGACCATAGCAGCGACGCGGCCCGAGCGCCTGTTCGTCAGCACCGCGCGCGATATGTTCATGAGTGACGACCTTGGTGACACTTGGCACCTCCTGGGTATCAAGGACAAATGGCCGTTACCCTACGCGCGCGGCATGGCGATCAAGGTCGATGATCCTCGCGTTTTGTTTGCTGGGTGCGGGGAGACCACGACAGGTGAAAGAGGACACGTACTTCGCACCACCGACTACGGACAGCGATGGGAGGTCCTGGCCCTACCTACCCAAGCTAACGCGACGATGTGGGCTATTGCCACGCATCGCGCGTGTGGCGATCGCATCGTGGCGTTCACCCTGTTCGGTGAGGTGTATGTCAGTGAAGACGCTGGTGCGTCGTGGCGCAAGATAGCGCGTGACTTCGGCGAGATCCGGACGGCGGTCTGGGTGCCAAACTGACAGGCTCCTCCGCCAGGGGCTTAGCAACAGGCTGACGGCTCGGCTCCATACAGAGGAGACCACATCCATGACGATCGATGTAGCAACCGGCATTGTCCGCATTCTTAAGCAGGAAGGCATAGGTTGGGTTTCGACCTTCCCCGTCTGTCGGGTGAACAATGCACTCGGCCGGGAAGGGGTGCCGATGCTGATGATGCGCGACGACCGCTACGCCGTTGCGGTCGCCGATGCGTTCTCGCGCATCACGGCGGGCTCACGGATCGGAGTGTGCACCTTCCAAGGGGGCGTGAATGCCGCCGGCATGCAGTACGCCTACGCCGGGATGGCGCAGGCTTACGAGGATGGCTCGCCTGTTCTCTGCATCACCGATGGCGTGCCGGCCGGCGCCTCGGGCAACAGCCAGTACCGACGTCGCATCGGCGATGAAGACGGTGTCGAAGTGGTTCGGCTATCTCGACAAGCCTGAGCGCACGCCAGAGTTTATGCGCCGCGCCTTCACCATGCTGCGCAGCGGCAGACCGGGCCCCGTGATCCTGGCCATTCCCAATGCGACGGCCACATACGACGAGACGGCCGACCCCTACCGCCCGGTGAAAGGCTGGAAATCGGCGCCGGACCCGGCAGATGTGCGTGCGGCCATCGACCAGCTTTTGGCAGCCCGTAACCCGCTGATCTACGCCGGCGAGGGGGTCATCTACGCGGGTGCCTCGGAAGACCTGAAAGCGCTGGCGGAGCTTGTGAATGTGCCGGTGATCACGACACTCAAGGCCAAAGGAGCGTTCCCGGAGAACCATCCGCTGTTCGTCGGCGTGCGCGGCGATCAGGTGGCGCACTACCTGAACAAGAGCGACGTCATCCTCGCTGTGGGCTCGAGCCTGTCGCCGGGTCGCTTCAGTCACGGCATTCCTGATGCAGCGAAAAAGACCATCATCCTCTGCAACGTCGACGAGTTGCACATCAACAAGATGTTTCCGATGGCGCATGCGGTGATCGGCGATGCGCGCTTCACCCTGCAGGCTCTGCGCCAAGAAGTGTCCGACCGCACTTCTGGTTCGGGACGGCCGGCGGGCAATGTGGCGGCGGAAGTAAGGGCGGCACGGGATGAGGGGCTCGCCCGATACCGGCAGGTCATGAACTCGGACGAGACGCCGATCAACCCGTATCGGGTGTACGGCGATCTCATGCAGGTGCTGGATCTGCGCAATTCGTTCGTGACGCACGAGTCAGGCAACACGCGCGACCAGTTGAGCACCGTCTTCGACACGCTGATCCCGCGCGGCTTCCTGGGTTGGGGGAATGTCTCCACGCTCGGCTTCAGCCTGGCTGCTGCCATTGCTGCCAAGAAGGCGTTTCCGGACAGGGCATCTGTTGCGGTCACCGGCGAGGCCGGCCTTGGCTACATGCTCGGCAATCTTGAGGTCCTGCTGCGCGAGAAACTCGGGATCACGGTTGTGCACATCAGCAATGGCGGCTTCGCGGGGTATGGGCCTGGCTTCTGGGGGGCAGGACACGATCCCTTCACACACCAGGTGCTGGGGCCCAACGACGTCGATATGTCGAAGGTGATCGGCGCGCTTGGGCTTCCACACCGAGCGGGTGAGTGAGCCAGCCCAAGTCATCCCGGCCCTGCGGCGGGCGCTCGACGTCAATGCGTCAGGTCGCCCGGGCTATATCGAGTTCATCTGCTGCCAGTACCCGGTCTACGGTCAGTGGGTTGGACGGGGCGAGGGGTGAACGATGCCGAAGCTGATCCCCGTCGCCGACACTTTGAGCAAGCCGTTCTGGGACGCCGTCAATGAAAGGCGGCTCGTACTGCAGCACTGCACTGCCTGTGACAGGCTGCAATACCCGCCGCAGCAGGCGTGCCAGGTCTGCAACTCGGCTGCCAATCTGACGTGGAAAGAGGTCGAGGGAAAAGGGCATATCGCGGCTTCCATTGTGATCGAGGATGGCCGCCTGAACCGTCGCATGCCCGATCAGCCGTACAACCTGGCAATGGTGACGCTGGATGTGGATCCGCGGGTCAATTTCTATTCCAACCTCCCAGGCACCCCGCCCTACAAGGTGCCGGTGGGAGCCGCCGTCGAGGTGACGTTTGAGGAGGTGGCGCCAGGCCAACTCATCCACGAGTGGCAGGTCGTCGCCTGAAGGAGACGCAGCATGGATCAATTCACGGGCGGTTGCCTTTGCGGCAACGTCCGAATTGTGGCGTCGGGACTCCCATACCGGGTCGGCCTTTGTCACTGTCTCGACTGCCGCAAGCATCATGGGGCGCTTTTTCACGCTTCCGCGGTGTTCCCTCAGGATGCGGTGACGATCGATGGCGAAACACGCGACTACGCCGGGCGGTTTTTCTGTCCCCGCTGCGGCTCGTCCGTTTTCGGACGCAGCGCAGACGAAATCGAAGTGAACCTGGGATCCCTGGATGCCCCTGACCAACTGATGCCAACCTACGAAAGCTGGATCGTCCGTCGCGAGTCCTGGTTGCCGCCGTTTCCGCTCACGAGACGATACGAGCGCGATCGTGACGCCACGGGTCGCTTTGAGGAGTAGCCCACACCAACGGTGC
>CAWKMC010000014.1:0-50383 GCA_963850535.1 uncultured Alphaproteobacteria bacterium | reverse complement strand
CAAGCTCGGCGAACTGGTGCGCCGATTGCGTCGATCGGCGGTGCCGGCACGTTCGACGGCATCTTCCTGACCGGCGTGCTCGCCGTGTTGATTGCAGCCTTGACCAGCGGCGGGGCCAAGCCGGGTCGGGGTCAGGCGCGAGCCAGGTAATCCATCGCAGCATCCACGCCGCCCGACCGTGCGGCACGTCATTGATCCGCAGCGCCATTTCGACCGCTGACAGAGCACCAAGCACCATCGGTTCGTTGAGATCGCCTAGGTGCCCGATGCGGAACACGTCGCCTCCCAGCCTTCCCAACCCACCACCCAGCGACACGTTGAATTTTTGACGCGTTGTGCGTCGGATCGCCTCGGCGTCGAGCCCCTCCGGCATCAGCACCGCCGTCACCGAGTCCGAGTTTCGTGCTGGGTTGGTGCAGTACCGTTGGGGACCGTTGTTGCCTGCCCAGACCTGCACCGCCCGGGCGTACCGCCTCGCCCAGCCGATGGTGCCTGGCGAATACGTTCGGCAGTCCTTCGTCCTCCAGCAGACCAGCGATTCTTCAGGCCGTAAAAGAAACTGACCGGAATGGTGCCGACAAAGCTGGGAGGATTTCGGGCCGACATCACCGACCAGTCGAAATAATATCGCGCCAGCGTCGCCTTGGCATGCGCCTGCATGCCCTTCGGTGACACCGCTGTGAAGCTCATGCCGGTGGGCAGCATCAGTCCCTTCTGGCCGCCGCCTACCACTGTGTCGATCGCCCACTCGTCCATGCGAAAGTCAAGCGAGCCAAGCGACGAGATGGTATCCACCAACAGCAGCGCCGGGTGCCCAGCCTTGTCGAGCGCCGCGCGTACCTCCGGCAGCGGGACGATCATGCCGGTGGCGGTCTCGTTGTGCACCACGCAAACCGCCTTGATCGACATGCGCCTTGTCCTCGGCCAACGCCGCTTCACCGCGGATATGTCCACCCCGCGCCGCCAGTCGGATGCCACCGTCCGCACCTCGATCTTCAGTGCGCGGGCCATCTTCGCCCACTCGTCCGAAAATAGCCGGACTCCAGCAGCAGGATGACATCGCCGGGCGACAGCAGGTTGGCGAGTGATGCCTCCCACGCGCCGTGGCCAGAGGCAGTGTACATGAACAACTGGTGCTGGGTGCCGAGGACGCGTTTGACGCCCTCAAAGCAGGCGTCCATCGCTTCGCGGAAGTCAGGGTCGTGGAAGTCGATCGACGGCCGGTCCATGGCGCGCAGCACGCTGTCGGGGATGTTGGTCGGGCCGGGATTGGCGAAGAAGTGGCGGCCGCGCGGCTTGGTGACGGTGGTGTTCATGGGCTCGACCCTTGTGGCGGTGCGCATCCACCAGAGAGTCCAGGGTCTTGTAAAGCCACGCCTGGTGTTGGCCGGTATGCGCCGGCCAGCTGTCGCTTGACCGGAGCTAATGTCGTCAGGGGTCCTCTACGTCCGTTATCGGCCCCGTCGTCACTGCCTGCGAAGTGACCACAGATGGCCGCCGCGAACTTTGCTGGCCCCGCTACCCTCAGTATTGCCAACCCGGACTGGTACACTTGGCGTAGGCACGATACAATGCCCCCGAATTGGAGGGGGCAGATGTCGAGCGTTCGGATCGGTGACCAGGAGATCATCCGCGGCAATTGCCTCGACCTTCTTCGAAGGTCGGATTTCGAACCAGCGGACGTGGTCGTCACGTCACCGCCCTACAATCTGAACCTTGTGTACGGGATGTATGACGATTCGAGAACCGAGAAGGATTACGTCAATTGGATCGCCGAAGTCGCGGGCGGGATCAAACGCGTGCTTAAACCGGATGGGTCATTCTTTCTCAACCTGTCGGGATCGAACAGTCGTCCTTACGTGCCGTTCGAGGTCATGGTGAAGCTGCGCAATGACGTGGGATTTCACCTGCAGAACCACATCACCTGGATCAAGTCGATTGGTATCGGTTCCGGCTCGACCGGGCACTTCAAGCCGGTGCCGGGGCGTCGGTTCATGCACCACAATCACGAGCACATCTTTCACCTGACCCATGACAACGGCGTACTGCTGGACCGGCTGTCGATCGGCATTCCTTTTCAAGACAAATCCAACATTGCCCGTCGCGGCCATCCGCGCGACCTGCGGTGCCGGGGAAATACATGGTTCATCCCTTATCCGACAGTGAAGTCGAAGGCGCAGAAGTACCTGGCACCCGGCGACCTTCCCGGTTGAGCTACCACTATGGTGCATTTACCTGCACGGACGTGCGGGCGCTCGCGTGCTGGATCCCTTCCTTGGTACCGGCACGACACTGGTGGCGGCGCATCTCGCTGGCGCCAAAGGTGTGGGGATCGACATCGATGCCACCTACATCGCCACTGCCTGCCAACGCGTAAGCGAAACGGTGGAGTCGTCGAGACGCGTCGTCCTCGATCGGCACGCGATGGAGCAGCTGTTCCGACAGGATGGTGCGCAACAGGAGGGTGCCGCGTGGCAGCGCAAGCTCGCCTCGCTTCAGGAGAGACTGAACAAGACGACAGGTGAACTGATGCTCAGTGCTGACGACCTGCAGTGGATCAGGGAACACGTCTCGCAATCCGCCAACGGCGGCGGGCACAAATGGGTCACCGCTGCGTTCGGACGTCAGATCGATCTGACGGCTTCCGCATAGCTATCGGCTGGCGAGAAATGCGCGGCCCTCGGACGTGATTCGCACCATGGCGATGCTGTCAATGCGTGCGCGCTCGACCAGGCCACGTTCGACCGCGTCCTCCCATACAGTCAACCGCGGGCACGAGGTGCGCCACGCGTCCATCACGTCGGCATAAGGCTGTGCGCCTCGCGCCAGCCAGGCGAGCATGTCGTACAGCAGGGCATCGATGGTTTCCGACATGGATGGCTCCAAACTGACACCTGAGAACTGCACGGTTTGACCCCACAACGGCGGCAATGCAACCCTTCCTGCCATGGCTTACGACCTGATCGTCATCGGCGGTGGCTTGGTGGGCGGAGCGATCGCCTGGGGCGCCGCGGCGAAGGGTGCATCCGTGGCGATGATTGACCAGGGTGACATCGCGTTCCGCGCCGCACGCGGCAATTTCGGACTGGTATGGGTGCAGAGCAAAGGCGCCGGCATGCCGGCTTATGCGCATTGGACCCGTACATCCGCCGAACTCTGGCCTGACCTGGCCGAGGCTCTCGCCGGAGCGACCGGTGTCGATGTGGCGCTGCGCCAGCGTGGCGGCCTGGCTTTCTGCCTGTCCGATGCGGAACTGGAGGAGCGCGCGTCACTGCTCACCCGCATGCATAATGAGAGCGGCGATATCGGCACGCGCATCGTCGATCGCGACGAGGTGCGCGCGATGGTACCGAGGATCGGCGATCGCGTGGTAGGCGCATCGTTCTGTCCGATCGATGGCGAGGCGCATCCGCTGCATCTGCTGCGGGCGCTGCATGCCGGCCTGCTGCGGCTTGGCGGCGACTACCTGCCTGGCCGCACCGTCGATGCCATCGACGCGGCACCAAACAGTTTTACGGTGCGCGTCGGCGCCGAAAGGTTCGCCGCAGCGAGACTGGTGATCGCCGCTGGTCTGGGATCGCGCGAACTGGCACCGATGGTGGGTCTCAGCATGCCGGTGACGCCGTTGCGTGGACAGATCATCGTCACCGAACGATTGCGGCCGTTCCTCGACTACACCTGCCACACGCTGCGTCAGACGGTCGAAGGTTCGGTGATGATGGGGGATTCGCAGGAGGACGCCGGCTTCGACACCTCGATCGGCGTGCCGGTGCTGCAGTCCATGGCGGAGCGCAACACCGCGGTATTCCCCGCGCTGAAGGAGGCATCGATCGTGCGGGTATGGGCGGCGCTGCGGGTGATGTCGCCCGATGGTTTCCCAATCTACGAGCAGTCCGAGCGCTACCCTGGGGCATTCGCCGCCACCTGCCACAGCGGGGTAACGATAGCCGGCGCGCACGCGCTCGCCCTGGCGCCGGCTATCGTAGCGGGCGAATTGCCCGAGCGCTTCGCGGTCTTCTCCGCCAGGCGGTTCGATGTTCCGACGCATTGAGCCGGCAGCGGACGAGATCCGCTTCCTCTACGAAGGCCGCGAGATCACTGCAGGACCCGGAGACTCAGTGGCGACAGCCTTGCTGCTGTCGGGCGAGACGAGCCTGCGGACGACTCCGATGTCCGGATCGGCGCGTGCGCCGTATTGCATGATGGGTGTCTGCTTCGAATGCCTGATGGAAATCGACGGGGTTGGTAACCGCCAGGCCTGTTTGACGCCGGTTGCATCCGGCATGCAGGTGCGCCGGCAGCGCGGCGCGCGCGAGATGCTGTGAGCGAGGCCTGGGATGTTGCGGTGATCGGTGCAGGCCCGGCTGGCCTGGCTGCGGCCACGCTACTGGCCGAGCAGCAATCGCGCGTCGTGCTGTTGGATGAACAGGCCGAGCCGGGCGGCCAGATCTACCGCGGCATCGAACGCGCAGCGCATCATGCGGCGCTGCTCACGGCGCTGGGCGACGATTATCAGCATGGTGCCGGTCTGGTGGCGCGTTTCCGAGCAAGCGGCGCGGCGTATCAGCCCGGCAGTCTCGTGTGGCAGGTGACGCCACAGCGCGAGGTATGGTTCAGCAATGGCGGTCGATCGCAAGTGATCGAAGCAAAGGCCGTGGTCCTTGCGACCGGCGCGATGGAACGACCGGTTCCCCTGCCCGGCTGGACCTTGCCCGGCGTGATGACCGCAGGCGCACTGCAGATCATGCTGAAGTCGTCGGGAGTGCTACCGGATGAGCCGTTCGTCGTAGTGGGCTCTGGGCCGCTGCTGTACCTGCTGGTGCAGCAATGCCTCGCTGTAGGTGCGCGACCGCAGGCGGTGCTTGAAACTGCATCGCGCGCAAACGCATGGCGGGCTTTGCCGTATTTGCCTGTCGCGATGCGTAGTCGAGATTTTACCGAGGGACTGGCGATGATCGCAGGGCTGCGCCGTAGTGGCGTGCGTCGCTTTCGCCATGTCAGCGACATCCAGATCGAGGGAACCGATGCCGTCAGCGGCATTAAGTTTCGTAGCGGAGGAAAAGAGCACCGCTTGGCCACGCGGCTCGTGGCGCTGCACGAGGGCGTCATCCCGGCGCAGCAGATGGCGCGCTCGATTGGTTGCGCGTTCACGTGGGATGCGACGCAGCGTTGCTTTGCGCCCGTGGTGGACGAGTGGGGCAACAGCGCGATCGACAATGTGCTGATTGCCGGCGATGCGGCAGGCATCGGCGGTGCGCGTGTCGCGGAGCATGCGGGGCGCATTGTCGCGCTCGAGGCGTTGCGGCGCACTGGGCGCATCGACGCAGCGCGGCGCGACACGATGGCAAGCGCGGATTGGCAGGCACGGCATACCCATCTGGCAATTCGGCGTTTTCTCGACGCGCTTTATGCGCCGCGCAACGAAATCCTGCGTCCCGCGGACGATGTGATGGTCTGCCGGTGCGAGGAAGTGACCGCCGATGCGATACGCGAGGTAGTGCGACAGGGCTGTCTCGGCCCCAATCAGGCAAAGGCGTTCCTCCGCGCGGGCATGGGCCCGTGCCAGGGACGGCTATGCGGGCCTGTCGTGTCCGAGGTGATCGCCGAAGCTCGCAGCATAAGCCCGGCCGAGGTGGGATATTACCGGATCAGGCCGCCACTGAAGCCGATCACCGTCGGCGAACTGATCGCAACCGAAAGCTAGCGAGGTTCGGCAGTCAGGCAGGCCGTTCAAGACTCGCCACCGGGCGATTGTCTTCCATCGTCACGCGGATTGCGAAGTCGAAGCGGTCGATGTCGAGCGCAATTTCAAGATCACGTGGATGGTGCGGGTCAGATGGATCGTGGAAGCGCCTTATCTCACCGCCGATAGTGCCTCTTCGACCGAGCCGACCATGATGATGCGCGACGCTCCGTTGGCGAACGCCATCGCAGCCGTGGTGAAGGCACGAAACACATCAATGATCGCGACCGCACCAGTCGCGTGTTTTGCACCATCGAGCAGACTGCCGATTGCAATCAGCATGGTGTCGCTAATGCATTAAAGCGGCGCTCATCCGTTGATCTTCCGGATCAGCTCCGCCCAACGGTCCAGCACCGGCAATGTTGCATCTGCCTTATCCGCCGGCAGGCTGACGCTGACCCGCGCCACGCCAAGATCGCGGTAGCGTTTCAGCAGATCGAGATCTTCTTGGACGCTGGTCAGGGAGACCGGACAGGATGCCTCGTCACGCCCGGCCTCCTTCAGCATGGCGCGAAACTTAGGGATGAACTCGAACACGTCGCCGTACTGGTCAGGACGGCCAGCGAGCGGAATCCAACCGTCGCCGTAGCGCACAGCACGCCGCGCTGCACGCGGATAGGCGCCACCGACGATCACCGGCGGGTGCGGCTTCTGCACTGGCTTGGGCCAGGCCATCATCTCCGGAAAGTGGACCAGCTCGCCATGATATTCGGCTTTTGGCTTGGTCCAGATCTCCTTCATTGCCTCGATCCGCTCGCGCACCAGCTTGGCACGCGTGGCGAACACAGTGCCGTGGTCCTCCATTTCCTCGGCATTCCAGCCGATGCCGATGCCGAACAGGAAGCGGCCGCCGGACACTTGGTCGATCGAGGCCACCAGCTTTGCCGTCTGGATCGTATCGCGTTGGTTCACCAGGCAGACGCCGGTGCCGAGCTTCAGCGTCTTGGTCGCGATCGCAGCCGCGGTCAGCGTCACGAACGGATCCATCACGTCGTAGTACTGCTTTGGCAGTTCACCGCCGCCGCCCCATGGCGAGCGCCGCGAGGTCGGGATATGCGAGTGCTCGGCTGCCCAAATGGATTCGAAGCCGCGCTCCTCGAGTGCCTTGGCAAGTTCGGAGGGGGACATCGAATAGTCGGTAAAGAACATCGACGCGCCAAAATGCATCGGTTTTTCCTCCGTGGAGGCGTGGCCGGCACGATGGCCGGCCGCGCTGCGTGGAATCAGCCGTTCACCTGCCGGATCAGGGTCGCCCACTTATCCAGGGTCGGCAGAACAGTATCGCCCTTCTCGGGTGGCAGGCTAACGCAGGCGCGCTCCACGCCGGCGTCACGGTAGCGCTTCAGCGTGTCAGCATCGTCGGCGCAGCCGAACAGCGTGATCGGACAGGATGCTTCGTCGCGCCCTGCCTCCTTCAACATCTCGCGGAATTTGCCGATCGCCATCATGATGTCACCGCGTCCGGCCAGCGGGATCCAGCCTTCGCCATAGCGCACAGCCCGGCGCGCCGCCTGCGGAAACGCGCCGCCGACGATCACCGGTGCATGCGGCTTCTGCACGCATTTCGGCCAGGCCATCATCTCGGGGAAGTTGACGAACTCGCCATGATACTCGGCCTTGGACTTGGTCCAGATCGCCTTCATCGCCTCGACGCGCTCGCGCACCAACTTGGCGCGCGTGGTGAACACGGTGCCGTGGTCCTCCATCTCCTCGGCATTCCAGCCGACGCCGATGCCGAACAGGAATCGCCCGCCGGACACCTGATCGATCGAGGCAACCAGCTTCGCGGTCTGGATCGGATCGCGCTGGTTTACCAGGCAGACACCGGTGCCAACCTTCAGCGACTTGGTCGCCATCGCAGCCGCGGTCAGTGTAACGAACGGGTCCATCGCATCGTGATACTGCTTCGGCAGGTCGCCGCCGCCGGGAAACGGCGAGCGACGCGAGGTCGGGATGTGCGAGTGTTCGGGTGCCCAGACGGACTCGAATCCGCGCGCTTCCAGAGCCTGGGCAAGCTCCGCGGAGGTCATCGAATAGTCGGTAAAGAACATCGACGCGCCGAAGTGCATGGCGTGCTCCCTCTCGTTGTGTGTTGTCTGCTCGGAGCTTAGGGGATTGCGCTACGTGGCGCGAGAAGGCGCAAGGGACGCGAAGCCGGGCGCGGCCCCGGCCTCGCGCTTCGGCTAACAGGCTGTCAGTTACGGTGCGCTTGGTACCATGAGTTGCGAATCACGCGCCCCGGAAGCGCCCCGGTGTGCTTGCCGTCCTCCAGCAGCACCTGACCGTTCACGATCGTCATGTGAATGCCTTCGGCCGGCTCCTTGATGCGCCAGCCGCCGGCAGGGAAGTCGTGCACCACGGTCTCTTTGCCCGGCTGCACCGTGTCAGGATCGAACAGCACGATGTCCGCTGCGAGACCCTCACGCAGCAGGCCGCGGTCGGTGATGCCGAACAGCGATGCCGACTCAAAGGTGAGTCGCCGTACAGCCTGCTCCAGCGTCATCGCCTTCTTCTCGCGTACCCACTCGCCGAGCAGCCGCGTCGTGTAGCCGTAGCCACCGTGGAACTGCACGTGCGCTCCGCCGTCGCCAAGACCAATGAAGGCGTTGGGATAGGTTAGAATGGCCTTCACCGCATCGTCGTCGATGTTGTTCTCGGCCTGCAGGAAACGCGTCTCCAGCTTCTCCTCGACGACGAGATCCAGGAATGCATCGATCACACGCTTGTTCTGCAGCTTTGCAATCTCACCTATCGTCTTGAACTGCAGGTCCCGGTTCTTCTCCAACGCCGGTTCATTGACCCACATGTAGTCCCACCAGGTCTTCGAAAATCCGATGGCGCCCTGGATCGGCACCGACCGCTCCACCGCCTCGGCATGCAGCTTGTCGCGCACCTGCGGATCGGAGTAGGCGCGCATCTTCTCCTCATCCGACGAGATAAGGATCGGATGCCAGGTCGGCAGGCCGCGGAACACCTGGCAGTTCTTCATCGTGAAGTCCTGCGTCACGCGGTTCGGGCTGCACATCGGATAGGCACGAATGCCGGCGCGAGCCGTCTCGTCCACGCGGGCAATATGCTGCTTCCACTTGTCGCCCGTGCGCACGGTCTGGCTCAGGCTGTTATAGATCACCGGCCGGCCGCAGGCTTCCGCGAGGCGCGCCATCATCCCGTCGCTGAGCTCCGGATCGACGCCGCCACCCATCTGCACCGTGCCGGTGCCGAGTTCGCGCAGCACATCTGCCAGGGCAAAAACCTCCTTTTCGTCAGCCCACAGCGCCGGGATCGGCACGCCCTGCGGATCGAAGTGCCCCTTCTGCCGCGAGCCGGAGAAGCCGATCGCGCCGCCCTGCATGCCGTCGCGCACGACCTCCTGCATGGTTCTGATTTCGTCGTCGGTCGCGGCGCGCTTCTGGCACTCCTCGCCCATCGCGTAAAACCGCACGGCGGTGTGGCCGATCAGCGTGCCGGCGTTGACGCCCAGGTTCTTGTCGAGCCGGTCCATGTACTGCGGGAACGTCTCCCAGTTCACATCGACGGTCCGCAGCACCTCCATCGGGATCGCTTCGACATAGGACAGGAACTCGGCCATCCGCTCTTCCTTGCCGCGCCGCACCGGCGCCAGCGACAGCGAGCAGTTGCCGAAGATGACGGTAGTGGCGCCATGCTGCGGCGAGAAGGTGCACAGCGGATCCCACGTCACCTGTGCATCGTAGTGGCAGTGGTTGTCGATGAAACCAGGCGACACCGCCAGGCCGTCGGCATCCACGGTGCGCGTTGCGGCTCCATCGATCTTGCCGATTTCGACGATCTTGCCGTCTTTCACCGCAATGTCGCCGCGATATGCCGGCATCCCCGAGCCATCGACGATGCGGCCATGACGGATCAACAGGTCGTACGCCATTTCTTGTCGTTCTCCCGTGTTATGGAGCCGCCCGCGGCGGCCCTTCCGCTCGCTGCGAGTGTAGTCCGATCTGGCGAAAGGGGAAGTTGCGTCCCGCCGGACTTTTGCTACCGGAACGGATCGACGATCCGCACCCCGTGCACGTCCCGTCCGTGCGTCAGGTCTTCGGTATAGAGTTCGCGACACCCCAGCGCAGAAGCTGCCGCAATGATGGCGCTGTCCCAATAAGAGAACCCATGCACCGCCTTGATCGCCAACGCATCGAGCACAATCCCGCGGGTAAGATCCTGAACCGGAAAGCGCAGCCATGCCTCGATCAATCCGGCGGCTACCTCATGCGTCAGCGCATCGCGGCGCGTCGGGCGCGTAGCCTGCACGTGGAATTCGCCGAGAACCTGAACAGAGAGCCCAATGTCATCTCGCTCCAGCAGGCTGATCGCGCATTCACGCTTCGCAACTTCGGTGCGGTCGGTGCTGATCGAATAGAGCAGGATGTTCGTGTCGAGGAACCGCAGCGCAGTCATTTGCCGCGACGATGCACTGCATCGCGACCCATCCGGTCGCCGCCGCGGAACTTCGTGATCCGCTCGCGCAGCTCTCGCTCCTGTCGTTTCAGCCGCTCGGTCTCGGTCTCGCCCGCGGCCAGGTTGACCAGGAAGCGGCGTACTAAAGCGGAGACGGACGTATCCTGCTCGGCCGCCTTCATGCGCGCTCTGCGATAGGTCTCGTCATCCACAGAAACTGTGATATTTTTCACGAGGACACAGTAAGCTCATCGCCTCTGGCGTCAAGCACATCCGGATGTGATGACTGTTGAATGGGTGGAATACTTCGTCAGTTTGCTGGCCGGCTCGCCGTTGGCGAGCGGTTGCCCTGGCCGCTGCTGGTGGCGACCTCGCTGGCCATGTTCACCGTTTCTGCCAGCGGCACGACGCGCGCGCCGTTCCTGATAGATATGGCCCGCGATCTGCAGACCAGCGTGCCGCTGATCGCCAATCTGGTCGCAATCAACTCCATCACCTGGGGCATCACCTCGATTTTTGCTGGCACGGGTGCCGATCGATGGGGCACGCGGCCCTTTCTCATCGGCGGACCTCTGGGCCTTGCGGCCGCCACAGTAGGTGTTGCGACCGCCCCCAGCTTTCTGAGTGTTGCCGCCTGGGCCACCGTCGCCGGCGGATTCTGCGGCCTGTTCAGCGGCACGACGTTCACCGAAGTGTCGGCGCGCGTGCTTCCTAGCCAGCAAGGACGCGCACTCGGCTGGGTGATGAGCGGGCAGTCGCTGACCTTGCTGATCGGTGTCCCGCTCGCGGCCTGGGTAGGGTCCTGGATCGGCTGGCGCGGCGTGAACCTGTGCATCGCGGGGCTGGCGTTGCTCACCACCGCAAGCCTGCTTGCGACCACGTCGAGGCGACGGAGCGGCAGCGCACGCACCACGTCGCGGATGCCGTCGCTGAACGCGGCGTTGTCGCGGCCGGTAATCCGATTGCTCGTCATGGGGATTGCCGAGCGCATCTGCTACGGGCTGGTCGCGGTTTATTACGCGACATTCTTGCAAGCCACCTACGGGCTAGCGCTCGACGAAGTGGCATTGCCGCTTGGCATATTTGCGCTGGGGAACATCATCGGCACGTTGCTGGGTGGCCAGCTAGCCGACCGCGTGCCCGATCGGCTGAGGATCTTTGCCGCGGCAATGCTGGCATCCGGCGTCGCCGCGCTCGCTCTGTTCGGCTGGCAGCCAGACTTGCAGACCTCTGTCGCACTCGGCTTCGTCTATGTGTTCTGCAACGCCATCGCGCGGCCATCGCTGATGGCATCGCTCGGCAGCATGCCGGAACATGTGCGCGGCACGGTGATGGGACTGAACGTCACCGCCAACAGCATTGGCTGGCTCGGCGCCGCCGGGCTGGGCGGATGGATGATCGGCAGCTTCGGCTTCGGCGGCTTCGGACCACTCGCGGCGGCCACAGCATTGCTGGGAGGAGCAATCGCACTGGTGAGCCGGCGCTGAGCAAGTTGCACGCAATGATGTCGGGCTTGATCCTCTAGGGTCCATCCGCCACGCTCTTGCGGTGCGTGGGAGGACGTGATGATCGGACAGCCGGTGCGCCGCAGGGAGGATCTACGTCTGCTCACCGGGCGCGGGCGCTACAGCGACGACATCAACGCGCCTGGTCAGACCTATGCGGTGATAGTGCGATCGCCGCACGCGCATGCGCTGATCCGTGGAATTGATACCGCGGCGGCCCGTGCGGCTTCTGGCGTGCTGACGGTGCTTACCGGACGCGACATGTTGGCTGACGGCCTGAAGCCAATCCCGCATGCAGTGCGTACTGGTCATCCGGTGGACATCCAACTGGAGAACGCCGACGGATCGCCGTTTTACATTCCACCGCATTATCCGATGGCCACTGATGAGGTGCGGCATGTTGGCGACATCGTTGCAATGGTAGTGGCAACCAGCCGCACCGCGGCACAGGATGCGGCGGAACTGGTGGCAGTGAATTACGCCCAACTGGCCGCGGTGGTACATTCCAGGCAGGCCGTCGCGGCGGACGCACCACGCGCATGGTCGGACGCGGCGTCCAATTTCTGCCTCGATGGCTGGGTGGGCGATGCTGCCGCAACGGACGCGGCCTTTGCGGCGGCGGCCCATGTTGTGCGCCTCAGCAGCTCGGTGCAGCGGATCGCCGGTGTGACGATGGAGCCGCGCGCGGCCGTGGGAGAGTACGACGCCGACAGCAAGCAATATACGCTGCACGCGGGCGCCGGGGGTGCAGTGCGGCCACGGCACGACATGGCAATGGTGCTCGGTGCCGACGACCAAAATGTGCGGATGGTGATGCACGATGTCGGCGGCAATTTCGGCACGCGCGGCGCGTCCAATCCGGAATTCGCCTTGGTGTTGTGGGCCGCGAAGCGGGTCGGGCGCGCGGTGAAATGGACCTGCGAACGCAGCGAGGCATTCCTGTGCGACTACCAGGCGCGCGATCTCAGCGCGGATGCCGAGCTGGCACTGGATGCCGGCGGAAATTTTCTGGCAATGCGCGGGACCAATATGGTGAACAGCGGCGCTTATCCCGTTTCGTTCGGCCCGCTGCACAAGGGCGTGGAGATCATGACCAGCATCTACCATGTGCCGGCCGTGCATTTCCGCGCCTGTGCCACGCTGAGCAACACGGCACCAACACGCCCCTATCGCAGCTCCGGACGACCAGAGGCGATGTTCGTGATGGAACGACTGATCGACCTCGCGGCAAGGCAATGCGGCTTCGATCGCATCGAGCTGCGGCGCCGCAACCTGGTGCCGCAATCGGCCATGCCGTATCGCAATCCGTTTGGACTGGAGTACGACAGTGGCCATTACCACGAAGTGATGGAGCGCGTGCTGGCACTCGCCGACTGGGCAGGGTTTGCCGCGCGACGCGAACAGGCGCGGCTGGCCGGCAAATGTCGTGGCATCGGTGTCGCCAACTATGTGGATACCGCGACGGGCGTCCCACGTGAACGGGCGGAAATCACCGTAGAACCCGACGGCGTGGTGGAAGTCATCATTGGCACGGTGTCCAGCGGCCAGGGGCACGAGACCAGCTTCTGCCAGTTGGTCAGCGAATGGCTCGGCGTGCCGTTGGACAGCATTCGGTTGGTACAGGGCGATACCGCACGTGTTTCGGTCGGTGGCGGGTCGCATTCCGGGCGCGCGCTGCGTCTGGGCAGCATCGTCATGCTCGGTGCGTCCAACCAGATTATCGAGAAGGGACTGCGTATCGCCAGCCATGTACTTGAAGCCGCAATGGCCGACATCGAGTTCGCAAAGGGACGTTTCACAGTGAAAGGCACGGACCGGTCGATTGGCATCTTCGACGTGGCGGTGGCGGCGGCGCAGCGCAACGACCTTCCCGATGACCTTCGCAAGCTGGATGGCATCGGCGATGAGACGGTGAACCTGGCGGCCTTCCCCTATGGCTGCCATGTCTGTGAAGCGGAGGTGGACCCCGAAACAGGGGTTGCGGCGATCGTGCGCTATGCAGCGGTCGATGATGTCGGACGCGCGGTAAATCCGATGATTGTGCACGGCCAGGTGCATGGCGGCATCACACACGGCATCAGCCAGGCATTGCTGGAAAACGTGCATTACGATCCGCAGTCGGGACAGTTGTTGTCGGGTTCGTTGATGGACTATGCGATCGCGCGCGCCCATGAGGTGCCGACCTATGTGACGGAGCTCAGCGAGGTGCCATCGCCGACGCATCCACTCGGGATCCGGCCGGCAGGCGAGGGGGGGACGACGCCCGCGCTCGCTGCCGTGGTGAACGCGATCGTCGATGCGCTGGCGGAGTTCGGCGTAACGCATATCGAGATGCCGGCGACGCCGGAACGCGTGTGGCGCGCAATCCACGCGAACTAGGAGAAACAGCGTGCAGGCTTGGTATCATTGCGAAAATACCTATCCCTTCGTGCCGCCCGAGGTGTTGCAGGCAGCCGATTCGGTGCGTGGCAGTCTGCCAAACAAATTTTGTGATCCGAAGATTGCCGCTGATCTGTTCCACGAATGCCTGGATGAACACCTGTTATGCGATGACCTGGGGGTGAACATCGTCTCGATCGAACACCACTCCGGCATCAACAGCCTGTATGGCGCGAGTCCGATGATCCTCGGCGCCATTGCACGACAGACGAGTAAGGTGCGCATCCTGAGCCAAGGCACGCTGATCACCGTGCGACGCGATCCGGTGCGTATCGCGGAGGAATACGCGACAGCCGACGTGATCTCGCGCGGACGGCTCGAAATTGGCTTCGTGAAATCCGGCGACAGCGAGATGATATCGGGCAACGCCAACCCGATCGGCATCGTCGAACGCTTCTGGGAAGCGATCGACCTGATCGTCAAGGCGTTGACAAGTCATGACGGGCCGTTCAGCTGGGAAGGCAAGCACTTCACCCATCGCCATGCGAACATCTGGCCACCCTGTTGGCAGCGCCCGCATCCGCCGCTCTGGGCAGCGACCGGCGATCCGGAGACATCGGCGGAACTCGGCCGTCGTGGCATGGTGAACGCGCTGGTCCTCCGGGGGACGGAGGGCACCAAGCGCGCCTGGGCTTCGTATCGGCGTGCGCGCGACGAAGCTGGATTGCCCCCGCCGACGCTGGATCGCTTCGCTTATACGGCATTCGTGTATGTCGACGACAATGACGAGGAAGCAGTGCGCGTCGGCAGCAAACTGCTGTGGTTCCTGAACACGTCGCTGAAGCAGTCCCCGCAAATGTCAAAATTCCTGCCAGGGCGTATGCCGCCGGAGATGGCGCCGCGTGCATGGCGCTCTGGGCCGGGTGCGGCCGCGCGTCCCGCCGATGCGCTGATCAACATGACGGCGGAGCAGGCGATCGATCAGAAGCTGATGTTCGCCGGCCGTCCCGAAACGGTGTACCGACAGATCATGGACTGCTACGCTGAACTTGGTGGGTTCGGCCATCTGATTTTCATCGGTCGCTCTGGATTCCTCACGCACCAGGAGGCGGAGAAGAGTATCCGCCTGTTCGCGACTGAAGTGTTGCCGCGGCTGAATGCAGCGGCGCCGGCGGTGGCCGCATGATCCCCAATGTGCTGTCGATCGCCGGCTCGGACCCGAGCGGCGGCGCCGGCATTCAGGCTGACCTCAAGACGTTCTCGGCTCTCGGCGCATATGGCATGGCGGTGATCACCGCGTTGACCGCGCAGAATACCCAGGGCGTGCGGTCGTTCCAGACCGTCGATCCGACGTTCGTTGCCGAACAGATCGACGCAATCTTTGCCGATGTGCGGGTTGACGCGGTGAAGATCGGCATGGTGGCAACAGCGGAGATCGCCACGGCAATCGCAGACCGGCTGCGGCAACACGGCGCACGCAACGTCGTGCTTGACCCGGTGATGGTGGCAAAGAGCGGACACCACTTGCTGCAGGCGGATGCGGTGACAGAATTGCGCGATACGCTGGTGCCGCTGGCGCAAGTGACCACGCCCAATTTGCCCGAAGCAGCGGTGCTGCTGGGAAGTCAAGAGCCCGCATCGCTCGCTGATATGTGGCAGGCGGTGCGTGCACTAAATCGGCTTGGCTCAAAATGGGTGCTGCTGAAGGGCGGCCATTTGACTGGTGAGGTCAGCACCGATCTGCTGTTCGATGGCACGACCGTCACTGAGTTGCCGGCGCGTCGCATCGCCACACAGAACACGCATGGCACTGGCTGCACGTTGTCATCCGCAATCACTGCGCTGCTGCCGCGGTTCGATATGGTCGAGGCGGTGCGTCGTGCGAAGGCGTATCTGACCGACGCGATCGCCGCCAGTGCGCAACTCTCGGTGGGCAGCGGCCATGGGCCGGTACACCACTTTCATGCAATCTGGCAGAAGGACCAGACGCCATGACGGCTTTTTCCGAAGCGGCGTGGCAGCGCACCGCGCGTCTGCGCCAGGCCATCGACGCATTGCCGTTCAACACCGAGCTTGCGGCAGGCATGCTGAGTTGCTCGCGGTTCCAGGGCTACATCATACAGGATGCGCTATACCTGGCGCAGTATTCCCGCATACTTCTGATGGCCGGCGTGCGTGGAACAGACTCGGAGACGCTGCGCACGTTTGGTGCCTGCGCACTTGAGGCAGTGGCAGTCGAACAGGCGTTGCATGAACGCTACCTGACGGAGTTCGGCGTGGATCCGAAGCAATTGGTTGACGCCGAACCATCACCCGATTGCCTGGGCTACACCAGCTTCCTGCTGGCGACCGCGTATCATGAGCCGTGGGAGGTGTTGGTTGCGGCGCTGCTGCCCTGCTTCTGGATCTACTGGGATGTTGGCACGCGCGTGGCGCGCCATGCGGCGAAGGACAATCCGTACCGCGCCTGGATCGACACTTACGCCGACGAAGCGTTCGGTGAGGCCGTGCGCACGGTGATCGGCATCACCGACAAGGCGGCGGACGCGACGACCGAGGCGATTCGCACCAGCATGATGACGGCGTTCATCCGCTCGACACAGTATGAGTGGTTGTTCTGGGATGGCGCCTATCAGCAGCGAAGCTGGCCACCGCTTTAGGCTGCGTCCTCACGGATCATTGCCGCGCCCTTCTCGGCGATCATGATGGTTGGTGCGTTGGTGTTGCCGGTGGTCAATGTCGGCATAATCGACGCATCGATCACACGTAGATTGCCAATACCGTGCACCCGCAGGCGCGAATCCACGACAGCGCCCGGACCTTCGCCCATGCGGCAGGTGCCGACCGGATGAAAGATCGTGGTGCCGAACCGGCGCGAATAGTCCGCCAACTCGTCGTCCGATGTCACCGAAGGCCCAGGCAGGGTCTCCTCCGCGCTGTGCTGCGCCATCGCAGGCGCGGCGAAGATGTTGCGTGTGACGCGCATGCCGGCGTTCAGCACCCGCTGGTCGTTTGAATCGGACAAGTAATTGGGCGTAATGACGGGCGGCGCAAACGGGTCGGGTGATTTCGCCATGATGGTGCCACGACTGTCCGGCCGCACCGGACACACGGCAACGGTCATGCCAGGCACCCGCTCCAATTGGCCGAAGCGCGCCGCGTCGTAACTTGCCGGCGTGAACAGAAGCTGCAGATCTGGACTGGCAAGCTCCGGACGCGAGCGGCAGAACACCTGCGCGCTGGTGACGCCAAATGTCAGCGCGCCTCGACCGGTCGTGGCAAAGCGCACGGCTTCCCGCGCCAGCCGCACACCATGCGCAAGCTGATTGATCGAGATCGCGTTCCGCACGCGGTGCGAGATGCGCGCGACATAGTGGTCTTGCAGGTTTGCACCGACGCCGGGCAGATCGTGGACCACCTCGACCCCGATCGACTGCAGATACTCGGCTGGACCGACGCCGGAAATCTGCAGCAGATGCGGTGAATTGACCGAACCACCACAGAGAATGACTTCGCGCGCCGCGCGCGCTTCCCGATCGCCACCATGTTGGCGGAAGGCGACACCGATGCAGCGACCGCCGTCGAACAGCAACCGTGTCGCCAACGCGTCAGTCTCGATCCGCAGGTTTTCGCGCTTGCGCGCCTCAGCCAGGAAAGTCTGCGCGGTCGAGCCGCGGAACCGACCCTTGCGCGTCATCTGCGAATAGCCGACGCCTTCCTGCATCTTCCCGTTCAGATCGCTGCTGAACTGGAAGCCGACTTGTTTCGCGGCTTCGACGAAGCGATGGGTCAACGGCAGGATGGTGCGGTAGTCCTCGACACGCAGCGGGCCACCTTTGCCGCGATACTCCTGATCGCCGCCCTGCACGTAATGCTCCGACTTGCGGAAGAATGGCAGGACATTGTCAAAACTCCAGCCGCGACAACCCATCTGTGCCCAGCCGTCGAAGTCAGCCGGATTGCCGCGCACATACAGCATGCCGTTGATCGAGCTCGATCCGCCCAGCACCTTGCCGCGCGGCCAGTGGATTGCGCGACCGCCTGAGCCAGGGCCGGCATCGGCGCTGTAGTTCCAGTTGACCACCGGATGATGCAGCAGCTTCAGCACACCGGCAGGAATGTGAATCATCGGATGCCAGTCGCGAGGACCAGCTTCCAGCAGCGTAACGCTGGCACCGGTTTCGCTGAGCCGCGCCGCGATCACGCAACCGGCAGAACCGGCGCCGACGACGACGTAATCGGCATCCATCGGTCAGGCCCTCGCGAAGCCGAGCCAACGGGCGAACTGCGCCAGCTTGGCCTTGATCACCTGCCACAACAGGCCATGCGCGGCGAGCGGCATCGGCTGCGATGACGGTGCTTCTCGCGGCGCTGTTTCAGTCGCGAATTCCTCAGCCACGCGCTTGGAAAAATCCTGCATCAGCGCATTGGCGAACGGAACACCGCCGGTGCGGGCGAAGTCCGCCAGCACACCGCCAAGTTCCGCATCCGATGTCAGCTTTACCAAGGTTGACCCTGGCGTCGAAGGATCATCACGCAACGCATAGTTTATGCGTACGCCGATCCGCGCAGCTCGCATGTCCGCCGCACCGCGCCCATGCAGCGAGCCGGTATGCGCCGCCATATCGGTATCGACCGCGACGCGACCTTTGAACTTGATCTTCTTCGGCCCAAACGCGACCAACATACCGCCGAGATAGTTGCCTTGCTCATCGCGACCGTCGATCACCGCGCCGGGCATGCAGCGTGTCATGCGCTCGACATCGGCGAAGCGCCGGATCACATCATCCGGCGTGCCGGGAACTCGGAACTCGCCTTCGAAGTGCATCAGTGCACGGGACGCAGCAACGGCGCATGGCTCTCGCGGCCAAAGTGCACCTTGGCATAAGGTTCGGTCGGCGTGGTTGGCGACACCCGCGCATCGATCAGATAGAGTCCGCCCTTGCGCAGACCATCGGCTATTGCACCACCGATCTCGCCAGGATCCTTCAGCAGCACGCCATCGCCGCCAAATGCCTTGGCGAGCGCGACGAAATCAGGCGACTCCCACTGCGCCAGCTTCTCGTTGAAGCCCTTCGCCACCAGCTTGTGCACCTCGGCGCCGTAGCCGCAATCGTTCCATATCACCAGCACCATTTGCATCCTATGGCGGACGATGGTCTCCAGTTCCTGGATATTGAACATCAGGCTGCCATCGCCTTCGACCGCGATATGCGGACGCCCGGGATTGCCGGCGCCTGTACCGATGGCCACACCAATCCCCTGCCCGACCGCACCAAAGCCGTACCAGTACTGGATCTCCACTCCTTCGGGCAGCGGCGAGTACATGCCGATCCAGGAGAAGAAATGCCCGGCGCCACAGGTGAACAGTGCACCCTTCGGCAATGCGGCGCCCAGGTTGCGGGCCAGCGGGCGCGGGTCAAGGCCATCACGCGGCGGTTCAAACTGATGATCTGGCGCATCAAGCACCGCACGCGTCGCCGCGGTGCGCAGCCCCTCCTTGCGGACCTGGCGCGCTTCCAGTGCCTCGTTGATCGCTGCCACTGCCTTGCGTGCATCACCCTGCACATAGAGGCCAGGGATGACGCCGATTGCCTCCGGCATCGCCTTGACGTCGATGCGTGCGACTTCGGCTGAAGGAAATAACAGGCCACCTTCGGTGGTGTAGTATCCAAGCTCGGCACCGACGCCGAGCACGAAATCTGCATCAGCAAGCAGCTGCTCGGAAGGCGCCGAAGCAAAGGCGCCAGCAATGCCAATGTCCCACGGATGACCCGCGAAATAGCCCTTTCCTTGCAGCGAGGTGGCCAACAGCGCGCCGACGCGATCAGCCAACCGGATCAGCTCTTCCTTAGCGTTCGCCGCCCGCGCACCGCGACCGGCGATGATCACAGGGCGCTCGGCGGCAATCAGCTTGTCGATCACCGGCGCTAGCTGCTCAAGGCTTGGTGTTTCCATGCGCTGTGGCAGGAACTGCGTCGACGGACGGTATTCATAGTCCCAGTCGAAGTCTTCCTCCTGCAGATCCATCGGCAGGTTCAGCACAACCGGGCCGCGATACAGCCGCGCGGCATAGAATGCTTCGGCGATCTCCTCGGCCATGTTGTCGATGCTGGTAATGGTGTGAAACCGCGCGCTGCTGGCTTCGGCAAAGCGACGCTGATCCATCGACTGCATGCTGTTCTTGGCACCTGCCTCGATCTCGCCTGCCACCAGCACGACGGGCGTCTTGCCGCGATACGCTGCGATCAGCGATGTGCCACACTGCGTAAGACCTGGCCCACAGGTGACCAGCGCGACGCCCACCTTGCCGGTGGTGCGGGCATAGCCATCGGCCATCGACACCGCCATCGCTTCATGCCGCGCGTTGTACGGCTTTACCGACGGGCTGCGACACAGCGCACCCCATAGCCACATGTTGCCGTCCCCCATCAGGCCAAAGAAATCAGTCATTCCCTCGGCAGTCAGGGACTGGGCAATCGCTTCGTAGACTTTCATCGTCATTCCTTATTCGGCCGCGGCCAGCGCGCGCATCAGATTTGTGGCCCTTCTGGTGGAAGTAGTTGGTGCGATAGAACTCCAGCACCAGATCGCGATACACCGCCTTCGGATAGCGCGATGGATTGTCAGCCGACACACAGCTTGGCAGGCACTCGATCACGCTGTTCGGATTTGGGCTGTGGAAATAGGCGATTGAATACCGGTCGGTGCCGGATTCATTGATCACTCCATGTGGGGTCGATAGAAACCTGTCGTTCGACCAGCGCCGCATGATGTTGCCAAGATTGATAAGAAACGTGCCGGGGATCACCGGCGGCGGGAACCATTCCCCTGTCGGCAGCCGGATCGCGAGACCGGGCACATCGGTCCGGGCCAGCGCCGTCATGAAGCTGTTATCGGTATGCGGCGCAGTACCGAACGTGTTCTCGCTCACGTCCGCCTGCGGCGGGTAATGCAGGAAGCGCAGATTGGCGTGGCACTCATGGGCAAAGAACGACGCAAAGAAATCTGACGGCATATCAAGCGCAACCGCGAACGCCGGCAGCATGCGGTCGCACATCGCGTTAAGTGCCCGGAAATACGCCATCATCTCATCGCGCAGCCCCGGCACACCTCCTGGCCACTGGTTACGTCCGCGCAGCGGAACGCCGGCCATCACATCGGGATGATCCGGCCCACGATCATAGCTGATGAAGAAGCTTTCGTTCTGGTTCGGCTTGGTCGCCTTATGCACCTTCGACGCCGCCTGCACCGACGCATTCATCGGCATATAGCCAATGTTGTTCTGGTTCAGCCGCAGCGCCAGCTTCTCTTCGAGCGGCAGCGCATGGAACTGACGCGACGCCGCGAAGCCACGGTCAATCACCTCCTGCGGCACACCGTGGTTCATTGCGTACAGGAAGCCGATATTCTCACAGGCATAACGCACCTGCTCGGCCAGGCGCTGCAGCGCGCCGGGCTCACCGGCGAAATACGGGCCATAGTCGATCACCGGAATCTTTGCGGCCGCAGCGGTCGGGTCCTGCACCGCGTGCTGCTGAAACAGATGCATGGATCGCTCCTCGGTCACTGGCATCCAGTATAACGGCGGCGTGTCTCAGGGGTCCAATTTGACCAGGGCGCTGGCCGGCAACTACCGTTCGGCGCAATCAACCGCATCTGGAGGATGCATGCGTCGCGTGCCGTTGGCCATGGTCCTGGTGCTGACTGCCCTGGTGGTATTGCCGCTGCAGGCGAAGGATCTGACCAAAATCACGCTGGTGCAGAGCAGCCTGAGCTTCAACTTCGTCCCGCTGTTCATTGCGCAGACAGCAGGCTACTTCCAGGATGAGGGCATTCAGCTCGATGTCGTTCTGGCGGGCGGCGGCCCGAAGGCAATGACCGGTCTCGTAGGCGGTGGTGGGCAGTTTTCAGCGTCGGTCCTGTTCGACGGCGTCATGGCGCATCGGCGCGGCTGACGACGTGCGCGCACTCGCGACGCTGTCACTGTTCCAGGGACCGATGGCCGTGCGCAGCGAGATCGCGAAGCAGCGCGGCCTCAGCCTGAACACGCCGTTAAAACAGCGGCTGGAGGCGATGAAGGGTCTCCGCATCGGCATCACCACGCCTGGCGCGACGTCGGACCTGTTCATGCGCTACCTGTTCCGCAGCATCGGCATGGACCCGGATCATGACCTGGAGATCGTCCCTCTCGGTGGAGTTAGCTCGCAGGTTGCGGCACTCCAGGCCGGCCGGGTCGATGGTTGTTCCTGCCTGCCACCGGTCGAGGTGCTGACCGGCATGCAAGGGCTGACGGTCGATGTCATCGACCGGCTGAAGGACATTCCGCAGCTTGCTGGGGTCAGCTACGGCACGCTGTATGGTCTTGCGTCGTACAATAAGCAACATCCGGACATCGCCTATGCGATGGCAAGAGCCGTCACTCGCGCCGAACTGCTGATCGCGCACGATCCTGCCGCGGCAAAGCGTGCGACGCGCCCATTCCTGAAGGAAATGGACGATGCGGCTTTCGACACGGCTTGGCAGAATTACCTGCCGGCATTTCCGACCAGCCCCGACATCACCGAAACCAGCTTCGCCAAAGAGCTGGAATTCGAAAAATCAGTCCTCCCGCCGAACAGCAACGGACCGGTCCCATACAGTGAAGCGGTCGATGTCTCGTTCGTGCGTAGGGCGATGCAGGAGTTGACGCATTGAACGATGAGCCGCTGATCGAGTATCGCAACGTCGGTCGCCGGTTTATAACGCGCGCCGGCGCGGTCACCGCGTGCGAGCAGGTGAACCTGACGGTACGGCAGGGCGAATTCCTCGCCGTCGTCGGCCCGAGCGGCTGCGGAAAGTCCACATTGCTCAACATGGCTGCGGGTTTGCTGCCAGCTAACTGGGGACAGGTGTTTTACCGCGGCGCACCGGTCCCTTGTCCAAACACCGATGTCGGCTACATGACCCAGCGCGACACGCTGCTGCCCTGGCGGACGGTGGAGGACAATGTTGCGATCGCCCTGGAGTTGCGCGGGGACAGCCGAGAACAACGCCGACAGGTTGCCCATTCGTGGCTGCAACGCGTCGGCCTTGGAGGGTTCGAGAAGTCCTATCCGGCGCAACTGTCCGGTGGCATGCGCCGGCGCGCCTGCTTGGCGCGCACTCTCGCCTACGAACCAGAAACCATCCTGATGGACGAGCCGTTCGGCGCACTGGATGCGCAGCTGCGGCTGGTGATGCACGACGAATTGCTGAAGCTGTGGACCGGCACGCAGAAGACGGTGGTGTTCGTCACACACGACCTGGCCGAGGCCCTGACGCTTGGCGGATCGCGTCGCGGTGTTTTCGTCACGGCCGGGACGCATTCGCGCGATCGAAGTCGTCGATTTGCCGCGCCCGCGCAACGTGTTCCGCGTCCGCTTCGACCCGCATTTCGGCGAATTGCACGACCGTCTATGGTCTTACCTGGAAGCGAGCGTCCGTAGCGACGTAATGGTTGCCTGAGCCATGTCCGAAGCCGATGCCGCACCGGTCGAAATGGGTCGGGTAGAACTCGATGCAAAACAGCCGGCAGCACGCCGTGAGTTCCTCACTGTACCTGGCTTGGCGCGGGGCGATCGTCGTGATCTGCCTCGCGGCCTGGGAATTTGCCAGCGGTCGGCTGATCAAGCCGTTCTGGATCTCAAGCCCGTCGGAAATCTGGCGTCAGCTTAGCGAGTGGGTCGCGACCGGCCAGCTCTGGCTGCACGTCGAAGTGACGTTGACCGAGACCCTGATGGGCTTCGGCTTCGGCGCCATCTCCGGTGTTGCTGTGGGGCTCACGCTCGGACTGAACCGGCGGCTCGCCGCGGTGCTCGACCCGTTCATCGTCGCGTTCTACAGCCTGCCCAAGATCGCACTGGCGCCTTTGTTCATTCTGTGGTTCGGCGTCGGCCTGACCTCGAAGGTCGTGCTCGCGACCTTCGTCGTGTTCTTCCTGGTGTTCTACAACACTTATGCCGGCACGCTGGCGGTGGAGGCAGAGCTGATCGACGTGCTGCGCCTGATGGGCGCACGGCGTGGTCAGATCATTCGCAAGGTGATCCTGCCATCGGCACTGATCTGGATCTTCACCGGGATGAAGAGCTCGGTTCCCTATGCATTGATCGGCGCGGTGGTTGGCGAGATGATGGCGTCGAACAAGGGACTGGGATATCTCATCGAGGCAGCTGCCGGACAGTACGATACAGGCGGCGTGTTCGCGGCGCTGTTCGTGCTGATGATCATCGCCACTGGATTGCACGAGTTGCTGAAGCAGAGCGAGCGGCTGATGCTGCGTTGGCGGGAGGAGGCACAGTAAAGATGAGCAGACTGCACATTCCGCCTGACCTCGATATGCACTACCGGGTGGATGATTTCACCGATCCATGGCGCCATCCGCAGACCATCCTGATGCTGCACGGCAATGCTGAGAGTGGGCTTGCCTGGTATGCCTGGGTGCCCAAACTGGCGCGACAATATCGCGTGGTGCGACCCGACATGCGCGGGTTCGGTGACTCGGCGCCGATGCCCCGCGATTATCCTTGGAGCCTGGATGGGCTGACGCAGGATTTCTGCCTTCTGATGGACCATCTCAGCATCGAGCGATTCCACCTGGTCGGCGCCAAGATCGGCGGCACGATCGCGCGAGGCTTCGCTGCACGCCGTCCAGACCGCGTGATGACCCTCACCGTGGTTGGTACCCCGCCGCCGTTGCGCATCGGTGCTGCTGAAAAGGTGCCCGAACTGATCCGCGACTTCGAGACGCACGGCGTCGAATACTGGGCGCGGCAGAATATGGGCAATCGGTTGGGCAGCGCATTCCCACAGGAAGGCGTCGAATGGTGGGCGAAGTTCATGGGCCGCACCGCGGCTTCCACCCAGCTCGGGTTCATGGGCACGATCGCCTGCGCCGACATTCGCGCCGATTTGCCGAAGATCAGCTGCCCGACCTTGGTCATCACCACTGAGCAGAGCGGGCTCGGCTCGGTCGAGGAAATGCGCGCTTGGCAGCTGCAGATACCGGATTCCGAGCTGTTGGTGTTGCCCGGTGATTCATATCATGTTGCGGCCACGCATGCGGATCGCGCAGCCGATGCAACGTTGGATTTTATAGTGAGGCGCAGCCATGGTTGAGATTCGTCGCATGGGTCCGCAGATCGGCGTCGAGGTGACCGGCGTCGATGTCAATACGCTGGACGATACCGGCTTTGCGCCAATTTACCAGGCCTGGCTCGACCACAATGTGATGGTGGTCCGCGATCAGGAACTGACGATCGAACAGTTTCTCCGTTACAGCCGGCGCTTCGGTATCGTCGTGCCGCACCCGTCGAAAAGCACGCGACATCCCGAAGTGCCCGAAATCACCCTGCTGGGCATGAACAAATTTGATGCCGAGGGCAGGCTGATCGACGCGATCTACCGGCGTGGTGCGGAAGGCTGGCATACGGATGGCGCATATGACGCAGAGCCATTCAAGGCGACACAGCTGTACGCGCTGGCAATTCCCAGCACAGGCGGCGACACACTGTTCGCCAATGGCTACGCAGCGTACGCAGCGTTGCCGGAGCGACTGAAGCAGCGGCTGGAGGGACGAGTCGGCGCATTCACCTATGGTGGGCGCAGAAAGCATCGCGAGCTGCTGAACAAGGAAGATCGCGACTGGACGCCGGTCTTTCATCCGATCATCCAGACGCATCCGGAGACGGGGCGCAAGTCGCTATATTTCGATCCAGGCAAGGTCGAATCGATCGAGGGCGTGTCAGCGCACGAGAGTGATGCACTGATCGACGAACTGACCGGCTACATGATTCAACCCAATGGCGAATACCGGCACAAATGGCGTGTCGGCGACATCGTGATATGGGACAACCGCTGCTCGTATCACCGTGCCGCCGGCGACTATCCGCCGAACGAAGACCGAATCCACTGGCGCGTATCGATCAAGGATCGCGTTGCGGAGCGGCTTGCTGCCGAATAAGACAGACAACACAGTCCTCCGCACGCCAAGGCGGTCGCAAGGAATGATCGTGGATACCGAACATCAGCCAACCACGAAGTTGCCAGCGTGGACTGCGAGACCAGGTTGCACCATCGCCAGCACCGTCGCGCCACCCGGTCCGTTACCATCGCCGTCGTAGGATAACGCGCCGGTCGTGGAGTCATAGATGATCCGGTCAGACGCATCGTGCGCTGTCGGACCGGCGAAGAAGGCATCGATCGGAAGCGGCCCCTGCGCGAGTTCGGCAAACGCCTGATGGCTTAGCAGCATTGTGTCGGTCGCTGGATTGAAGTCGGTCATGTGTGGCGCGGCGCTCGCATCGCTGGGCAGTGCGCTGATTGCGAACGCGTGGGAGCCGGCCGCACCGCTGTCCGGCGTTGCCGTCACTGCTGCCGCCATGAAGCTCATCGCCGGAGCACCACCTACTGCCTTGCTCAACTGAGCCGCCGAAACGCTGGCCGCGTTAAGCTCGCCCCCAACCTGAATGCTACCGAGGTTCAAGCCAGCCGATCCTGAGTCGGAAGTCATTGTGCCGTCACTTTGGACTGCGACCACGTTGCCCAGGTTACCGTTCAGCAGCGACGAGCTGAAATCGAGAAACCGATAGGCGAGGTTTGTCACGTTGGTGGCATCGCCGGTCTCGGTCGCATAGGCCAACACGACACGCCCATCGGTGAGCGTCTTCATACTCATCTCGAACAGGCCCTGATCACCCGGTTCCGCCAGATGGATCAGTGAACCCGAAGCCACGAGCGAACCCTGCGCGTTGAAACCAAAGTGCTGCAGAAATAGGTCCTCGTTCGGAGACCCATCCTGTTCGGTACCGGATCCCGCCGTCCAGGCGAGCACAAAGCTGCCATCCTTCAGAGCCGCGACCTTGGGCAGGAACGCACCCGCCGAGTTGGGAGCGCGGGTGGTCCCAAGCACGATCCCGTTCGACAGCATGTGCTTGATCATCACGCCGTCCTGATCCTGCCAGACGACGACCAGCGAGCTGTCGGGCAGTCGCGTCATGTCCGGGAAGTTCGCGAACGGGGTCCCAGTGCCGCTGACACCGATCGCGTTGCTGTTGATACCGTTGGGTGTCAACTCCTCAAAGCGAATATCAGAGCTGCCGTCAGGATTGACATGTGCATAGACGGCATCGACCGTGTTGACCAGCGACAAGATCTTAGGGTTCATCTGCGACCCGGACTTACCCGGATTGCCCAACTGATTGTCGGTCGGCAGCGATGTGCCGTCGGCGTTGTACCAGCGAAGGTAAGTATGGGTCAGGTTGCCGGCGGCGCCCTGCTCGTATGCGACGGCGGTGCCACTGAACGTGGATACGGCGTCAACAAGCGTTTCTCCGGCGCTGGACGCCCTCGGGATCATGAATGGAAAGCTGGTATCGTCGAAGGCCGCGTCCACCGTGTGGATGCCGATCTCGTCGTGAGTGGGCGTGTTCAGCATTCCAAAATCGGTGGTGATGGAACCGTCCTGGCCCTGCACGATCAGCGGCGTTGTCAGTGCCCAATTCTGCGCATTGGCAAACGACGAAACACCCAGCAGGAAGTCGCCTGTCGTGAAACTTCCGGCAGAATCCAGGTGTTTGGCAACGAGATCGCCCGTATCACTCTGCCAGGCGAGAATGAAGCTGCCATCGGCAAGTGGAGTGACCCGCGGCACGTGGCCAATGGGATCCGGTGCGAAGATGACTTCTGGCCCGACAGTCTGCCCAAATAGCAACGCCATGACATTCACTCCCTGTGACCACACGCCCAGACGGTGTCATCTGCAACGGTCGGCTGGACTTCGTCTCTGAGCTGCACAGAGTTTCGGTCTCACAACGGCCACTCGGCAGTGATCTCAGTCACAGGTTCCGGGCGGAAATTGCCTGAGAAAAATCCTTCCAGGCATAGCCGCGCCGGCGAAACTTCGCATGCGGCGCCAACGAGCAACACACTTCAATGCAAGCCGAGAAGGGTTTGAACGCGAGAGTTGAATGGCGCTGCTTTGGTCGAGCGCAGCTACTGTCAGTGCCGGAAATGCCGCATTCCGGTGAACACCATCGCCACACCCGCTGCATCGGCCGCAGCGATCACCTCCGCGTCGCGCACTGATCCGCCCGGCTGAATGACGGCGGTAGCACCAGCGGCGATCGCGGCCTCCAGTCCATCCGCGAATGGGAAGAACGCGTCCGATGCAACGACGCTGCCGCGTGTCAGTGGCAAATCAAGCCCCGCGGCCTTCGCTGCTGCTTTTGCCTTCCACGCACCGATACGCGCACTGTCCACACGACTGGGCTGACCAGCACCTATGCCTACAGTGGCGCGATCTTTAGCATAGACGATGGCGTTCGACTTCACGTGCTTGCAGACCCGAAAGGCGAACAGCAGGTTGACGAGTTCCACTTCAGTCGGCGGACGCTGACTGACGACGCGCAGTTCACTTCGCTTAACGCGGCCATTGTCGCGAGTCTGCGCCAGGAACCCACCGGACAGGCTGCGAAATGTCAGCGCCGATGCTGTTGCATCCGGCATGCCGCCGGTCAGCAGTAAGCGCAAATTCCTTCTGGGCGCCAGCAACTGCCTGGCGGCATCATCGGCGTCCGGCGCGATGATCACCTCGGTAAGGATCGCGGCAATCTTCTCCGCCACAGCAAGATCCAGCGTGCGGTTCACCGCCACGATGCCGCCAAACGGCGAGACGGGATCGCACAAGAACGCCTTGTCCCAGGCTTCCGCCAGTGTTGCTGCAGTCGCCACGCCGCAGGGGTTGGCGTGCTTGATAATCGCTACAGAGGGTCCGTCAAATTCCGCGACGCATTCAAATGCGGCATCGGTATCGTTCAAGTTGTTGTAGGAGAGTTCCTTGCCTTGCAGCTGCGTTGCCGTGGCGACACCCGGCCGATCTCCGGTTGCATAGAATGCCGCCGACTGGTGCGGGTTCTCGCCGTAGCGCAGCGTCTGCCGCAACGCGCCGGTGACGGTAAGCCTCCGCGGAAACGCCTCACCGCGCCGTTCGGCAAACCAGGCGGCAATCGCTGAGTCATAGGCAGCCGTGCGCGCATAGGCTTCGCCAGCCAACCGTCGGCGCAGTGCGAACGTGGTGCCGCCGTGTTGCTGCCACTCCTCCAGCACCGCCGCATACTGTTCCGGTTCGGTCAGCACAACGACAAAGTCATGATTTTTGCCGCCGCGCGGATCAGTGCCGGGCCGCCGATGTCGATGTTCTCGATGCACGCGTTCTCTGACGCACCCTGCGCCACAGTGGCTTCGAACGGATAGAGGTTCACCGCGACAAGATCGATCGGCGCAATTTCATGTGTTGCCATCTGCGCCAGGTGTTCTTCGCTGTCGCGCCGGCCAAGAATCCCGCCGTGGATCTGTGGCACCAGAAGTCTTGACGCGGCCATCCAAAATTTCCGGGAAGCCGGAATGCTCGGACACTTCCTTCACCGCAACACCTGCATCGCGCAGCGCCCTGGCCGATCCGCCAGTGGAAAGGATCTCGACGCCTTGGGCAGCGAGTGCCTGCGCGAACGGGACTAGGCCGGATTTGTCGGAAACCGAGATCAGTGCACGACGGATGGGAACGATGTCGGTCATGCGGCGCGGGATAACCCTACAACCCCAACAGGTCCAGCGTGCGTGCGAGCACCTTGGCTTCGTCGTAGCGCTGCCGCGCACGCTCGCGTCCGGCCGCGCCCATGCGCGCACGCAGCGCCGGATCAGCAGCCAGACGCTGCAACGCGGCCGCAAGCGCGGTCGGTTCGCCTGGTGGCACCAGCAGACCGGTGACATCCGCCAGCACCTGTTCCGCCGGACCGCGCACATTGGTCGTGACCACCGGTAGACCAGTCAGCATCGCCTCGATCACCGACATTGGCAGGCCCTCGAAGCGGGTGGGCAGCGCGAAGATGTCAGCCGCTGCCATCAGCTCGGGTACGTCATCACGGTAACCGAGTAGTCGAAGGCGGCAGCCCAGACCGGCGTTCCGCAGTAGGGTGATCATGTCTTCGCCGCGATCCGAGATGAGGCGCTCTCCGACGACCCACAGCGCCAGATCAGGCAGCACGCGCATCGCAGCGGCGAGCTCCGGATAGCCCTTGTGCCAGACCAGCCGCGAAACCGCGAGCACGACGACCTGCCGGTCCGGCACCCCAAGCCTAGCACGGACACGCTGACGCACGACCAGGTCGGGGCGAAAGCGCGTCGGATCACGGCCGTTGCCAATCGCGACGGCGCGGCCGTGGATATGCAACCGTTTCGCGTCCCGCGCTTCTGCTTCGCTCACGGTCAGAAACGTGTCGGTGACGCGTGCCGCCAGCCACTCCATCGAGTAACCCAGCACGCTGCGCGGCCAGGATCCCGGGAAATTGAACCAGAACCCATGACCCGTGTAGGCGATGAGCGGCACCCCCACCCACCATGCCGCCATGCGGGCCAAAAACCCGCTGATCGGCATGTGCGCGTGGACCAGGTCCGGCCTCTCAGCACGAAACAGCCGCACCAGGGCGCGGAAAGCGCGCCAGTGTGCCAGCAGCGAAACGGTGCGCTCCAACCCCGGCGCCTCGATCCGAAAGCCTTCTGCACGCGGCTTCGCTAGCAGTGGCCCATCGGCGGATACACCGATGACCTCGTGGCCGCGCGCCCGAATTGCCCGCATCAGCGGAAGCAGAAACTGCACTAGGGAGAAGTCGACGTTGGTGACTTCGATAACCTTCAAGCGTCTCATCAAGACAGGATGGCCCGCTCAAGGCGTGGATGGCCGGCTCAAGGCCGGCCATGCGGATAGCGACCGCTGGTCGCTATCCCACCTTGCTGATTGCCCATTTCACCTGTTGCGGGCCATCGGCGTAACCGGTCAGCACCACCTGTTCTGTACGGCGGGGTTCCTGGCCCCCGAGATAGACACTCTCCTCCAGGCTCATGCGCGCGCCGTCGGCACGCAGTCGCCAACCACCCCCTGATCGCAGGCGCAGCAGCACCGCCTCGCCATCCTGCTGCAGATTGGCATTCACTTCGGGATGCAGATGGAAGCGCAGCGTGAACGGCTGCGGTGTCGGCGCTTCCACCGCATCCTCGCCGCGAATGTCCTCGCCGCTCTCTGCCAAGTAGAGCCGACGCCGATGCACCGCACCGAACAGTTTCTTCCAGCCGTCGTGGCTGGCTTCCAGCCAATGTGCGCCATTGGCCTCCTGCCGTTGCGCCTCCACTAGCACCGGGCGACGACCGAGACCGTCCGGCTTCAGTTCCGAGGAATTGACGTCGGCGATCACCAACGTGGAGTGAGCGGCGGTCGCCCGCGTCGCATCCCGCCATTCCGGTCCGCCGGCGGGGACCGCACCGCAGTTGACGATCATCCGGTCCCGCCCGACCGACAGTTCCATCGACAAGGTGCCGGCGTGGGCGTAGCGGTCCACGCCTGGAGGAGGCGGCGCGCCGCAGTCGACGATAAGCACACTGCGGCCGGCCTGCAGGCGCTGAAAGCCGCCGTCCAGCAAGGCCGAGGGACCTCGGCTGCTGCGCCCGGCCTGGGTCAGCGCCATGTCAATCAGGCCGCTGGTCTCCTCACGGCTGCCGTTGAACAGCGCCAAACCGCCATCGCCATGGCGCATCACGCGAAGCGCCGGCGCCATCCGCTCAATTGCTCCGGTCAGCGCCGTCGGCGGCTGGGTTTGTGAGGCCTGCAGCAGAGCGCGGATTTCGGTCAGGTCCTGCAACGCTGCCAGCTGAGCCGCGGGACTGCGCTCCGCATGGCAGCCATCAGGCAGCACCTGACGAACGATCTCCTGCGGCAAGAACCGCAACGCACGTGTCAGAAAGCCGGCATGTTCGGGCAGTGCCACGGCAGCCGCGATCAACCCCTTCAGCGCCGTCAGCGCCCTGGCGTCCAATGCCTCGGCCGGAAGCGCCGCGGAGAGGCTGCGGGCATCCGACACCAACCGTGCCATCAGCCTTTGGCGAAACGCATCGTCGGCGGTGGCGGCGAAGAAGTCATAGTGCCCGAGCCACGCTGCGATACGTGCGCCAACGACATCCGGGCGATGTGCGATCGGCTCACTGGGCGGCGCATTCACCCAGTCCGCGACCAGCGCGCGCGCACGCAACCGAGCCGCGTCGGTACCGAGCGCACGCAGGTCGCGCAACCAGGTGAAACCGTGCGCCGCCGCGTCAAGCAGGAGCGAGCCAGACGGTCCGCCCCAACCACCCGGTCGCAGCGGGCGCACACCGCCAGCAAGCTCGAGTTCACCGCGCAACAGCCTGGCACCGCGGCCCGGATCACCTGGCCAGGGATCGCGAACGGGCAATGCCGGCGCATCCGGCACCCGCCCCATGCGCAGGTTTGGCAGACGCGCGATGACGCGACGCGCATCGCGCAACCAGCGACGCGGATCCGTGCTGGTCATCATGCAGCCGGTGCCCCACCGCGCAGTGCGGCTATTGCCGCTTCGTAGTCCTGCGCACCGAACACTGCCGTTCCGGCAACCAGCGTATCCGCGCCCGCCGCGATCGCGTCTGGCGCCGTCTTCGGCGAGATACCGCCATCGACGGACAGCGCGATGGTGCGCCCCGACGCATCGATCATCCGACGCAACGCTGCGATCTTGGGCAACTGCGACGGAAGGAATGCCTGCCCGCCGAATCCAGGATTTACCGTCATCACCAGGATGATGTCGACGAGATCGAGCACCCATGCAATGGCGTCGACGGGGGTCGCCGGGTTCAAAACGACTCCGGCGTGTTTCCCATGGCCGCGAATAAGCTGAAGTGTGCGGTGAAGATGAGGGCCGGCCTCCGGATGGATCAGGATATGGTCGGCCCCGGCATCAGCGAATGCTGCGACGAACGGATCGACTGGCTCGATCATCAGGTGCACGTCGAACGGCAACCGGCAATGCGGACGTAGGCTCTGCAGGATGGGCGGACCGAAGCTGATGTTCGGAACGAAGTGGCCGTCCATGATGTCGAGATGCAGCCAATCGGCTCCGGCAGCCTCGATCGCTGCAACTTCCTCGTGCAGACGCGTGAAGTCCGCAGCCAGCAGGCTCGGCGCTACAGTGATTCGCCCAGGTCCTGAATGAGGCATGAACGGTTGTACACAGGCGCGTTCGCTGAAGACAAGCAGTGCGCTCAGTTCTTGATCAATCGCGCAACGAAGAAGCCGTCCATTCCGCCGCGGTCACCCCACATGCATGGCAGGTACGCAAGAACCCGTCCGGAGTCAGCGCTTCCGGCAGATCCGCAATTTCGGCTCCGGCGAATGGGTCATGGCGCAGAACGCCTGCAGCTATGGCTGATTGCACGCGAGGTGCACCTTCCTCCGGCTGCAGCGAGCACACCGAATAGATCAGCCTGCCACCAGGACGAAGCATTGTCGCTGCCGCGTGCAGCAGCCGGTCCTGTGCCTCGGTCAGTGCACGCACGTCGCGTGGACGCTTGAGATGCGGCACGTCGGGGTGGCGGCGAATCGTGCCGGTGGCGCTGCAGGGTGCATCGAGCAGAATCGCGTCGAACGGACGGTCTGGAGACCATATCGCTGCATCGGCCTGAACGACCTCAGCCTGCAAGTGCCAGTGCTGTAGGTTCTGCTGCAGCCGCGCGAGACGGACGGAATCGCGTTCCAATGCGACGACCGCAGCGCCTTTCGCGGCCATCTGCGCTGTCTTGCCGCCAGGCGCGGCACACAGGTCAGCGACATTCTCGCCGGCTCGCACGGCAAGCAAGCGCGCGGGCAATGCGGCGGCGGCATCCTGTACCCAGAACTCACCGCGTTCGAAGCCTGGAATCTCGGTGACGCGCGTTCCCGCTGCGAACCGTAGCGAGCCCGTGGGCGTCAATATACCGCCGGGAGGGGCGGTGTCCCCTTTCAGAGTGAGGTCGAGCGGTGCCTCATGCTGATGCGAAATTGCGATGTCGCGCGCTGTGTCACCCCACGAGGCCCATAGCCACGCCGGTGTGTCGAGGAGCGGTGCATCCAGCTCCGCCATGAGCTCAGTGCCTGCCTGAGCAACCCGTCGCAGCACGGCGTTGACCAGACCGGCAAACGGTGCGAACTCGCGCGCGCGTGCCAAGGCGACCGCGGTTGCCACAGCGGCATGATCCGGCGTCCCGAGAAACAACAGGCCGGCGGCACCGATGCGCAGCACTTGACGCACCGAATCCGGAGGTGCCTTACGGAGAAATGGCTCAAGCGCCGCGTCGAGCGTTCCGGTCCGCCGGAGCACCGCGGCAGCCAGCCGATGCGCTGCTGCACGGTCGCGAGGATCCGATTGAGACAGCGCGTCCAACGCCTCGTCGAGCGGACGGTGCCGGTCGAACACCGCCGTCAGAAGGTCATAGGCGCCCTCGCGCGTCGGATCGGCCATCACCGCCCGGCGGAATGGCAAGTCACGGCGCGCCGATGCAGCCAGCACTGCGCCAGCGGCTGGTCCGTGATCCGATACACAGTGCCGGTCCAGACTTGGTTGGCGCACTTAAGCCAGAAGTAGCCATAGTCCGAGATATCCAGAACACGCCGGATGTTCAGCCCGTCGATGGGAATGCCCGGCCTGGCCGGCTGCGAAAGTGCCTCATTGGCATCACCCCCTCCGCCCACCACCAGCTGAGCCGGCCGCCTTGGGCCAAAGTCGTAGCTGGTGAAGTGGTGTACGTGACCGGACATCACCATGTCCAGATTAGCCGGCACAAGACCCCGGATCGCCGCCTGTTCGGTCGCATTCAGCGTATCTCCTGGCTTTGCACCCGGATCCTGCGCCAGCGCCCACACGGGACGGTGCGTCAGGAGCCAGGCATACGGGGGCACGTTCGCCAGCAACGCCTGCAGCTGCGCACGGTACACGGCGACCTTGCCAAGGTTGATGGAATCGTCTGCATCAGCGCTATCAAAGATCAATAGATGAAGCGGGGGAAGGTTCAGCGCGTAAGGCGGAGTCATATTGACACACGGATCCGCAGTGGGATGCGGATCGAGCAGGTGAAACCAGCCGTGGCCGCCGCGACTGCAAAGCTCGTGATTGCCGCGCACAAGGACCAAGGAGCGACCGCCAGCAGCGGCGCGGCGGGGTCAAAAAAGTCCTTCTGCCAGACAGCCCAGTTGTCACCATGCGGACTGCCCGCGCAGCCTGGCCGCGACGCCGGACAGGGTGTCTCCCGGTAGTGGTAGTCGCCGACATGTATGACGAGGTCGGGATGGCGAGCGGCGGCCAGTCGCGCCACCTGTGCAAACGGCCACTTGACCGGGTCATTGCAGTCCTGGACGAAGTCATCCTTGAGCCGGCAGCCCGTGTCGCCGATCACCACGATATGCCCGATGTTTGCTGGCAACGTGGGGACCGATATGCCGTCCACCGTGATCCGGCGCGCAGCGGCGAAGGTATGGGCAATGCACACCTGTAGCGGATAATTCGCGTCGGCCTTGCCCCGGCTATCTGCGGGCAATCTGGTCCCATCGGCTTTGACCTCGGGACACGGCATCCCAGGGGCGACGACCGCCCGCACATCCAGCTCACCGTCGCTGGCCAGTTCGACCCATGGTGCGGGCAGGTCAGCGGCATGTGCGGATGCCGACAGCAGCACCGCCAATAGGCAGCCGAGAAAGCGCACCATTCAGTCGGCGCCCTGTGATGCTCTCTCCTTCTCTGCCATGCGTTGCTTCAGCTGCTCCGGCGTGAGGCGAACAATGTCCTCGTTCTGGTGCGCATAAAGATCGTACTGCTCGGTCTCCAGTTCCTCCAGTACGATGCGGCCAGCCAGTACGTCGGCCTTCCAGGCGTCCTGCGCGGACTGGCGCTCATGGAATTCCGGCATCACCTCGCGAGCGAACAGCTCAAGGCTGTCGCAGATCGCTTGGTGCGTCGTGCGACCGGCCTGATTGAGCAGAATGACCTGATCGACATGCGCCTCCTCGAACTGGCGCAGCCGCCTGCGAATGGTCTCCGGCGAGCCGATCAGGCCATTGCGTAGCGCCTGCTTCGCCTTGTCGGTCTGCCGCCAGTCCTGGTACTCGCGCCAAAGATCGCCGGTTCCCGGTGCGTCGATGCCTTTCCGCCCATAGTAGCTCAGCGCGAAAATGAAGAAGGTCCAACCGGACGCCGCTGCGATCGCTTCCTCGTCGGTGGGCGCGCACATGAAGCCGTTGACGATGGCGATGTTGGGATTGGCGGCGTAGTCGGTCAGAGGCTGCGGTCGATGCAACAGGTTGTTGTAGTAGCGATGCACCCAGGCATGCGCCGCCTCCGGTGAGACGAAGCTAAAGCCCAGCGCGCCCATGCCCCACCGTCCGGCATCGCCGATTGTGCGGATATTTGAGCAGGCGACCCAGAGCGGCGGATGCGGTTTCTGTAGTGGCTTGGGAATCACGTTTCGCGCAGGGAAGTCGTAGTACTGGCCATGGAACTCCCAGTTGTCGTGGCTGAACATCGGGATGATGGCACGCACCGCTTCTTCCCAGCGGTCGCGCTTATCGCGGACGCGAACGCCGAACGGATGCAGTTCGGCGGGGCCGGCCGCCTCGCCCATGCCGAGATCGACCCTGCCGCCTGACAGCAGATCGAGCGTGGCCACCTTCTCCGCCACACGCTGCGGCTGGTTGGTCGTGAGCTGAATTACGCCATGGCCGAGGCGGATATTCTTGGTGCGCTGGCTTGCAGCACCCAGGAATACTTCCGGCGCGGAGGAGTGTGAATACTCCTCAAGGAAGTGGTGCTCAACGACCCAGGCGTAGTCGTAGCCGAGCTGGTCGGCAAATTGGAACTGAGCGAGCGACTGCTGCAGCAGGTCGTATTCGCTGGTCGTCGTCCAGGGACGTGGCAATTGATGTTCGTAGAACACGCCGAACTTCATCGTGGCTCTCCTCAAAACCACCCGACAAGCGGCTCGTTGGCCGACCGGCCTCGGTGATCAGCACCACATCATAGCCGAAGGTGTCGGGAGAGACAGGCTTGCCCCGGCGCCGGCAGGCTGCACATAGGAACGCGCCTTGCCAGTGGACCCGTGGAATGCGCGAGCTTCAAGTGAAATTAAGTGCGACAACTGCGACTATGAGTTTTCTTGCCTTGATGCCAGAGGCCGACGGCCGCGCCGGGCGGGATCGACCTCGACTTAAACCCGATCCCGCTGCTCCGCATGACCCACATAAGTAATCGTGGTGTCGTGGTGCTGGCTTCTGAAAGAAGAGCACTGCAGCGGCGCGATGCACATCGGCATGTCCTACCGCACCATCTCAGGTATTGGACGACATAGCTGCTCGAGCGGGATCCCACACCGCGCGACCGCCCCCGCACCTAGGAGCTACGGACACGCTATGGTTTGCTGAGGGACATAATGTAGGCAGTCGCCTGCCAGATCTGGTCGTCGGTCAACACGCCACGCCAGGATGGCATGCGCAGCGCGCCTTTCACGCGTCCCTCAGCGATTGTCTCGAAAATGTAGGCCGCTTCTAAATCGCTGCGGCCAGCCAATCTGATAGCACCGCTGCCGCCCTGTCCGTGGCAGTAAGCGCATTTTCAAGCGTGAACGCAATCAACGTCGCGGCCCCCGGCATTCCGACATTTCCGGAAACAGCGACGGCAGCAAAGTCGCGGCGAACGAGCCACGACCGCTCGGGACCAGGATGTACCTGCTTACCATCGACGGCGTAACTGACAATTTCGCTGCGCAGGCCCGATCCGGTATTGAAGCTCCACGAGGTTTCTCCGGTATCGCCATCGAAGGCTCTCAATGCCCAGCGGATCGCCGTTGAACACAAGATTTCCGCCTGTCGTCAGAACACTGCCCAACAGCGGCAGGTCCACTTCGTACGTCCATCTCCGTTTTCCAGCGATCGGATCGCGGGCGTCCAATCGGCCGGCCGGTTTGCCGGGAATCTTCTTAACTCGAGATCCTTTGCGCCAAAGCGCAGCACCGCATAGCCATGCGCATCTGCCTTGTCCACGACCAGAACACCAGAACCACAGAGCTCCAGGACGTTGGTTTACACAGCCCCGTTCCAGCTGCGCTATGTCGGATGTAGAATGCCATGGCATCGATGGGAGGAAACCTATGCCGAAAATCGAACCCTATGCTGCGCCGAGCATCTACGATCCCCCAATGTATTCTCAGGCAGTCAAGGTGACCGGCGGCACTGAAACGATCCTCTTCATCGCCGGCCAAGTCGCCTATGGCCCGGAAGGGGCTCCGATGCATGCAGGCGATTTCAAGGCGCAGGCGCGTGCGGCATTGCAATGCCTCAAGGCACAGGTCGAGGCCGGCGGCGGCACGATGGCCAATATCGTCAAGGTGAATACCTACCTGACCGACATCAGGCACCGTGCCGACTACGGCCCGATCCGCGAGGAGTTCTTCGGCAAGAAGATGCCGGCGCACACGCTCGTGGCGGTCACGGCACTTGCAGCACCTGAGTTCCTGATCGAGATCGAGGCCGTCGCCGTGTTGTAGCGGATCCGGACCCGGTGACGGGTCTTGCGGGGAGGTTGGACATACGGAATTCTCAGGCGACGCGTCCCTGATCGCGTGCATTTCCGCAAGTGAACGCGAGGGTCAGGCCTGCGCGTCACCACCGGTCGTAAGCGGACGCCTCTTTCTGGTGAGCGGGTAGGCTAGGTGCTGGACCTACTGATCGGTGCAAGCCTGCTGGCGCACTTTTAGATTCTGATCTCACAGGCGGGATCGGTCACCTGTGTGTCTATTGCAGTTCTGTAGGCTCGCCGAACCTGATCGCCGATCTGGTGGTCGAGTGCGCCTTTGGCCTCCAGCAGAGGCTGCGAATGAACCACGGCAACCCGATCCATGAAATACGATCAAGAGCCGTGCACGGTCCAACCTAGTCTATCTTCTCCCAGAGCAGCGTTGCATAGCATGATTAGGTCTGCTGACCCGGTACGCCGCGCTTCGGCTGGCAAGGTGACTGTGTCGATGCGTTCCGGAGAATCCACCTGTCAAACTGCCGCTTTCGCGGTTAACGTCGGCGGCGGGAAGGAACCACACAGGAGATCTGGGATGCCGAGTGCAAAGCGTATTGAGCAGCTGGCGCCCGAACTGGAGAGGATAATCTCTGTATCAGAGCCAATCGACGATCTGGCAGACGGATTTGGTGGTTCGCAGGGCCCGGCCGAAGGCCCGGTATGGTGGCATGAGGGCGGCTACCTCCTGTTCAGCGACATCCACAATAACCGGCGGATGAAATACGTCCCCGGTACCGGGGTGAGTATCTTCCAGGAGCCGACCAACCGAGCCAACGGGCTGACAAGAGACTTACAGGGACGGCTCATCGCATGCGAGCATGACTCGCGACGGGTTACCCGGCAGGAGCTCGATGGCAGCATCACCGTGATCGCCAACAGCTTCCAGGGCCGCCAGCTCAACAGGCCGAACGATGTGGTGGTCAAGTCTGACGGCTGCATCTACTTCACCGATCCCTGGACGAGCCCGATGCCGCCTCAGCAATGGGATCTGACATTTTCCGGCGTATACCGGATCACGCCCGATCTAGGCGAAATGACTCTGCTTGTCGCCGACTTCGTCCTGCCGAATGGCCTTGCGTTCTCGCCAGATGAAAGCGTGCTGTATATTAACGACTCGCGCCGTGGCCATATCCGGGCATTTGACCTGCAGCCCAATGGCACGCTGGCCAAGCATACGGACCGTGTGTTCGTAGATCTTCGCGGCGACGAACCCGGTGTGCCTGATGGCATGAAGGTGGACGTCGAGGGCAACGTCTATTGCGGTGGCTCCGGTGGACTATCGATCATGGACCAACAGGGCAAGAAGCTCGGCCGCATAGTTCACGGCGCACCAGCGACGACCAATCTTGGCTTTGGCGGCACGGACTGGAGAATGCTTTACTTCACCAGCAGAAACCACCTAGGTGCTGTCAAGGTGAAAATTCCAGGCGTACCAGTTCCCGCGCGAAAGCCATAGTTGATGTAGCGATCCGCGGACCCATGGCGCGTAAGTCCACACGGTTTCCGGAAGTGGGTATGCCAGCAAGATGACAGTCGGGCTGGCAGAATATAGCGATCTACATCACTGACTTTGTGCGCCTGGTGTGTCTCCATCGGTGCTCTGATTGGCCGCAGGAACCGATGGAACCGATCGATGTTTTCATAAGCCTGTTCGTGGGCATGTGCCTCGGCCTGGCCGGCTTGAGCTTCGTCTTTTCCTGAAGCCGGTCGCGGAATCCCAAACATCCTCAGGCGCCAGGACTGCAGGCAAGCCGGTCGGGAGCAGCTCACAGCGTTCGCACACCCAAAAAGGACCGTGTGCGCCCCAACTTGAATGTTCGACGTGTGCCTACCAGTGAGGTTCACTGCCATGGTTGACGTCGCTGTGGCTACAGTGGTCGTTGGCGCTGCGGCATAGGCTTTTGTCGGGCCAGCACCAGAACAGTTCAGGCGGGACGTGGTGGAGCTGAGGTCCACCAGATTCGCCCCGAAATCCATTGATATAGCTAGATAATCCGGGCGGAAGGCAACCAATACCCCAGGACCACCCCCAACCATGCGCCGCATGGAAGTGCCCACGATCGCCGCCTTGGCGCTCACCATCGCACCTGGATCGCACACCAATGGCCGGCCACCACCTTTGCGGCCGAGCCGAGAAGCACTGGAGCCAATAAAATCATTAGGTTGGCGGCCTGCACAAAGTGACCAAAAAATGAGACGAAACCAATTGGGTTTGTTCTGCCGCATTCAACTTTTGTAGATATATCGCAATGATTACTTTGCCTAGTCCGACATGCAAGGTTCTCCGGATCACTCCCGACGCGGTCGATCCCGACGCGGGGAAACAGGAGTTTCTGCGGCGCGAGCCAGCGAAGATGCGTTGCGCGTCTCGCAGCGCGAGGCTTGGCTACCGAGCGCCTCGGTGCGACAGCCGAGGATGTCATCGAATTGACCATGCCGCCCACTCTGCTACGTAGGCGCACGTTGACGGCTGTCTTCCGTGACGTCCTCTGAGAGCCTTGTCCTTCATGAACTGAGGGGAACGCCACTACGCGGATTTCGTTTTGTGCCTTCTGTCGTCTACGGGCCAGCTCCAACTCCGATCGCGGCGCCTTTCAGGCCTGCGTTAAGGAGAGCGTGCCGCGGAACCGAACGGCGCGGTGTCAAAGGCCCGAATAGCCGCTTTCCGTCGCGAAAGCGCGCGGCATTCGTAGCGGTCGAGCCGCGCGAGCTGTTTTGCCGCGTCACCGATGACGGTGGCAGCGCGTTCGGCGGCGCTTAATGGACGATACAATGAGTCCAGGCGTGAACTCAGATGGGTGTCCGCATCGCCCGCTTTGCCATAGTCGCGCAGTAGCGCGGTGGCGACCTTCAGCATCCGGTAGAATTCTGTGCGGCGTTCCTCCGTCGGATCGTCGGTGCCACGGGCCAGCAGGCGAATGCGCGCCGCGCGGACGCGAATCAGATCGACTTGCGCCTCGGCGATCCGGCGCGCCAGAGAAAGCCGCGACTCTTCGGCGCCCTCGCCCGCTATGAGAGCCGTAAGTGCTTCGACCTGCGCAGAACAACTGGGATCAGCCCAGACGGAAATCGCGAGGCCGTGGCTAAGGGCGTTGCGAGCAACTCGCTGCTTACCGGCGGTCGATGTCGGGCCCGTGCTCCTTTGCGCATTGGCGCGGTTGGCCGCGATCTTTGCCCGACTGGAGGGCGTTCGCTCACGCAGGTGCTTGATCACAGCCAGCCTCCGTGAACTCCGCATCGCGCACGTTTTCGATAGCGCGCCGCAGCGCATCGGCCAGGGCAGCACGGTGTCGATCGATCTCACGCAGTACCGTATTACGGCGAGCCTCAGCGTTCATGAGCATCCGGTCAATACGCTCGATGTCATTCATCCTTATCTGTAGCGCCTGGGCCATCACGACATCCATCGAGAGTTCAGCGTGTCTCAGGTAGCTCTGGAGCTTTTCGACGAATTCTGGTTCGCGCTGTGCCCAACGGGCAGCAAGAACATGCGCTTTCTCGCGACCGATGAGGGGCCGCATTACCTCTGTTATCGCATCTTGCGTTGTGGCTACCAGCAGACCGTCCCTCAAACGGCGAAGACGATGCGTCCACCAAACCAAGTCGACAACGTCTCCGACCCAAATCTCCTCGAAGATGTCCTTGGGTTGCACCGAAGCCTGAACACGCGCGAAGAGTGCGTCGTAGGCCTCCTTGGACTCGCCATAGATAATTGGTGTCGGTCCCAGCAACACCTGAAGATGCGAACTCGGGGTGCTGAGCGCACCGGTGTCCTGGTCAAGCCCTGGCGTGGAATTGGGAAGTGGCGTGGCCACTAAGCGATACTCCGTAGTCTAGTGGTCCAAATCTGTACTAGATGGGGGGAGCCAAGAACAGATCTCGACGTTCGGGGCCCGCAGCGCGATGCTGGGGCGGGTAGGCCCACGCCGCCGTGCGGCACTATACACGTCGCGCGGGCTCCCGCCGCGACTGCCTCATCCTCGGCGAGGGTTTGGGTTGCGCGCAAAAGCGGCGCGAGGTGCGATGGATCAGCCGGTCGGCGAGGTTTGTCTCAGCCGCGGTATCGCCTTCGAAATGGATCGGTCCGCTTGTCAGTGAATTGGGTCTGGAACTGCGCGAAGTCAATTTGAGCCCGTCCAGGCGGCATCTCGAAGCGCAGCTCAAAGGATGGCGGCACGACCGGCTTCGATTCCTCGCGCATCAAATGCTCGCCACGCGGAGAGGCTTTACGCCAGGCGCGCAGCTATCAGCAGCCGTACCGGCTGCGCTCGATAAACCTATGCACACCTCGGCTGAATATTGTCCCGAGCAACGACGCCACCGACTATGCGGCGGCGCCGGCGCGTTGACCTGGTGCGGTGACAAGGAGCTGATCTAGCCGGACCGGCTCCACTTTGCCAGCGGCACTGCTTGCGGGTGCTACATGGCTGAGCGCCGGAGGGCCGCGACTTGCTTTAGCTTCTGCTGGAGCACCGTTGCGAGCTGGCACGCCACATTCTGCATCAACTCGCTCGCTCACGTCGTTGGCCGCCAGCGCTATATCACCGATTGCGGAACAACTGGCTGCTCGCACTACTGACGGTGGGCGAGGGCTGGCACAACAACCACCACGCCTATCAGGCGTCGGTACGACAAGGTCTGCGCTCTGGCACGGCTTGGCGTTGTCTGGGACCTCCACCTCCCGCCACACGCGGTGATAAAGGGTGAACATAGGCTGGGACGCTCGTCATCGACAAGGTAGCCAGCCAACTCGCCGCGCACGAGCACGCAGCGCAATGCCCGGTCATCGGCGTGCCCGTCCACCCGAACCGAGGTGCCGCCTGGCAGCACCATCTCGATCAATCCTTTGATACGTGGCGGTGGCAACCCCCGGCACATGTGCCGGGGGTTGCCACCGCCGACATCTCGGTCGCGGACGCCGACGGCACCCCACTTACCCCCACCCGCCAGTGCCTGATTCGGTCCAGTCACGGGGATGTTCAGCAGGTGGGAGCGGCTACCTCCGGGCCGTGATAGTTGCTTCGATGGGAGCTACCAGAACATATACAAAAATGCAGCTCCTTTCTTCGGACAGGTCTATCAATGAGCCTTGTGAACTCGTGGTTGTCTAAGCCATACGGGGCTTGGTGCCATCGCAGGGTCTTGTCAGTACCAGAGACGGACATGTGTGATGCCGTGGCTGGATATTTGCGCCCGTAGCTTTAGTTAGGTGGTCCTCAGCTTTCAGATTAAACTAGCGGGAAGGATTCTTATCGCGGTTTATGTGTCGCGGCGCGAGCGCCTGACTCTTAATCAGCGGGTCCAAGGTTCGAGTCCTTGTGCGCCCACCAGCAAAAACAAGCGCTTACGGATCGTCCGACGAGTGCAGGTAGATGCTGGGGGTAACGCATCGGGTAACAACAGAAACAGCTGCTGGCGACTTGACCCACTCCAACCTCAAGATTACGCGAGCGGGTTAGCCGCAAAACTAACTGCGGCGATTCGCGAGGCAAGATCGAATGCTGCGAGCAAGCGCCAGGATGTTGAAGTGGCTGCCACGACCGTAGACGCGAACCGACTGCCTCGCGAGGCAGCATGGAGTCGAAATGTTTGGACGCGTAGAAGCTAAGAACCCGTTCATCCGGCCTGTTTCGCGGCAATCGAGTGCATAAGGAACTACCGAGCGACTAACGGCTTGCTGAAGTTCGCAGCTGCCGCGGCGTCCCGCGACGGCTGAAATCATACAGCGGGTCGGGAGGATTGAAACAATCTGCCGACGCCGCAACGTCGACCTGTCTGCGACCGCGCTGCAGTTTCCGCTTGGCCATCCGTCGGTGGCTGCGGCGATCCCGGGCGCGTTCAATGCGAAGCAGGTCGAGCGAAACCTGGCATATTTCCGCCAACCGATCCTGGCGGAGTTTTCGGGCCGAGCTAGTCCAAAGGCGGAGAAGCTGATCAGGTAGGATGTGCCCGCGCCGGCTTGGGCCGGCGGTCACACATATTCGAGCGCTTGCGCCAAGTCGGAGATCAGGTCTTCGACGTTCTCGATGCCGACCGAGATCCGGATCAGCGCATCAGTCAGACCAATCTCTTCGCGCAATTCACGCGCGACACCCGAATGGGTCATGGAGGCCGGATGTGAGATCAATGTTTCAGTGCCACCCAGGCTCACTGCAAGTTTCATGATCTGAAGGTGGTCGAGCAGCGCAAAGGCTTCCTTCTCGCCACCTCTCACATCGAACGCGAACGTAGAGCCGGGAGCGGTACATTGCCGCTCGAATACCGCCTTCTCCCGGCTGTCCTTTAGGAAGCCGAGATAGTGAACTTTGGCTACCTTCGGGTGGCTGGCCAGATAGTCTGCCACGACAGCCGCGTTCTCGTTCGAGCGGCTCATGCGGATATCGAGGGTTTCGAGCGAGCGCATCAACATCCAGCAGGAATTCGGGTCGAGCTGCGTGCCGATGGAGCTCCGCCACCTCATCACCTGATTCACAAGGTCAGCGTTGCCGCTAATGCTGCCGCCTACCAGATCGCTATGGCCGCCGACATATTTGGTCAGCGAGCATAGGGAAAGGTCCGCGCCATGCTTCAGCGGTGTCTGGAAAATGGGGCCCAGCATCGTATTGTCTACCAAGACCGGCGGGCGAAGCCCCTGGCGCTTTTCTAATTCGTCGGCAATGGCGGCGCAGGCCTCAAGGTCGACCAAGCCATTGGTAGGATTGGCCGGGGTCTCGACAAAGATTAGCTCCACGCGACCCTTTGCACGCGCCATTTCGGCTGTCGTGCGCATTCCCGCCATATCGGTGCCATTGGAGAAGCCGTAGGCGGTAATGCCGAAGGAGGCCATCTGGCTCTTCAGCAACGTCTCCGTGCCGCCGTAGAGTGGGCGGCTATGCAGCACTGTGCCGCCGGGACGCAGGAACGCGAACAGCGTGGTGGAAATCGCCGCCATGCCGCTGGCGAAAACAGCAGACCGTTCCGCCTGATCCCAAATCGCCAGACGGTCCTCCAGGATTTCGAGATTAGGGTTGTTGAAACGCGAATAGACAAGACCTGCCTTCTCGCCGGGACGTGGGCGTCGCCGGCCCGAGGTTAGATCGAAGAAATCCTTGCCTTGCTGCGCGTTCTCGAAGACGAATGTCGACGTGAGAAATATCGGCGGCTTGAGCGAACCTTCCGAAAGGCCCGGCGCGTACCCATAGCCCATCATCAGAAAATCGACATCAGAAAGAATAGGAACCCTCCGAAAGGCCAGGGGCGTACCCATAGCCCATCATCAGCGTTTCGGGGTGCAGTCGGCGATTGGCGATTCGGTCCCTATGATAACTATTGTTGGACATAGCATCGCCTCCTTACAGATGGGCCAGCCGCCAGTCGAACATGGCGCTGCGTGCCACGCCTAGGGACATCCTCCTAGCACTAGCGACTTTCATAAAACCCCAACCTCCGCAAGCCATCTAGTTCCGAGCTTCGATCGATATGGCTGGTGCGATGTTAACATTTGGCGCCAGTTTGGTGGGACTACGAACCATAGGTCTCGGCGACGTTCTTCTATGCTCATCCTATAGTGCTGCTTGCCCACTCAGGGCTTTCGTCGCGTCCGCCATGCGTTCGCGCTGCCTTGCCTCAGCGTCCCGTTTCGCAACGATTTGGTCAAGCTCAGCTTGGTTTAGCGCACCGACGTGCGCACGATCAGGTTTTCCCAGATCGTCCGGTCCGCAATGCTCGATCTCGCTCCAGTAGCGTCCGCACACCATCTGCACGCCGTCGCGTTGTACCGTGGCCGTACAGCGCTGGTCGCTGCCGGCGCCCTCGAACGTGTGACCGGCGACGATATCGACCACCTCACCACCGCACAGGAGTCCTGTAGAGACATTTAAGGTCTAGGGCGCAGCCGCCGCATCAATCCGAATCGGACCCAAAAGGAATTTCGGCGGCATAAGAGCGTTATGTTGGTCCTCGACGGGGGCGAAGTAAGGCTGAAGCGCAGTGACACCCCGGCTGTTCTGCACACCGAGCCACCCGCGACGTCCTCCGGCGAAGTGGCCAGCAGGCCGAGCAGTGGAGAGAGACGGCACTTGGAGTAGCTGCCGCCCGGTCGTGCCGCTTTCTCGCGGGTCCCGCGGGTCAGATTGACCAGCCGGCTGTCGCTTTGTGGACACTGGTGGTCTAATCGCGTGCGAGCGGACAAATGGCTGATTCGATAATTGATGGCGCAACCTTAGCTGCAGCCGAGCGACTGTTCGGGATAGAATATACTGATGCCGAACGCGCCCAGATGTTGGACAATCTGGCTGATCAGATCGAGCTAGCGGTGCGACGCCGAGCAGTGAAGCTGCCGAATTCGCTGCCGCCAGCAACTGTGTTCGATCCACGTCTGCCCGGTTTCACGATGCCTGCACAGTGCCGGATGAACATACCAAGGATCGCACCTCCGCTGCCGGCCAATGATGAGGACATCGCCTTCGCGCCCGTTAGTCACCAATCTGCCTGGATCGCTGGTGGGCAATTGACCTCCGTCCGACTGACGCGGATCTATCTCGACCGAATCCACAGGCATGACCCCACTCTACTCAGCTTCGCGACTGTTACCGAGGCGCTGGCGCTCGCACAGGCCGAAAACGCGGACAGGCTGCTGGCCGGGGGCAGCTGGCTCGGTCCCTTGCATGGCATCCCATACGCCGCGAAGGACATCCTCGACACGGCCGGGATCACCACCGGATGGGGTGCCGAGCCATTCGCAAACAGGGTCCCCGAAACCGATGCCGAGGTGATCCGCCGACTGACCGCCGCTGGCGGGGTCCTAATCGGAAAGACCAGCGTGGGGGCCCTGGCGTTTGGCGACATCTGGTATGGCGGCCAGACCCGCAACCCCTGGAACACTGAGGAAGGATCGCGGGGGTCGAGTGCCGGTTCGGCAGCGGCCATAGCTGCCGGCCTGGCGGGGTTCGCGCTCGGAACGGAGACCTTGGGCTCAATCGTTGCTCCCTGCGCCCGATGCGGCACTGTCGGCTTGCGCCCGACCTTTGGCCGAGTGTCCCGTGCCGGGGCAATGTCTCTCTGCTGGTCCCTCGACAAAATCGGCCCGATCTGTCGTTCGGTCGACGATGCCGCATTGGTTCTGGCGGCGATCAGCGGCTTCGACGCAGCCGACGTGTCCAGCATCGAAGCGCCCTTCGGCTGGGACGCTACTCGGGCACCCACGGGTATGCGCGTGGGCTATATCGAAAATGATTTCACCGACCTCCTCGAACTTGCGCTGCTTGACACAGTGCGAGGTCTGGGTGCGACCATGATACCTCTGCGGTTACCAGACCTGCCATACGACGCTCTTCGTCATATCCTGTTCGCGGAAGCGGCGGCGGCATTCGAGGAACTGACCCTCGAGAACACCGACGACACGCTGACGCGCCAGGATCCCGGGGCCTGGCCCAACAGTTTTCGCAAGGCGAGGTTCCTGTCGGCCGTTGACCACATTCAGCTCGATCGTCTCCGGCGTCGGGTCATGCAGGAGATTGATACGCTACTCCGCAAGGTCGACGTGATCTTAGCGCCCACGATCACCGGCAAAATGACGCTGATCGGCAATATGACAGGCCATCCCTGCCTGACCGTCCGTGCGGGGTTCACCGAACAGCGCGCCAGGGAAATACCCGCCTATCTGGATGCCGAGATCAAGGAAAAGGACGGTCCGACGCACATGGTGCCGTACGGCATCACTATCGTAGCGCCGCTATTCGAGGAGGCAGCAGCGTTGACTCTTGGACGTGCTCTGGAAACATCGCTTGGCGTTTCAGACCGCCGACCGGAACTCATGTAAGGACCGCCGTGTGACGTCTAGTCAGTGCGCATACTTGCGTAGCGCCGAGACGCGTGTTGCACGCATAGTTTAGTGACAGGCTTTTACCCAAGCAATTGCCTTCAGATCGGGGCAACACCGCACTTGCCGGGTCAACACATTTGAGTCCACACCACTTCGCGGGCCACCTTGACGGATAATACTCGCCCCACGTGGTGATAAGGGACGGGGTATCAACACCGGGAGGACACCATGAAGTTCATGCTTTTTGTGCTGCCCACCGTTCCCGCCACGCTTGAGGAACGGGAGCGCCTGCGACCGATCGGGCGCAACAACGAGCGCTACCAGATGATGCTCGACGAGCTGCGCAAGCTCGCGGTCTTCGCCGACGACGCTGGCTTCGACGTCATGTCCACCACCGAGCACCATTTCCACTCCGAAGGCTACGAGTGCTCGGTCGCGCCGCTGATGCTCTACGCCGATCTCGCCGCGCGCACGAAGCGGATCAAGTTCTCCCCGCTCGGCCTCGTGCTGCCGTCCTGGGACCCGATCCGCTGCGCCGAGGAACTCGCGGTGCTCGACCATCTCACCAAGGGCCGCATCTACGCCGGCTTCGCCCGCGGCTACCAGGATCGCTGGGTCAACGTGCTCGGCCAGCAGTACCACGTCACCGGCGCGCCGATGGACGGCTCCTCGATCGACAACCACAACCGCCGGGTCTACGAGGAGACGCTGAAGGTCATCAAGAAGGCGTGGACCGAGGAATCCTTCGATACGACGGCGAATACTACAAGGTGCCGTATCCGTACGAGGAAGGCATCACGCGCTGGCCGGTCGCAGAATGGACGCGCCAATACGGCGCGCCGGGCGAGGTCGACGACAAGGGCGTGATCCGCCGCATCTGCGTCGTTCCTAAGCCGTACCAGCAGCCGCACCCCAAGCTGTTCCAGCCGTTCTCGGTCAGCGAGAACACGATCCGCTACACGGCGCAGTCGGACATCGTGCCGTGGATCCTGGTCTCCTACCCGCCCGACTTCCAGCGCCTGTGCCGCGTCTACCAGCAGGTGGCGGGCGAGGCGGGACGCAAGCTCGGTCTGGGCGAAAGCGTCGGCGCTTTCCGCGCGGTGCATTTCGGCGAGACCGAGGCCGAAGCTGTCGAGCTGCTGCGCGACACCAACTACGCCGGCTTCCAGAAATATTTTGGCGGTTTTGGCTTCTGGGAGGCGTTCCGCACCCCGGAGGATGCCGAGCACTATCCGCTGACGCCCACCTACACGCCGCTGCCGCCGCATGAATGGACCGTGGACCGCTTGCGCAAGGTCAAATACGGCATTGCCGGCACGGTCGATCAGGTCAAGCGCGAGATCGAGGCGCTGCACAAGATCGGCGGCGAGGGCGAGCTCGAATGGTTCGGCTGGTTCTTCGACCAGGGCTTCATGAGCTGGGAGGTCGCGGAACGGCAGCTCGAACTGTTCGCGCGCCATATCATTCCTGCTTTCCGCTGACATCGGCGCGCGCCCGTAGAGCCGACCGTCACTCGGCCGCCCGCGGTAGCGTGGGGATAATGGTTGACATGCCATGATGGGGGTATCGCAAATGACGACCTTCGACAGCTATGCAACGAAGTACAGCTGCATTCACATGCGCCGTGTGAAGGGCATTCTGGAGATGAGGTTCCACACCAACGATGGTCCGCTCCGTTGGGGGCTCGGCCCGCATGGTGAATTGCCCGATGCGTTCGCAGATGTCGCGCGAGACAAGGAGAACCGGGTAGTTATCCTGACTGGCACGGGTGATGAGTGGTCCGGCGTACGCGCGACGCCGGGGCAGAGCGCGATCAGCGCGGGCATAACGGCCAATGCGTTCGACCGGGTGCACTGGGAAGGCCGCGCCTTGTTGATGAACCTGCTCAACATCGAAGTTCCAGTGATTGCGGCGATCAACGGCCCCGCGTGGCGGCATGGTGAAATCCCCTTGCTGTCGGACCTCGTGCTGGCCGCGGATACGGCGGCGTTCCAGGATCCGCACACTTCCAGAACGGCCTGGTGCCAGGCGACGGGATGCATATCGTTATGCCTCTCCTGATGGGTATGAACCGGGGGCG
>CAWKMC010000013.1:0-182436 GCA_963850535.1 uncultured Alphaproteobacteria bacterium | reverse complement strand
GCTGCAGCAGGGCTCGGCGCTGATCTCGCACATCCCGGGCTATTTCAAGCGCTTGAAGGACCTTATCACCGATGCCAACCAACCCTGGCTGAGCTGGCTGGGATTGGGCAATTCTAACGAGACTGTTTCAGGTCTCGTCAGCCAGGTGGCCACGTGGCTCCTGGGTTTCATGTACTCAATTTGGACTGGCGGGAAGGCGCTGGTCTCATTCGCTTTCCGTTCTGATCGTGATGCCAGTCGTCACCTTTTACCTCATCCGCGACTGGCATCGGATGATCGAGATAGTGGACAGCTGGGTGCCGGTGCGCCAGCGCGAAACCGTCCGTCGGCTCGCCCGCGAGATCGATGCGGCGATTGGTGGTTTCTTGCGCGGCCAAGTCGGCGTATGCGCCGTTCTCGGCTGCTATTATGCGGTCGCATTGATGATGGTTGGACTGGGTTTTTGCCCTGCTCATCGGTCTCGTCGCGGGCGTCCAGTGAGATCAGGCTCGGCTTCTTTTCCCGTAGGCACGCGGCAGCAGCGTGTCCTCGATGCACAGGGCAGCGACGCCTGCGGTCTCCAGTTCCTGCACCGTACGCATGACGTTGAGCGCGTTGCCGTAGCCTGATCGGCATCGACCAGCAGCGGCAGTTTGCCGGCGCGATTGATGCGATAGGCCTGCTCGGCGAACTCGCTCAGCGTCAGCACGATCAGGTCGGGCGCGCCGAGCACGGTGAAGGAGGCGATAGAGCCGGCGAACATGCCGACCTCGAAGCCCAGTTCCTCGGCGATCCGTGCGGAAATCGGATCGAACACCGAGCCCGGATGGATGCATTGATCGCCCGCCAGGACGGCGCGGAAGCGTTCACGTCGGTTGGTCCAGTGCATGTCGAATCCTCCCTATGCTGAATTGCCGATGCCACCCACCGACGCTAATCCGTTAGCAGACCGATGACGGCGCCGCTCATGCAGGTTGCCAGAGTGCCCGACAAGATCGAGCGCATGCCCAGAGCAACGATTTCATGCCGTCGCTCCGGCACCATAACGCCGAGCCCGCCGATCACTATCCCCAGGCTGCCGAAATTCGCGAAGCCGCACAATGCATAGGTGAGGATCAGGCGTGAGTGCGGGCTCAGCGTATCGGGGGGAAGCGTGGAGAAATTCAGATAAGCGACGAACTCGTTCAGCACTGTCTTGGTGCCCATCAGCGTCGCCGCAACACCGGCTTCCTGCCAGGAGAGTCCGATCAGCCACATCACCGGATGGAATGGCCAGGCGAAGATGCGCTGCAGGGTGATGGCGCTGCCGCCCCAGTGCGGCAGTTCACCGAGCGCCGCATTGATCAGCGCCACAAAGGCGACGGCTACCAGCAGTGTGGCGACGATGCCTATCAGTACGGGCACGCCATCCATGGTGCCCTTTATCAGCGCATCCAACGCGCTGAGCGGTGGGTCGTGGATGACCAGACGCTCCTCCGCCGCTTTCGCCGGCCCGAATGGCACCAGCAATGCGGCAACCGCAAGCCCAGCAGGTGTGCTGATGACCGAGGCGATCAGGATGTTGCCGAGGGCATTCGGCACCAGTGGCGCGAGGAACGAGGCGTAGATGACCATCACGGTGCCGGCCACGCCGGCCATGCCGCAGGTCATCAACGCGAACAATTCGCCACGCTGCATGCGCGCGAGATAGGGGCGCACCAGCAAGGGCGCCTCGATCATGCCGACGAACACGTGTACTGCTGCGCCAAGCGCCAGAGCGCCGCCGATACCCATCGCGCGCCGCAGCACCCAGGCGAAGGCCGCAGTTATCCGCTGCAGCACACCCCAATAGAACAGTAGGGAGGCGAGCGCGCTGATCGTCAGCACCAGCGGAAGCGCCTGGAAGGCAAGGATGAAGCTTGCTCCTGGATGGATCTCGGCGAATGGGAGCGCACCGCCACCGAGATAGCCGAATACAAACCCCGTTCCCGCCTGTGTTGCATTCTGCAATGCGGTCGCACCATCGTTCAGCAGGAAGATCAGGGCGTTCGCCGGCGGGAAAAAGATCAGCAGGAGGGCCAGTGCCCACTGCAACGCAACGCCTGCGATGACGGTGCGCCAGCGAATCTGCCGCCGATCTTCGCTCAATGCCCAGGCAACACCCAGCAATATGACGAGACCCAGCAGGCCCCGCATGGCGTGATCAGATGCTGGGGCGCTGGTTGAACGGATAATAAGGCGGGAACTCTCCGACCGACGTCATGTCGACTTCGACCAGGCTGGGCCCCTTGTGTTCGACCGATTTTGCTACCGTCGTTCCGAACGCATCGGCGGTCTCTACTTTCCAGAACGGGATGCCGGCGAGCGCGGCGAGCTATCCAAGATCCGGACCTTGCAGATCGGCGAAGAAGCGGCGGCCCTGTGCTGTGGCATCCTGGATGCGCTTGATCACGCCATAGCCACGATCGTTCATTACGATCACGCTGATGTCGAGGTTCTCCTGCACAGCCGTCCACAGTTCGCCGACATTCAGGAAGAAGCCGCCATCGCCGGTCATGACCACCGTCTTGCGGCCGTTTGCGGCTGCTGCCGCACCGAGCCCCAGCGAGAATCCCTGGCCGATGCCGGCGCCGGCCGGAAACACACTTTGGTTCGGACTGTACACCGGGAAGATACGGTTGCCCCAGGTGGTGTTGCTTTGCGTCACATCGCGCACCCAGATCGCATTCTTTGGCATCACCGGGCGTAGCTGCTCGGGAAAACTGCCGTAGATGCCAAGAGTGGCGAGGAAGTCGGCGCGCGCGGTCTGCTTCAGCTTTGCGAAGTCGCCGCCGTAGGCGGAATCGATGCGCAGACGGCCTTCAATTCGCGGCAGCAGCGCCTCCAATGTGGCCTGCGCGTCACCGCAGACGAAGTAGGCGTTCGCATAGGTGCGGCCGTTGGCCAGGGGATCGATATCGATCTGGATGATGTTGGGTGGCAGCTTGCACGGCGAAATCGCCGGTCTCCTGACCGCGCAGGCGTGTGCCGACGGCGAGCATTAGGTCGACAGTCTGGTAGAACTGCTGGATCTTCGGCATGCCGTTGCCGTGCAGGCCACCGAGGTTCATCGGGTGCTCTTCTGAGACCGTGCCCTTGCCGTTATTGCTGCTCAGCATGGTGAAGCCTAGGTCCAGCAGCTTGTGGATCGCTGCACTGGCGCGATGCGCACCACCGCCCACCCATAGCATCGGTCGCTTGGCAGAAGTGATACGCGTGGCGAGCTCGTCGAGTTCGGAGCCGGAGGGCATGCGCAGCGGTGGCAGCGGCAAAACAAAATTATCGAAGATCGAGGGTCGCTCCACGGGAGCGCGCTGCAGATCGATAGGCACCTCGACACTGACGGGGCCGGTGGGGGACGCCAGCGCGTCCACGGCGGCACGGGTCAGCACACCGATTGCCTGCTGTGCCGAACGCACGCGATAGGCCGCCTTGGAAACCGAGCGAAGCATGCCCAGCTGGTCCGGTGCATCGTGCACGGTGCCGAGTTCGCGATCGACGAATTTTGTCGATGTCTGGCCGGTTATGTGCAGCACCGGCGTGCCAGAAAAGCGCGCCTCGATCAGGCCTCCGATGGCATTGGCGGCTCCTGGGCCAGTGGACGAAAAGATAACTCCTAGTCCTCCCGAGACACGCGCGTAGCCATCGGCCATGTGTGCGCCACCCAATTCGCCGCGGGCCATGATGAAGCGAATGGCGTTGCGCCGACCGATCGCATCCAGCATTGGAATGTTGTGCACCGAGGCGATGCCGAACGCTGTGGTCACGCCGCAATTGGCGAGGAACTCCGCGACCAGATCGCCGACGGTATAATCACCTGGCATCGCAAACTCCTGTTCGTTGCGGCGAGGCTGGAGTACGCTCTGATCCTGGTCAACCAGGGGAGAAGGAACAATGGCAGCGAGCCAGACGGAGAAGGCGAGACAGTTTCAGGCGCTGCATGCAGCCCCGGGTGCGTTCGTGATCGCCAATGCATGGGACGCCGGGTCAGCACGCATTCTCGCAAGCGTTGGCTTTGCGGCATTGGCGACCTCGAGCGGTGCGGCGGCCGGCGTCCTGGGGCGGCGTGATGGAGCGATCTCTCGCGATGAGTCGCTGGCGCATGCGCGCGCGGTGGTGGAAGCGACGGATTTGCCGGTATCGGCCGACTTGGAGAAGGGCTTCGGCGATACACCGGAGGCTGCCGCGACCACGATCAGTCGTGCTGGCGATATCGGCTTGGTCGGCGGCTCGATCGAGGATGCGACCGGAGATCCGAGCCGGCCGCTGTTCGATGCCGGGTTGGCACGTGAACGCATTGTCGCAGCAGTCGAGGCGGCGCGCGCGATGTCATTTCCGTTCATGCTGACGGCGCGCGCTGAGGGGTTCATTCGCGGCAACCCCGATCTGGATGAGGTGATCCGGCGATTGCAGGCATTTGAGGCCGCGGGTGCGGATGTATTGATGGCACCGGGTCTTCCTGACCTGGCTGCTGTCCGGACCGTATGCGCGGCGTTGTCGAAGCCGTTCAACTTCATGGCGGGGATCAAGGCGAAAGTCATTCTCGGTGCCGGAACTGGCACAGGCTGGCGTAAAGCGGATAAGCCTTGCCACGTCGCTCTATCGTGCGGCGATGACGGGGCTGGTCAACGCAGCCCGAGAGGTGAAGGAGCAAGGGACTCTTGGCTACGTCGATTCTGGTATAGCGACGCCGGAGTTGAATGCTTTCATGCGCGGGTAGGCGAAGACCGAGCAGCCAGTTGCGGGGGGCGTCCGATGGCACGGGCAGTTGCATGTCTGATTGTTTCTCTGGCGTTCCTGTCCATAGTCCGTGCCAAGGCGGCTGACGCCCCAGTTATCGAAGTCAGTGATTGATGCGGCCAGCGGCACCGTCCTCTGGCAGAAGTCGGACAGTGCCGCGGTGCCGAACCTGAAGCCCGGTCAGATCATCATTCTGCGTGGTCATGGTTTTGGCACTGGTCCCATCACTGCAGCGCGTCCAGGATTGGAGCCGCCGGCCGGAGGGACTTCCCTAGCGAGTGGCGCGACCTCCGTGGTTGCATCGGCTGCGGAACCGGCTGACCGCGAATTGTCGAAGATCCTGTTCGGCAATGTGCGCGCCATGGAGCGCAATCTCTCATCATATCGCGCAAGGATCGACCTGAAATCAGCGGCAAGCGCGGTGCTGAGCAAAATCCAGAACACCGCACTTAACTATTTTGTCGAAGACTACGATCCGGCGCCAGACACCTGGGTCGCCGATATTGCGACATGGAACGATAATTCTATCGACGTGCGAGTGCCGATTACGGCGTACGAAGGCCCGATCCAAGTTGTCCGTATCGCACTGACCAAAGACGCAATCGACGACATCCGCACCGGCGCGCCCTTGCGCTATCGTGACCCGAATACGATGCGGGTCGTCGACAGCCAGCACAACCTTGCCTTCGTCGATGGATGGGAAATACGACGCGCCGGTTCGGCCGTGCAGGTGAGCAATGCCGTTCCAGTCACGATTGCAACAAGCGGCGAAGACCGCATGCGCGCGGTATCTTCCGCTGCGGCGGCACCTACCGGCACGGTGACAGGCCGTAGCGCGCGTGATCAGTACGTATATGGCGAACAGGCGTTCTGGGCTTGGGACTGGAATTTGGCTCTGCCGCATTTCCTGCTTGGTGTCGATTGGGATGGCATCTTCGGATTTGGCTATCAGAACTATGACCCATTTATTCAAACATTCGTGCAGAGGCTGAAGTACAAAGCGGCGGGGATCGAGCGGCCGGCCATCGAGAGCGAAGGATATCGCCTGCCCATGCTCGCACCGGATGGAACGGTGCGGGACACGATACAGCACAAGGCGATGATCGACCGGATCACCGGCAGCGGTATCCGCCCATTCACCAGCTTTGGCGCCATCCCGCTGCTGCCAGATCCTGGCACGGAGAAGCTGATCGCGCCCGATGTCGCCTATAACCCGCAGACCTTTGCAAGGCAGACGCCCTATCCGATCGAGATGGCGCTGCACCTGCCTCTCAGCAAACCGCTGAACGAAGGGCAAACGCGGCCGACCGGATGGGTGGGCTACGTGTACGCCGAAGCCGCTGATCCGGTCCCGGGACAGTCTGCAACGCATTCCTGGATCGGTTTCAACTGCGCGGCATGTCATGCGGCCCGCGTCACTTATGAATACGAGCCGAGCGGCAAGAAGGTCACGCAGATCTTTCCGGGTATTCCCAACCCGGACTGGAAATCTACGTTTCTCGCTCTGAGCGGTCGGACATTCGGGCTCACCGGCGACGAACGATTGCCAACCAATTTTATAGCCTTCGATCAGCCGGGAGGTACGCAACGTCGCCTGGGTGATCTGTGGACTGCACGCGGTGCGCGCTTCCTCGCGAGTATCGGCGTGCCGGGGGATCAGGCAGAGGACGGCGAGTTGCTGGAACACTCGAAGCAGCCAATCGATAAGACACTTCTAATTTACAATCTTCCTCCCGGTGCCACCGAATCCACGTTGTTCGTGCCGGCAAATGACCCGGGCGACTATGCCAACGACTATTTCTTCTCGCCGCAGGCGATCCCAATCATCACCAATCACACACCGGTGCGCCGCGCGCTATCCCGCTCGGAACTGATCGATGGCTTTGAAGGCGCCTACCTGCACGGGGAGGAACCAGAGGGTGCGCGCGGACCGATGTCATCGCGATCGCTGCAGGACCTGACGCTTTATGTCTCGACGCTGTGGCAGAACGATGAGCTGCTGCGTCGGATCGGCTTGCACCGATGGCTGAGCTATCGACATCAGACAGCGCTGCTTGGGGCAACGGTAGAGCGCCCGGTCAGCGAGGGTGCGTTCGTGTCCTATCTATACCCGCAGGACGAACTGCTGGCGGGAATGCAATTTCCACCACCACATGGCCCGGGCAGTGGATTGGGCAGCATCAGGGATGCGGCACTCGCCGATCCCGGCGGTGCGCGCGCCATGACGGAGCCGTTCGCGCAACGCTTTCCCGCGCTGACACGTCACATTGTCGCTGGGGCGCAAGCCTTCGCCGGCAATTGCCAGCGCTGTCACGCCGCCAACGCCGGCACCTGGACCAACGAAGACATGATACCGATTTCGGCAGCCGGCGGCAGTGAACCGGTCGGACGCTTCTTCTCCGCCACGAAATGGCAGCGCAGCGTGCAGTCGCTCCGAACCGCTATACTGCAGAACCTGTTCTGGGTGCAGCAGCGCGGACTGCTGAGCGACGGCCACATCGTGGGGAGTGCCCCAGACAATATGGATGGGCTCGAAATCCTAGTGGACCCGGCTCGATGCCAGGCGCCGATCAGGCCGGACGGCAGCGTCGATCTCGAACATGCATCGGCGCTGTACCGGCGGCTCTATACGATCCGCCAGGGTACCGATCACAGTTTCAGAATTCCGGGCACGGGGATGCGCTTCGAATATACGACCCGCTTTGGCGGTCCACCAAGCGTGCTGCGGCAGGTCGCATCACCCAAGGCGGATCGGCTGGTCACCGAAAGCGAGGCCCGCTTCGTCGAACGCCACGCTTACTTCACCAGGCTCGACGACGGTTATTATTACTGGGACTATCAGAAGATGCGGCGTACGTATGGAGAACTGGAGTTCGGCCTCAATCCGAATGACTCTGCGCAACGCACCCGCATCGGTGGATTGCCAGCCACCCCGCATCCATGGTGCCTGCCCGAGGGCAGCTCTCGCCAGGCGATCGACGATCTGGTGACGTTTCTGCTGACGCTATGATCGCCTGGAGAACTTCTGTTCCATGGCTCGTCGATAGCAATACGCTTCGTCTGCCTCGTCCATCCGCACGTCGGCCCATGTGACAGAGTGCCCCGTCGGCACATCGCGGATCAGCGGGACGCGGTTCGCCAAGCCAATCGGCAGACCACCGATCTCCGTGCTGAGATTGGCCGGCATAAGTTTGCCCCAGACACAGGCGCCACCTTCGCCATCCAATATTTCGCCCGCTCGCAGGTCGCGTTTGGCCGTCGCCACGACATCGCCGCGGAATGCAGTGGGAACTCCTGTCGCCTCGCCGCGCAAGGCGGCTGACAGAATCGAAATGTTCAGCTCCAGGCCGATCAGGTGAAATGGCCGGTACAGGGCGGAGATGCGGCCTGATCTGTCCGTTGCCACGCCGTATTCTTTGAAGCACCGCGCCGCATAGTCGGTCGATGCTGCAAACACGACATAGACGCCCCACCGAAGATCGTCCGTCACGTCCCCGCCATCGCGACGTAGGCTGGATACCACCTCGACCTGACCATCGAGTTGACTCAGCCCGTCGGCCAGTTCGTGCGTGCCGAGTGCAGGGAAGCTAAGTCCGTCGGATGGCACCGACAGGCCGGTCGCATTGGCGACCGCGGCCATCTCGATGCCGGACTTCGTTCCATCCAGAAACGAGTTGAACATCTGCGGATTCATGCCGCCAAGCCGCGCCTGCGCCTCGGTCAGGCCGTAGTATCCCCAGACAGTTGCCGGCGTGGATGCATGATACTCCGGAAGGTACTTGGTGCCTTTGCCCGCGGCGAGAACATGGAAGCCGCACGCGCGTGCCCAGTCCACCAATTCGCAGATCAGCGCTGGCTGGTCGCCGTAGGCCAGCGAGTACACGACGCCGACCCGGGCAGCCTCCTCCGCTAGTGCGACACCAGCCAGTACATCAGCTTCCACATTGACCATGACAACGTGCTTGCCTTCAGCGATGGCGCGGCGGGCGTGGCTGATGCCAGCGGGTGCGTGGCCGGTCGCCTCCACCACCACCTCGATATCCGGCGACGCCAGCATGGCCTGTGCATCGTCGGTGAACCGGGTCACCTCAATCAGTTCACCGCTCCAGCCGACGTTCCGGCAGGCCTGACGCGCCCGATCGGGCGAAAGATCGGCGATCGCGGCGACCTCGATGCCTTGCGTCGACGGTATTTGTGCGAGGAACATCGAGCCGAACTTGCCGGCGCCGATCAGCCCGACGCGCACGGGCAGTCCTGCTTCCAGCCGCTGGCCCAACAGGCGATGCAAATTCATCCCGACCGTCCCTTTTCCTGCACGTCATTTCGTGGCCCATTGCTACGCCAGGGCAGGGAGTTTGGCGATGGCGGATCACCCAGTGGTGGAATGGCGAAAGCTGCGTGCGGATCAGTTGCGCGAGAAGGCTCGCGACAATGCGATCGTTATCCAGCCAATTGCGTCTCTGGAACAGCATGGGCCGCATCTGCCGGTTGAGGTTGACTCCATGCTGGGCGAAACGGTCGCGATCCGGGCGGCGCGCAAGATGGCCGGACGCGACCAGTCCGCGCTGGTGCTGCCCGTGCTTTGGACCGGCCTCTCCGAGCATCACATGAGCTTCGGCGGGACGATCACGTTGGACTTCGGCGCCTTCGCGTCATTGGTCGAAGGAGTGTGCCGGTCGGTGCTGCGGCACGGCTTCGCACGCATCGTGTTGCTGAACGCGCATGGCGGGAACGAAAATGCGCTGCGTACCATCACGGATGAGCTGACGCCAAAGCTCGGAGTGCCGATCGTCCAGTTCACCTACTGGTACGCAGCCGCGGCGGCGATCGCGAAGATCCTCGATACGCAGGGCGCACTGATGCATGCATGCGAGGCGGAAACATCGATGATGCTGGCGGTGCGGCCGGAGCTTGTGGCCATGGACCGGGTCGGGCTGGCGAAGGCCAATAGCACGCCCGACGTTGTCGACGTCGTTGGTGGTGGCGTGTATCGCTGGCGAACGATCGGCGCGCGTTCGTCATCCGGTGTAATCGGTAATCCCGAGGCTGCAAGCGCCGAAAAGGGCGAACGTCTGTTCGAGGTGATTGCCACCGCGCTTGCGGACAAACTGTGCAATCCGGAACTTTGGGAATTGCCGTGGCAGGCCGAACGTCTGGCGTAGTGGAGAGGTAGTGATCTGATGGCGTCCGGCAAATGGCAGTTCTGGATCGATCGAGGCGGCACGTTCACCGACATCGTTGCACGCGACCCGGCTGGTGACTCTCCACCCACAAGCTGCTCAGCGAAAATCCCGGCGCGCTATCGCGATGCCGCCATTGCCGGCATAAAGACTGTGCTTGGTGTTCCGCTCGATCAGCCGATCCCATCCGGGACGGTCGATGCGGTGAAGATGGGCACCACGGTTGCGACCAATGCGCTGCTCGAGCGCAAAGGGGAACGCACGTTGCTGGTGGTGAACCTCGGCTTTGCCGATGTGCTGCGCATCGGTAACCAGGCGCGTCCACGTCTGTTCGATCTTGCCATCACGCTGCCGTCGATGCTGTACGAGGAGGTGGCAGAGATCGGTGGCCGTGTCGGTGTCGACGGCAGCGAGATCGAACCGCTCGATGAAGGCGTTGCTCGTCAGACATTTGCTGCTGCTCGCACGAAAGGCATCACCGCATGCGCCATCGTGCTGATCCATGCCTGGAAGTACCCGGAGCACGAGAAACGTCTTGCGGAACTCGCGCAAGAGGCAGGCTTGGCGCAGGTGTCGGCGAGCCATGTTGTCAGTCCGTTGCTTCGCCTGATTCCGCGCGGTGACACGACGGTGGTCGATGCGTATCTGTCGCCGATTCTGCGTCGCTATGTCGATCAGGTGGCGGCGGAACTTGCGGGTGTGCGGCTGTATTTCATGCAGTCCAATGGTGGGCTGGCTGATGCGGCGCGCTTCCAGGGCAAGGATGCGATTTTGTCAGGGCCGGCCGGTGGTATCGTCGGTGCGGCGCGTACCGCTGCGATGGCGGGGCTGGACCACATCATCGGCTTCGACATGGGCGGCACGTCCACCGATGTGGCGCTTTATGCTGGCGGCTTCGAGCGGGCGTTTGAAACGGCGGTGGCCGGTGTGCGCATGCGCGCACCGATGATGGCGATCAATACGGTCGCCGCGGGCGGCGGCTCTATCCTGCATTTCGACGGTGCGCGTTTTCGGGTCGGGCCGGACTCGGCTGGCGCTGATCCGGGACCGGCCTGCTATCGCAATGGCGGTCCACTGACTGTCACGGATGCAAACGTTTGCGTGGGAAAGGTCCAGCCGCGCCACTTTCCGGCAATCTTCGGCCCGGAGGGAAATGCACCGCTGGACGCCGACGTCGTCACCACAAAGTTTGCGACATTGGCGGAGGAGATTGCGCGAGCTACAGGGCAGCAAAGGACGCCGCATCAGGTCGCGGAGGGCTTCCTGCAGATTGCGGTGGCCAACATGGCAAATGCGATCAAGCAGGTCTCGGTGCAGAAGGGGCACGACGCGACCCGCTTTGCGCTGCAGTGCTTTGGCGGTGCCGGTGGACAGCACGCCTGTCTGGTTGCCGATGCACTGGGCATGGAGACGGTATTCATCCATCCGTTTGCCGGCGTGCTCTCTGCTTATGGCATGGGCCTGGCTGATCAGACGGTCATGCGCGAGCAGGCGATCGAAATTCAGCTCCAGTCGCAGGCAATGCCGGAACTGCGGGATCTCGCCGACCGGCTGGCGAAGGAGGCCTCAGAGGCACTCGCGGCGCAAGGGGCAGATCCTGCGTGCATCACGGTGCAGCGGAATTTGCATCTGCGTTACGCCGGCACCGAGGCAGCGCTGATCGTATCCCTGCGCGAAGAGAGCGAGATTGTCGCCGATTTCACTGCAGCGCATCGATCGCGCTTCGGCTTCGCCACGCCGGATCGGCCGCTCGTGGTCGAGGCAGTTGCAGTGGAAGCGATCGCACCTGGCGAGCCGGTGAAAGAATCCACGCTGTCTGCGCGAGACAGCGGTATCCGCGCATCATCGACACGATCAGAATGTTCACCGGAGACAAGGATCATGCCGCACCAGTGTTCGACCGTACGGATCTGCTTGCAGGGGACCGCATAGCCGGACCGGCGCTGATCCGTGAAGCCAATGCCACAACGGTGATCGAACCAGGCTGGACGGCGGAGATCACCGCGCTCGATCACATGACCTTGCGACGCACTGAACGCCTATCGACGCGCGTTGCCGCGGACAGCGAACGGCCCGACCCGGTCCTGCTCGAGCTGTTCAACAACCTGTTCATGAACGTGGCCGAGCAGACCGGGGCAGTGCTGCAAAACACGTCGATGAGCGTCAACATCAAGGAGCGTCTCGACTTCTCCTGCGCGATTTTCGACGCCCAGGGATTCTTGGTTGCCAACGCGCCGCATGTGCCGGTGCATCTGGGTGCGATGGGTGAAAGCGTACGCACGGTGCTGAACAACCGCCGGGATACGTTGAAGCCAGGCGACGTTGTGGCACTGAACAATCCGTTCAACGGGGGCACGCATCTGCCGGATGTCACTGTCATCACGCCCGTGTTCGACGAGGACGGCCGCGACATCATGTTTTTCGTTGGCAGCCGTGGCCATCATGCTGATATCGGCGGCATCACGCCGGGGTCCACTCCACCAGTGTCGCGAATCCTGGAAGAAGAAGGCGTGGTGATCGATGACTTCCTGCTGGTGGATGGCGGTCACTTCCGCGAGCCGGAGCTGCGCGCGCTGTTGCTCGGGGCGAAGTATCCAGCGCGCAGTCCCGATGTGAACGTCGCCGATATCAAGGCGCAGGTTGCGGCAAACGAGAAGGGCGTGCAGGAGCTGCAGCGCGTGGTGTCACTGTACGGTTGGCCGACCGTCAGCGTCTATATGCGTCACGTCATGGACAATGCCGAGGAGTCGGTGCGTCGGGTGATCGATCGCATCGGCAACGGTTCGTTCCAATATATTATGGATAGCGGGCTGCCACTGCATGTCGCGGTCAGCGTTGACCGAGCAGCGCGAAGTGCCGTCGTGGATTTCACTGGCACAGGGCAACAGAGCAAGGGCAATTTCAACTCGCCGCCAGCGGTGACGCGCGCGGCGGTACTCTACGTGTTCAGAACCCTGGTCGCCGATGACATCCCGCTCAACGACGGTTGCCTGAAGCCGCTGCAGCTGATCATCCCGCCGGGTACGTTCCTTTCTCCCAAGCCTGGCGCTGCAGTGGTCGCGGGCAATACCGAAGTGTCTCAGGCGACCTGCAACGCACTGTTCGGTGCACTGAAGCCGATTGCCTGCTCGCAGGCGACGATGAACAATTTCCTGTTCGGCGACGCGACCAGGCAGTACTACGAGACAATCTGCGGCGGCACCGGAGCCGGCCCGGGGTTCAGCGGCACCTCCGCGATTCATTCGCACATGACCAACACGCGAATGACCGATCCGGAGGTGCTTGAACTGCGCTACCCAGTAAGGTTGGAGCGGTTTGCGATCCGTCGCGGCTCGGGCGGAAATGGCAGGTGGCGCGGCGGGGATGGAGCAATCCGTTGCATCCGATTTCTTGAACCGATGACCGCTGTCATTGTCGCTTCACGGCGTGAAGTGGCGCCTTTTGGCCTCGAGGGAGGCCAGCAGGGCTTGGTGGGCCGACAGTGGGTGGAACGCGCTGATGGCCGGCGTGAGAATCTGACCGGAACCGACAGTGCGGAGCTGGCGGCGGGCGATGTGTTCGTGATCGAGACGCCGGGTGGCGGTGGTTACGGCAACCGTCCCGACCTCGCCTGATCGTGGTCAGCGCATGCCCGTCATCTTGTCCCACTCGCGAACGTACTGGGTGTGGGTCTTCAGAAAGCTATCCCAGTCGGTCGGCGCCAGGACCTTGAACTCAGTGATCGGAATGCCGCCCGATGGCGGTGGCACGTCAGTGCGCGGCGAATAGAGCGCGGTCGCTTCGACCAGCGCCTTCTGACCCGGCACGCCGAGGATCCAGTCCATGAAGAGGCGCGCGGCTTGCGGGTGTGGCGAGTTCTCCAGGACGCCATAGATGCCAGGGGTCGCCGTCAGACCTTCCGGCGTATTGACGAAGGCAATCGGTGCCCCCTTGGCCTTGAACTGCAGGTAGCCGGAATACTGCGCGGTCGAGATCACCTTATCCTGGCCGTTCACCGTACGATCGAACTGTTGGACGTAAGAATTGAAGGCGCGTGGATTGAGTTCGGCGAACTTCTTCCAATAATCCTCGCCGTAGATCTGGCGGATTTCGTACCAGGTGACGTGCTGCAATCCTGAATTGGACACCTTGACGTTGATCACGTCCTTCCACTTCGGATCGAGCAGGTCCTTCCAGCTCTTCGGCGCCTGATCGGCCGGCACGAGATTCGGATTGTAGGCAATGCCCGCGACGATGATCACCCCCCAGGTCCACAACCCTTCGGGATTGCTCTTGTACTCCGGCTTGTAGGCGGCCAGCTCCGGCGAGGCGTATGGCACGTAGCCTTTGCGTTTCTGGAAATCGAGCACGAAGCTCATGTCGGTGATCTGCATCACGTCGGCGAGGTACTGCTTCGCCTGGCGCTCGGCATTCACCTTGGCGTAGAGCGCGCCGGCCTGCAGGCGCACATAGTTGGTGGCGATCTTGGGAAACATCTTGTGGAACTCCCCAAGATACTGCGCCATGTTGGTTTCAGGGTCGGTACTGTAGAGAATGAACTGGCCTTCCTTCTCCGCCGCATCCACGTCGGCGCACGTCTTGAACCCGTTCATCTGCTTTGGATTGTCGCAAGCCGCTGCCCAGGCAGAGGACGCAAGCAGCATGGCGGACGCGGCCGCGGTTACCGAACGCAACCAGTTCATTGTTTCCTCCAGCTCTCTGAGTGCGGCTAATCTTGCAGGATCGCCACCGCGCGCGTCCATCCGGCGGAGGCGCGGTGCACCTTGACCGGAAAGCACACCACCTCGAAGCCGTCGGCCGGCAGCATTTCCAGATTGTGCAGCTTCTCGAGGTGCGAATAGCCGATCTCGCGGCCGGCGCGATGGCCTTCCCAGATAAGTCCCGCGTCACCGGTCTCGGCCACTCGTGCGCCGCGTGTGCGAGAAAGGCGCGTCCCAGCTCCAGCCGTCGGTGCCGACCAGTCGCACGCCGTGCTCCAGCAACCACAGCGTGGCCGCCTTGCCCATGCCGCAGCCGGAATCGACATAATCGTCCTGTCCGTATCGGGCGCCGGCCGACGTGTTCACCACCACGATCTCCAGCGGCCGCAGCGTGTGGCCGATGCGCTTGAGTTCCGCCTCGACGTCGCCCGGCGAAGCAACATAGCCGTCCGGCAGATGGCGGAAGTCGAGCTTCACACCCGGCTGGAAGCACCATTCGAGCGGCACCTCGTCGATCCGCCAGGACGGCTCGCCGCCTGGCTTGAGCGCATGGTTCATGCGTGGAGAAATAGTGGTACGGCGCGTCGAGATGCGTGCCGTTGTGCGTGCTGATGGCGACGCGCTCCACTGCTGCATATTCGCCGTCGGGCAACTGATCGACGCGGATGCCCATGTACTCGGCCATCGCCGGCGCGGTCGCGTGGTGATCGAGATACTCGATCTGCGGCAGCATCTGCGGCGGATCGCTCTTGATGCCTGCCATAGCGGGGAGGAGATGTCGATCAAGCGGCGTGGCATTTCAGACGCTCCTACGTCGTCATTGATGAGACTTGCCGCTGGCGATGGCCGGCACGGGGGCCGCCCATGACATGGGGGCCATCATTCGGCGGCCTCCATCAGCTTGGAGGGATCGGCACCGACGCGGCCGGTATCGCCCGCCTCGGCATGCGCAAGGCGGAAGTCGTAGCGCACGGCCTTCAGCCCGGGGATCGGCGAGTCCGGGTCCTGCTTCGCGTCCACAACCAGCGAACCGGACACGCCGAACACAGTGTCCGAATCGATGTGGTCGTCGTCGGCGAAATACAGAGCCGTGACCAGTTCACGATAGCCGTCGCCGCCGATCAGGAAGTGGATGTGCGATGGCCGGAAGCCATGGCAATTCTGCCGGCGCACCATCTCACCGACCGGGCCATCCATCGGAATGGAGTAGCCCAGCGGTCGCACTGTGCGGAAGTGATACCGACCCTCAGCGTCGGCACGGAAATTCGCGCGCAAGTCCATCACTTCGGCTGCATTCTCTGCTTGCAGGTCGTAGAGGCCATGCTCGCTTGTCTGCCAGACTTGCACCAGCGCATTCGGTATTGGCGCGCCTTCATTGTTGGTAATGCGGCCATAGAGCACGATCTCCGGCACCGATGGCGAGGCTGCGATGCTGGCGCCGAGGGGCAGGTCGGGCGCGCCTTCACGATAGAATGGACCAAGCAGGCTGCTCTGCGTGCCGAGTTCGCGCGCCTTCTTGTCGTGCATCGCGTTGACCAGCGCGCTGACACCCAGCACATCGGCCAACAGGATGAACTCCTGGCGGAAGGGCGTGCAGGCCTGGCCGACCGCGGTCAAGAACTGGATGCCGGTCAGCCATTCGGCAGGCGTCAGCCGGACCTCACGGGCAAAGGCGTGCAGGTGGCGTACGGCGGCGTCCATGATCTCCTTCAGTCGCGGATCGGGCGTGTTCGCCATCTGGGCGAGAGCGGCTTCGGTGACGGTGATTTCGTCAAGGTCCTGCATGGGGCGCTCCTAGGCTCAGTTGGTGCAGCATACCGCATCACCTCTGGCGTGCCACTCCGGCGCACCATAGGATGCGGCCAAGCAACCAATCGGGAGTTATCGTCGATGCTGGGTAGGCGCCTTGCCCTTGCCGCCGCGGCGGCTGTTGTGTGGATCGCGCCGGTGCGGGCCGAGAACCCAGTCACCATCGGCTTCGGCATGGCGTTGACCGGAGGGCTCGCCCCCATAGGCAAGGCCGCCCTGTTAGCGATGCAGATCTGGGAATCGGACGTCAACGCCAAGGGTGGCTTGCTGGGACGGCCGGTGAAATTGGTCTATTACGACGATCAGTCGAACCCAGCAACGATACCCGGCCTCTATACCAAGCTGCTCGACGTCGACAAAGTGGACCTCGTTGTCAGCGGCTATGCCACCAACATGATCGCACCAGCGATGCCGATCATCATGCAGCACAATCGCACTTTCCTTAGCCTGTTCGGTCTCGCGGCGAACAGCGAGTTCAAATACCCCAAGTATTTTTCGTTCACACCGACTGGCGGTCTCGAGCCGAAGCAGAGCTTCGCCGCTGGTTTCTTCGCGGTGGCAATGGCGCAGGATCCTAAGCCGCAGACGCTGGCCATGGTGGGCGCTGATGCGGAGTTCCCGCACAACGCGTTGGAGGGCGCGCGCGTGCTGGCGAAGCAGGCAGGACTGAAGATAGTGTATGACAAGACCTATCCGCCGACCACGACTGACTACACGCCGATCGTCCGCGCGATCCAGGCCACGAATCCCGACATTGTGCTGGTCTGTTCTTATCCGCCCGACACAGTGGGCATGATTCGCGCCGCCCATGAGGTCGGGCTGAAGCCCAAGTTGTTCGGCGGCGGCATGGTCGGACTGCAAAGCACCGCCATAAAGGTGCAGCTTGGTCCACTGCTGAACGGCATCGTCGATTACGACTACTGGCTGCCATGGTCGCGTCTTTCTAGCGACGAGAGCAAAGAATTTTTGAAGAAGTACCAGGCTCAGGCGCCGTCGGCCGGCGTCGACCCGCTAGGATACTACCTGCCACCGTTCGCCTACGGCTACTTGCAGGTGCTGCAGCAGGCGGTGGAAGGCATCAAGGGCGTGGATCAGGACAAGCTCGCCGACTACCTGCGCACCCATACGTTCAAGACAGTCGTTGGCGAGGTGAAGTTTGGCCCCAACGGCGAATGGTCCGAGCCGCGTGTGAATGAGGTGCAATTTCAGAACATAAAGGCGAACGACATCGAGCAGTTCCGGGATCCGCAAACTGAGGTGATCCTCTGGCCGCCGGAGCTGAAGACCGGAGCCCTGATGTATCCGTACAGCGAGGTCAAGTAGCTGCGGATACGCTCAGCGCACGGCCTGGCAGGTGGCGATTTGCCAGCCACGACGGGCAACTACGGCAGCGTAGTTGCGCCTGTTGGGCGGTGGCACCAGGCGAGCCACCGGTCGGGGTAGTGTTGGATGCTCACAGGGCAAGCGAGCGACACCAGCTTCGGCGCTTAGTCTCATCCCGACAAGCCGTATGACACCACCTCCCCGGCCGGTGCCCATTTTGCACTCGGAATCAGTTATTCGGCTGCAACCAGCGAATGTTGCCCGCCCTGTTTGGAGATACCGCTGAGGGCTTTCCCGGCAAGATGGGCCCTTCGCCTTGCGATATCGCCGAGCGAGACTACGCCGACCAAGCGCTTCTGACGATTTATGACAGGCAGGCGCCGAACCTGCTGTTCGGCCATGTTGTCTGCCACGTGTTCAAGACCCTCATCGTCGAACACGTAACGGACATCGGTTGTCATCACGTCTCGAACTTTGGTTTGGGCCGGGTCACGACCCTCTGCCACCAGACGCACAGCCACGTCGCGGTCTGTAAGCATTCCAATCAGCCGATCATCCTCGGCCACGGGCAGCAGGCCCGTATCGGCTTCGCGCATCATCTGTGCAACGTGCCGCACGTTGTCATCGGGGCTGACCAGCTTTACCTCACGAACCATCACGTCGGCGACACGTTCAGCTACTGCTTGTTCTCCGCCGTTGTGCCGCTGCTGTTGCTCTCGCTCCGATATGCGTTGTTCGAGTGGCGCGAGCGTCTGTTCTGCGGATTGGCGCACGGCTCGGATCATGGACGTGCTACCCTCTAACAGCGCATGAAGGTATTGCTGAGTGAACCGATGCTGGAGCTCGAGCATCGCCGTGGGACCAGACATTCTGAACACTTGCTCGGCCGCGCGCAGATTGACGTCCATGACCCGCTGGAGCGCGCTGCCCATTGTAACTCCTAGGTCCTGCAGCTTGCCCCCACCGACACCCGGCAATTGCGCGAATACTCGCCAATCCTGGGCCATCTCTTGCAAAATCTGGGCAATCCTGCTGATGCTCTGATCGAAATCCTGCGCCGTGTCTTGGGTGAACCTCTGCTGCATGCCCGCTACCTGATGCGAGCCTATTCGCGCCGTTTCGCTTGCGGCGTCTCCTAGGTGCCGCACTGTTTCGGCCGCCGTCGTTGCGGTCTGTCGCACAAGATCACTGGTCGCATGGCCGGCGTCCGCCATCTGCCCTGCACCCTCCTGGATGGCGCCGGTGGTCCGTTGAGCGGCATTCGTAATCGCTGCGCGCCCCCGCTCAGGAGGTGACTTCGTTTCGTTGTTGTCTGCCACATTATACTCCAATTGCTGGTGATGAGACGTGAATTGAACGTTGGCAAATGACCTAATCACGCCCGTTAAGGCGTGCCACTCAGTCACCGCTTGAGGGTGCCAGACGGATTTTCAGGCGAACTCCGGGTGCTCTTGCGATCTGGCTCCGCGGCAAGCACCTCCGTGAAACGGAGTTCGCCGGCCGCGCTGGTTTCGCTTGGCCGATCCAGCGCAGACGAGGCAAACCTAGCACGTGGTTGACCGTCACGCAGGGTGCTTCCGGGAAATTTGACCGTATGTGTCAACGGGAGCGCCTTGCTTTCGGGGTGACATCGAAGAGCAGCTCCTCGCCAAGCACGCCAACGGCGGGATGCCGCGATGGCGCAAGCGGGACACGCGGGGTGAGAAGTAGCAAACCCAATCAATGCTGCAGGGGCAGACGGTTACTCCGCGTCCAGCCCCGCTTGCCGCGGGAGCCCGGGAAGCACACCGTTGCGTGGTCGCTTCCAATCCGCTCACGGCGTGCAGGAATATTGCCTGGGTTTTTTCCCTGTTGCGGCTCGAGCCTTCATCTCGCATGCAGGCCGCACGCCATTCAATGCGCGGAGTGCTTGAAAGCTTCCGTGGGAGGTGCACGTGATTGACTTCGTTGTTGTCCCGCGCCGACGCAGCTACTGGATAGAAGAAATCCGGAATGACGGGAGTGAGCGCCGAGTAATTGCGTGCTGCCCTAGCGAAGATGATGCCCTTGAACAACTGCACTATCTTCGGGAACGGCAATTGGCCCGAGAGCACCGGCGAAGCGCGGTAGAAATGTCCAGGTTCTATGTGCCGAAAAGCGTTAGTGCATCATAGCAGAAGTGCCGACTCCCGAGTGAGCGGTGCGTTCCGTCGCAGCGGGGCTTGTCGGCGCTGTTCTCGCAGCCACAGAACGGCCGTGTTTTGAGCCTTGGAGTTCGACCGGCGTAAGACCGCCCAATCTCCGCTCAGTCGGTTCTGACGTCCGTCCAGGTGTCATCGAGTGTGCGCTGCAGGCGCGCTGCCATGTCGTCCACCTCGGCCTCGGTGATGATCAGCGGCGGCGAGAACGCGATGCGATCGCCGATGAAGCGCGTGATCAGCCCATGCCCGCGCGCATGGCCATCGGCGATGCGGCCCACACCGCGCGACGCATCGTACGGCGTGCGGGTTGCCTTGTCGGCCATCATCTCCATGCCACACATCAGTCCGACGCCACGTACGTCGCCGACCAGGGGGTGGTCGGCGAAGTTCTGCAGTGCGTGCTGCATATATGGGCCGACCTGCTGCACGTGGCCGATCACGTCCATTTCATCGTAGATACGCAGCGTCTCCATCGCCACCGCTGTGGTCACCGGATGGCCGGCGTAGGTGAAGCCGTGGGCAAAATTGCCCAGTTTGCGGCTTTCGTCGAGCATCGCCTCGAACACGCGCTGATTGATCAGCAGCGCCGAGATCGGCTGCATGCCGGCCGACAGCGCCTTGGCGGACGAGATCATATCGGGCTGCAGATCATAGGTCTGGCTGCCCCACATATTGCCGGTGCGGCCAAAGCCGCAGATCACCTCATCGGCGATGAACAGAACGTCGTATTTGCGGAGGACGGCCTGCATCTTGTCCCAGTAGGTGCGTGGTGGAACCAGGCCGCCGCCTGCGCCCATCACGGGTTCGGCGATGAAGCCGCCGATCGTGTCCGGGCCTTCGGCGACGATCAGCGCTTCGAGTGCGTCCGCCATTCGGGTGGCGAACTGCTCCTCGCTCTCGCCATCATCGTGCAGGCGGTAGTAATGCGGGTATTCGGTATGGCGGAAATCCGGGAACGGCAGGCCGAAATCGGCGTGCATGTCTGCCTTGCCCGACGCACTGATCGATGCCGATGTGCTGCCGTGATAGCCCATCCTGCGGCCGATGATCTTGCGCTTGGCAGGCTTGCCGATCGATGCGTGGTAGGTACCACACAAGCTTGATCGCCGTGTCATTCGCTTCCGAGCCGGAGCACTGGAATAGCACCTTGCTCATCGGCACCGGGGCGATCTGCAACAGCTTCTCGGCGAGATCGACGCCAGGTTCGTTAGTGGTGCCGCGATACAGATGCGCATAGCCCAGCTTGCGCATCTGCTCGTAGGCCACGCGCGCCAGGCGCTCCGAGGCGTAGCCCAGCGAGGCGCACCAGAGGCCGGCAGCGGCGTCGAGGAACTGTGTGCCGGAATCATCCCAGACGTAGATGCCCTGGCCGCGCGACATGACGACGGGGCCTTCCTCGAGATGCCGCGCCAGATTGGTCTGCGGATGGACTATGGAGGCGATGTCGCGCGCCTGCACTGAATTGGGCGCTACATAGGTCATTCCGCATCTCCTCGTCAGATGGATCCGGCGCCGTAGTTGCGCCGCGCCGCCGCTGGCGTAACGTATCCGTCCAGCAGATCAGCGGAAAGGCGCGCGCGGTCCCGCTCCGCGGGTGGACCATAGCCGCCCGAACCGGGCGCCTCGACCACGACAAGGGAGCCGGCGGGGGCAATGAAGGCCCCCTTGCTGTTGAGTTTTCGCGCATTGCCCTGTGGTGGGATCAGTTCGAGCCGCGCTGGCCCGCCGGATTTGCCGTCCGCCAGGCCGAACGGCGGTGTCACTGTGCGCTCGCAGCAGACCGCAGCGTGGGCATCGCGCTCCAGCACACGCCAGATGCGGCGCACGCCGAGGCCGCCGCGCCAGGTGCCGGCACCACCGCTGTCGGGAACCAGCGCGTATTCTTCCACGCGCAAGGGGAAACTCATCTCGATGATCTCTATCGGCGTGTTCATCATGTTGGAGACGGTCGAGGCGACGGCGTTGATGCCATCCTTGACGGGACGCGCGCCGAAGCCGCCCTTCACCAACTCATAGCTGACATAGCGTTCGCCAGTGCGATAGTCGGTGCCGCCGAACGTCACGACAGCCGAGGTGCCCTGCGATCCCGCCATGACCGTGCGCGGTGTGAAGGCGAACATCGCGGCCATCACCATGTCGGCGACGCGATGCGACATCTCGTGGTTGGCATACACGACGGGCGCGGGAAGCTGCGCGTTGACCACCGAGCCCGGTGGCGCAGTCACCGTCACGGGGCGCCAGCAGCCGGAGTTGGGCGGGATCAGGCTCTTTGGGTCGGCGATCATCTTCAATGCGCAGAACACGCCGGATGCCGTCACGGTCAGCGGCGCGTTCATCGGTCCGGGCACCTGCGGGTCGGAGCCGGTGAAGTCGGCGATGATGCTGTCGCCGCGCTTGATGATGTGCAGCTTGACGGTGAAGGTCTCGTCGTCGATCTCGCCGGGTCCGATGACTCCATCGCCATCGAAGATGTCGGTGAATTCGGCCTCGCCGTCGGGTAACGCGCGCAAAGCCGCGCGCATCATGGTCTCGGAATAGTCCTGCACCTCCTGCATGATATCGAGCAGCGTGTCGGTGCCGTATTTCGTCGCCAGCTCCTGCAGACGCGTCGCGGCGCGCCAGTTGGCGGATACCTGCGCACGCAGGTCGCCCAGCCGCTCGGTGGGTGTGCGGACATTGGCGAAGATGATCGCCTCGATCGCGGGATCCGGCTTGCCGTCGCGATACAGACGGATGGGCGGCAGCCGTAGGCCCTCGCCATAGATTTCCGTCACCGCGCCATAGCTGCCGGGTGTCGCGCTGCCGATGTCTGGCCAGTGTGCACGTACGCAGCCAAAGCCGAGCAGACGGCCACCGTGGAAGGCGGGGGCGATGACGTTTACATCCGGGCAGATGCGAGCCGCCGTGATATGGGTCGTTGTGAATGAACACGTCGCCTGGTGCCACATCGGGGAATGCCCGCACCACCGCGCGCACCGCATCGGGCATCGAGCCGAGATGGATCGGCAGGTCGGGGCCTTGCGCAACCATGTTGCCGTGGGTGTCGAAGATGCCGCAGGAATAGTCGCCGGCGACCTTCAGCAGCGGCGAATATGCCGTCTTGGCCAGCACGATCTTCATTTCCTCGGCCGCGCAGGTGAGGGCGTTCTTCACCACTTCGAAGCGCGCCGGATCGGTCCGCAGCCCGGGCATGTCGCCACTCCTATCCGCTGTAAAGGTCCTCGAGCGCGATTGCGACGCCGGGCGGGTCGAGCGCGAGCGGACCGGTGGTCAGTACCGCGGGTCTCGATCTCGCTGACGGCATCGGTCCGCCGGTGATGTACGACCCGCGGCTGGTCGGGCCACAGGATCAGATAGTGCCGCAGCGACGGCAGGCGGAAATACTCATTCAACTTCCAGGCGCGGTCGACGCCGCTCGTACTTGGCGACAGCACCTCGACCACAATCCGTGGATCGGGGACAGCGATCGCATCAGGGGGGAGCGGCCGCTCGCCACATCGCACCACGCAATCAGGTTCGTAGTCGCTGTCGCCGATCTCCAGTGTCATGCCGTCGGTGAAGACCTGGCAGGACAGACCAGTGCGGAAGATCGCCTCGCGAAGCAATCGCCAGATATTCGCCTTGGCGAGATTATGGCCGGCCCGCTCCGGGGCCGTCGCCACGACCACGCCCTGGATGCGTTCATAGCGGCCGGGGCGACCATCCGCCCACGCGCGATATGCGGCGCGCGTCATCCGCCCCGGTGGTTCGCCTCGATCGAGTGCTTCACTCATCACCGGAGCACCTTAGCCGAAGATACCCCAGCTCATCGACCCGCGCCGTCCAACCCGGCGGCACCACGGTGGTGGAATCCATCGCTTCGATGATTGCCGGACCGGACATTTCGGTGCTGGGCATCAGTCCGTCGCGCCAGTGCACCGGCGTCGCCGTGGGGCCGGTGGACGCGAACCACACATCGCGCGTTCGCGTGCGCGCACGAGCGGGATCACCACGTTGTGCCAACACAAGATTGGGCTGACGGCCCAGCGCTGTCAGACGCAGATTGACCAGCTGCACACGCTCCGAGCGATTGGCATGACCATAGGTCTGTTCGTGCCTGGCGTGAAACGCCTCGGCCAGTTCATCGAGGGATGTCCGCGTGATCGCACGTTCGGCGATTGGCACGGTCAGCTCATAGGCCTGTCGGCGATAGCGCACATCCGCCTGGCGGAGCAGCACCTGTCGGTCCACCGGTACGCGTGCGGCGCCCAGCATTCCGCGTCCTGACTGCTCCATGCCGGCGATCACATCGGAAACCCGAGCAGGATCGATCGTCGCCAGATCAGCGTACAGCGTGCGGGAGTAATCGCGCTTGAGATCGCTGGCGACGAGGCCAAGCGCGGAAAAAGCACCGGGCGAGGGCGGGACGATCACTTCCGGGATCTGCAATTCCTCGGCCAGCGCCACCGCATGCACCGGACCAGCGCCACCGAACGCGATCAGGCTGAACTCCTGTGGGTCGTAGCCGCGCTCGATCGACACGATGCGGAGCGCCTGCGCCATGTTGCTGTTGACCACTTCGATGATGCGCGCAGCGGCTTCAGGTACGGTGAGGCCGAGCGGGTGTGCGATGGCCGCGTCAATTGCACGCTCGGCCGCATCGAAATCGAGGCGTAGATCTCCGCCCAGCAATGCTTCGCGATCCAGATAACCGAGCACAATATCGGCGTCGGTCACTGTGGGCAGTGTGCCGCCGGCACCATAGGCAGCGGGGCCTGGCGCGGCGCCGGCACTTTGCGGGCCGACCTTCAAGGCGCCTCCCGGATCGATCCAGGCGATAGAGCCACCGCCGGCGCTGACCTCGGCCAGATCGATCACCGGCACACGGATCGGATGCCCGGTGCCGTGCATCCAGCGATTGGCGTGGCCAGCGCCACCGACCTCGTACTCCGCTGTCACCGACACCTCGCCATCAGCGATGACGCTGGCCTTTGCGGTGGTGCCCCCCATGTCGAACGAGATCAGGTTCGGTCGCCCCAATTGGCGACCCGCCAACGATGCAGCGATTACCCCGGCTGCGGGGCCGGACTCGACCGCCATCGCTGGCATGCGCAGTCCTTCGGCAATATCAAAGACACCGCCGGACGAGCCCATGACGTGCAGCTGCGGCAGTCCGAGACAGGAGACAGCGGTTTGCAGCCGATCGAGATACGAGGCCAGGACCGGCCCAACGACGGCGCAGACCGCGGTGGTGCTGGCGCGTTCGAATTCGCGGATCTCCGGCAGCACTTCGGATGACAGATAGATACTCACGTCAGGCAATGCCGCGCGCAGTGCCTGACCGACGCGCCGTTCATGCGCGTCATTCAGGAACGAGAACAGGAATGAAACGGCGACCGTCTGCAGCCCCGCATCTCGGATCGCCTCGATCAGTGCCGGCAGTTCGTCCTCGGCGAGCGGCGTCACCACTTCGCCCTGCGCGTCGATGCGCTCGGTGATCTCGAAGCGCCAGCGTCGTGGTACCAGCACCGCCGGCGCGTCCTGCAACAGATCATACAGGTCGGCGCGCGACGAACGCCGCAGCTCCAACAGATCACGCATGCCACGCGTGGCAACGAACCCTGCCCGTGCTCCTTTGTTCTCCAGAAGGGCGTTGGTCACCACCGTCGTCGCGTGAGCCAGAAACGAGACATCGGCTGGTTCGATGCGATTGGCGTCCAGTGCCCGGCGGATGCCGTCGATCACTGCCTGGCCGAAGTCGTGTGGCGTGGTCGGCAGCTTGGCGATGGCGATGCGGCCGGTGTCCTCCTCCACCAGGGCGACGTCAGTGAAGGTGCCGCCGATGTCGATACCGATCCGCCATGCCATCCGATTGTGTCCCGTCCCGTAGCCGCTACAACCGACGGATCATGCCAGAGGCACGCCCCAACCTGCCCGGATCGCCGCCCGAGCAGGCCATCTCCCGCCTGATGCTGTTCTTCGCCATTGTCTACACCGTCGAGGGCTTCTGCCAAGCCAAGGCGGGCATCGTCTGGCAGCCGCTGACGCACTACCTGAAGCAGACCCAGGGATGGGATACGGTGCAGATCGCGGCATCGCTGGCAGTGCTCGACGTGCCATGGGTGGTGAAGCCGATCTACGGGATCATCTCGGACTTCCTGCCGTTGCTTGGGTATCGTCGCCGTTCCTATCTGCTGCTGGCGAATGCCGGGGCGGTCGCTGCGTTCCTGTGGACCACGCAGGTGCTGACTCCGTCTGCCATCGTCTTCGCGCTGCTGCTGACGGCGATCGCGATGGCGATGTCGAGCACGGTCTGTGGCGCGCTGCTGGTTGAGAATGGGCAGAAGCACAATGCCAGTGCAGCGTTCATCAACCAGCAGTGGCTGTGGTTCAACGTGGCAATGATGATTGGCTCGCTGCTGGGCGGCGGCGTGATCGAGATCTTGCCAGCAGCGGGCGCACTGCATGCTGCCGCGGCGATCGCCGCTGTCGCGCCGATCCTCGTGATTGCTAGCTGCATTGCATTGGTGGACGAGCGACACGCGGGGATAAATGTCGCGGAATTTCGTCGAGCGCTGCGCGGATTTCTCGAGACATTGCGGTCGCGGACGCTCTGGCTGATCGCTGCGTTCTTGTTCTGCTATTATTTCAGCCCCGGCTTTGGTACGCCGCTGTATTTCCACATGACCGATACTCTGCGTTTTTCCCAGGCCACGATCGGCTTGTTATCATCTGTGGGCGCCGGTGGCTGGATCGTGGGGGGTCTGGTGTATCGTTACCTGTTGTCAGGCATGACCACGCGCGGCTTGCTCTATCTCAGCATCTTTGGCGGCGTGCTGGGAACACTGGCATTCCTGGGCATGGTCGATGTGCCGAGTGCCATCGTGATCTCTTTCCTCAATGGCATCGCCGGGATGATCACCAGTGTTGCAACACTGTCGCTGGCAGCGGAACATTGTCCGGAAGGATCAGAAGGTTTCGCTTTTGCCGCCTTGATGTCGGTGATCAACCTCGCCGCGCCGCTGTCTGACACGACCGGAGCGTTCCTGTACGAGCACCTGTTCGACCGGACGCTTGCGCCTTTGATCGTGGTATCGGCCGCGTTCACCGCGCTGATCTTCGGGCTGGTTCCGCTGCTGGGGAAGTTCGCCGCAGTGACACAAAGTTCGCGGAATTGACGAGAGGATGGCCCAGGGGCCGCCGTGCCATCCTCCACAGCCACAATGGGCGGAATTTCGTGGTCGGGCAGACCTTACGGTTACGGTGTCCCAGCGAAAATGAACAAAGGTTAGTGCCTTCGTCACGCTGTGGTGGGCGCCCGGCCGCCATTCTATGCGGCGGAGACCAGGACGATGCGCACGTATGTTGCCGTAATCGGAGTAGTGCTTGGTTTGGTCGTCATGTGGGCCGCTCTGGTGCCGTTCGTTGACTTCTGAGGCGCTGTAGGCGCGTGTGCGTGTGGTCAACGGCCATGCGGCATGGGTCAGCCCAGGCGCTAAGCTATGCATGGGGCCGGGCCGTCGGTCGTGACGGCGGTCCGGTTCGCTAGTGGCAGTGCGTCATCTGCCCTGCCTGCGTGCTCCATGAGATCATGTTCGGCGTGGCAGCCTGACGGTGAATTCGCTGTACTCGCCTACTTTGCTATCCACAGTGATGCTGCCGCCATGTTGCTGGGTGATGATCTCGTAGCTCATGGATAGGCCCAGACCGGTGCCCTCTCCCGGCGGCTTGGTGGTGAAGAACGGTTGGAACAGTCTGTCCTTGATCTCGGACGGAATACCGGTTCCGTTGTCGCGGACCCGGATCTCGATTGCATCGTCGATTGCACGCGTAGCGATTTGTAGTATCGGCTCAAAGCCTGACGTCGTCTCAACACGCTGCCGTTCGCGCGCCGCATAGAAGCCATTGCTGCAGAGATTGAGCAGCACGCGTGTTACGTCCTGCGGCGCTAATGTGATTGGCGCAATGCCCTGACCGAATTCGCGCCGCAGTGTCACATTGAAGTTCTGGTCCTGTGCGCGTGCGCCATGATACGCAAGGTTCAGCGCCTCTTCGACCAGCGCATTTACTTCAACCTCGCGTCGCTCGCCGGAGCTTCCGCGTGAGTGTTCCAGCATGCCCCGCACGATGCCGTCGGCACGTCTGCCGTGTTCGTTGATCTTGTCCAAGTTGCTGGCGAGCGTACTCGCGATGCCATCGACCTCTGCGCGTCGGGCCTCGTCCAGCATTGCTAGCCCGGGCGCCGCCGTCTGCTTCAGTTCATCCAGGAGATCGACCGACAGGCTGGCGAAGTTGTTGACGAAGTTCAGCGGGTTCTTGATCTCGTGCGCAATCCCAGCAGTGAGCTGACCCAGCGAGGCCATTTTCTCGGCTTGGATCAGGCTGGCCTGCGCGGCCTTCAGATCACGATAGGCCGCCTCTGCTGCGTCACGCGCGGCACGGATCTCCGCCTCGCTGCGCTTGCGCTCAGTGATGTCGGAGAAGATCAGCACGAAGCTGCCGTCTGGCACAGGATTGCGACGGATCTCGATAACCCTGCCGTCTGGCCTCGTGCGTTCATAGCTATAGGGTTGCCCGGTAGTGGCCACTAACTCACTGAGCTGCTCCGCTGCATCTACGCCTGCGCCAAAGTCGCCACGCTCGGCCAGGAAACGGAGGTATTCCCCATAAGTCTGATGCTCTTCGAGAAGGGTCTCGGGCAGGGCGTAGATCTCCTGGAACTTACCATTCCAAGCGATCAGATGCTGCGTATCGTCAAACATCGCCACGCCGTCACCCATATTCTCGAAGGTGACACGCAACTCGGCCTCACGTTGCGCAAGATCGTCCGTGCGCAAGCGTAGTTCTTGTACCAGCCTGCCATTCTCCATCGCGATGACGGCCTGAGTTCGCAAAACTCTGTAGCAATGCTATATGCTTTTCGGAGAACGCACGAACCTCACGGCGATAAATTACTATTATGCCGAGTACAACTTCTGCTTTGAGTAAGGGCACGATGAGCATGGTGCGTCCACCGCTTAGATCGACAGCCGCTCGTTCGGTATCGTTGCCGCCCCGGTAGGAAACATCGGTCAGTAAGTCCAGGATATGGAGAGGGCGCTTCGTTTCCAGGACTCGCGTAAGTCGGCTGCCCGGATATTCTCTCGGCGGGTGCCGCGTTCTGAAATCGACGAACGAGTCTGGGACCCCCCTCGCAGCGACAACGTTGAAGCCCACACCATCGTCAGTATAAAGGATGCCGATCTCCGCTTCGCACAAGCGAATGGACTTCTCAATCACGGCCTCAAAGACCGGAACCAAAATGCCCTGTGAGGCATTGATCACTTGCAGCACCTCGGCGGTCGCGGTTTGCTGTTCCAGCGCCTCCCGCTGCTCGGTCAGCAGCCGTGTGTTCTCGATCGCGATCACCGCCTGGTTGGCGAAGGTGCTGACCAGTTCGATCTGACGCTCCGTGAACGGTTCGACCCGCTGGCGTGCCAGTACAATGCTTCCGATTGCCTCACCTTCACGCATCAGTGGCACTCCAAGAGAAGTTCGCTGCCGACCAAGCCTGATCGACGCTTCTCCGTAGCCTGGAACGGCGGCCACGTCGTAAATGTGGATGGTGCCGCCTTCGCGTATCGCCCTGGGTCCCACATTCTTGGGAGAACGTTCGATTGGGAAGGCACCCAGGCTTCTCGCGTTACTCACGTATTCAGGCGGGAAGCCGAAGCTCGACACTAGCCGCACAAGCTCATACTCGCGTTGGTAGATTGCAGCCTGTTGCGCATCACACAGCCGGGCTGCAGTCTCGGCCACTGTATCGAGCACAGGTTGCAGATCAAAGGTCGAGCGGCTGATGACGGCTGAGTACGTCGCTGGTCGCCGTCTGGTACTCCAGCGACTCTTGAAGATCGGCTGTTCGGCCTTGCAAGGCGCGATACGTCTCGGCGCTGGTAATAGCGATCACCGCCTGCTCGGCGAAAGTCTGCAATAGAGCTACCTGGCTATCAGAGAAGCCGCCTGGCTCATGAGCTGCCATGGTAATAACACCGATAGCTCTTCCAGATTGACGCAGTGGGACCGAAACCTGCGATCTGTGGCCGAGCCGGCGTACGTCATTAATTAAGTCCTCGGTTCTCATGTCGCGGATGTGCAAGAGCTGATTGTCAAGGATGGCGCGCATCGAAACGGAGCCGCGGCTTGGTGCCATCGGAAACTGCCTAAGGTAAGTCCTCAACGCGGCGGGCTTAATGTCCTGTTCATTGCCCTGCAGCGTTTCAACCTGAACTAGCTCACCGTTGTGCTCGAATAGTCCATGGATTGTTCCGATGCTCACAAGGTTTCCATCATACTCAAACAACCCGCCGGATTGTGCGTTGCACAGCTCTACGGCGCGGCGAACGATAAGGTCGAAAATCGGCTTTTTGTCGCCTGGTGAGGCCGACATAGCCTTAAGGACATCGATGGTTGCTGATTGGTGTTCAATACGCTCGCCAAATTCGTCATTGCGTCGGGCCAGCGCGGCTGTACGCTCCCGCAGTTCGTGGTAAGTCTCGGCGCTGGTGATGGCGATGACCGCCTGCTCGGCAAAAGTCTTTAAAAGTTCGACTTGCGCTTGTGAAAACGTGCCCGGGATGGACCGACCTAGGCCAATGGCGCCGATGGGCGTACCAGTGCGCAGCAGCGGCACTGCCAAGACTGAACGATGCCAATCGTTGGTGCCCCTATGAGCGAAGCCGGGATCGAGCTTGGTATCAGGAACCTGAACCGTATCGCGCAGCAGAATGGCTCGCCCCCCGGCAAACGCCTGCGATACATGAAGTGGGTATGCCTTCGCGAACTGTTCGGTTTCCGCGGCAGTCATGCTGGAGGTAGCTTCCAGCCGCAGAAGCTCACCGTCCAGCAGCGTCATGGCCGCGAGTTCCGCGCTGCAACAGGTACGTGCACGCTCAACTATCAAGTCGAACACCGGTTGCGGATCGCCCGGAGAGGCCGACATCGCCTTCAGCACTTCGATGGTCGCCGCTTGCTGCTCGATCCGTTCGCCGTACTCACTGTTTCGCCGCGACAGTGCCACGGAGCGGGCCTGCGCCTCCGCCAGGGCAGCATCGCGTTCTTTCAGCAGCTTAGCGTTGGCGCGCCGAAGTTTCGCCAATTCCTGGTCTTCGGTCGCGCTCATCGTCGCCTCCCCTGGTGCCCTGACCTAGGCGATGCCCCACTCAACCGCCAGTGGCTTCTACCTGCTTCGCTGCGCGTGAGGCTACCACTGCTTGTCTAGCTCAGGGAGTGGACGCGACCCATCGGGCGCCAAGATCTTGGTCGGGATCGGCGTGTGCCTTGCGGAACCGGCGTCCCGCGTCGCAGCCGATCGACCGCGACGTCCCTACGGACAAGAATGAAAAGAAGAGCAGGCATGCGTCGGTCGGGGCACCTTGCATGCCTGCTCGCAGACGCCATGCCGAGCAGGTGGGGACCGAAGATACGAGGTTCGGGGAGGACGTATCTCGGACCTGTTCGACACTCGCGGCGCCAGTAGTAATGCCACCAGCCATGTGGCGATCGCGGCACGGCCTCTTGTGCCGCTCCGACGGACTTATGTTGTTACCGCCTATTACGGAACAGAAAGCAGACCCCGTCACTTCCGACAGAAAAAGCGGCGGAAAATCCGCGGACCGAGTGCCGTATTCCTATGGAAATTTGCCAGCGCGTTTGCGCCGATTTTTTCGTTTTGTTCCTTACGACGCGCGACCACGGCGCGGCCGCAGCACTGTCACTTCGCCAAACGGACGTCTGCGTTGGGTGATGTCGGCTGCCTCGAAGTGCAGGACACTTTGGTATTCGCAGGTCAGCACGAAATTGCCGACCCGCAGTAACGCGCCATGCGGAAGCGGAACGGTGCCAGTCAGCCGCTTGTTGTCGATGAACGTTCCGTTGGTGGATTTCAGGTCGGTGACGCTGACGTCGTCGCCGTCCACATCGATACGACAGTGGGTACGCGACACCTCGGGGGTTTCCAGCAACAGGGTGCTGGGTGGCGCGCGGCCGATCGTCAGCGCACCGGGCATCAACGCCACACGCCGAACTGCGGATTCCGGTTGCAGTATCACCAGATGATGTTGTGGCTCCGGCTCAGCCGGATGTCGCCTGGCCTGACCCGGCCGCAGGTTCAGCGTTGCCTCAGCCGGATATTGGTCCACCGGGTCGGGTGCAGCGGCAGCCAGTGCTCGGGCGACGTCCGGTAAAGCGGCGGCCGCTGTGCCTAGCGCCTTATGGAACTCGTTCGCTGCCGACCCGGACAGCGCAACGCGCAGCGACTTGCCGGGCTGCCGCTCCAGCAGACCAAGTGACATAAGATAGGAGATGTGATCGCGTGTGGTTTGGAAATTCTGCCCTGTCAGGTTGAGCAGCGTCGCTGCCATCTGGTCGGCCAGGATGCCTTGTTCGCGACCGGCAAAGGTGGAAACGCCATAGCGAAGTTCCACTACCATGTGCAGCAGCGTCCAGTGCGACAGGGAATGGAGGTGGCGGATCGCTTCGACCCGGCGTGCGCGCGAGAGGTTGATCGCGTCGAAGATACGATCGAGCGCCTGCCGCCACGGTTCGCGGCAACGCTCAAGCGATTGCAGGATGATGCGCCGCTGCTCGGCATCGATCCGGTACGGTGGTGCGACACGCGTCGTCGAATCCAGTAACGATGCGGTCGCACACAGTTCCTTGGCCAGCGCAATCAGATGATGATCGAAAAGGTCAAGCAGCGCTGTTGTCGGAACGATAATCGAACGAGCAGACAGCGCTGCGTCCGGGGGATCGACCACGCAGAGCTGCAATTCCTTAATCTCGAGAATGCGCTCCTTGACCGTCGAGTCATCGAGCAGAAAGACCTGCTTGACCAAGCCGTACAATTCGCCGACGGCGGCGCCTTCGCGTCCCTGGGTGCAGAGATGCGTCACGATATGCCACTGCGCCCGCCGGAACAGGCTGGGGAAGTGCGCGTGCCATATCGTCTGGTAGGCGGACAGGAACCGAACGACCTCGCGCTCTGCCTGCATCTGACCCCCTGGTTGGCACCTAATTTTAGACTACCAGTGCTGGTAAGGCAAAGCTGTGAACTGGCTCAACTATTTGCCCATTTTGCGGCAGAAACTTTGCCACTGCGCAAATCTGCGGAGGCTGAGGCGGGATCGCGCTCGGCCGGGTTGCCGTAGCCGCCGCCACCGCCAGTCTCGATCCGCACCGTCTCGCCGGCGGCCAGGACGATGCTGGCGGTCTTCGAGGAGAGTTCCTCCTCTCGGTCGGTGCCGAAATTGCGGATCAGGCGCGCGGTGCCTCCCGCCTTGCCGCCGGCCAGGCCCGGCGCCCCCAGAACGTGGCCGTCCGAACGGACCGAGAAGACGACGTCGTCGCGCATCGCCCTGATTTGCCGCGCTATTCCCAGGCCACCGCGGTGGCGACCGGCCCCGCCGGAATCCGGCACCAGGGCATATTCATCCACCAGTAGGGCGTATTCGTTCTCCAACGCCTCTGCCGGCAGGTTGGAGGTGTTGGTCAAATGCACGTGGATGGCTTCCATGCCGTCGGCATCCGAGCGCGCGCCCATGCCACCGCCGATGGTTTCAAGATAAACGAAACTGCCGTCATCGGTCCGGCGCGGGCCGGAGAAGATGATGGCTGGCACGCTGTCGTGCGAGGCCGCCATGGCGTGGTCCGTAGGCAGCAGTCCGGCGAACGCGCCAAATAACGCGCGGGCGATCTTGTTGCAGGTGATGCTGCGCGCGCCAACCGCAGCGGGAAAGCGTGGGTTGACCAGCGTCCCCGGCTCGGTGCGGATTTCGATGCAGTCGAACATGCCGCTGTTCGGCAGCAGCTCGGGGTCGAGCAGCGTCTTGACCGTGTAATAAACCGTGGCACGCAAGGCACTGTCAGGAACGTTGAAGGCGCCGCGTGTCTCGGGGGCGGTGCCGGTGAAATCCGCAATCAGTGTGTCGCTGCGCACGGTCACGGTGGCGCGGATCGGGACGGGGTCGCCGTCGATCCCATCGTCGTCGAGATAGGCGGTGAAGCTCGACTGCCGGTCGGCCATGGCGCGCAAACGATTGCGCAATCTCCGCGCGGTGTAGGTGAGCAGATCATCGATCGCCTCGGTGACCGCGACGAGCCCCATGCGGTCCACCAGTTCCCGTGTCAGCGCCACGCCGCGCGCATTCGCGGCCACCTGTACCTTGAGATCGAGCGAACGTTCATCCGGATCGCGCGCATTATGAGCGATCAGCGCCAGTAGATCCTCATCCAGTTCACCACCGCGCACCAAACGGATCACCGGCAGACGCAGTCCTTCCTCGAACACCGAGCGAGCGCGGCCGGAAATCGATCCGGGGACCGGGCCGCCGACGTCCGAATGATGCCCGACATTAGCGGCAAAGGCGCGCACCGCGCCCTCAATAAACACCGGGGTGACAATCGATATGTCCGGCATATGCGTGCCGCCGGCCAGATACGGATCGTTCAGCACGAATGCGTCCCCGTCGCGCATCTGGTCGATCTGATAACGCGCGAGCACTGCCTGCACGCTGCCCAGCAAGGAGCCGAGATGCAGGGGAATGTGCGACGCCTGGGCGATCAGCCGGCCATGCGCGTCGAACAGACCGACCGAACAATCCTTGCGTTCCTTGATGTTGGTGGAGAACGACGAGCGGATCAGGGTATTGCCCATGTCCTCGGTGATGGAGAGCAGGCGGTTGCTGAACACCTCCATGGCGATGGGATCGGCGAGGCGACTCATTGCACGAGTTCCAGCAACATGTTGCCGAAGTCATCGACGCGCAGACCCCAGTCGGGCGGCACGAGTGTCGTCGCGCTCATCTCGTCGATCACGGCGGGGCCGGCAATTTGCGTACCGATTGCGAGACCGGCGCGGTCGAAGACAGGCGTGACGGCCCATCCGTCATCGAAGCGAACCTGGCGTTCCGGCTTCGGTCGCGGGGCGCCGGCGGCAGTAATGAACACCGGTCTCGGACGGTCGATCGCTCCGATCGCTTTGAGGCGGCAGTTCACCACCTCGATCGCACGATCGGGGATAGCGTAACCATATTCGCGCTGATGCGCCTCCGCGAACGCGAGCAAGAAATCGGCGAACGAAACACCATCAAGCCGTACCTGCACCTCGTGATTTTGCCCTCTGTAACGGGCTTCGACCACACGGGCGAGGCGCCGCCGGTCAGCCGCAACTTTTTCGCTATCGAGCCACGCGTTGCCGTTTGTCTGCATCGTATTGAAGCGCTGCATGATGTCCGGCCAGGTCTGCTCGTTTGCAACCGTGATTTCGCTGCGCACGAGATCCAGGCTGAGATCCGACAGCAGGATGCCACGTGCGCACATCGTGCCGGGCTCTACGGGCACCAGTACGCGGCGAATGCCGCACTCCGCTGCTACGGCGACTGCATGCAGCGGGCCTGCACCGCCATAGGGAAACAGCACAAACTCCCGCGCATCGTGCCCCTTCTCGGTGGACACGGAGCGGATCGCGCGGCTCATGTTTGCGGCCGCGATGCGAATGATGCCGAGTGCCGCCTGTTCGACGGAAAGTCCGATCGGCGTGGCAATTCTCTCGGCTATCGCGTGTCGCGCCGCAGCGGCATCGACCGGCATGCGGCCGCCCAGCAGTGCCGTCGGATCGAGCCGCTGCAGCACGATGTTGGCGTCGGTCAGCGTGGGCTCATGGCCGCCCCTGCCATATGCAACCGGTCCCGGATCGGCGCCCGCGCTGCGTGGGCCGACCTTCAGCGCGCCCGCATCGTCCAGCCAGGCGATGGAGCCGCCGCCGGCGCCGATCACATGCACGTCCACCATCGGCAAACGCACTGGATAGTCGGCGATCGTTCTGCTGGAAGCGAAGGCCGGTACCCCTCGCTCGATCAGCGACACGTCGGTCGAAGTGCCGCCGGCATCGAACGTGATCAGGTTGCCGTATCCTGCCTCACGCGCCACCTCGGCCGCGCCGACGACGCCGGCTGCCGGACCTGACAGGCAGCAGCGGACAGGGAAGGTGCGCACTGTTTCGACCGGCAGCAGTCCGCCGTTGGAATGAACGGTGTAGGGCTGCACGGTCACGCCAAGTGCTGCCAGCCGGCCCAGAAACCGGTCCAGGTAGCGCTCCATACGCGGACCGATGGTGGCGTTGATCGCCGTGGTAGAGAAGCGCTCGAACTCGCGGAATTCCGGCAGCACGCCGGATGAGGTCGCAAGATACACATTCGGCAGACGTGTGCGAACGATCGCAGCCGCACGACGCTCGTGTGTGTCGTTCATATAGCTGTGCAGAAAGCAGATGGCGATTGCCTGCACGTCTTGCGCTGCGAGCGCATCGGCGGCTGCCGCGACTGCAGCTTCATCCAGGGGGACCAGCACGTTGCCAGCGGCATCGATCCGCTCGGGCACTTCCAGGCGGCATTCGCGCGGCACCAATGGCGTCGGCGTGCGCATGGTATAGTCGTATAGATGTGGCCGAACCTGCCGCCCGATCTCCAGGACGTCGCGAAAGCCGCTCGTGGTTATCAGTCCGGTGGGCACGCCGCGGCGCTCGATCACCATGTTGGTCGCCACGGTCGTGCCATGACCGACGAAGCCGACCTCTGCCGGCTTTGCGTTCAGGTCGGCGAACAGCAAACGGAGGCCGGTTTCGATCGCCTCGGATGGATCAGCCGGCGTGGAAGCGACCTTGGAGTGCCGCAGTGTGCCGGTCGCGGTGTCGTGGAGGGTGAAGTCGGTGAACGTGCCACCGACGTCGAAGCCGATACGATACATCCGGCGACTTTGCGGGCTGCGGGCGTGGCACTCAAGTCGGCGCGGTGGTGGCCTTTGCAGAAGATCGGCGGTGGGGGATAACCCGACCGTCTCAGGAGCGACTGCCTATGGCGGACTACGACGCGATCATCATCGGGGCCGGGATGTCGGGCCTCTATCAGCTGTACCGATTGCGCGAGCTGGGGATGCGCGTGCGGGTGTTCGAGGCCGGCACCGGCGTTGGTGGCACATGGTACTGGAACCGCTACCCCGGCGCGCGGTTCGATTCAGAAAGCTATTCTTACAGTTTTTCATTCTCTCAGGATCTGCTGGACGAGTGGGACTGGTCCGAGCATTTCGCCGGCCAGCCGGAGACCGAGCGCTATATCAACTACGTTGCCGACAAGTTCGACCTGCGGCGCGACATCCAGTTCAGCAGTCGGGTGACGGCGGCCCATTGGCAGGAGGCGACGCGCAGCTGGAAAGTGACGCTGGGGGATGGCAGCTGCCACAGCACCCGGTTTTTGATTACTGCGATCGGACCTCTGTCGGCACCGACCATGCCGCGCGTCGAAGGGGTTGAAACCTTCGCGGGCGAGTCCTTCCACACAGCTCGTTGGCCGAAGCAGCCCGTGCGCTTCGAAGGCAAGCGCGTCGCGGTGATCGGCACCGGTGCTACCGGCGTGCAGACGATCCAGGAGGTGGCAAAGACTGCTGGGCACCTCACTGTGTTTCAGCGCACGCCGAACTGGTGCGCGCCGCTGCACAACAGCAAGATCGATCCGGAGACGATGGCGAAGATCAAGGCTGGCTATCCGGAGATGTTCCGCCGTTGCCAAGAGACCTTCGCCTGCTTCCTGCATACGCCCAATCCACGCAAGACATTCGATGTAACCAAGGAGGAGCGTGAGGCCTTTTGGGAGAAGCTTTACGCCTCGCCGGGATTCGGCATCTGGCAGGGCAATTTTCGCGACATACTGGTCGATCGCGAAGCAAATGCGCAGTTATCCGAGTTCGTCGCGAACAAGATCCGCGGGCGAGTGAAGGATCCGAATGTCGCGGAGAAGCTGATCCCGAAGAACCACGGTTTCGGCACGCGCCGGGTGCCGCTGGAGACACATTACTACGAGGTCTACAACCAACCCAACGTCCAGCTGGTGGATCTTATCGAGACACCGATCGAGCGGATCACCCCGACAGGCATCAAGACCAGCGATGCCGAGCATGCGTTCGACATCATCATCTATGCGACAGGTTTCGACGCGATCACTGGGAGCTTCGATCGCATCGACATCCGTGGCGTGGACGGGGTGCGGCTGAAGGACACGTGGACCGGTGGGCCGCAGACCTATCTTGGCGTGCTCGTGCAGGCCTTCCCCAACATGCTGATGCTGATGGGGCCGCACACCGCACTGGGCAATATCCCGCGCAGCATTGAATACAACGTGGACTGGGTGACCGGTCTGCTGCGGTTTGCACTAGCGCACGGTCTGACGCGCGTGGAGGCGACGGAAGCGGGCGTGCAGTCGTGGACCGACCATGTCAAATCGCTGGGTGTCGGGCTGCTGTCGAACGAGATCGATTCCTGGATGACCGGTATCAACAGGAACGTCGAGGGCAAGCAGACCCGCATCATTGCGCGATACAGTGGTAGTGCGCCTGCCTATCGCGAACGCTGCGACGCTGTGGCGGCCGCAGATTATCGCGAGATGGCGCTGGCCTAGCCTGAGACTGATGGAGCCTGCTTCCAGAAGAACACCGTCTCGCACGGCGTGCGATCGGCGTTGAGCGCGAAAGCGGGAATGCGACCGGCTTCGTGCCATCCCATGTCCCGATACAGGCGTTCGGCGGCATCGCCGGCCCTTGTGTCCAGCGTCAGCAAGGTCTTGCCCGCGCGCTGCGCCTCCTGCTCAAGTCGCAGCATCAGCGCGCGCGCCACGCCGCGTCGACGCGCAGCCGGATCCACCAAAAGCTTCTGGACCTCGGCGCGATGCGGCTGATTGGGTGCCGAGGCGAACTCCAGCATCACGGTGCCGACGAGTAACGCATCTTGCCACGCCGCAAGCAGGATGCGCGCACCAGCGGCGACGTCGGCAGACGCTCGCTTCCAGAAGCCGCGTGCAATGTCGGTGGCCAGCGGCGGCAGGTACGACACCGACGCACCAGCATCGACACAGGCGCACAGGATTTCGGCGAGCCGACGCTCGGCCGTTGCAGCGGCCGCCGCATCCAGCACCTCGATGCCGGCAACCGGCTTGGCGTAGCCGAACTCAAGAGAGTTCGATAGATCTTGCAGCACGCGGATCGGGCCTTGGCGGACGTAGCCGTGCTTCTCGTAGAAGCGATGAGCTCGATCGAACCGCGTGTCACTCCACAGAACCAGTCGCTGGGCGCCGCCGTTCCGCGCATGCTGCTCAGCCGTAGCCAGCAGACGATGCCCCAGGCCGCTGCCGTGCGTACCCGGCATTGTATAGACGCGACAGATTTCCCAGGTCCCCGGCGTGTGCGGGATGGTTGCGACCATTCCTGCAACTTGCCCGTCGCTTTCAGCTACCCACAGCGCACCACTCTTGTTTGCATAATACGTGGCGAGCGTGCGCAGTTCCGGCATTTCGGCATCCGCGTCGAAGACAATGCCTGGATACTGCGCCCAACAGGTGCCGATCAGCGTGACAAAGCCAGCGGCATCGGCATCCTGGCCGCGGCGGATGATGACTGACATGGTGCAGCGATTATCACACCATGCCATCAGCACCTACCGCGCCGGAACCTTCGCCAGCAGCGACCCGAGTCCCTCCGCCATCGTCGGATGCGCCAGAACGGCGTCGCGCAGCCGCTGATAAGGCAGGTCCGCCAGCATCGCCGTCTGAACGACCGCCATCACCTCGCCGGCGTCAGCGCCGACCATGGTGAAGCCCAGAATGCGATCGTCGTCTGCGGCAATCAGGGCCTTCATGAAGCCGCGCCTCTCGCCGGTCGCGAAAGTGCGCAGCACCACGCTCGTCGGCACCCGGCCCACGCGCACTGCGACGCTCTGGCGTTGCGCATCAATCTCGCTCAGTCCGACATGGGCGAGCGGCGGGTCGGTAAACATGCAGGTACGGCACGAGCCTGTCGCGCGTGCTCCGGTTGCCGCCGGCCAGGTTGTCGCGGATGATCCGAAAGTCGTCTTCGGCGACGTGAGTGAACTGCGGACTGCCCGCGCAGTCGCCGACCGCCCAGATGCTCGCGGCACTCGTCTCCAGCCGATCATCGACGCGGATATAGCCACGCTCGTCCAGCGCTACCCCGGTGGTTTCAAGGCCGATATCCGCGGTGTTCGGGACACGACCCGCTGCAACCAGGATGTCGGTCCCCTCGATGCGTTGCTCGCCCGTGTTCGTGTGGAGCGTAACAGTGACCGTTTGCCCGGACCGGCCGGTCACGCCGATGACTCCCGCTCCGGGCATGATCTCGATGCCTTCGTCACGCAGGAACGCCTGCACCTCATCGGCAACATCAGGGTCCTCGCGACCCATCAGCTGCGGACCTTGTTCGATGATGGTCACACGACTGCCAAACCGGCGATACGCCTGTGCCAGTTCCAGCCCGACATAACCGCCGCCAAGCACGATCAGGTGCGCCGGCAGACGATCGAGCTCCAGGGCTTCGATATGGGTGAGTGGCTGTGCCGCCTCCAGCCCGGGAACACTCGGTATGGCCGCGCGTGTGCCTACATCGACAATCACCCGATCGCCGGCCAACGTGCGCGAGCCTCCGTCGTTCAGCGCCACCTCGAGCGTCTTCGGTGCGACGAACCGTCCAGTCCCCATGACCAATTCGACGCCGCTCGCCTGGTAATTCCGCAGATGCAGCGCGACAAGATCGTCGACCATGGCCCGCTTGCGCTGGCGAACGACGCCCATGTCGACGGTGGCAGCACCCGTTATCGTGCCGTATTGCGCAGCATTGCGCGCCAGGTGCGCCACTTCGGCGCTGCGGACCTCGTTCTTGCTGGGCAGGCAGGCGATGTTGGGGCAAGAGCCGCCAATCCAGCGCCGCACCACCACGGCCGTTCGATGGCCAGATTGCCCGAAATGCCATGCCAGGAGCTTGCCGCCGGCACCGCTGCCAAGAATGAGGACGTCGTAGTTCTCCATCGTGACCTCCTGAGCCAATCCCGCATCCAATATGCAGAATCTTTACCGGATGTCTTTGTCTACGCCGCCGCTATTTGCACGTTGTTGCGGGCAACTCTGCTCAGTGCAGTCCTCCGCAGAACGTTGCGATCCGTCGGCAGCCTTCCGCGAGTGACGCGTCATCGGTGGCAGTGCTGACGCGCAAATAGGGGCTCATCCCATACGCCGCGCCATGCACAGTTGCCACATGCGCCTCCTCGAGCAGCGCCATGCACACGTCCTGATCGGTATCCAGCGTTCGGCCGCCAGTCGTGATCTTACCGAGACAGCCGGCGACGTTGGGGAAAACATAGAACGCGCCTTCCGGCTTGTGACAGTTGATGCCCTTGCAGGCATTCAGCATTTCCACCGCCATATCGCGCCGATTGCGATAGGCGACGATCTGCTCGGCCACGCCGTCCTGCGGTCCGTCCAACGCGGCCGCGGCGGCGGCCTGGCCGACGGTGGACACGCCGGCCGTCGCCTGACCCTGCATGTTCACCATCGCCTTGATCAGGTTCTTCGGGCCGCCGGCGAAGCCGATGCGCCAGCCGGTCATTGCATAGGCCTTCGAAGCACCGCTGATCGTCACCGTGCGATCGCGCAGCTCAGGCGCCACCGCGGCAATTGTGGCGTGTTTGAAGCCGTCGAACACCAGGTGCTCGTACATGTCATCCGACATGATCCAGACGTGTGGGTGCTTCACCATGACGTCCGCGATGGCGCGCAGGTCATCGGCCGAGCAGCAGGCCCCGGATGGGTTGTTCGGGTTGTTCAGGATCAGCCACTTGGTCGATGGTGTGATCGCCGCGTCGATGTCTTCGGCGCGCGGTTTGAAGCCGTTGTTCTGCGGGCAGGTGACGTACACCGGCTCGCCATCGAACAGCTTGGTCATCAGTGCATAGGCGCTCCACGACGGCACCGGGATCACCGACTCATCGCCTCGGATTCAGCGTCGCGCCCAAGGCGTTGAAGATTGCCTGCTTGCCGCCGTTGCTGACGCAGATTTCGTCAAGCGCGAAATCCAGCCCGCTGTCGCGCTTGAACTTGCGCTGGATCGCCTGCTTCAGGGCGGGCGTGCCGTCCTGCGGCGGATACTTTGTGTCGCCGCGCAGCGCGGCCTGATGCGCCGCCTCGATCGCGTGCAGGGGGGAGGAAAAATTCGGCTCGCCCAAGGTCAGCGAGATTATGTCCACGCCCCGCGCCCGCAGTTCGCGGGCACGTATCGACATCTGCACTGAAGCGGCGACCTGCACCCGGCCGAGCCGGTTGGAGAAGCCGGGCATCAATGGAGGCCTTCGCAGAATTGCTGAATGCGCGTGCAGGCGTCACGCAGTTCCTCGGTGGCATTGGCATATGCGATGCGGAAATGGCCCGGATAGCAGAACGCCGCGCCATGCACGGCCGCAACGCCGGTCTCTTCCAGTAGCGCCAGTACGAAACTCTCGTCACTGGTGATCTGTTTGCCGCCGCGCGAGGTCTTGCCGATGCAGCCATGGATCGACGGGTACACGTAGAACGCGCCCTCGGGCTTGTGGCAGTGGATGCCAGGCGCCTTGTTCAGCATGCTCACTACCAGGTTGCGCCGCTCTTCGAATACCTTCCGCATGGCCTCTATCGATTCCTGCGGACCGGTGAGCGCTTCCACCGCCGCCGCCTGAGCGATCGAGTTGGTGTTCGACGTGGACTGGCTCTGCAGCTTGTCCATCGCCTTGATCAGCGCCACGGGTGCGCCAGCGAAGCCGATACGCCAGCCCGTCATCGCATAGGCCTTCGAGCAGCCGTTCATTGTCAGTGTGCGCTCGCGCAGCTTCGGCTCCACCTGCACGATGGTCGCTGGCTTGAAGCCGTCGTACGCCAGCTTCTCGTAGATGTCGTCAGTGAAGATCCACACGTTGGGATGGCGCAGCAGCACGTCGCAGATCGGCCGCAGTTCCTCGGCTGAATAAGCCGCGCCAGTCGGATTGCACGGATTGTTCAGCATGAACCACTTGGTACGCGGCGTGATAGCTTGCTCCAGCGCCTCGGCGCGTAGCTTGAATCCGTGGTTCTGCTCGCACGGCACCAGCACAGGCTTGCCGTCCGCAACCGACACAATATCAGGATAGCTCACCCAGCAGGGGCTGGGGATGACCACCTCGTCGTCCTTGTCCAACGTGGCCAGCATGGCGTTGAAGATCACCTGCTTGCCACCGGTGGAGATGATGATCTCCTCCGGCTTGTAGTCGATGCCGGAATCCCGCTTGAATTTTTGCGCCGCCGCCTTGCGCAGCTCCGGTGTGCCTGCCACGTCCGTGTACTTGGTCTGCCCTTCCTCGATCGCACGAATCGCCGCGTCCTTGATGTTGCGCGGCGTCTCGAAATCCGGCTCGCCCTGCGACAGCGAGATGACGTTCTTGCCCTCGGCGATCATGTGCCGCGCCTTGGTGGCGATCGCGATCGTCAGGCTCGGTTGGATCCGGTCGAGGCGTTCGGCGGTCAGATGCATGGCAGATTCCTAGGATCGGGCAGGGCGCGGACCCTATCGGAGCGGCCCGCCCCCGGCAATCGTTGCTGCCGCAGAGCCCCTTTGCGCCCGCCACACGCCCAGCAGGATGGCCGCAACGGTCACAATGATCACCGTTGCCAGCGCATACAGTTCTGGCGTCGGGCCAAGCTTGATCGAGGAAAATACCACCATCGGGAGCGTCGAGGCGCCTGGTCCCGAGGTGAAGCTTGCGACCACGACGTCGTCCAGCGACAGCGTGAAAGAGAGCAGCCAGCCGGAGACCAGCGCCGGTGCCATCAGCGGCAGCGTGACCAGGGCGAACGCCTTCCATGGTGGCGCGTATAGGTCCATCGCCACCTCCTCCAGATCGGCCGACGTTCCCGCCAGGCGTGCGCGCACCACGACCGCGACGTAGGCGACCGAGACTGAAGCGTGCGCCAGCGTTACCGTGCCTGCACCGCGACCCGCTGGCCAGCCGAGATTCTGTTGCAGTGACACGAACAGCAGAAGCAGCGAGAGGCCGGTGATCACTTCCGGTATGACCAAAGGAGCCGCCAGGGTTGCGGTCAGCGCCGCACGGGTGCGGAAGCGGCCGAACCGCGCCAGCGCGTAACCGGCCAGCGTGCCGATGATCAGTGCCAGTGTGGCAGAGGCCGAGGCGATGCGGAGCGACAGCAGGGCGGCAGAGATCAGCGTGTCATCGTGCCAGAGGGTGGCGTACCAGCGCAGAGAGAATCCGTCCCAGGCGGTGACCAGCCGCGAGGCATTGAAGCTGAGCGCGACCAGAAAGCCGATGGGCGCATACAAGAATGCGTAGCAGAGGATCAGCCAGACAATCAGCGCGGGAGAAATGCGTCTCAAATCACGCGATGCAGCAGCGGCTCGCCCGCAGCAAGGCGACGGCAGTTCTCGGCCGCGAGCGCGAAGCTGCGGTCGAACGTGCCGGTGGTCAGCCACGCGACGTGTGGGGTCAGCACGACGTTAGGTAATTGGAACAGCGGTTCGGCTGCGTCATGTGGCTCGTGCAAGAATACATCCAGCCCTGCGCCGGCCAACTTGCCGCTCGCCAGTACTTCGGTCAGGGCACTTTGATCGATGAGCCCGCCGCGCGCCGTGTTGATCAGCACCGCGCCGGGCTTCATTCGCGCCAGTGCCGCTGCGTCGATCAGGTGTTCCGTCTCGACCACCAGAGGCAGGTGCAGGCTGATCACGTCGGATTCGCCCAGCAGGGCATCAAGTAGTCGATACTCGCCGATTGCATCGGCTCGCGGGGTTCGGGATGTGTAGATCACCCGACAGCCGAGGGCGACCAGCACTGGTGCGAGCAGGCGCGGGATGGCGCCGTAGCCGATCAGACCGACCGTGCGGCCACCGAGTTCGCCAATGCCGTCTTGCAGATCTGTATCGGACCATTCGCCGCGCCGCATCGCGGCGTCGAAGCGTGGCAGCCGCCGCAGCACGGCCAGCATCAGTGCCAGGGTTAACTCCGCAACTGCACGGGCGTTTGTGCCTGGCAGATTGCACACCGCGATGTCCCGCGCCTTTGCTGCATCAAGGTCGATCGTATTGACGCCGACGCCGATCTTCTGAATCAGCCGCAACTTCGGCGCGGATGCGATCATGTCTGACGTGCAGCGCTTCAGTACATGCCAGAGCACGTCAGCATCCGGCAGGGCGCGTGCCAGCAGCGCGTCATCGTGTTCCGGGCAGATGGTGATACACAGGCCAGGGATGGTGGCGAGCCGGGCCGTCAGATCAGGGCCGGCAGCGTAGTGGAACAGGACGTTCAAGGCGCCTCCTCCCCCCACCCCCCTCCCGCGAGGGGAGGGGGAGTTCTTTTCTGCAGATGCATCTACTTTGAGCGTCCCAGAACGCCAGCTCCGGCGAAGCGGGCGCGGGCACCAAGAGCCTCCTCGATGCGCAGCGCTTCATTCCACTTCGCCATGCGTTCGCTGCGCGCAAAGCTGCCAACCTTGAGTTGGCCGACGCCCCAGCCGACCGCCAGATGAACGATCGTCACGTCCTCGGTTTCGCCGGAACGGGCGGAGACGATGCCGGCGAAGCCGCCCTGCTTAGCGGCTTCCCATGCCTCGAGTGTCTCGGTCAGCGTGCCGCGCTGGTTCGGCTTCAGTAGCACCGCGTTCGCAGAACCGCGCAGCGCAGCCTCGCGCACACGCGACGCCTTGCTGACGAGGAAATCGTCGCCGATCACCTGCACGCGCTTGCCGACCTCGTGCGTGAATGCGGCGAAGCCGACATCGTCGTCTTCCGCCAACGGGTCCTCGACCGATACGATCGGATAGCGGCGGATCCAGCCGGACAGCAGCTTGACCATTCCGTCGCTGTCCAGCTCTTTGTCCTCCAGCGCCAGCTTGTATTTACCGCCGCGACCGAACTCGGAAGCTGCGACATCGAGTGCGATGGCAACTTGGCTGCCGGGGGTAAAGCCGGCGCGTTCGATCGCCCGCACAAGTGTTTCCAGGGCTTCTTCGTTAGTGGAGAAGGCGGGCCACCAGCCGCCTTCATCGGCGACGCCCTGCAGCGTTCCGGCTTCCTTCATCAGTTCACCGGCGGCGCGGTACACTTCGGCGGTCCAATCCAGCGCCTGGGCGAAGCTGGTCGCGCCAGGACAGACAACGAGGAAATCCTGAATGTCGACACGCCGCCCAGCATGCGCGCCGCCGCCAAAAATCTGGATCTGCGGCAGCGGCAGCGTTTGCGCATCGGGGCCGCCGAGATAGCGATACAACGGCTGGCCGGCGGAAGCCGCAGCAGCGTGCGCGACCGCCATGGACACGGCAACAACGGCATTGCCGCCGAGGCGCGACTTGCTCGGAGTGCCATCCAGGTCGATCAGCCGACGATCGAGCGCCGCCTGATCAGTCGCATCCACGCCAATAGCGGCGCGGAAGATCTCGCCGTTCACATGTGCAACCGCGCGGGTCACATCATAACCACCGAACGCATCGCCGCCGTCGCGCAGATCGAGTGCCTCGCCGGTGCCGGTCGATGCGCCGGCTGGCGCGATCGCACGCCCGACGCCGCCGCCTTCGAGCAGCACTTCGGCTTCCACTGTCGGTCGGCCGCGGCTATCCCATACGCGGCGGCCATGCACAAACGCGATTGTCGTATCGGTCATCCGACAAGCTCCTTTGTCCAGGCATGGCGGACGTCGCCGAGAGCCTCCACCGGATGGGTGAGCAGCGCGCGTGCGACACGTCTGACCCGGTTCCTGTCCTGCTCGGTGGTGATGTATTCGACCGGCGACTTGCCATCCACCCTGGCAAGGAACAGCCCGGGCAACAGGTGTGCGGCACGCGTCTCAAGAGCGCTTGGACCTTCCCAAGTGACGCGCGCAACATATGCGTTGGCCATCGCGTCGAAGCAGGCCAGGAAGGCAGGCGTGGCAGAAGGTGTCCACAGGCACTTCAGCAGCAGGTGATTGAGGCAGAATGCCAGGTCAAAGGCGGGATCGCCCCACCACGCACACTCGGCATCCAGGAACACCGGGCCATCCGGTCCGCGCAGGATGTTCTTCGGGCTGATGTCGCCATGCACCAGCGCGTGCTTGTTGACCTGCGTCGTTGTCACGAGCGTGTGCAGTTGTTGCGCTAAGTCCGGGTGGGCGCGTGCGGTGGCGACGAGATATGGCTCAAGCCGGATGTCATAGAAAATGGCGTCGGTGGGAAAGCCGACGCGACGGTCGGGTCCGCCGCCGTTGCGGCATGGATGCCGACCAGGGCTTGTGCCACCCGCGCGGCGAACTTCGGATCGGCATTGCCGTCGCGCAGTTGGGTCTTCCACAGGGCGTAGCGATCCGCGGGCAGAAACTGCATCGCGAGTGTCCCGCTGGACTCGTCCACGCCGAATAGCCGGGGCGCCGCACCAGGCACGGCAGCGGCCGCGCATCGCATCCAGCGCGCCTCGTAACGGTTGCGCTCGACCGGCGCCTGCCAGTCCGCTGCCACACGCAGCTTCGCCAGTGCGCGCTTGACGCAGACAGGCCCGGAAGGGAGGTCGATCCGCCAGATATCGGATGAGACGCCACCCGTCAGTCGTTCCCCGCGCGCGGTGGCATCGGCCTTGAGCAAGCCCATGTGGCGGAGGGCGGCGAAAAGCTCCGCCGGCGGGACTTCGGCCATGAGCGTCGTATCGCATGCATCGCGGCGCGATTGAACCGCTCAGCTCTCCAGTTCGCTGTCCCAATACAGAAAGTCACGCCAGCTTTCGTGCAGGTAGTTCGGTGGGAAGGCGCGCCCGTTGTCCTGCAATTCCCAGGTGGTCGGCTGGCGCGGGCTGGAGCGCGGGAACATGGCGCACTCGCGCGGCAGGCGGGAGCCCTTGCGCAGATTGCAGTCACCGCAGGCGGTGACGACGTTCTCCCATGTCGTGCGACCGCCACGACTGCGCGGCACTACGTGGTCGAACGTCAGGTCATGGGCAGGGGATCGAGCGCTGCAATACTGGCAGACGAAGGCGTCGCGCAGGAACACGTTGAACCGGGTGAAGGCTGGGCGTCGCGCCGACGGGATGTAGTCCTTCAACGCAATGACACTCGGCAGCTTCATAGTGACGGAGGGGGACCGCACCTCGGTTTCGTATTCCGACAGCACGGAGACACGGTCGAGAAATACTGCCTTCACCGCATCCTGCCAGCACCAGAGCGACAGCGGGAAATACGACAGTGGCCGGAAGTCCGCGTTCAGCACCAGCGCAGGATAGAATTGGCCACCGTCTGGCAAACGCCGCTCCTCTGCGTCGGCAGCGCAAGGCCTGGGGGCAAGCTCGTGAGCGACCCGCCAGATATTGTGCGCCGCCGAGAACCGTTCCGTTTATCGCAGAGCGCGCCGCGTGTCGCAAGTTAAGCCGGACGCGGATTTGATACCGTCGTCATGGACTTAGCCGAACTGTCATTGGGGCAACGGAATATACTCCGCATCGTCGCCGGCCACCTTGCCGAAGCGCCCGCCTGTCCAGTCGGCCTTGGCCTGCTCGATCCGCTCGCGACTGGAGGAAACGAAATTCCAGAACAGATGACGTGGTCCATCCATCGCCGCACCGCCCAGCAGCAGGATCCGAGCGCCCTGCGGACCGGCGCGCAGTGCCAACCGATCCCCTGCACGGAACACCAGCATGCGGCCGGGTTCGAAGCGGTCGCTGCCCACATCGATCTCGCCCTGCACGACATAGGCGCCGCGTTCGTCATATTCGCCTGGCAGCGGCACCGCCGCGCCCGGCGCCAGCACCGCATCGGCGTAGAACAGCGGCGAGAAGGTCGCGACGGGCGACGAGAGGCCCCACCCGGCACCGGCGATCAGCCGAAGCCGGACGCCACGGTCTTCCACTATTGGCAGTGTGGAAGCCGGATGGTGGACAAACGCAGGTGCCGTTTCCTCGGCCGTCTGCGGCAAAGCGACCCAGGATTGGATGCCGAACAGGCGATTGGCATGGTTGCGCGAATCCTGGTCGGTGCGCTCGGAGTGCGCGATGCCGCGGCCAGCAGTCATCCAGTTTACATCGCCGGGGACGATGGGCTGGCGCGAACCCAGGCTGTCGCGGTGCAGGATCTCGCCCTCGAACAGATAAGTCACGGTGGCGAGGCCAATATGCGGATGAGGTCGCACATCCAGGCCTCGCCCGGCCAGAAACTCACCCGGTCCCATCTGGTCGAAGAAGATGAACGGGCCGACCATTTGCCGCTCGCGGGCGGGAAGGGCGCGACGCACCTCGAAGCCGCCGATGTCGTGCGCACGTGGCAGCAGCACGACCTCCGGGCCGGTCGGCGGCGAGGGGCAAACGGGCTCCGCGGCAGACTGCTCGATCATCGTCCCACCTCCGCAAGCGTCAGACCGTCTCAACCAGAACGATCTCCGCATCTTCGATCGCTCTGACCTGCAGCAATGTCTCACCCTGGATGGCGGCGCCGTCGCGAGCCGCAACACGCGTGCCATTCACCTCAACGACGCCCGAGGCCGGGACCAGGTATGCTTTGCGGCCCTTGCTCAGGTCATACTCCGCGGTCTGGCCAGCCGCCAGCGTCGCCCCGGATACGCGGGCGTCAGCGCGGATCGGCAGTGCTTCATCGTCGGATGCCGTACCGCTCGCGAGGGGAATGAAGCGCCCGGCCCGATCCGATTTTGGGAAAGGCTTGGCACCCCACGATGGTTCGCCCCCCTTGCCGCGCGGCATGATCCAGATCTGGAAGATTTTGGTGGTCTCAGGCTCCAGGTTGTATTCCGAATGCTGGATACCGCTGCCGGCACTCATCACCTGCACGTCGCCAGCCTCGGTACGCCCGCGGTTTCCCAGGCTGTCCTGGTGTGTGATCGCACCCTGCCTGACATAGGTGATGATCTCCATGTTGGCGTGCGGGTGCGGCGGGAAACCGCTCTGCGGCGCGATCTCGTCGTCGTTCCAGACGCGCAGATCGCCCCAATGCACTCGGTTCGGATCATTGTAGTCCGCAAATGAAAAGTGGTGCTTGGTGTCGAGCCAGCCGTGATGGCCGCCTCCCAGACTGTCATAGGGTCTCAGTTCGATCATGGCATCTCTCCATAGCCTCTCTTGGCTCCGCTTAAATCGGGCTGGTGGGAGAGCCACAAAAGAGAAACAATGGAAATCCATCGTTTCTGGAATGCTATGCCCCGTCTGCCCGACCTGGATGCCTGGGCGGTGTTCGCGAAGGTAGCGGAGACCGGTTCGTTTGCGCGCGCCGCAGCCGATCTCGGGCTATCAAACGCGACGGCGTCAAAGGCTGTGGCGCGCTTGGAGAGGCGGATCGGCGCATCACTGCTGAACCGCACATCGCGGCGCCTGGCACTGACCGACACCGGACGCCGCGCTGCGGCCAGCGCCGCGCGCATTCTGGCCGATGGCGAGGCGCTGGAAAACGAGGCCATGTCACAGGCCGATATGCCTCATGGCTTGGTGCGAGTGGCTGCGCCTATGTCGTTCGGGATCGCGCACGTTGCGCCCCTGTTGCCGGATCTGTTCGCTGCCTATCCGCTGCTATCGGTTGACCTGCATCTGGCGGACGAGCAGGTCGATCTGATCGGCGGTGGGTTCGATCTTGCATTGCGGATCGCGGCGCTTGCCGAACTCGACCTTGAGGACCCGGCGCATCTGCCAGGTCCGTCGCCTGCTGATCGGCGCGCGCACGTATTTCGAGCGCCACGGGCGTCCATTACATCCGAGGGATCTCGCCGGGCACACCTGCCTAGGATATGCCAACCTGCCAACGCCCGATCGCTGGCGTTTCACGCACACCTCTGGCGAGGAATTTTCCGTCTCGCCGCATGGCCCGCTCCGAGCCAACAATGGTGATGTGCTGAGGCCAATGTTGCTCGCAGGTCTGGGCGTGGCGGTGCAGCCTGAATTCCTTGTCTGGGAGGATCTCGCAGCCGGAAGACTGCAGGCGGTGATGGAGGACTGGTCCATGCCGCCGGTGGCGCTCAGCATCGTTACACCACCCAGCAGCCATCGTCCGGCGCGGGTCGCTGCGGTGATCGAGTTTTTGGCGCGGCGCCTCGCGGGTGCGGCATGGGCTCACCCTGTATCAGGCGAAGGCGCGCTGCAGCGCAAGCGCTCCCATGGATAAACCGGTGTCGTCGATGCCGTGACCGAGCCGCGGCACATACACTGCTTCAACCGGCAAGCTTGCCGCACGCAGCGCTGCTTCGGCGTCGCGTGAGCGCTGCGCTGGCACCACATCATCCGCCTCGCCGTGCACCAGCAATACCGGTGCGTGGTTGGCCAATTCAGCCTGCAGCTTTTCCGGTGCGATCAGAGCGCCGGAGAACGCCAGAATAGCACGCGGCGCGCTGGTGCGGCGCAGGCCGGTGAACAGCACCGTCATGGCACCCTGGCTGAAGCCCATCAGTGCATAGTCCTGTGCCTGCAGGTGCTGCCGCGCCAACTCCGCGTCGACGAACGCGTTCAGGAACCCGGCGGCGCTGCGCACGCCGGCCTCGACGACCGGCGGCGAGCGATCCTCTACGCTCCACCACTGCCGGCCGAACCCTGAGGCGTGGGGAAATGGCGCGTCGACCGAGACGAACAAGGCATCCGGCAGCGCGCGCGACCACGTGGGCGCGAGGTCGATGAGGTCATGGCCGTCGGCGCCCAACCCGTGGCACAGCACGACGAGCTGCTTCGGTGCGGTCTTCGATGCGGGACCCCATCGCGGCCCATCCAGTTCGGCCATGCCACTCTTCCTCCGGCGGTGAACAGACTATTTGTGGCGCATCCTCATGTCGGTCGTCACCCGCTTCGCGCCCAGCCCCACCGGCTACCTGCATCTCGGCAGCGCCTTCAGCGCACTGACGGCTTGGCGCCGCGCGCGCGAGGCCGGCGGAGTGTTTTTGCTGCGTCTGGAGGACATCGATACCGCGCGCTGCCGACCTGAGTTCGCGACGGCGATCCTCGAGGACCTGGCGTGGCTTGGTATCGACTGGGATGGCGAGGTCCGCGTTCAGTCGCAGCATCTGACAGAGTATCGCGCGGCACTTGATGCGCTGGCGGCACGGGGTCTGCTGTATCCGTGCTTCTGCACGCGGGCCGACATCATGCAGTCAGCGAGCGCGCCACATACGCCGGATGGCGCGCCGCTGTATTCCGGCACTTGCCGACGGCTTTCGCTCGATGAACGGGAAGCACGTATCGCTGCCGGCGAGCGCTATGCGCTGAGGCTCGATGTGGCGCGGGCAGTCGAAGCGTCATTGGTATTCGAGGAAGAGGGTGAGGGCGTCATCCCTTGTCGGCCCGAACAGTTTGGCGATGTCGTATTGGCACGTAAGGACGCACCAGGCAGCTACCATCTGTGTGTTACCCATGACGATGCGCTGCAAGGCGTCACGTTGGTGACGCGCGGAGGGGACCTGAAGTCGGCTAGCCATCTGCACCGTCTGCTTCAGGCACTGATGGGTTGGCCGACCCCGACCTATGCACACCACGAACTGCTGGTGAACGCGACCGGACGCAGGCTTGCCAAGCGCGACAGAGCGGAAACGCTGCGCGAATTGCGCGCGCAGGGTCATTCGGCCGCGGACGTGCGGGCGATGATTGCGGCGTTCAGAAGATCCGGCTGAACCAGCCGCCGCCTTGGCTGCCCTGCGTGATGATGGGCGTGTAGCCGGCGGGCGGCGTCCAGTTCATCAGGCGATCGACGAACTCCGGGCTCGGATAGACCATCCCAGATTTCTCGTTGATCGCCGTACGCACATGGGGGTCCGGTGCCGGGCCCGCCGCCTGCACCAAGGCTTCTTCGCCCGCGCTGGCTGGCGTCTGATCGGTGGTTGGCTGGGCATCGGAGCTGCCGCCGATAGCAATCGGCCGGGTCGGCCTCGTCGCCAGCTCCGGCGGCGTCGAGAGTGGTACGCGTGTCGACGCCATGGTCTCGGGCGCGGCATCCCGGGAGAGATTGAAGTTGCGCGTCATACCGCTATTGCCGCAGGCAGCCAACGCAAATAGCAGCAGCCAAGGCCAGCTTCTCATCTCGTCTCCAATCTCCCTACGTCCCACGCAGCCGAGTTAGGATGCGGGCGGGTTGCCGCGGTCAGTTACCTTCAGGTGTGGCGCCGAATCGCGCAATCAGTCCTTGCACTTGTTCGGCGCCAGTGAAGACGATCTGCGACTTCGGGACCAGCTTCGCCATTGCGTCGATCGTTACCGCATTTCGCGAACTGAGCGGAGTTGTAATAGAAGCGCAGTACCTGATCGTCCATGGTCTGGTGGGCGTTAAAGGATCGAGGCCTTATCCGCGCAGCTTACGCCCACAGCAGTTTCACGATAACCTTCTGCAGTTCTGATCGGGAGTAAGCGATGCCGCTCAGTCCAACGCAACAGTCGGCACTCGACTGGATCGAGAAACACCGCGCGCGCCTATCGGAGTTCAATCGCAGAATCTGGGACCATGCCGAGCCCGCGTGGCGCGAGTACAAGTCGGTGCGCGCGTATTGCGAATTGCTGCAGAGCGAAGGCTTCATTGTCGAGGAAGGCTCGGGTGGTATGCCCACGGCCTTCGTCGCCACCTGGGGCAGCGGCTCGCCGGTGCTGGGCAGCTACGCGGAATACGATGCGGTCCCCGGCCAGTCGCAGCAGGTTGTTCCGTACAAGGCGCCGCGCGAAGGCCTGCATCCTTGGGCGGCCGGTCATACCGATCCGCATTCCTCGCTGGGGACCACCGCGCTCGCGGGTATCCTCGCGACAAAAGCAGCCATGCAGCAGCACGAGCTGCGCGGAACGCTGAAATTCTTTGGCGAACCGGCCGAGAAGGTGTGCGGCTCGAAGCCGGTGCATGCAGCAAAGGGCTACTACGACGGGTGCGACGCCTTCATCGCCTATCACCCACACTCCATGAACACCGTGCAGGGCGAAACGCAGTGCGGCGCGTATTGGAGCGTGGTGATCACCTTCGAAACCCTTGCGCCCGAGCGCTGGATCGACAAGTCGCTGCTGCCGATCCGCACTTCGGCGCATGCGGTTGCGCGCTGTCCCGGCGCGATCGACGCGCTCTGTCTGATGTACACGACGACAAAATATACCAAGGAGGCGATGTACCCGCACGCCGGCGCCTGGACGCTCAACGAGTTCATCCTCGCCGGGGGTGACGCGACTTCCGACAACTTGCCGCCGCGGTTTAGCCAGATCCAGTATTCCTGGCGCTCGCCCTCGCTCGCGGTGCAGGAACAAATCTACCAGGTGCTGGTCAACAATGCGCGCCACGCCGCCGCCTCCTGTGGGTGCCAGGCATCGGTGCGCTGGGTCACCAAGACGCGCGTCGGGCTGCCGAACAGCACGATGATCGACCTCGCGTATCGCAATATGATGGCGGTTGGGGCATCGTCCTTCGGCAGCGAAGCGAAAGAGTTCGCGCGCAAGATCCAGTCGAATCTGGGCATTGTGCCAATGGACGATCCCTTCATCGCCGACAATCAGCGCCTGACGCCACCCGACGAATTCGAGGCGCTGCAGCGCCGCAGCCTGCCGCCATCGCAGTTCCATATCGGTGCCGATGATTACGTCGAATACAGCTGGCACGCGCCTGCGGCGCGCGTCTTCACCATGCGGCCGACGCTGCGTCCGCCTGACGATGACTTCGAGTATCCCGCCTGGTGCCGCAATGCGTTGGGCGGACTGCCGGAAGCGATCGATCCGGGCCTGTTCCTTGGCGCCAAGACGTTGGCGGCGTCGTTCCTTGATCTGCTCGCGCATCCGGAACTGCTGGAACGCGCCAAGGCTGAGTTCGACGAGCGCACCGGCGGAGGTGTCGGCGGCCACAAATGGGTCGCACCATTGCTGCCACCCGACTTCACACCCCCGGTCGACCTGCGCTGGCCCGAATACATCGCCACCGCTCGTGGCGAGGAATGGTGGATACCGACGCCGATCTCCGATTCCGGTGCCGGGGAAAGGATCACGTAACTGAGGGGATCGGAGATGTCGTGCGACCGGGATCGGCATTTGTCCCGGGCGCAGGGTTTCGATTTTTGGGGTGTAATCCACTATGCCGCGCGCGTGACTGGTGAGCCGCTCGAATGTGCCAGCCGCACCAAAGTTCTGACAGCTGAACGCGGACTCCACCTTGCTGATCTCGATGCGAATAATCTTCGCCTCGGTTGACGCGTCGAGAATGCCAAGCAAGCAGTGCGGTGGCCGCAAAACGCAAGGGGGTGGCGCGCGTCAGCGCCCCACCGCGTAGCCCTGCATCCCGCGCGGATTGGCACCAGCGCGCATCTGGCCGTTCTCAATGCGTGCGGCGGAGAGGCGGCCTTCCGACCACTCTTCGCCTTTCTCCGCACGGTGATCGCGCGCCTTGAGCTCGTACATCACCGCGTCGGAATAGCGGCCCTCCAGCACGACCTTGCCTGGGCGCGCAACGCGCGGCCAGAAGCTTGAAGGCCAGTGCTCGGTGTGGAACGACGGCGCATCGATCGCCTCCTGGATGCCCATGTTGTGGTGGACCATGCGCAGGAAGAAAGTCAGCGACCACTGATCTTGCTGCTCGCCGCCCGGGGTACCGAAAGCCATCCACGGCTTTCCCTCGCGCAGCGCGAAGCTCGGAGACAGAGTGGTGCGCGGGCGCTTGCCAGGTACCAAGCTGTTGGGCAGGTCGGGTCTCAGCCAGACCATCTGCCCGCGCGTGCCCATGCAGAAGCCGAGTTCCGGAATCACTGGCGAAGATTGCAGCCAGCCGCCGGACGGCGTGGCGCTGACCATGTTGCCGTCTTTGTCGATCACATCGAGATGGCAGGTATCGGCGCCGATCACACCGAGCCGCGCCACCGTCGGCTCACCGACGCCGGGGGAGCGTGTCAGCAGGTGGGCACGGCCGGCGCCGTCACGATCCACCACCGGCGTGTGGCCGGGCACGCTGCCCGGACGGAGATCCAACGATGCATTACGTCCGATTAGCCTGCGACGGCCGGCATTGTAGTCATCGGACAACAGTACTCCGAGCGGGACGGAGGCAAAATTTGGATCGCCGTAGTAGGCTTCGCGATCCGCGTAGGCGAGCTTGGCGGACTCTACCACGGTGTGCACGAACTCGTTGCCGAACGGGTCCATCGCGCCAATGTCGAAATCGCGCAGCAGTGCAAGCTGTTGCAGAAACACCGGACCCTGGCTCCATGGCCCGCATTTCAGCACTGTGTAACCATGATAGTCGTAGGCGACCGGGTCCTCGACTGTGGCCGACCAGCGGGCAATGTCATCGGCCGCCAGCAGGCCGCGATGGCGGCGACCCGATACGTCCAGAACGTCGGTCGAGCGGAAGAACTTGTCGACTGCCTCGGCGACGAAGCCGCGATACCAGGCGCCGCGAGCTGCATCGATACGCGCCTCACGTGATTCGCCGACGGCTTCCTTGCAGATGCGTTCATACGTCGCTGCAAGCGCAGGGCGGGCGAACAGCAATTCCGGCGCTGGTACCTTGCCGCCAGGCAGGAACACGGCCGCTGATGACGGCCACTCCGCCTCGAACAGCATGCGCACGCTTTCGATCGTGGCGCTGATGCGCGGCACGATATGGACGCCATTCTTCGCATAGCCGATGGCGAAGGCGAGCACATCGGCCAGTTCCCAGGTGCCCCAGTCGCGCAGCAGCAGACACCAAGCATCGAATGCGCCTGGCACGACCGCAGGCAGCACGCCGGTCGCGGGGATCAGGTCGATGTCGAGCTGGCGGAATTTTTCCAGGGTCGCGGCCTGTGGCGCGACGCCCTGGCCGCAGATCACGTGCTGCGACCGGCTGCGGACGGAATGCAGGATGATTGGTGCGTCGCCACCCGGGCCGTTGAGATGCGGCTCGGCCACCTGCAGAGTGAAGGCGCAGGCAGCGGCGGCGTCGAACGCGTTGCCGCCTCGTTCCAACACGGCCATCCCAACCTGACTGGCGATCCAATGCGTGCTGGCGACGACACCGAAGGTGCCGGCGATTTCCGGGCGGGTGGTGAACATGCTGCGTGCTCCGTTAGCTGGGACGAAGCGTAGTTCGGTCGCGCATATCGTCAAGGTTTGCCAGCATTGCAATCATCGATTACATTGATGGCGATGCCCACACTGACGATCCGCAACGTCGATACAGCTATGAAAGAGCGGCTGCGCGTGCGTGCTGCCCGCCACGGACATTCCATGGAGGCGGAACTGCGCACAATCCTGGTCGACGCCCTCCGTCACGACGAGGACAGCGCTCCAAATCTTGCCGAGGTGATCCGTCGCCGCTTCGCACCGTTGGGCGGTGTCGAGCTACCCGATCACCCGCCGGTTACCGTCGGGCCGCCCGTAAACTTCGAGCGGTGATCGTTCTCGACACCAACGTCATCTCTGAATTGATGCGTCCCAAGCCACACGCAGGAGTCCTCGCCTGGGTGGCGGCGCAGCCCCGCGCACAGCTTTGTCACTACCTGTGTCAATCAGGCCGAGATTCTCTATGGTATCGCTGCGCTACCGGCAGGCCGCCGCCGCACGGCACTGGCCGCCGCGGCCGAGGCAATGTTTGCTGAAGACTTCGCGGGCCGCGTCCTGCCATTTGGCACGGGTGCCGCCGGACGTTACCCCGAAATCGTCCTGACGCGCCGGCGTGCCGGCAATCCGATAGAGGGCTTCGACGGGCTGATTGCAGCCACTGCGCTTGCCGCGGGCGCTCGCATCGCGACCAGGGATATAAGAGGTTTCTCGGGTTGCGGCCTGACCCTCGTCGATCCATGGTCGGTGTCGTGAGCCGGTGACCCAGATGACATTGGGTTCGAGAACCTACGACCTTGGCGATGTCCACGCGGTACAGGAACTGTACCACGTCAATGGCTGGACTGACGGCTTGCCGATTGTTCCGCCGACGGCCGATGCCGTGCGCGCCTGCCTCGAATGGGCGATGTTACCGCCCGAACAGCTGGTCGGCATCGAGCCGGTGCGCGAGGTGGCGATCACCGCCGAGAAGCTGGCGGTCAACGCGGTCATGGCCGGCTGTCTGCCGATGCATTTCCCGGCTGTGGTCACCGCGGTCGCCGCGATGCTGCAGCCCGAGTTCCTGTTGCATGGCGCCACCGCCTCCACCGGCGGCTGTGCGGTGTTCATCGTGCTGAACGGACCGCTGCGACGCGAGATCGGCGCCGTGGGCACATTCAACACGCTCGGCAACAGCGATCGCGCGACGTCGGTAATCGGTCGCGCGATCCGGCTGGCACTGATCAATCTTCTGGAGGTGCGGCCGGGCGGCATCGACCGCTCCACTATCGGCCATCCTGGCAAGTTCAGCTTCTGTGTGGCCGAGGATGAGGAGGACAGCACCTGGTTGCCGCTACACGTGCAGCATGGTCTACCGGCAGACGCATCGGCCGTCACTGTGATGGCAGCGGGTGCGCCACGGCAAATCATGAACGAGTGGACCACGGTCCCGGAAGAGATCCTGGAAACATTCGCCGCGGAGATGCGCGCCAACATGCGTGGCTACTCGATCTGGGGCGGCAATTACGCACTAATCATCCCCAGGCAGTTGCGCGATCACCTGCAGGCCGCCGGCTGGAGCAAGACCGACATCGCCGCGTTGATCCACCAGCGCGCGCGCATTCGTCGGCGCGAATGGGCGGGTGTGGGCAAGGGAGCGGTGGTGCGGGATCGTGGCGATACGGAGTATGCCGCGCTCGAGACACCCGAGCAGCTTCTGGTGATCGCAGCCGGCGGGCCCGCCGGCGGGTTCGGTGCGGTGATCCCGCCGTGGCTGGGCAACAAGAGCCGCGCCGTCACACTGTCGATCGGTGCCTGCGTTGACTGCGGGCCGCCTGGGCGGTGAACTGACGCCATGGTGCTTCAGGTCCTCGATCCCACTAACGAAACCGCACCGCCACTCGGGCAACCGGCGGCGCGTCTAGTGTCGCTCGCCGGGACGACGGTGGGTGTGATTTCGAACGGCAAGGAGGGGACGAAGGGCTTCTTCACCCATCTGGACCGCATCCTTCGCGAAGAGTTCGGCGTCGCCGATGTCGTGTTGCGGGTGAAGTCGAATTTCAGCGCGCCGGCCGATCGGCACATCGTGGACGAGATCGCCCGTTGGCACGCGGTGGTCACCGGAATCGGCGACTGAGGCAGTTGTTCGTCGTGCAGTCTGCATGACTCCGTCACCGCCGAACGACTGGGCATCCCCGCGATGGCGGTCATGACCACGCGCTTCGTCAGTGCAGCTGAACTGATGGCGCGCGTACTTGGATTTCCCGATTACCAGTTCGCTGTAATCGCGCATCCGATCAGCAGCGCCGACGACGATGCGCTGCGCGCCATGGCGCAGGCCGCAGCAGATCAGGCGCGACGACTGCTGCTCGGCTGAGTGACACGGCTGTCGGCCACCACACACAGCAGTTCGAACAGCAGGTTCGCCGCGTTCAGCGCGGTCTGTCCGGTCGGATCGTACATCGGTGCCACCTCGCAGAGGTCGGCGCCGATGAGGTGGCGTCCGCGAAGGCTTTGCAACATCACCTGCGCGTCGCGCACAGAGTAGCCGCCGACCTCCGGCACACCGGTGCCCATCGCATGCACCGCGTCCAGGCCATCGATGTCGAAGCTGACATAGGTCGGTCCGTCACCGATAACGTGGCCGATCTCCTCGATCACCCGCGCACGTCCAAGCGCCTCGAACTCGTCCATGGTGATAACACGCATGCCGGCCGAACGGCTCCAACTCGCGTCGTCGGTGCTGAACATGCTGCCGCGCAGTCCGACTTGGACGGCGCGCTGCGGATCGATCAGCCCTTCTTCCACCGCCCGCCTGAACGTCGTGGCGTGGTTGATGCGCGTGCCCATCAGCGTGTCCAGCGTGTCGGGATGGGCATCGAACTGCACCAGTCCTACCGGCTGCTGCTTGGCAAACGCGCGCAGGATGGGCAGCGGGATCGTGTGGTCGCCACCCACTGTAATCGGCGCGATCCCGAAATCATGCAGCCGTTGGAAGAACGCCTCGATCGCCGCGAGACTGGCGGCGAGGTCCATGGCATTGATCGCGACATCGCCGACATCGGCGACCTGACAGAGATCGAATGGCGTGATCCGGCTGGTGGGGTGTACCAGGCGGATGGTTCGGGATGCCTCCCGCACCGCCGCCGGACCGCCGCGCGCACCCGTGCGAAAGTTGGTGCCGAGGTCGAATGGCACCCCGACCAGCGCAATGTCGATCTCAGGGCCCGGCGGCACCCGCGGTGCACGTAACAGGGTCGCCACATCGCCGAAGCGAGGCGATACGGCAGGGTCCATCGGCTTCAGGCGATCATCAGTCATCTTGGCCTTGGGACTATCGGAGTTTGCTCTCTCCTGCCATCCTGCCCGCGGTGTCCACAACCCGGGAAGACCCCTCATGCAGGTCGAGATCGAATACTGCGGAATGTGAGGTTACGAACCGCGCGCCCGTGAGGCGGCAGATCTGATCCGAAAGACGCAGCCAGCCGCGCAGGTGGCCCTGCGGAAGTCCGGTGGCGGAGTGTTTGAAATCACCGTGGATGGCAGGCTGGCTTACTCAAAGAAGGCGAGTGGCCGCTTTCCGACCGAGGACGAAGTCGTGCATGCGTTGGGCTGACCTGCTGTAGGTCAATCCTGTGTTTGCGGCGGTGCGTGCTGCTTGCGCACACCATCGAGGCGCTTCATGTGGTCCTGCAGCCGACGACGCGCGGCATCGAACGCATCGCGGATCGCGACGAGCAGATCCTCGTGCCCGTGGTCCTCGCCAGGTTCGCGGTTCACCACAATCTTTCCACCCGGAACCGCGAGATCCACCCGAACCTGGTAGACATTCCCTTGTCGATGATGCCGATGGGCCGTCTCCAGGGTGACGCGGCAGGCACTGATCCGATCGGAGAATTGCTGCAGCTCTTCTACTTTGTGCCGCACCTGCGTCTCGGCTGACGGCGACAACTCCATGCCGCGAAACGTTATCTGGACCTCGGGGACCATGCCCATCTCCTCACTGAGTGGTCGCAACGATACCAGTTGCGTGAGACAGGGCTTTGATCTCGATCAATGTCGCGCAAGGCAGTTGGTCAGCTTGCCCGCAGGCTGAGGATGTAAGAGGCCAGATCATCTACCTCGTCGCGGGTCAGATGCAGGTCCGGCATCCTTGCGTGAGGGGTCTGCAGGAACGCCCGCAGCGACAGAACGGTGACGGACTTGTCGGCGGCGATGGCCGTGAATGTTGGCGCGCCGTTGCTGACTGCCGCGCCGTGCGCGGCTTCTACCAGGTGGCAAGAACTGCACCAGGTTTGCGCCAGTTTGTGTCCGGTGGCGGCGTCACCGACGTCCTGGGCACTCGCTGGCCTGGCAGCGGCCGCGAGCGAGAAACCGAGCGCCACCGCGCCCAGCCATGCATCACCTCTTGTCATGCGTCCCCCTACTGGCGTCGATACACGTGTTCAGTGCGCCATCAACACCGGCAGATCGGCATGTGACAAGATGCGACGGGTGAAGCCGCCGAAGATGATCTCGCGCGTGCGACTGTGACCGTAACCGCCCATCACAAGCACGTCGGCATTGACTGCATGTGCGGCGGCCAGCAGCGTCTCTGCTGGCGGACGACCATTCGGCTTCAGGCTCTGCACGTTGGTCGCAGGATTTTGCCACGACAACGCACGATGGAGCCGTTCGCAGGACGGGTCATCACTCGCTGCGTCCTCGCTGACCGACAGAATGACCACCTTTTTGGCGAGTTGCAGGAACGGTTGTGCTGCTGCGACGGCACGGGCTGCTTCAGCCCGGTCCTTCCAGGCAATCGCAACCACACCAGAAAGTTCGCGACGCGTTTCTGCGGGCGCGATGAGGACTGGGCGGCCAGTACCCATTAGCGCGGCTTCCAGAATGTCTATGGCAACGGCTTCGCCATCGCGAGAGCGCCCAACCACGACTAGGTCCGCAACTCTCCCGTGTTCCGCAACCCAGTGTGGTTCGTCGCCGGTCTCGGTTCGCCAGTCGGCTGATGGCAGGCCTGCGGACAGATCTGCGGTCACCAAAAGCCGCTCGCTTTCACAGAAATCACGGAATGCCAGCTCGGCCTTCTTCTGTCGGGCTGCTGCCTCCTGCTCAAGCGTTTCGAGCATTTCGGTGTAACCGAGCGCACCGCCCGTGTCCGCGCTCGCCATCGCCGTTAACGTTGCCTGGACATCGAGCCGGACGTGCAGGAAGGCCAAATGCGCCGGCATGATACGTGCGACCATCAGGGCCGTGGCAAACACCGGTCCATCACTTTCGGCTCCGGTGACTGGAACGAGGAGGTACCTGTACATGGGCCGCTCCGCGTGATCCGCCCTGATGCCACGGAACCGCAGATGGCCGCGTTGACCTGGATCAATCGCCTATTTGGGATGGGGAAGTCTCGCGTATACGTCGCCCGGTTGCACCGACATGACCAGGGTCGTTCGCGTTTCTCCTGGCCCGAACGGTCCGGCCACCTTGTTGCTGATTGGCGACATGATTTTCAGAAAGGTGGAAGTGGCCGAGGCGACTTCTGATCCGCCGAGGTACTTGCTGGTGTCGGGGTGGCCAATCAGGCTGCCAGGCGTATGGCAGGCAGTGCAGCCGATGATCGTAACCAGCTACCTGCCGCGCTCCACCTGCGCATCCGCGGCGTGCACCGTCATCGGCGCAGCCGCCAGCCCTATTGCAAAGGTCAGTTCAGACGAATAGCGCAGGACGAGTGATCTCCCTTTGAACATGTCTCACCCTTGCCCAGGATGGTTCTGAGCGTAGAAGAGTGTTATACGTCCAAAGCTAAGTCTCTTGGGCCAGTGCACTACGCTTTGTCGAGCCAGAAAATGTCCTCGCGCGCGACGTCGTAGAGGCCGAAATAGTCGTATGGGTTGTAACCTTTCAGATAGTTCCACCAGACATCATTGATCTGCTCCCAGCACACCGGCAGCACCGGCGGATCTTGTTCCATGATTTCCTCTGCCTGGTGGACCAGCGCCTTGCGCTTAGCCGGGATCAAGCTCGGTATCGATCTGGTCCACCAGATCGTTAAATTTGGCGTTGTTCCAGAACGAGTAGTCTTGCGGCCCGGAGGGGCGGTACCAGGCGTTAAAGTAGTCTGAAGGATCGAGCAACGTGGAGACGACAGCGCCGATGCAGAGATCGAAATGTCCGCTGGTGGCATCATCGAACCACACTCAACTCCACGACGGTGCGCAAGTTGCATTGCACGTCGATATTCTGCTGCAGCATCGCCTGGAACGCCTGCGACCACAGCTTGAACGAGGCGATGTCGCGCACCATGAAGTCTAGGCCCTTGATGCCGTTGCCGTAACCGGCAGCCGTCATCAGCGCCTGCGCCTCCTTGATTGCTGCAGTGGGGTCCTCCTGATAGCCAACGCGCTTGAACAATTGGTCGGTTGGGGTGGCGAACTCGGAAAAAGGATAGATGAACCCGCCGACCCGCATCGGCGCCACATCCTTGGTGACGTCCACCATGACGTGCCGATCCATCGCGAGGTGGAACGCACGGCGAACTCGTGGATCGTCGAACGGCTTCTTCTTGTCGTTGATCCAGATTCCCTAGATCACGCTTTGATTGAATGCTGTGGTGGACATGCCTGGCGTGGATTTCGCCTTGCGCGCGGTCACCGGATCCACAATGCGTGCGTAATCTACACGATTGGACAGAACGGCCGATCCGAGCTCCGGGGAAAACGGGATCAAGTTGTAGAACTCGATGCCGTCAAGATAGGGCAGGCCTTTGTTCCAGTAATCCTTCTTCTTTTCCATCACCCAGACTTCGTTTTCGACCCGTCGCACTGACTTGAACGGACCAGTTCCCGGAATGTCCGCAACCTTGCGCAAATTGTAGTTATTGTCCTCCAGCGTCTTCTTACGGACGATGCCGTTCCAGCCGCTCGCTATCGCCGCCATGATGAAACTGGGCGAGCGCGGCGCAGACAGCTTGAACTGCACGGTGTACTTGTCCGGTGCGACGATCTCGCTGACAGACTTGAACAAGATGCTGCGCGGGATGCTGACGCCCTCGGGAGGTTTGGCGATCCGATCGAACGTCGCCTTCACGTCATCGGCTGTCAGGTCCGCGCCATCAGAGAAGACTACACCCTTGCGCAGATAGAACGTGAAAGTCTTGTTGTCCTTGGCGATCTCCCAACTGTGCGCGAGGTCCGGGATGATGGTCTTGCCGCTGTCGCGAGGATCATGTCGGATCAGGTTGTCGTACATGCAGGCTTGCGAGCCCAGGCTGCCGATCGTGCCAGACTGGTGGAAGTCGAAGTGCGGCAGTCGGCTGAGGATACCCATCCGCAGCACGCCGCCATGTTTTGGGTTCGGCTCGGGCGCCGCGAGCTGAAATTTCGAGCCATCGTATTCGTTGGGAATATCGGCCAGCGCTTGCACCGGTCGCAAGCCATACAACGCCGCCATTGTTGCCGCGCTGCCTTGCAGAAACCTGCGCCGCGTCCAGCTCCACGGATGACCGTTCATTGTGTCGTTGTCTCCCTGCGTGGTCGTTTGGTTAGGTCTTTTGTAGCCAGAAAGTATCCTGACGGCACACATCGTAAGCTCCGAAATAGTCGTCCGGTCGCAATCCCTTGACGTAGTCGTACCAGATATCGTCGATCTTCTCCCAGGCTACCGGTAACAGCGGCGGATCCTGCTCGTAGATCGCTTCCGCCTCGCGAATCAGCGCTTGCCGTTTGCCCGGCTCCACCTCCCGATCGATCTGCTCGATCAGGGCGTCAACCTTGGCATTGCTGTACGCCGAATAGTTCTGCGGTCCATCGGTGTGATACCAGGCATTGAAGTAGTCGGATGGATCGAGCAGCGTGGACACCACTGCACCGATCGCCAGATCGAAGTGCCCGTTTGCAATGTCGTCGAACCACACCAACTCAACCACATAGCGCAGGTTGCAGGTGATATTCAGCGTCTGCTGCAGCATCGCCTGGATCGCCTGAGACCAGACGTGGTAGCTGGCGAGGTCGCGGATCAGATAATCGAGGCCCTGGATCCCGTTGGGATGGCCGGCTGCCGCCATCAGTGATTTCGCTTCCTTCTCGGCGGCAGTCGGATCGTCCTGATAGCCGAGACGCTTGACCAGCTCCGCCTTTGGTGTCGCCAGATCGGAGAACGGATACATAAAGCCGCCGATCTGCATGGGCGCCACGTCCTTGATCGCCTCGATCAACGTCGGCCGATCGAGCGCCAGATGCATGGCACGGCGAACGCGCGGGTCGGCGAGCGGCCCGCGCTTGGTGTTCGTATAAGTGGCATGGATCACGCTTTGATTGAATGAGGATACCTTCATGCCTTTGGTGGCCTGCGCCTTTTTGAAAGTCACTGGATCCGTGACGCGGCCATAGTCCACGCGACCTGACAAAATCCCTGAGCCAAGTTCTGGCGAAAACGGCACCAGATTGTAGAACTCGATGCCGTCGAGATAGGGCAGGCCGGTGTTCCAGTAGTTCTTGTTTTTCTCCACCACCCAGATCTCGTTCTCGACGCGCCGTACGGTGGTAAATGGGCCCGTGCCGGGGTACGGCCACACCTTGCGCAGGTTGTAGTTGTTGTCCTCAAGCGTCTTCTTGCGCACAATGACATTCCAGCCGCTGGCGATCGCCGCCATAATGAAGGCGGGCGGGCGTGGCTCCGAGAGCTTGAACTGCACGGTGTATTTGTCGGGCGCATCCACCGAGCTGACTGCCCGGAACAGGATGCTGCGTGGAATGCTGATACCCTGCGGCGGCTTCACGATCCGATCGAATGTCGCCTTGACGTCTTCGGACGTCAGTTCCGCCCCGTCATGGAACTGAATGCCTTTGCGCAGGAAGAAGGTGTAGGTCTTCCTGTCCTTGGCAATGTCCCAGCTGTGCGCCAGATCCGGAATGACGGCCTTACCGCCATCGCGCGGATCGCGCCGGATTAGGTTGTCGAACATGCAACCCATCGAGCCGAGGTTGTTGTAGGTGCCCGATTGGTGCAGATCGAAGTGTGGCACCCGATTGGTGATGCCCATCCGGAGCACGCCGCCGTACTTTGGATTGGGGTCGGGTGCAGCGAGCTTGAACAAAGTACCGTCGAACTGATCGGGAATGTCTGCCAGCACCGGCCTTGGATACAGCCCGTAGCCGCTCGCAGCCACTCCGGCCGCAGAAGCCAGCAGGCCACGGCGGGTCAGCCATTTAGGCGCGCTTGGTCGATCGTGCATCATCTCCTCCCCATTGTTCTTTGCGCCGGCACTGCTGACGTGCTGTTATGTCGCGCGGGCCCGGTGGTCTTGCCAACGATAACATACCGGAATTTTGGGAGTCACGTCTTGAGTGAAGTGCAGTCGCCGTTGCGCAAACCGTCCGTGCCCGCCGCGGCAGCCGCAGTTCCGCTGCTGGAGATCGACGATCTTTACACGCAATTTGCCACGCCCTCCGGTATCGTACGGGCCGTGGATGGCGTGTCGTACAACCTCCGCAGCGGCGAAACGCTTGGCGTGGTCGGTGAGTCGGGTTGCGGCAAGAGCGTCACAGCGCTCTCCATCCTGCGCCTCGTCTCTAGCCCTCCCGGCCGCATCGCAGGCGGCACGATCCGGTTCGAGGGCACCGATCTGCTGACGCTATCAGAGACGCGAAATGGAGAAGGTCCGCGGCAACCGCATCTCGATGATCTTCCAGGAGCCGATGACGTCGCTGAACCCGCTGCTGACACGTCGGCCGGCAGATCAGCGAGGCGATCGCGCTCCACCAGGGCCTGTCGCACCGCGCACGCGTTGGACCGCGCGGTCGAGATGCTGCGCCGGGTGCACATACCGGAGCCGGAGCAGCGGGTGCAGGCGTTACCCGCATCAGCTGTCCGGCGGCATGCGCCAGCGGGTCATGATCGCCATGGCGCTGTCCTGCAATCCCAAGGTGCTGATCGCGGACGAGCCGACCACCGCGCTGGACGTGACGATCCAGGCGCAGATCCTCGACCTGATGCGCGAGCTGCGCGAACGCTGGGCACTGCGATCATCCTGATCACCCACGACATGGGCGTGGTGGCGGAGAACGCCGACCGGGTGGTGGTGATGTATGCCGGACGCAAGGTGGAGGAGGCGCCGGTCGACGATCTTTTCGAACGTCCGGCCCATCCATACACGCGCGGACTGCTGGGCTCCATTCCGAGCCTCGACCTCATCGGGCGCGTGCCGCGCGGACGCAGTCGGTTGAACGAGATCAAGGGTATGGTTCCTTCGCTGTTCAACTTGCCGAAGGGTTGCAGTTTCGCGCCGCGCTGCGCGCTGGCGACCGAACACTGTCACGCAGTGCCCCCAAAGCTGGAGCTGCACCGGACAGGACATTGGGTCGCATGCTGGCGTGCCGGAGAGGTGCTGTGAGCAACGCGCCGCTGCTGGAAGTCGAGGCTCTCAAGAAGCATTTCCCGGTCTACAAAGGGCTGTTTTCGCGCGTGTCCGGTCAGGTGTACGCGGTAGATGGTGTATCGTTCCATATCGAGCGCGGTGAAACACTCGGCCTGGTCGGCGAAAGCGGTTGTGGCAAGTCGACGGTGGGTCGCACCCTGCTGAAGCTGCTGGAGCCGACGGCCGGTCGCATCAAGGTTCGCGGTGAAGACATCACCGAATTCGATGCGGCGAAGATGTTCCCGTATCGCGAGCAGATGCAGATGATCTACCAAGATCCTTACGCATCGCTCAATCCGCGCATGTCGGCCGGGGACATCGTCGAGGAGCCGTTGATCATTCACCATGCCGGCACGCGGGCGGAACGCCAGCGAGCGCGTCGCCAGCCTGTTCCAGCGCGTTGGTCTGCGGCCGGAGCACAGGCATTCGTTTCCGCACGATGTTCTCCGGCGGGCAGCGGCAGCGCATCGGCATCGCCCGCGCGCTGGCACTTGAGCCGGAACTGATCGTCGGCGATGAACCGGTATCGGCGCTGGATGTTTCGATCCAGGCGCAGATCATCAACCTGATGATGGACCTGCAGGACGAATTCAAGCTGTCCTATCTGTTCGTCGCGCATGACCTCGCGGTGGTGGAGCACATCAGCCACCGCATCGCGGTGATGTATCTTGGCCGCATCGTCGAGATGACCGACAAGACGAGCCTGTTCGACATGCCGCTGCACCCTTACACCGAGGCGCTGCTGTCGGCGGTGCCTATTCCCAAAGCGGGTGCGCAGCGGCGCAAGCGCGTTATCCTGAGTGGCGACGTCCCAAGCCCGATCAATCCGCCGTCAGGCTGCCATTTCCATCTGCGGTGTCCCTACGCCATGTCGCGCTGTCGCACGAGGTACCGGCATTGCGGGAAGCGGTGCCGGGACATTGGGCCGCGTGCCATTTGCATAACGGCGGGGTGCGGTTTCCTTCTGTCGCCGGCTGCGCTGCAGTAGCGGTTGGTCCGTCTGCGACCCGTGTGTCGTGGGCTAAACGGCTCCGCGCAGTCGCGGATCAAGTGCGTCGCGTATGCCATCACCCAGAGATTGAAGGCCAGCACTGTCAGTGTGATGGCAACCCCAGGGAACAGCACGAGCCACCATGGCGGGACCAGTCCTGCGTTGAGCGAATCTGCCAGCATGTTACCCCAGGTCGGTGTCGGTGGCGGAATGCCAACGCCGAGGAAGCCGAGCGCGGCCTCGATGATGATCGCCACGCCAAGATGAGTGGTGGCCAGGATCAGGTAAGGCGCGACGCACTGCGGCAGGATGTGTCGCGCCATCATCCGCAGGTGCGACGCGCCAAGACCGCGCGCCGCCTCGACATAGGACAGCTCCTTCAGCGACAGCACCACGGCGCGGATCACCCGACCGCCGAATGGTATTCGGGTTATGGCAATGGCGACGATCACCGTGCCCATGCCGGCGCCCAGCGCCATGGCGATTGCCATGGCCAGGATCAGGTCGGGGAAGGATTGCAGGAACTCGATGATGCGCTGGCTGAAGATGTCGAACCGGCCTCCGAAATAGCCGCAGGTCAGGCCCCAGATCGCACCGAGTGTCGTGCCCAACAGCACCGCGCCCGCGGCGACAGTGAGCGAGGCGCGACTGCCATAGATGACGCGGCTCAACGTGTCGCGCCCGATCTGATCGGTGCCGAACCAGTGCAGCTCCGACGGTGGCTTGGTCATGTGGCGGAAATCTGCGCGCACGGGGTTGTACGGCGCGAGCGCCGGCGCAGCGATCGCCATGAAAATGATGGCGGCTGCAACGCAGCCCCAGAAGGCGGACATCGGCGATCGTCGCGCGAAGGTGCGTAGACCGCGGACAGCGCGCCGCAACCACGATGGCTGCGCAACAGCAACGCTCTCCAGCGGCAGCGTGGTGTCAGGCTGGGTGACGCTCATCGGTAGCGGATCCTCGGGTCGAGCCAGGCGGAGGCGAGGTCAACTGTGATGTTCAGCAGCACGAACACGATCGAATACAGGAACACCAGGTTCTGCATGACGAAGATGTCGCGCTCGCTCACCGCGGTGTACATGGCGTAGCCAAGACCTGGCGTGCCGAACGCGCGCTCGACCGGTATGGACCCGGCGAGCACAAACCCAAGCAGGATACCGGACAGCGTGATCACCGGCAGCAGTGCATTGGGCAGCGCGTGGAACGCGATAACCAGCCGGTTGTTCAGGCCCTTGGCACGCGCGGTGCGGACATAATCTTCGCGCACCACCTCCAGCAGGCTGGAGCGGGCCATCCGGGCGATGTAGGCGGCTTGCCCGAGCCCCAACACAATTGCCGGTCCAACGACGATCTGTAGGTTGGCCAGCGGATCGGTAAAGAAGGCGACGTTTGCCAGTGGCGCGCGATAGCCGAGGCCGAACAGCAGCACCAGCACGATCAGCATGGCGAGCCAGAAGCCTGGTATCGCGAGGAACAGGATGCTGAGAAAGCGTGAGACGTTGTCGCCGATACTGTTGGGTCGTAGCGCGCTGACAATGGCGACCGGGATGCCAACCAACCATGACAGCACCACCGAAAGGGCGGCGATTTCGGCCGTCAGCGGCCCGCGTCGCGCGATCATCTCGGCCACACTTTCCGAGCGGAAGAACGAATGGCCCAGGCTGCCGGTCAGGATGTCGCGAACCCACCGCAGATACTGCATGATCAACGGGTCACTCAATCCGAGCTGTGCCATGTAGCTGGCGCGCTGCTCAGGCGAGAGTTTGGTGAACCCCTCCGGGCCGAAAATGGCGACCAGCGGGTCGCCCGGCAAAACGCGCAGCACGAAGAACACGACGATGGACACGCCGAGGACCGTGATCGCACCGAAGGCGAGACGCCGCACGATGTAGCTGTACATTGGTTCCCGGTCCGCCTTGCTGTGGCGGCGCTCTGACGTTTGCCTCGGGGTCAGCCTGTGGTCGGGTCAGTGCGAAAGTCAAGCGAAGAAGCGGTTCTCCGGACGCGGCAGGCCCAGGTTCTCGCGCAGTGTCTTGCCTTCATATTCGCGTCGGAAGATGCCGCGGCGCTGCAACTCCGGCACGACACGTTCGACGAAGTCGTCGAGACCGGCGGGCACGAAGGGAAACATGATGTTGAACCCGTCGCACGCGTTGGTGGTGAGCCACTCCTCCATCTGGTCGGCGATCATCGCCGGTGTGCCGAGCAGCGCCGGCCGCTATAGCCGCCGAGACGCTGGGCAAGCTGGCGCACCGTCAGGTTCTCGCGCTTCGCAAGATTGATAGCGCGCTCGCGTCCGCTCTTGCTCGCATTGGTCTCCGGAATTGTCGGGCAGCGGCCCATCGGGATCGAAGCGCGACGCATCGGTGCCCAGCGCGATCGACAGCGAAGCGATGGCGCTGTCGTAGTGCACCAGACTGTCCAGCCTGGCGCGCTTCTCGCGCGCTTCGTCGAGCGAATCACCGATCACCACGAAGGCACCCGGCAGAATCTTCAGGTGATCGGGATCGCGGCCGAGCATTGCCATGCGACCTTTGATGTCGGCGTACAGCGCACGGCCGCCGTTGATGTCGCCGGCGCCGGCGAACACCATTTCGGCGGTCTCTGCCGCCAGTTGGCGACCGGCATCCGAGGCGCCGGCCTGCACGATCACCGGCCACCCCTGGATCGGTCGCGCGATGTGCAGCGGTCCGCGCACCGAATAGTACTTCCCCCTTGTGGTCCAGCACGTGCATGCGTGACGGGTCGAAGAACTCGCCGGTCTCCACGTTGCGGATGAAGGCATCCTCCGCCCAGCTGTCCCATAGTCCCGTGACCACGTCGTAGAATTCGCGCGCGCGACGGTAGCGTTCGTCGTGCTCCATCTGGTCATCCAGCCCGAAGTTCAACGCCGCATCGGGATTGGATGTGGTCACGATGTTCCAGGCCGCGCGTCCGCCGCTGATGTGGTCGAGCGAGGCAAATCGACGTGCGACATGGAATGGCGCCTCGAACGTGGTGGAGCCGGTGGCGATCAGGCCGATATGCTCGGTGACCATGGCGAGAGCCGACAGGAGCGTGAATGGCTCGAACGAGGTCACCGTGTGGCTGCGCTTCAGCGCGTTCATCGGCATGTTCAGCACGGCCAGATGGTCAGCCATGAAGAACGCGTCGAACCTGCCGCGCTCCAGCGTCTGGATGAACCGCTTGATGTGCGCGAGGTTGAAATTGGCGTCGGGGTAGGCGCCCGGGTAGCGCCAGGCTGCCGTGTGGATAGTCGTCGGCCGCATGAAGGCGCCGAGATGGAGCTGGCGTTTGGCGGTCATGATCTGTTGTCCGTTCCTGATCCCGGCTAAGGAAGCCTGATGAAACCCAGGTTCAATATAGGCGATGCGCCGCGGCGGCGGGAGGATGCTCGTTTCACCACCGGCCAGGGCCATTACCTGGACGATCTGCGGTTCGATGATATGGCGCATGCCGTGCTGCTTCGTTCGCCACACGCGCACGCACGGATCGAGCGGATCGACCCGGCGGACGCCCGGAAGGCGCCTGGTGTACTGGCGGTGCTGACTGCCGATGAGGTGCTCGCCGACGGGCTGCAGCCGCTACGCCCGACGGTGGAAGCGAACGTGCAGACCGGCGAGCTGTTCGCCTTTGCCCCGCAGCCGCTGCTGGCGATCGGCAAGGTCCGCTATGTCGGCGAGCCTGTCGCGCTGATCGTGGCCGAGACTCGAGCACAGGCGCTGGACGCCGCCGAGAGGATCGTCATCGACTGGACACCGCTGCCGGCGAACGCGCCGCCGATCGCGGACGAGGTACCGGACAATGTCTGCATGGACTGGCATTGGGGAGATGCCGCGGCCGTCGATGCGGTATTCGACACAGCCGCCCACGTCGTGTCACTGCGGCTGAACAACCACCGCATCGTCACCAATCCGATGGAGCCGCGTGGGGCCGTCGGCATCTACGATGGCCGCTACACGCTACATGTATCCAGCCAGAATTTGCACGGGAACCGCGATGCAACGGCGCGTGCGCTGGGCGCACCGGCCGCCGATGTGCGCTTCATTGCGCCGGATGTCGGCGGCGGTTTTGGCGCGAAGAATTTTAACTATCCAGAGTTCACGCTGATCCTATGGACGGCAAAGCGAATTGGCCGGCCGGTGAAGTGGATAGCGACGCGTAGCGAAGGCTTCGTCTCCGATCATCAGGCGCGTGACCATCGGGCCGACGCGTCGCTGGCGCTCGACGCTGCGGGTAAATTCCTCGCGCTGAGGGTCAGCAGCGTGGCTGATATCGGGGCCTATATGGCAGGCGGCGCCGGGGCTGTGCAGACCTATCAGTATGTGCATCTGCAGGGCAGCGTCTATGCGATACCGTCCATCGCTCTTCACGTCGTCACAGTGCTCAGCAACACGACGCCGATCGGAGTGACGCGCGCACCGGGTTTTGCCGAAGCGGTCAACATCATCGAGCGGCTGATCGATGCTGCCGCGCTACAGTGCGGCTTCGATCGCGCGGAGCTGCGCCGATGCAACATGGCAACCACGCCGATGACCAATGCGCTGGGGTTCTCGGTGGACAGCGGTGCGTTTGCCGATACGTTGGATCGCGCGCTGCAGGCCGCCGACGTTGCGGGATTCGCGACACGCCGTGCCGACAGCGAGGCGCGCGGCCTTCGCCGCGGTTTGGGCATTGCCTACCACATCAAAGGTACCGGGCGGCTCGCCGCATGAGAACGTCGATATACGCTTCGAAGCGGATGGCACGGTCTCGCTGATCACCGGTACACAGACGATCGGGCAGGGGCACGAGACGACGTTTCCACAGATGCTGGCCGACCGGCTTGGCATTCCCAATGAGCAGATCCGGCTTTGCCAGGGCGATACCGACCTGATCCCAATGGGCGGAGGCCATGGCAGTTCGCGCGCCACCTACATGGGTGGCACCGCGATCTATCGTGCGTCGGAAACCATCGTGGAAAAAGGCAGTCGCATCGCCGCAGATGCTTTGGAAGCAGCAGCAGAGGCCGACATCGACTTCGCTGACGGACACTTTGCGGTTGTCGGAACCAATCGCTCGGTATCGCTGCTGGAGGTGGCCGCGCGGGCGCGCGGCGCTGGCACGCCGCTGGACACCTACCACGCCTGGACGCGCGAGCACCTGACGTTCCCAAACGGCGCGCATCTGGTGGAGGTGGAAATCGATCCGGATACCGGCGCCGTCTCGCTGGTGCGTCACACAGCGGTGGACGATTATGGCGTGCTGGTGAACCCGATGATCGCATCAGGGCAGGCGCACGGTGCGATCGCGCAGGGTGCCGGCCAAGCGCTGCTGGAGCACGCAGCGTACGATGCGGGGTCGGGCCAATTGCTCGCCGGCTCGTTCATGGACTATGCGCTGCCGCGTGCCGACGATCTGCCGTCGTTCCATCTCGAGTTCAACGCCACGCGTTGCACAACCAATCCGCTGGGCGTGAAGGGCTGCGGTGAGGCGGGCGCCGTCGCTATGCTGCCGGCCATCCACAACGCCATCGTCGATGCGCTGGCGCCACTTGGCGTCACGCAGTTCGATGGTCCGGCGACGCCGTATCGTGTGTGGCAGGCTATCCGTTCACAGCGCGAATGATCGCAACCCAACGGTCCAGCACCGGCAGAATAGTATCCGCCTTCTCCGACGGCAGGCTGACCGACACGCGATTCACGCCCAGATCCTGGTAGCGCTTGACCAAGTCGGCGTCCTCCGTCTGACCGCCGATCGATATATCGAACCCATTCGGATCGCGTCCCGCCTCGGCCGCCATCTGACGAAAGCGTGGAATGAGCTCCGTCAGCGGCGTGGGCGATCCGGCAGTGATCTGCGGCATCCAGCCATCGCCGTAACGCACAGCGCGCCGCGCACTATAGGGAAATGCGCCGCCCACAAGGATCGGCGGATGTGGCTTCTGCACCGGCTTCGGCCAAGCCTGCATCGGATCGAAGTTGACGAACTCCCCGTGATACTCGGCGCTGTCCTGTGTCCAGATCGCCTTCATCGCCTCGATGCGTTCGCGTGCCAGCTTGTGGCGCGTTTTGAAGTCGGTGCCGTGGTTCTCCATCTCGTCCTGGTTCCAGCCATTGCCGACACCGAACACGAAGCGGCCGCCAGACACCTGGTCGATCGAAGCGACAAGCTTTGCGGTTTGGATCGGATCGCGCTGTGCGATCAGGCAGACGCCGGTGCCGATCTTCAGCGTCTTTGTCGCGGCCGCCGCCATGCTGAGCGTGACGAACGGGTCCATCGCGTCATAGTAGCGTTTCGGCAGATCGCCACCGATGATGAACGGCGTCTTGCGCGACAGCGGGATGTGCGAATGCTCCGGTGCCCAGACGATGTCGAAGCCGCGCTGCTCCAGCGCGACCGCGAGCTCCGCCGGGGTCATCGAGTAGTCGGTAAAGAACATCGAGGCGCCGAATTTCATGGTTGCTCCACCATTCCCATCCACCACATGGTGCGGTTGCCGACATCGATTTCGTAGGCACGCACGAATTCCAGCTTACCGTCTCCAGCAACGCGAAACAGCGAGAGTGCCGCGCCGGTAATGTGCGCCACCGCCATCAGCCGACCGCTCGGGTCGATGTGGAAGGTACGCGGATGCACGCCGTGCGAGTCGATGTGCTGGATCAGGTTCGGTTCGCCGCTGGCCTGATCGATCGCATACACCGCAAGTGAATTCTCGCCGGCCGCATTGGCGGAGCGATTGGCGACATAGACGGTGCGACCATTCGGATGCACGTGCACCGTGCCGACCGCCTGGCGACCAACCGGCGAACGCCCTAGCGCAGGCTTGCGATAGCGCGGCGTGGCAGACAGCGTGCCATTCGTCCGATCGAACAGGTCGAGCGCGTTCTGCCGTTCCAACGACACATAGACCCATGGCTGCGACGGATGAAAATCCAGATGCCGCGGCCCGAAGCCATAGCCACCATCGGGTGCAATCGATACTCCGTTGCTGAGCACGCCGTCGTTGAAGTCGAACAGCTTCAGCGAACCCGGCTCTTCTGGTTTGCCCTCTGCCGCGTCATGGCCGCGGCAGACCAGAATCACCTGCCGGTTGTCCGGCGTTGCGCGCACCTGATGGGCGAAGATGCCCGCGTCGATCCCACCAGCTGCACAACCTCGGCCCCCGCGCTGCCATCGGCATTGATCCGATAGACGCGGATCGCGCTGGGGTTGTTGAACGCCACCAGGATGTGGCGCGACGGAATATCGGTCGCCATGTGGATCGGCCGCGTCGGCAGCGGAATGGGCGCACCATGCTGCGTCAGCGCGCCCGTCGCACCATCGATGCGCAATGCTGTCACGTGATGGTTGCTGCCCGCCGGCCCCATGCCGGACGCGCTGTCGCTGGTCGCGACATAAAGGAACTGCCGCGATGCATGCGGCCAGGCATATTGCACATTCGCCGGCAGGCTGACGGTCTCGCGGCGGGTCAGCGCCGCCGCGTCCACGTCCACATCGTACTGCGTCAGTTCCGGCCCGACGTTGGCGTAGAGCCATACTTTGTTCGGCATCTTGTCTCCTCCCGAGCGGCTACTCCCAGGGCTGGACCATTATCTTGGCATGCTTTTCCGGGTTGGCCAGTTCGGCAAACGCACCCTTCACACCATCCAGTCCCACGTGGCCGGTGATCAGCGGCGTCACATCCACCTTACCTTCGGCGATATGATGCAGGCTCTGGGCGAACTCCTCGCCGGTATAGGCTAGCACAAACTGGATGTTCAGCTGTTTGATGATGCCGAAGAACGGTTCGAACCGATCCGTCTCCATGCACACGCCGACCACGACGATACGTGCATCAGCCGGCGCGCCGTCGATGATCTGCTGGATGACGCCAGGCACACCGACACATTCAAACATTACCGCAGGGCGTTGTTTTGGACCGCTGCCGAACAACTGCGCGTAGCGGCTGCCGTCATAGCCGGCCGGCGTCGCGACATCCTTCCAGGACTGATAAGGCGATGTCGCACCGGGATCGATAACGATGTCGGCGCCCATCTGCTGCGCGAGCGCGCGCCGGCCGGGCGAAAAATCCGCGGCAATGATCGGGTGCACGTTGCGGATCTTCAGCGCGGCGATCACCGACAGGCCGACCGGCCCGCAGCCGATCACCAGCGGTACGTCATCCGGCGCGAGGCGCGCCTTCTGCACCGCGTGCCAACCCACCGCGATCGGCTCGGTCAGCGCGGCCCTGTCGGCCGGCAGTCCATTCGGCACCGGCAGCAGCATGCGTTCCGCCAACGGCATGTACTGGGCAAAGCCGCCTGCAATATCGTTGGAATAACCGATGCCCTGCACGGTGGCATCGGCGATCGTCATCGGCATCGAGCAAACCAGCGTGCCCGGCTTCAGCCAATTCTCGGTGCCGGCGCCGTGCTCGACAATCTCGCAGCAGAATTCGTGGCCGAACACCACGTCGCGTGACGGGTCCATCGGCCAACGTCCGCCGGCGCGGGCCGAGCGTTCGATGAACTGATCGGTGAACTTCGCCGCGTGCAGATCGGTGCCGCAGATGCCGCAGCACAATGTCTTCACCAGCACCTGCCCCGCGGCGGGCCTGGGGTCCGCGACGTTGTCCACGACGAAGTCGCCGCGCCGAAAGATCGCTGCACGCATGACATTCCCCCCGTTGCGTCAGGCTGCGAGCATAACGCGGATGTCCGGAAGATGCTCGCTGCCCCAGAACAGCTCGCCATCGACGATGAAACTAGGTACGCCGAACACGCCGCGTTCCTCTGCTGCTCGGCTGATCGTCGTGACCTCGTCGCGCAGCGCTGGCGTCTGCTTGGCAAACGAGGCTGCATCGGCGCCGGCTTCTGCCAACACGCTGCCGATGATCACGGCGTCCTCGATATCCAGCTCGCGCTTCCAAAAACGTTCGAACACGCTGTCGTGGTAGCGGCGAAACACGGCGTCGTCGGCCTGCTTGGCGAACAGCATCCCAGCGGCGGCGAGCGATGAAATCCCAGATCTTCTGCGGTCCCCGGATCACCAGCCCCCGTTTACGCGCCTGGCGGCGGCAATCCATGTAACTGTAGCGAACGCGACGCCATTGGTGCGCGTTGCGGTTCTGCTCCAGCACGTGCCCCTCTGCATCGACGCGCGCCGAGCCAAGATAGGCCGGGATATCGAGCACGTAGGGGAGCCATTCGACGTGCACCGCAAGATCGCGCGCGAGCGCGTAGGTTAGATCCTTTGCCAGGTAGGCATACGGGCTCTTGTAGTCGGTATACGCGGTAATGCTGCGCATGGTCAGAGCGGGATCGTGCGTCGCTTCATGGTCTCGTCCCACAGCTTTTCACGGTCGAAATCGAACACGAGTCCCGGATCTTCCGGCATGGTGAACCAACCCCGCAATATCAACTCACCCTCAAGTTGGCCGGGTCCCCAACCGGCGTAGCCGAAGGCCACAAAGCTTTGTCGGGGTCCTTCGTGGTGGCCGATGTCGCGCAGCACCTGCGGATCGGTCGTCATCGCCACGCGGCCGTCGATGTTGATGGTTCCGGTGCGCCGATATTCCGCTGTGTGAACGATAAGCCCGACTTCCGGCTGCACCGGTCCGCCGGCGAACAAACGGATGCGCCCGTCGATGTCTTTGCTGTCGATGCCGAGTGCGTCCAGCAACTTCGCAACGGGAACCTCATCAGCCGGTCGATTGATCACGATCCCGAGCGCTCCCTTCTGGTCATGCTGCACCATCAGGATGACCGCCTTGGCAAAGCGCGGATCGCTCATCTCGGGTTCGGCGACCAGCAACTGACCAGCGAGTGACGTGCTGGATTGCGTGTCTTCCGGCTTGGCGAAGGCAGCGGCTGAACGGCGGCGAGACGAGCAGGACGCCGAGTGACAGAACGGCACGCCTGGACCGTATGAGCGTCATCGGCCATATCCTGCCGTGTCAGGAGAAGGAAACGCAAGAATGGCCGACACACCGAGCTTTGGTCGATATGCGGAAATCCCGTTCGATCGCATGACGCCGGAACAGCAGGAGGGCTATCGCTTCCTGGTCGACGGGCCGCGTGGCCGGCTGCCTGGACCGTACAAGGTCTGGGTGCACAATCCGAAGCTGGTGCATGCGGCGGAGCCGCTCGGGCAGCATTTCACGCCTGGTGCTTCTTCGCTGAGCGAGCGCGAGCGCGAGATCGCTGTCGTGGTGATCACCAGCAAGTGGCATTCGGCCTATCCGAACAATGCGCACGAGAAGCGCGGCAAGGAAGTTGGTCTGCCGGCGGCGTCGGTGGAAGCGATCATCGCCGGCTTGCCGACATCGTTTGCCGATGCACGGGAACAGTGTGTCTACGAATGCGCCATGGCGCTGTCATCGGAGCGCATCGTGCCACAGGGGCTGTACGATCGTGCGGTCAAGGTGCTCGGGCACGAGAGTATCACCGACATGATCGTGCTGATGGGCTATTATACTTGTGTGTCACTGACGATGAATTTTTATGCCGTACCGGCGGGGAGCCCCGGCCTGGCTAGATAGCGACTGAGCCGATCACGTCGCGTGCGGCTTGGCCTTCGCGTGGTGCGGCGGCGTGGCAAAGCCCAGCAGGCGGGCTGCAGCGCCGATCGTCCAGCCTTGAATAACGAGCGACACGACCACGACGACGAATACGCCGGAGAACAGCTTCTCGTCGCGGACAGGGTCGGCGAGCGCCGGGATGAAGCTGATGAAGATAGGCGCGGCACCCCGCAGGCCGACCCAGGACGCGAAGGTCGCCTCTCGCCAGTTGAAGCGGAACGGCAACACGCAGGCGAACGTCGCCAGCGGGCGCGCCACCACGATGAGTATCAGGGCAATGGCGACGCCGAGGGGAATAAAAGGCACCAGGTCGTGCGGTGTCACCAGCAGGCCCAGCATCAGGAACAGCACGATCTGTGCGAGCCAACCGACGCCATCAAAGAAGTTGGTGATCGCCTGCTGGCCAGGATATCTGGTCGCGCCGACCATGATGCCGACCAGGTAGATCGCCATGAAGCCGCTGGTCCCCAGAACCTGAGCCAGGCCAAAGACCGCCAATCCGACGGTCAGCACCAAGACCATGGCGGTCGGAATCTCCAGCCGCAGGTTGCGCAGCATCAGCGCAAGCAGCCATCCTCCGCCGAGGCCCAGCAGCATCCCGCCGACCATCTCGTGCAGGAACAGCATCGTCCCGCCAGGTAGAGTGATCGCGGCGGGATCTATAATGGCGTGGATCACGAACACCGTCAGGAAGATCGACATAGGATCGTTCAGCCCCAACTCGACCTCCAGCAGCGCGGTGACGCGTTCCGGCAGCGCTATGTGGGCGCGTCCAAGCAAGGCGGTGACGGCGGCGGCATCGGTCGGTGCCACTGCGGCGCCAACCAGCATGGCCTTCGCGAACGGCGTGCCCGTCAGCGCTGACACCGCCGCACCGACACATACCGCCGTCACTCCGACGCCGATGACGGCGAGCGCGAGAGCCGGCCATCCGGCAAGGCGCAGCATCGACGGAGTGGTTTGCAGCCCGCCCTGCAGCAGGATCACGGCCAGCGCCACGCTGCCGATCAGGTAGGCCGAGGCGAAATCGCCGTAGGGGACGCCACCGGGACCGTCCTCGCCGGCCAGCATCCCGAGTGCGAGGAATACCAGCAGTATTGGTGCACCGACCCGTCGGGACAGCAGGCCGGCAAACACGCTCAACGCGCCCAGCAGTGCGCCCCCGAGGATCATCTCGTGGGCGATCTTCATATGGGCGTGGCCGAGTTCGAAGAGATCCGGACCGATTGGCATGCGCCGGATGTTCTCTGCCCGCCGCCCGTAGAGCAATGGCTGCCTGGCCATTGACCCTTCGCCCGACGGTAACTATCATCATAATAGTAGCTTTGGAGGCCATGACATTATGAGCGCTACGGCCGCAGCGCCGGCACTGCAGAGCGTGCACAATCCGCGCACCCAGACGCTCTTGCATGGCCCGATCGTGGCGACGCTGCTGAGCCTCGCGTGGCCGAACATCCTGGTGATGCTGGCGCAGGCCTCCACGGGGCTGATCGAGACGTGGTTCGTCTCACGCCTCGGGACCGACGCGCTGGCCGGGATGGCTTTGGTATTCCCGGGTTTCATGATGATGCAGATGCTGTCCGGTGGCGCGATGGGCGGTGGCATCTCCTCCGCCATTGCGCGTGCGCTGGGAGCAAGGCAACGGGACCAGGCGGACGCGCTGGTACTGCATGCGCTGATCATCAATGTGGTGCTGGGCCTAATCTTCTCGATGCTTGTCCTGGCCTTCGGGCCATCGCTGTATCGTGCACTGGGCGGCGACGGCGGCTCGCTTGCCGCCGCACTGCGCTATTCCAACGTTGTGTTCGCGGGCACTCCGCTGGTGTGGCTGATGAATGCACTGGCCAGCGTCATTCGTGGCACCGGAAACATGTTCGTCCCCGCCCTGGTGATTTGTAGCAGCGTTGTGCTGCTGATCCCGCTATCGCCCTGCCTTATCTTCGGTCTTGGGCCGTTCCCGGCGCTTGGCATCGCCGGCGGTGGCGTCGCCGTGGTGTCTACCACCGCACTCACCACGGCGGTGCTGGCCTGGTACATCCTGTCCGGCCGGTGCATCGTGCGGCTTCATTTGGTGCAGCCACGTTGGCCGCTGTTCCGCGACATACTGCGGGTCGGTGCCGTTGCGGGGGTGACGACGCTGCAAACCACGCTGACTGTGGCGCTGACGACCGCGCTGGTCGGCTCGGCATTCGGGCCGGATGCGATCGCCGGTTACGGCACCGGCGGTCGGCTCGAGTACCTATTGGTGCCTCTGGTGTTCGGGCTCGGTGCCCCGCTGGTGGCGCTGGTCGGTACCAACATCGGTGCCGGACAAAGGGCACGGGCGCTGCGAATTGCGCTGACCGGCGGTGCGCTCGCCTTCCTCCTGACCGAGGCCGTGGGAGTAACAGCTGCGATCTGGCCGACTGCGTGGCTGGGCCTGTTCGGACATGACCCGAGAATGCTGGAGACCGGCACGGCCTATCTGCGCATGGTTGGGCCGGCCTATGGCTTCTTCGGTCTTGGCCTCTCGCTCTACTTCGCCTCGCAAGGCGCTGGCCGCCTGTTCTGGCCGCTGCTCGCCGGCATGCTGCGACTGTTCGTCGCCGTCGGCGGGGGCTGGCTGCTGCTGCGCGCTACTGGTTCGCCGGCCGCGCTCTTCCTTGCGCTCAGCGCCGCGCTGGTGGTCTACGGCGCGACGCTATCGACCGCTGTCGCCTCCGGCGCCTGGTTCAGGCGCTGGCTCTGACCGCTACTGCGCCGGCACCGCGGCACGCTGCCGCGCGATCTCTTCGTCCCATGGTCCCGGGAACAGTCCCAGGTTCACCACGTCCGGTGCGAACACCTCTTCCTGCCGTGGCCATTTTTCCCGCGGCAGCTCGTAAGAGACTTCGAGCCCGTTGCCGTCCGGATCGCGGAAGTAGATGCCGAGGGAAAGCCCGTGATCGGAGATATGGTCGATCTTCACGCCCTTTGCCTTCAGCCGCGCATAGGCCTCCTTGAGATCGTCGAGGCTCTCCATCATGAAGGCGGCGTGGTTCAGCCCGACCTGGCGCTTCAACTGCAGAGGCGCATCGTCGCCGAGTTCCATCAGCGCGATCTCGTGCGACTTGTCTTCGTCCGCCGACATGAAGGCGGCGCGGCCAGGACGGAAATGATAGGTGTGCAGCCCAAGCACGTCCTCATACCACTGGCGCGACTTCTCGGCGTTGCGCACATACAGATTGACGTGCCCGAGATGCTTTGGTCGGTAGCTCATGACGTGTCCTCCATATGGTTCCGGGCCTCAGCCCGGCCTTCAATCGTCATGGGCGGGCTCGACCCGCCCATCCTCCCTGCGTAGGAAATCCAGCACGCGTTCCATTGCCTCACTCTTCGGATACATCGCAGCCAGGGCGCGGGCGCGTGTCAACGGGTCGGAGGCGAAGAAGCGTTCGTACAGCACCTGGCGACTGCCGAACGAGCTGCCGGCCACGTCCCAGGCCAGGCGGAACAGCCGTACCCGGTCGCGGGCTGTGGTGTTATCGGTGGCAAGATACTGTTCGATATCGGCGGCCAATGGACCTTTAAAATCGGCCTCACTTGGCGTGATCATGAAACTGGACGAGCCGAGTAGCTGCAGGATCTCGATCATCCGCGGATAGGCGGTCATGAACAGGTTGCGGGTGCTTTCGATCGTCACCGGGTCGGGACACATCACGCCCCATTCGTCGAGCTTCGCATCCGCCTCGCCGGCGCGCATCAGTGCGCGGGTCAGCGTGGTTGTCAGCATAAGTTCGCCAATGCGTTCCTCAACGTGCGGCAGGTGCGTGTTGCCAAGCGTCTCGGTCATCAGCAGGGCAAGGCCCAGGACGAGTTCGCACTTGGCGAGGTTCTTCGCGGCGCCCTGATGCGAGGAATGCGCCGAGTAGTGCGTGCCGGCCGCGGCGCCGTTGAGCAGGTCCACATCGCCATAAAGGAACATCCGCTCCCACGGCACCTCGACATCGTCGAAGAACACGATGCAGTCCATTTCCTCGAAGCGCGAGCCGAGCGGATGGTCGAAATGCGAGCGACCGAGATCGAAGCTGTCGCGGCAGAGGAAGCGCAGCCCCGGGGTGCCGCAGGGGATCGAGAAGGCGAGGGCGAACGGACTATGCCCCTCGCTGTATTGGCCGAGCCGCGGTGAATAGACGGCAATTTCATCGGAGATCGGACCGAGCGTTGCCAGAACCCGTGCGCCACGCACGACGATGCCTCGGCTGTTTTCGCGGATCGCCTGCAGCGCGGTGCCTTCCTGCAGGTTGTAGTGGGCACTCACATTGCGGCTGCGCTGTAGGTTGATCAACGAGTGGGTGAGGACGATGTCATTCTCGCGGATAAACTCGTAATACCGTCGCACGTTCTGCGCGAACTCCGGTCGCCCGCCTTTTCCCCCAGCAAAATACTCGGCCGCGGCGCCCCAGGCGGCAAGTGTCACGTTCATGAAATCGGGCGACCGGCCCATCATGCCGCAGGTCGAACGCGCCCAGTTCAGCATCATGACGCGGCGCGATTCCAGTTCCTCGCGCGTGCGCGGGTTGATGAACGAGAGGCCTACGCGATCGCCGGTGGTCGGCGACGTGTAGGTCATCTGATCGTGGTACTTGGGATCGCACTGCATGTCGTAGAGCGCTGCGATGGCGCGTGCACCGCCGGCGAGGCCGGGATGCGTGGTCACGTCCTTGACGCGCTCGCCGCCGATCCAGACTTCGCGCTGCTGCTCCCGCAGTCCGTTCAGGTACTGGCGTCCCGTGCGAGCCGGCATGGTGCGTCTCCTGTGGCCGTGATCACTCTGCCACGATGGCAGGGAAGACTACCAGTCGGGACTGAATTCGGCGAACCGGTGAGGGATACGCTGAATGTCGGCCAGGATCTCGCGGCGCAGGCCGATTGGTGCGTCGGCAGGAAAATCCAGGTCGATCGAATCAGCCACGCCGCCGAAGCGCTGTTCGACAGCGGCGGCAATCTCGCGATAAGTGCCGCAGGCCGCGAAGATACGAACCACGTCGTCAGCGATTTGCGTGCCCATCTCGGCCCAGCGACCTTCCACCGACATGCGGTGCAGTTTCAGGCCGAGGTCCTGTAGGCCATGTAGCGCAAGGATCGGCATGTAGGTGCGCGTCGAGCCGTAGAAGCCGATGCGGCGACGCACAGCCTCCATGCCCGCCACGACTGTAGCCTCATCCGGGCCCGTCACGACGAAGCCGCCGCCATGCACGTCGAAGTTCTCCCGCTTCCGTTGGCTCCTCTGCATGCCGGTCGCTATCTGCGGCAGGCACACTTCTTCCAGGTACCGGCGAGAGCAAAGCGGGTGCAGTCGCACCCCATCAGCTACCTGGCCGGCTACACGCAGCATCGCTTCGCCCACCGCGGCGAGCGTCACTGGCACCATCGGCAGTCCGGTCGGCTTGGGAGAAAAGTCGGGCGTCATCAGCGTCAGCGTGTAGTGCTCGCTGTGAAAGTCGAGTTTGTCGCCCGTCTCCCAGCAACGCCAGATCGCACGCAGCGCTCGCACATAGTCGCGCAGGCGTGGGGCAGGGGCGGTCCAGGCGATGCCGAAGCGACGCTCGTTGTGGCCCTTCACCTGGCTGCCAAGTCCTAGCACGAAGCGACCGCGCGAATTTGCCTGCAGGTCCCAGGCCTGTGACGCCAGCACCGTCGGGCTACGCGGAAATGCAACAGCAACCGATGGTGTCAGCTCGACTCGATCGGTAGCCATGGCGGCGATGGCGAGCGGTGCGAACACGTCATGATCGAGTTCGACGGTCTTGACCGCACTGAACCCTGCGGCCTCGGCATCGCTGTGCGGCCCGCGCGGTGGCGTTCCAGTCATGCATTGGCAGGCGGGTGAAGACGCGCATGCTGCTCAGCCAGGAATTGTACGTATAGTCATGGCGGGGCTTGACCCCGCCATCCACGTCTTTGCTGTTTCCGTGCGGAAAAGACATGGATGGCCGGCCTTCGCCGGCCATGAGGGTGTGGTGCATCAGTTCAGCCGCAGGTCCGTGATGTGCTTCGGATCAGGCTTCAGCTCACCCTTCTCCACGCGCTTGACGATATCGGTCAGCACCACGTTGGCTGGTGTCGCGATACCGATTTCGCCGCCCTTTTTCGCCACCATACCATTGAGGAACTCGATCTCGGTGCGGCGGCCCTTCACCATGTCCTGGCCCATCGACGGCCGATGCTCACCGCCGCCCTTACTGACTTCTGCCAGCCGATGCTCGTCATACTGCTTAGTCGCCGTCGCATCGCCCTCACCGGCGCGAGCGATAATCTCCGGATCGAGATGGATGATCTCCTCAAGCTCATAGCCGAGTGCCTGGCCGACACGGATCGCCTCGCTGCCGAGGCGCGAGGAGAAGCGACGGATCGCGTCGTTCTGCACCATCTCCTTGCCGATCATTCCGGTGCAGGCCGACAGACCATTACCCATCACGTTGGTCACTAACTTCGACCAGCGCTCTCCCCAAAGGTTCTCGGTGACCATTGCACTGTCGGCGAGACCGACCAGGCGGCAGATCTCTTTGACACGATCTGTGGAGCGGCCGTGCACCTCTCCGGTGCGGAACACGGTGTGTCGCGTTCCGCTCTTGCCCGCGGCGCGGCGCACATGGCCCGGCTCGCACAGATCGACGGTGATCGAGCTGGCGATGCAACCCAACGTCTTACCCCAGCCGACCACGTCGGCGATCGTCTCCTCGTTCATGCAGTTCTGCAATGATACGATGAAGCCGCCAGGCGCCAGGTACTGACTAATCAGGGTCGCCGCCCATTCGGTGTCGTACGACTTCATGCACACGAAGGCGATGTCGATCGGCTTCTCCTTGGCGAGGTGCTGCGCGTCCGTCAGATGCATCGCGCGCACCTTCACGGTGAACTCGGGAACGTCGCGGATGTGGCTGATCTTCAGGCCGTCGCGTTGCATCTTCTCGACATGCGCGGGCCATGGGTCGATGAATGTCACGTCCTCGCCCGCCTGGGCCATATGTGCGCCGGCATAACCGCCGACGGCGCCGACGCCCATGATTGCGATCTTGTTCCCCATGGTTTCCTCCGCGATGCCAGGGGCAGTGTCGCCAGCTTCGCTGGAAACGCAAGCGGGCCGGTCGTCACCTCCAGCAATGCGCTTCAGGCCACGTTGGCCTTGCGGAAGCCATCGATCAGGTGGTCACGATCCTCGCTGCGAAGTTCGCGCAGGTCGCCGGGCAGCTCCATCAGCGCGCGGAAGGCATCGCCGAACCGCGCCAGTCCATCCGCCATGACCGCTTGAGCGTCATCGACGCGGCCGGCCTGTCCCAGCGCAGCAATCAGCGTGTTGTACGGTTGACGGAAGTGGGGAAACGACTGTCGCACCTGGGTCGCGACGGCGATCGACGCACCGTAGCTTCCGCTCCAGTAATGTGCGCGTGCCGTAAAGTGCAGCCAGAGCGACGTCAACGGATCGAACGGGCTCAGACGCATTGCAAACTCCAGCGGTTCGATCGCCTCGGCGGGCCGGCCGCTCCAAAGCCTGGCACCGCCCAGTGCGCCATGCGCGGCTGGCGAGTTCGGCTCCAGGTGCACCGCCGTATCCGCTGTGACCAGGCTCTCGGCGTGTCGTCCCGACATCCACAGCGCGCGGGCCAGCGCCGCGTGGCCCATCGCTTCCGTCGCATCTATCGCTACCGCATGTGATGCACTCTCCAGCGCCAGCGGAATGTTGACTGCCCGCTGCTGCGGACGGAACAACGTGATCTCGTTCAGATAGGTGAGCGCCAGCGCGGCCACTGCCCGGGCGAACTGTGGGTCCAGCTCGACCGCGCGCCGGAAGAAACCGCGTGCCGTCTCATTATCGCCTGCTTCTATCCGCGAGAAATGCCACATCCCGCGGTGGTAGCTTTCCCAGGCGTCCAGATCATCGGCCGGCTTGCGCACGGCGCGTTCACGCTCGCTGCGCTCCAGCGCCGGGTGGATGGCGGTGGAGACGCTGGCGGTGATCTCGTCCTGTACGGAAAAGATGTCGGCCAGCTCGCGGTCGTAGCGTTCGGCCCAGACATGGCCGCCGGTGGTCGCCTCGATCAGCTGCGCCGTCACGCGCACCCGATTGCTTGCCTTCCGCACGCTGCCTTCCAGCACGTAACGCACGCCGAGTTCGCGGCCCACGTCGCGAATGGCGGTCGGCCGTCCCTTGTAGACGAAGCTCGAATTGCGCGCGATCACGAACAGCGAGCGTGAGCGCGACAGCTCGGTGATGATGTCCTCGGCGATGCCGTCGGCGAAGAACTCCTGCTCGGCGTCTGTGCTCATGTTGGTGAACGAGAGCACGGCGATGGAAGGTTTGTCGGGCAAGGCGAGTGCAGCTCCGGGGTTGGCTTGCGCTGCGACGCGCGGCGAGGCCGCACCAGGCACTACGCGATAGACATGCACCGGTCGCGCGATGTTCTTGAGCGCCTGCTCGCCCATGTCCTCGAACGCGACGTCCAGCCGCCCAGCCACTTCCTCCTGGACGCGGGCGGAGACACAGATGCCGCCGTGATCGGCCAGCGCCTCCAACCGCGCGGCAATGTTGACGCCATCGCCGTAGATGTCGTCGTCGTCGATGACGATCTCCCCAAGGTTGATGCCGATCCGGTACTCGATCCGCTCGGGCGGCGAGATGCGGTCGTTGTATTCGGCCATCAAGCGCTGTAGCTCGGTCGCGCAGCGCACTGCGTCGATCACGCTGGTGAACTCGATGAGCAACCCGTCTCCCTTGATCCTAACCAGCCGGCCATGGTTGGTCGCGAGCGTGGGATCGATCACCTCCGCTCGGATCGCGTCGAGGCGCCCAAGTGTCCGTTCCTCATAGGCCCCGATGAGGCGCGAATACCCGGCCACGTCGGCAACGAGCACTGCTGCAAGACGGCGGTTGATGGGCATGAAGCCGGCTCGTGCCGGTAAGCTAGTGTTGTCGCTTCATTCGGCCGCTTCGATGATCTCGCGCGTGCGTGTCACGCGGCTGCCCCAGCGCGCGTCAAAATCGGCAACAAGCCGGCGGATCGCTGGCGAAGTGTTCACCTCCTCTGCCGCGGCAACGTCGGCGAATTGATAGAACGCATAATGCACCGACGGATCAGTACGGCTCCAGGCGCGCCAGGCGGACTGTGCGTTGAAAGCCGTGCGCGCGTCCGGCAGGTGTTCGGTGCGGTACCAAACATCAAAATCACGCCGGTCCGCCTCGCCCACCACAGCGCGCACCACGAAATACGCGGGCATTGTTGCCTCCGATCTACCCGGGTTCGCGCAGTCCGAGCCGTTCTAGCCGCGGCAGCACTTCCTGCACGAAGAAGGGAATTTCCTTCAGGTAGTTAAGAAACGCAACCGACGTGCCGGCGAGTCCCTGCTCACTCATCTGCACCATGTCGGCGACCACATCATCCGGTGTGCCGACCAAAGGGAACGCGCCCGGATACGCACCGTCATATCGCTTCCCGGACTCGCGCATGAACCGGTTCACCAATGGGCGACGCATTTCTTTGCCTGCGGCATCCTTCACCACCGGTCCCCGTTGCCGGCGGTAGTACGCCTGACCATCGACGTCGGCCATCTCCTCGGCAAAATAGTGGTAGAACTCGTCTGCCTCGCGTCGCGTGGGCCGGCACACGACATGCGACATGGTGTAGATGTCCACCTTCCGGCCATAGCGCGCAATGTAGCTACGGATATCGCTCAGCAGGGCGGGGGCCTGATCGAGCTCGCTCATCGTAGTGAACAATACGTCGGCGCTCTGTGCGGCGAAGTCCCGCCCTTTGGGTGAGAACCCCGCTGACATGACCGCTGGCCACGGCCGCTGCACCGATGTGGGATCGGTGTGCAGTCGTTTCAGATGAAAGAATTCGCTGTCCCAGTCGAATTCCGGACCACCCTGCAACAGGCGCGACCAGATGCGGAACCATTCCAGCCCGTGCGCATAACGGCGATCCTGATCGATAGTGACGCCGTGCAGGTCGAACTCTTCCTGGTTCCAGCCACAGACGATGTTGAGCCCGGCGCGGCCATGGGTGACATGATCGATGGTGGCGATCGCCTTGGCGCCGAACGCCGGTGTCACCAAAGGCACGTGCACGGTCGAGAAGATCGCAATACGCCGGGTGACCGCACCGAGTGCCGCGCCATGCGTCAGCGTCTCGAAGGACCGGCCGTAGATGTTCGCCTTGCCCTGGTAGCCGCGCCATTTCGCCACTGGCAGAATAAACTCGAGGCCGGCCTCGTCCGCGATCTGCGTCATTGCGACGATGTCGTCCCAGTTCGCGCCCCAACGTTCCGGCGCTAGCGACATGGTCAGCCCGCCGTCGCAGTTGGCGCTGAACACGCCGAGCTTGAAGCGGTTGGGCCCGAACAGCGGATTGTTGGCACGGGACGTGGTCATGCCTGGTCTCACAGCAATTGAATCAATTGGGTCTTCAGATATGCGGTCTCGGGCAGGTGAGGGTGCACCGGGTGATCGGGCCCCGCTCCGCCGGTGAACAAGATGCGGCCTTCGCGTCGCGCTCGATGCAATCCCCAGGCGATCTGCGCGCTCCAGGCCTCCTGTGGCGCATGGTGGCTGCATGAGGCGACGAACAGATATCCGCGAGGCGCCACCAGCGATGCCCCCAGGCGAGCCATGCGGCCGTAGGCTCGTAGCCCAGCGTCCGCATCCTTGCGCGAGCGGGCAAAGGCGGGCGGATCGCAGATGACGATGTCGAACTTTTCGCCGGAGAGCGTACTCATCGCATCGAACCCGTCCTCACGTTGCACAGATAGACGATCGGCAAGACCGTTATGTGCCGCAGCCTGCTCGGCTTGGGCGAGGGCCGCTGCGCTGCTGTCCACCAATGTCACCTCACGCGCACCTGCCGCCGCGCAGCGCAGACCGAACGCGCCAACATGGCAGAACACGTCGAGCACGCGCGCATCCCTCGCGAGCATCGAGACCCGATCGCGGTTTGGTCGCTGATCGAAAAACCAGCCGGTCTTTTGGCCGCCGAGTGGATCTACCGCGAATTTGACGCCATCCTCCACAACCTCAGCATTTGCGTCGCTGCCGACCAGTAGCGACACTTCATCAGCCAATCCTTCCTGTCGCCTCGCTGGCGAGTTGTTGCGTGCAACGATTGCGCGCAACGGCAAGAGGTCGGTAAGTGCCTCGACGATCAGCGGTGTGAGGCGATCCATCCCGGCCGTGTTCACCTGCATCACGACGACGTCGTCGTAGCGGTCGATCACCAGTCCAGGCAGCTGATCGGCCTCAGCGTGGACCATTCGGTGGAACGGTCCATCGCAGAGACGCTGGCGCAATTCGATCGCCGACGTCAGCCGTTGCCGAACCCATGCGGCATCGATTTCCGCCGCTGGATCGCGATCAAGCCGCCGCGCGGCAATCAGGCTGTGCGGGTTGAACATGAAGGTGCCGAACCGCACGCCGTCGTCACCTTCGATGCGTACCAGGCTTCCCGGTGGGACCTGTCGGTACTCCGGCCTCATGGCGATCTCGTTGGAGAAGACCCAAGGCGAGCCGGAACGCAGTCTGCGTCCCTGGCCCGGGTTGAGCCGCAGGACCGGTCGATCCAGCACAGTCAGCATTAGGCGTTGTTCCATCCGATCCCTCTTGCCTAATCTGCCCGGCCGCGTCCCTCGTGTCACATCCGGGCGGCGCTTGCATTCGGACGATAGCTGACTAAAGTCAGCGAATGGACAGCGGACAGATCGAGCAGGTGCGCCGGTTCAATCGGCTGGTGACGCAGCGGGTCGGCGCTCTGGATGACGGCTATCTCCGGCGTGGCCGGCCGCTGGGCGAGGCGCGCCTAATTTTCGAAACCGGTCGCCGGGGTGCCGACGTGCGCAGCCTGCGCGCCAGACTTGGTCTGGACTCCGGCTATCTCAGCCGGCTGCTGCGCTCGCTCGAGGAACAGCACCTGATAGCGGTGCAGAAGCAGGCAGGCGACGGTCGGATGCGCCGGGTGACCTTGACGCGCAAGGGCCGCTCCGAGTTGGGAAAGTACGATGCCTTGTCGGACCAGCTAGCCACATCGATCCTGGAGCCACTCGATGTCCGGCAGCGCGAGCGGCTGGTAAGCGCTATGGCGGAAGTCGAGCGACTGCTCCGCACATCAGCGATCGAGGTCCAGGTGGAACCGCCTGACAATGCTGATGCCCGTTGGTGTCTCGATGAATACTTCCGTGATCTGGCGCAGCGGTTCGATACCGGGTTCGATCCTGCCCGGAGTAATCCCGCCGCAGACGAGGACCTGACGCCGCCGGCAGGTTATTTCCTGATGGCGCGCATGGAAGGCGTCGTCGCAGGCTGCGGTGCTCTCAAGCGCCTCGATTCAGGCATTGCCGAGATCAAGCGCATGTGGACCGCGCCTGGGATGCGGGGACGCGGCGTCGCTCGGCGGGTGCTGCAGGCGCTTGAGACGATCGCCCGCGGGTCAGGCGTGCGGACGCTTCGCCTGGAGACCAACCGCACGCTGACCGAGGCACAGGCGCTGTATCGGCAGCAGGGCTATTCAGAGGTGCCGGCGTTTAACGCCGAGCCCTACGCGCACCACTGGTTCGAAAAGCGACTATAGCGCAAGCGCGCTTCATCACTGCAGCGAGTAGTACGCCGTAACGGTCGGGGGCGCGATATAGAATGACGCGGTGAAGGGCACCGTCACTCCCTTCAGCCCATAAAACCGACCTTTCCCCGAAGTGACCGTGAGCGTTCCACTCCCGCTTCCAAAGTTGTTCGCGTTGATGTTGCCGTAAGTCCCATCATAGATGAAATGAAGAGCATCACCTTCGGGGTTCGTTACCGTCAGGCAGCCGTGCATCGCGCCGCCCGGTGGCGCGTCGATGGTTTTTTGTAGGAAAAAGGCAACACTACCAAACCTCGCGGAATAGCCAGAGCCATGCGCTTCCACGATCACTGGCAGAGCTGTTCCTCCACAATAGGCGACGCCATCCGTGTTCGGATTGATTGTCGCCGTCACTGCGAAAGTTGCCCCCAGCACGGTGTCCTCAGTTATCGCGCTGGTGTCGCCGTTCTGTGCCACCGCCGGTATGCTCGCCGCAATCGAAAGAGCGGCGGCCGCTATCATTCTCTTGGTTTGCATGTCATCCCCTGTTCTCGCCAATCGCTTTCTTTGCGATCTGATAAGACAAGCCACAGGCCATCATGCCGGAATGCAGACGCAGGTTGCGTCTCAACCTGTGCTCAATCGACTCTCAGCTCGTGACATCGCCTCCGGCAGGAGCGTTCACCGCTGCGCAGTCACGACGGTCTATTGGCCAGGTGCGATCAAGTGGCGTGTTGTATCGCCGGCGAGGCTCACGGATCGCGGCGAGCTTCCGAACTCGCGCGCAAACGCGCGATAGAAGGTCGCCAGGCTATTGAACCCCCAGCCGAATGCGATATCGGCGACCGACCGGCCGGCCCCGCTGACACTTCCGAGTGAATCGCGACACTTCAACAACCGCGACCGCTGAACGTATTGCGCGAAGCTTGTGCCCGTCGGCTCGAACAATCGATGAAGATGGCCAGTCGAGATGCCGAGGGCGGCGGCAGTGGTGGTCGGATCAAGGTCTGGTTTGGCCAGATGCTGATCGATATATCGCTTTGCCTTCTCCAGGCGAGCCGCCCGCACTGACCTCGTTCCGTTCGACTGTCCCTCATCGGATGCACCACAGGCCAATGCCACCAGTCCGCACAGATTATGCAGCACGGCATCGCCGAGGTCGGGCGACAAAAACGGGAGATTCGTCTTCGCTGTGTCGAGCGCGGTTCCCAGCAGCGAGCCCATCGGCGAACCCGAAGGCACGACCCGGGGGCCGGTCAGGTGGCCGCGCCCCAGCAAGGGCGATAGCACCTCGGCCGGAATCAGCAGCATGTCAAACGAAATGGCACAGTTCGCTGAAGCGTCAAACCGCCATTCGGAAGACGCAATGCCAAGATCACCAGGGGCGAACTGACAGTCGTGCGCGTTCGCACTCGTCGGGCCAATTCTGCTGTGAAAACCGCACCGGGGGCGGAGTAGATACAGCATCTCCCTTTTGTCCCAGGCAACTTCCCGCTCCGTTCGCCGTGAGGTGCGATGACCTGTATCCACATCCAGAACGGCAAACCGACCGGCGATCATCGCGTCTACTTCGGCACGAAACGCGCTGGGGTCCGGACGGTCATCATGTATGACAGCGAACACAAGCCTGGACCAAACCTCGCGCCAATATGGCTCGCGCTCGTCCGGCGAAAGGTCGTCGGTAGCGTAATGGAACCGCATTGCTTCCCCCCGTCGGGCCGCCGTGTTCCGTATTGGTAGCTTATGGTTGCAGAAAGCCGATCGTTCGGCGAGCGGTAATCGCGAACCTCAGTTGGCCTCGCTGCTGATCAGCACCGCGAGGCGTTGGCGGTATCGGCTAGGCTGCGGCGCGCTGCTCCGGCGTGAGGATCGTCGTTAGCGCTGCCACCAAGCGGTCCATCATCGCGTCCGTGTGCAGCGGCGTCGGCGTCAGGCGTAGCCGCTCTTCGCCGCGTGGTACGGTCGGGTAGTTGATCGGCGTCGCATACATGGCGAACTCGTCTAGCAGCCGGCGGCTAACCGCGCTGCACCGCGACGCGTCGCCAATATGCACCGGTACGATATGGCTGGCCGAGGGCAGCACCGGCAATCCTGCCGCGGTCAGTCGGCGCTTCAACGTCTCGGCTCGCTCGAACAGTGCGGCCCTGCGCGCAGCGTCGCCGCGGACGTGCCGCACCGACGCGACTGCAGCAGCCGCAATCATCGGCGGAAGAGAGGTGGTGAAAATGAAGCCCGGCGCACAGGAGCGGATATAATCGATGATCGTCGCCTCACCGGCGATATAGCCACCGTGGCAACCGAATGCCTTGGCCAGCGTGCCCTCGATCACGTCGACGCGCGCCGCGACGCCGTCGCGCTCCGCGACACCGGCGCCTGATGGGCCGTACATGCCAACCGCGTGCACCTCGTCGAGATAGGTCATTGCGCCATAGCGATCTGCCAGATCACAGATTGCGCCGATCGGCGAGATATCGGCGTCCATTGAATACACTGACTTCGAAAGCGATCAGCTTGGGCGCTTCCGGCGGTGTCAGCCGCAGCAGCTCCTCGAGGTGCCGAAGGTCGTTGTGTCGGAAGATGTGGCAGGTCGCCTTGGCGCCCTTGATGCCGGCGATCATCGACGCATGATTGCGCGCATCCGAAAACACGTGCCAGTCGGGAAGCGAATTCAGGATCGTCGAGAGGGCGGCCTGATTGGATACGAAGCCCGAGGTGAACAGCAGCGCCGCCGGCTTGCGGTGCAGGTCTGCAAGCTCCGCCTCCAGCGCATCATGCCACGGGCTGGTGCCGCTGATGTTGCGAGTGCCGCCGGCGCCGGCGCCCATCGACCGGGCTGCCTCGCAGGCAGCCTCGATTACCATGCGGATGGCCACCCATGCCGAGATAGTCGTTGGAGGACCATACCAGCACCTCGCTGCCATCAGTGCGCCGATATAGCGGAAACCGGTCCGCCTGCTTGCGGAGCGGCGTGAAACGACGATACCGGCCTTGCGCCTCGATGACGGCCAGCGCGGTCTGGCAGTGCGTATGGAACGGGTGCATGTGTGTCCTGGTCCCAACCATATCCCCACCCTCAGTCTATCGCCCTAGATCCCGGCGTCCCATGCGTACATTCCCTGATGCGGCGTGAACTATAATTCACTTCACATAGACCCGGATTTCCTGCGGGCTGCCGGCCGGCGCGGACCTTAGCCCAAGATGGATTCGGCTGTCAGACACACCCTGGTCCATGATGCCGCGCATTACATCGGCTGCCCGTCGCTGCGCCGCCGCCGCATCGGCGCCAGCTGGCAGAATGGCGATAACATCATACTGCACCCCGGGTGCCCGCGTCTCCGCAGTCCGCACGGCATAGCGCAAGCACATCCTGGTAGCTCGGATTTGGCTCAGTGTAATTGATGGTCAGCAGCGCCGTCCGCGCGTCGACCTTCGCCATCTGCCCGACCGTTGGGGCTGCCTCCGGTGATGGCGCGAACGTCGTCTGGTCGATCAATTTGCATCCCGCCAGCAGCAGCGCCGCCGCGAGCCCCCACGTCGCTTTCATAGCGGCCACTCTCTTGCAGCTTGCCGGGTAGCGGGCAAGATGCCGGCGTTACCGCACAACGGATCTCGCTGATGCCGGCTCAGACCAACCAACGTATCGACGGCAAGCGGCTGTGGGACAGCCTGATGTCGATGGCCGAGATCGGCGCGACCGCAAAGGGTGGCGTCCGTCGGTTGACGCTGACGGAGGTGGATCAGCGGGGGCGCGACCGGTTCCGCGCGGAATGCGAGGCGGCCGGGCTGACGGTCCGCGTGGACGCGATCGGCAACATGTTCGCGCGCCGCGCTGGCCGCGATCCGAACCGCCTGCCGGTGCTGTTCGGCAGCCATCTCGACAGCCAGCCGTCCGGGGGAAAATTCGACGGCGCGCTGGGCGTGCTGGCCGGACTAGAGGTGATGCACACGCTGAACGACCTTGGGATTGTGACCGAGGCGCCGCTCGAGCTGGTCAACTGGACAGACGAGGAGGGCAGCCGCTTCGGCCACTCGCTGATGGGATCTGGCGTATGGTCCGGCGTGTTCTCACTCGACAAGGCATATGCGTTGACCGACACCGAAGGCGTGACGGTCCGCACAGCCCTCGATGGTATCGGCTACCGAGGGGGAGAGCCGGCTGCGGCGTTCCCGGCGGACGCGTATTTCGAATTGCATATCGAGCAAGGACCGATCCTCGAGCGGGAGGCCACGCAGATCGGCATCGTGACCGGCGCGCAGGCCATGGTCTGGTACGACGCAATTGCCACCGGCCAGGATTCGCACGCCGGCACCACGCCGCCATCGGCGCGGAAGGACGCCCTGGTGTGCGCTGCTCGCATCATCGATCTGGTTGACCGACTGATGCGGGCGCGCGGCGAGGATGGTCGCGGCACAGTGGGTCAACTGCTGGTGTCCCCGAACAGCCGCAACGTGGTGCCGGGAGAGGTCCGGTTTTCGGTCGAGTTCCGCCACCCTTCGGATGCCGAGGTCGACCGGCTGGACGCACAGTTTCCGCGCGAGGCGGGCTTCATTGCCCGTGACTGCGGGGTAAAGCTGGAATTGACCCAGCTGTTCAAGTTCCAGGCTCAGCCATTCGACCCCGGTTGCGTGCAGTTGGTGCGTCAGGGTGCCGCGCAAGCTGGGCTACTCCGCGCGCGACATCGTCTCCGGCGCGGGACATGACGCGGTGTATGTGGCGCGGCACGTGCCGACGGCGATGATCTTCACGCCATGCAAGGATGGCCTGTCGCACAACGAAGCCGAAAGCATCGAGCCGGAAGAGGCCACGGCCGGGGCGCAGGTGCTGTTTGAAGCCGTGCTGGCGCGGGCGAACCGCGCGACCTAGCGGCCGGTGGCCAAGGTTGCCGCTCCTGGGGCATGCTCCTATAGCCGCCGGCAGCCCGAGGAGGTGACATGGCAGCACTCGATGCCCCGGTTGATCGACAATCCGGTGCTGGCCCACCAGGCGGAGATCCTGGCCCGGCCGCATGAGCAGCCCTGGCGGATGGCCAACGCCATCCGGGCGCTGGCGATCGACGCGGTGGAGGCGGCGAAGTCCGGCCATCCCGGGATGCCGATGGGGATGGCCGATGTCGCAACCGCGCTATGGACCCGGTTCCTCAAGTTCGATGCCGCCGATCCGCGCTGGCCAGATCGCGACCGCTTCGTGCTGTCGGCAGGCCACGGCTCGATGCTGCTGTACGCATTGCTCTATCTCACCGGCTTCGACGGCATGGGGATCGAGGAGATCAAGCAATTCCGCCAGCTGGAATCGCCGGCAGCTGGCCATCCCGAATACGGCCTGCATCCTGGCATCGAGACGACGACGGGCCCGTTGGGGCAGGGCATCGGCGCGGCGGTGGGCATGGCGGTCGCCGAGCGTCTGCTGGCATCCCGGTTCGGCCGCTCACTGGTGGATCACCGAACCTGGGTGCTCTGCTCAGACGGCGACATGGAGGAGGGGATCAGTCACGAGGCAGCGGCGCTTGCCGGGCACCTCTGCCTGTCGAGGCTGACCGTGCTGTATGACGACAACCACGTTTCGATTGATGGCGACACAGCGCTCGCCTACTCGGATGACATCCTGAAGCGGTTCTCGGCCTACGGCTGGGCCGCACGGCGTATCGATGGCCACGATCCGCAGCAGATCAATGCAGCGCTGTCTTTCGCCATTCGGTCGAAGAAGCCGACGCTGATCGCCTGCCGCACGATCATCGGTCTCGGCGCCCCCACCAAGGCCGGCACCGCCGCGACGCACGGCTCGCCGTTGGGGACGCAGGAGGCGGCCGGCGCCAAGGCGGCCCTGGGCTGGCACGAGCCCCCGTTCACGGTGCCCGACGACCTGCTGGAGCGGTGGCGCGCGGCCGGAAGCCGCGGCGCAGGGACCCGTCGCGCCTGGCTGAAGCGCCTGGCGCACAACAATATGCGGGCCGAGTTCGAGCGCGTCATGGCCAAGCGGCTGCCCGACAACTGGCACGAAGCCGTTGCCGCGCTGAAGCAGGAGATCGCGGAGACAAGGCCGAAGATGGCGACCCGCCAGTCCAGCCAGAAGGCACTGGAAACGCTGGTCCCCGCCACACCGGAGCTGATCGGCGGCTCGGCCGATCTCACCGGCTCCAACCTGACCTTCGTGAAGTCGATGGGGACCACGACCGAAGGTAACTTCGCCGGCCGCTATATCCATTACGGGATCCGTGAGCACGGCATGGCCGCGGCCGCCAATGGCATGGCCTTGCATGGTGGGCTGATCCCCTACACCGGGACGTTCTTCGTCTTCACGGACTACATGCGGCCGGCCATTCGCATCGGAGCGATTGCCCGGGCGCACGTGATCCACGTGCTGACCCATGATTCGATCGGCCTTGGCGAGGATGGGCCGACCCATCAGCCGATCGAGCACCTGGCCAGCCTGCGGGCGATGCCGCACCTGCATGTCTATCGCCCCGCCGATGCGATGGAGGTCGCGGAATGCTGGGAGCTGGCGATCCGCCGCAGCGATGGCCCCAGCCTGCTGGTGCTGACCCGCCAGGCGCTGCCGACGATGCGCACCGACACCTCCGAGAACCGCTGCGCCCGCGGTGGCTACGTCCTTGCCGAGGCGGAAGGGCGGCGTGCCGCCACGCTGATCGCCACCGGCTCAGAAGTATCAATTGCCATGGACGCACGTTCGGCCCTTTCAGCTGAAGGGGTGAATGTCGCGGTGGTTTCATTGCCATGCTGGGAGCTGTTCTCGCAGCAAGACGAAGATTATCGTATGCAGGTGCTGGGGTCTGCGCCGCGGATCGGTATCGAGGCCGCCTCGGGCTTCGGCTGGGAGCGTTGGCTGGGCAATGATGGGGTTTTCATCGGCATGACCGACTTCGGCGCCTCGGCCCCTTATGAAGTTCTTTACAAACACTTCGGTATCACCTCCGAGGCCATCGTCGCCGCGGTCCGCAAGCGGCTCGGCTGAGGGGCTGAGCGACAGAGAAGGAATGCAACCATGCCTGTGAAGGTCGCCATCAACGGATTTGGACGGATCGGCCGTCTGGTGCTGCGTGCGATGATCGAGAGCGGGCGCGACGACCTGGTGCCGATCGCGATCAACGACCTGGGCAGCACCGAGGCGAACGCGCACCTGTTCCATTACGACAGCGTGCATGGCCGCTTCCCGGGCCAACTCGAGGTTTCCGGTGACACCATCACCATCCGTTATGGCGGTCGCGTCTGGGGGCCGATCAAGGTTTCGGCGGAGCGCGACCCGACCAAGGTGCCCTACCAGGGCGTTGACGTGGCGATGGAGTGCACCGGCATCTTCACCAGCAAGGAGAAGGCATCCGCGCTGTTGCAGGCTGGTGCGCGCAAGGTGCTCATTTCGGCGCCCGGTGACCACGTGGACGCGACCATCGTCTATGGTGTGAACCATAAGACGCTGACCAAGGATATGACGGTCGTCTCGAACGCGTCATGCACCACGAACTGCCTCGCACCGATGGCCAAGGTGCTGCACGACAGCTTCGGCATCGAGCGCGGCTATATGGTCACCATCCACGCGTATACCGGTGACCAGAACACCGTGGATACGCTGCACAAGGATCTGCATCGGGCACGTGCGGCTGCGGTATCCGCGATCCCCACCTCGACCGGTGCAGCGCGCGCTGTCGGACTGGTGCTGCCGGAGTTGAAGGGCAAGCTGGACGGCACGGCGATCCGTATCCCGACGCCGAACGTGTCGCTGGTGTCGCTGGACGTGAACTTGAAGAAGCAGGCCAGCAAGGACCAGATCAATGCAGCGATGCTTGATGCATCGAAGGGAGCACTGCGCGGCGTCCTCGACTACAACACCGAGCCGCTGGTCAGCATCGACTTCAATCATAGCCCGGCGTCCTGCACCTTCGATGCAACGCAGACAACTGTGGTGGATGGCGCGCTGGCCCGCGTGATGGGCTGGTACGACAACGAGTGGGGCTTCTCGAACCGGATGTCGGACACCGCCGCACTGTTCGGCAGCCTGTAGTCGTCCGACCCCTCCCCCCAACCCCCTCCCGCAAGGGGAGGGGGAGTTCTCATGCGAGGCGGCCATGGCTTTTCGTACGCTCGACAATCTCGATGTCGCCGGCAAGCGCGTGTTGCTGCGTGCCGACCTCAACGTGCCGGTACGTGACGGCAAGATCACTGACCTGACACGCATCGAGCGCCTGACGCCGACCATCCGCGAACTGGTAGGCAAAGGCGCCAAGGTCATTGTGTGCAGCCACTTCGACAGGCCGAGGGGCAAGCGGGTGCCGGAGATGTCCCTCGGTCCGGTTGCCGCAGCACTCGGCGAGGTCCTTGGGCAGCGAGTCCGCTTCGCCGAGGACTGCGTTGGCGTCGCGGCCGAGCAGGCAGAGGAGCGCATGGCGCGTGGCGAGGTGCTGGTGCTGGAGAATACACGCTATCACGCTGAGGAGGAGAAGAACGATCCGGTCTTTGCCGCCGGCATGGCGAAGCTGGCCGACATCTACGTCAACGACGCATTCTCCGCGGCTCACCGCGCACACTCGAGCACCGAGGGGATAGCGCATCTGCTGCCGGCCTATGCAGGCCGGCTGATGCAGGCCGAACTGGAAGCTTTGGACACGGCTCTCGGGAAGCCCGTTCGCCCGGTCGCAGCGATCGTCGGTGGTGCGAAGGTGTCCACCAAGCTCGATCTGCTGGGCAACTTGGTGGGGAAGGTCAACGCGCTGGTGATCGGTGGCGCAATGGCCAATACATTTCTCGCCGCGCAGGGACTTTCCGTTGGTCGTTCGCTGCAGGAAGCCGAGATGCACGCGACGGCGCGTGACATCCTGGAGCGCGCCAAGGCGGCCGGCTGCGAGATCGTACTGCCGAGTGACGCGGTCGTCGCGCATGAGCTGAAACCGGGTGTCGCGACCCAGACGGTTGCGATAGCCAACGTCCCGACGGACGCGATGATCCTCGACGTCGGCCCGGCGACGGTGGCGGCGCTGATCCGCCATCTCCCAAGCTTGCGGACGCTGGTGTGGAACGGGCCCCTTGGCGCGTTCGAGACGCCGCCGTTCGACGGGGCGACTACGGCTTTTGCCAAGGCGGTGGCGGATGCGACAGGCAAAGGCACATTGCGGAGCGTGGCAGGCGGTGGTGACACCGTCTCGGCACTGCGCCACGCCGGCGTGCTCGATCGCATGAGCTACGTCTCTACCGCCGGGGGCGCCTTTCTGGAGTGGCTGGAGGGGAAGACACTGCCCGGCGTTGCGGCGCTCGGTTGAGCGCTTGCTCGTGGCAGACGGTGTAGTTTGATCGATGTCTCCCGCTCGATCCCCCGGCCGTGGATGAGCACCACTCGGCTATCGCAGATGCACAACGTGTCGATCAAGAGCGGCGGATCACCGATCCAGCTCATTTCGCAGCGGCGGTGTGCGTCTGCTCTGCTGCGAAATGTGGGATCACCTCTTCGCCCAGAAGGCGGATCGTGTGCATGACCTCCTGATGCGTCGCCGGTCCGACTGCGCACAGCAGGATCACTTCTTCGATGCCCATTGCTCGGTATAGTTCCATAAAGCAGATGCAGTCCCTTGGGGTGCCGACGCAGAACTTAGTGCCCTCTTCGCGCACTTCGGCGGGAGTCGGTTCACCCGGGTGAGGGCCAGCGGCGAGCCGCTGGTCGCGCGCGTAATAGCCCTGGTAGTCGGACGGCACGTTTGTGGGATCGTAGTCCCGCCAGACGAGCCGCGCGCGTTCGCGCTGCTGCTCGATGTACCAGCCGACCAGTTCGGTGCCGCGCGAAGCCACGACCCGCGGGTTTTCGTGGCAGAAGCCTGCGGTCATCAGTGCGGTGCGAGGTCGTGCACCGGCCGGCAGAGCGTCGCGATAAATCTCCATCAATTGGCGGACGCGGTCGGGGCCGCCTTCGCTGCCGAACAGGCCTCCCATTGCAAGATTGCCGGTCTGCATCGCGGTCTCATCGCTGCCGCATGCCGACCACAACGGCGGGTGCGGCTTCTGCAATGGTTTTGGCAGGACTTCGCGGCGCGGAATTTTAAAGTACTCACCGTCGTAGGTGATCTCTTCCTGCGTCCAGATGCGAGGTAGAATGTCCGCGAACTCCTGCCACATGCCGCGCGTGTCGCGCAGGTCGGAGCCGTATGGGGTCAATTGATAAGGATAGCCGGTGCGGCCGAGTCCGACATCGACGCGCCCGCGACTCAAAATGTCGAGTGTCGCCATGCGCTGTGCGATATGCAGGGGATGGTGAATTGGCGCCAGCACGACGCCGATGCCGAGACGGATGCTCTCGGTGCGTTGGCTGACTGCCGCCAATGTCAGGTCGGGCGCACTATTGTGCGACCACACCGGGCGGAAATGGTGTTCGGAAAACCAGACGCCGGAAAAGCCCTTTTGTTCGGCGAACGGAATTTGTTCGAGCGCCTCATAGATGCGCTGCGCCTCGCTCTCGGCGGTCCAAGGTTTGGGCACTTGGATCTGGTAGAAAAGACTAAGTCTCATCGGGCTCTCCGTCGCGGTTTGTAGGTGGGCTCCGAGATACGGGTATGGGGCGTTCTGTTCCCAGTCGCGGTTTCGGTTGTGGCGTCTTCTATTGAAGACAAATGTTTTTCATTGAGCTAGCCAAGCGTGGCCTGTAACATGGTCGCATGGCTTGCAGTTAACGCCCAAACTACATGCTGACACAAAGAGGGTCGGGAGGAATTGTGCCTGGACGGGTATCTGCAACCGAAGCCAACCGACCACGGCCGACTGCCCCCACCAAGTCTGCCGAAATCGCGCAGCTCGGCCTGCTGGGAAAACCCGTCGGTGCGGTCGTTGCCGCGGCAAACGTTCTTCGGGCACTGCATGCGTCCGAGCGTCCGCTGAACGCGAGCGAAGTGGCGCGCGCGGCTGGCCTGCATCGCGGGACGGCGTACAACATCCTCCGGACACTGCAAGCCGAGAGCTTTGTCGGCTATGACGCAGCGACGCGCACCTACATGGTGAGCTTGCGAATTCTCGAACTGGCATACGGTGTCTTACGGCGCAGCGGGTTGCTGGACATTGCGCGTCCGCTGATGCATGCGGTCTCAGATGCTCACGGCGTCTCGGTCTATCTGTCAAAAGTGGTGGGGCCCTCGTCGCTGCTGCTGTTGGATTGGGTAGGCGCCGCCTTCCAACCCGATCCATATGTCACCGTGGGACGTCCTTCCCCAGTACCAGCGGGGGCGTCGGGCATAATCATGGCTGCGTTCGGCAACAGCAGCCAGGCCGAACTCCAAGCGCTGTTCTCGCAAGTCGCGTGGTATCAGAAACCATCGTTTCCCGAATTTCTGGCCCGCGTGACTGAGGCGAAACAAGCCGGATTTGCCGTCGATCGCGGGGCCATGTTTCAGGGTATCACCCTGATCTCGGTGCCGGTTCTGTCGCCGGCATGGGAGCCGGTGACTGATCCTGACCGGTGCGGGGCACTCCCACGACTTGGAGGCCGAAGCGATGGAGCCGCTGTGCCGCGCGATGCAATCGGCGACTGCGCGCCTTTCCGAGATCCTCCGATTACTGCGCCTCGAATGACGAGAGTGACATCAATCTCAAGGAGGACAACATGGTTGCCTCAGTGACGATCGCCCGGGAGCCAAAGGGCAAGGGGAAAGTTGATTTCGATGCCGTCGTCATCGGTGCCGGCGTCTCAGGCCTGTACCAACTCTACAGACTGCGGGAACTCGGCCTCACAGTGCGGGTTTTTGAGGCCGGCACCAACGTTGGCGGCACTTGGTACTGGAACCGCTACCCAGGCGCCCGGTTCGATTCCGAAAGCTGGACCTACGGCTATTCGTTCTCTCAGGAACTGCTCGACGAGTGGGATTGGGAAGAGCACTTCGCCGGCCAGCCCGAGACCGAACGTTACCTGAACCACGTCGCCGACAAGTTCGATCTGCGCCGCGACATCCAGTTCAAGAGCCGCGTCGCGGCCGCGCATTACCGTGAGAACACGCGCAGTTGGGACATCACCCTGGAAGACGGTCAGTGTTGCACGGCCCGCTACCTGGTCACCGCGGTCGGCGTGCTGTCGGCGGCGACATTGCCGAACATTGCTGGGGTCGAAAAGTTCCAAGGACCGTCGTTCCACACCCATTACTGGCCGAAGAAGCCGGTGAGCTTCGTTGGCAAGCGGGTCGCGGTAATCGGCACCGGTGCCACTGGCATCCAAACAATCACCGAAGTGGCGAAGACCGCTGGGCACCTGACAGTGTTCCAGCGCACGCCGCAATGGGCCGCGCCTTTGCACAATGCGAAGATCACCAAAGAGGAGATGGACCGTATCCGCGCCGACTACTCCGAAATCTTCGCACGCTGCCAGGAAACCTTTGGCTGCTTCATTCATACTGTTGACCCTCGCTCCGCACTCGAGGTTACCGAAGCAGAGCGTGAGGCGTTCTGGCAGAAGCTCTACGGCGAGCCCGGCTTCGGCATTTGGATGGGCAATTTCCGCGACATCCTGGTCGATCGGCAGGCCAACCGGCTGATCTCCGACTTCGTCGCCCGCAAAACGCGCGAGCGCGTCAAGGACCCGGTCGTGGCCGAGAAGCTAATCCCGAAAACCTATGGCTTCGGCACGCGCCGCGTCCCGCTCGAAAGCGGCTATTTCGAAGTCTACAACCAGGCCAACGTCGAGCTGGTCGATCTCACCGAGACGCCGATCGAGTGCATTACCTCGACCGGGGTCAAAACCAGCGCACGCGAACACCAATTCGACATGATCATCTACGCGACGGGATTTGACGCGATCACCGGCGCGTTCGACCGCATCGACATTCGCGGCGTCGACAATGTTTTGCTGAAGGACAAGTGGAAAGACGGCCCGCAGACCTTCCTTGGCATCATGGTCGACGACTTCCCAAACATGTTGATGGTGATGGGGCCGCATGCCGGGCTCGGCAACTTCCCGCGCGCGGCAGAGTATAGCGCCGACTGGGTCACCGGGCTGATCCGCTTCGCCCGCGACCGCGGCTTGACCCGCATTGAGGCCACCGCGGCGGGCTCGGTCGCCTGGACAGATCATGTCATCGAAACGAGCAAGGGATTGCTATTCGCCGAAGTCAACTCGTGGATGACCGGCATCAATCGTAACGTCGCGGGCAAGCAGGTCCGCCGGATCATGCGGTATAGCGGCGGCCATCCCAAGTTCCGCGAGCGCTGCGAGGCTGTGGCAGCCGACGGGTATCGGGAATTGGCGCTGGCTTAAACAGCAGCAAAGACCACGGAGGGTTCGATGGACGTCGGCATGATGATGGGGTTCAACAGCTATGGCTGGGACGACTGTTCCGACCAGCGCGTGTGGGACGAAGAAATCCGCCTGGCGCGGCTCGCCGCCGATCTCGGCTTCGACTGCCTATGGTCGGCCGAACATCACTTCAACGACTACTCGTTTGTCCCCGACAACCTTCAGCTAATGAGCTATCTGACGGCGGCGTGTCCGAATATCGATCTGGGCACCGCCGCGGTCATCGTCCCCTGGCACGACCCGCTGCGGGTCGCGGAACAAGCCTCCGTACTCGACCTGCTGAGCAAGGGGAGGCTGCGACTGGGTCTCGGCCGCGGCCTGGCGCGGCGCGAGTTCGCCGCGTTTCGCCTGAGCATGGATGAATCGCGCGAGCGCTTCGACGAAGCGGCGCCGATGATCGTCAATGCCCTGAAGACCGGGTTTATCGAAGGCGACGGCAAATTCTACAAGCAGCCACGGATCGAAATCCGCCCGCGACCGCAGCATTCATTTGATGGGCGTATCTACGCGGTGGCGTCGAGCGAGGATTCCGTTGTGTCCGCCGCCAAGCTTGGCGCACACATAGTGATGTTTGCCGACCGGCCTTGGGAAATGCGGCTGCCGGTCATCCAGCGTGGGCGCGAACTTCACCGTCAGTTCCACGGCACCACGCCGCCGCGCATCATGCTGACCGAGTTCGTCGTGTGCGGCCACGACCTTGCCGCTTGCGAGGAGGAGGCGCGGCAATATCAAGGCAAATTCGTCGAGAGTAATTTCTACCACTACGAATTCCTGGGCGAGCACTTCAAGACCGTGAAAGGCTACGACGCCTACCAGCAGAAAGCCGAAATAGCCCGCAAGGGCGGCCTTGAAGGCGCGGTCAACGGCTTCATGCAGGCCGCGAGTTGGGGCACGCCCGACAAGATCCTGCGCGGGCTCGAAAAGCGGCGAGAACTGCTCGGCGATTTCGAGCTCAATGTCGCCTTCCGCTTTGGTGGCACGCCCTACGAGGTTTCGGAACGCGGGCTGAAGCTCTTCGCCAAGGAGGTGCTGCCGGTGATCAAGGCGCAGGCGTCAGCCGAGGTGAAAGCAGCGGCTGAGTCAGTACTTTACGTGGAGTTTTGCAATGCCGGAACGCACGTCAGACATCGGTAAGTTTGATGCAATCATCGTGGGAGCCGGCGTCGGCGGGCTATACGCGATCTACCGCCTGCGCACGCTCGGCCTGAGAGTGCGAGCCTTCGAAGCTGGCGATGGGGTCGGGGGCACTTGGTATTGGAATCGCTATCCGGGGTGCCGCTGCGACGTTGAAAGCCTGGAATACTCGTATGCCTTCTCTGACGAGCTGCAGCAGGAATGGCATTGGCCTGAACGCTACGGCACTCAGCCGGAGATCTTGCGCTACATCAACCACGTCGCCGACCGCTTCGACCTGCGCCGGGACATCGAGTTCAACACCCGGGTCAAAGAAGCCGCCTTCGACAGCAAGACAAATCTATGGACTGTGCAAACGGATAAAGGCCACGTCGCGACTGCGCGCTACTGCATCATGGCGACGGGCAATCTTTCCACGCCGCGCAAGCCGAATATTGCCGGCTTGGAGAACTTCAAGGGCGAGTGGTACCACACCGGTTTGTGGCCGCATGAGGGGGTCGACTTCACAGGATTGCGTGTGGGGGTCATCGGGACAGGCTCATCCGGTGTCCAGTCGATCCCTATCATCGCCAAGCAGGCGAAGCATCTCCACGTGTTCCAACGGACCGCCAATTTCAGTCTGCCCGCACGCAACATGCCGATGCCTCCAGACAAGGAGCGCATGCACAAAGCCGAGTATCCGGAGCGCCGGCGTGCCGCCTTCGACACGCCGTTTGGGATCGCCGGGTACCCGCCACCGGTGAGGTCCGCGCTTGAAACGACTGAAGAAGAGCGGCGGCGTGCCTATGAGGCGAAATGGGCCGAGGGCGGCAGCATCAGTTTTCTTTATTCGTACACGGATCTGCTGGTGAACAAGGATTCAAACGACGACGCATCGGAGTTTGTCCGCCGGAAGATCCGCGCCACGGTCAAGGATCCCAAGACCGCCGAACTGCTGTGCCCCAACGACCATCCGATCGGGACCAAGCGGCTGATCCTCGATACCGACTATTACGAGACCTACAACCGCGACAACGTCACCTTGGTCGATATCCGAGGTAAGCCAATCCAGGAAATCACGCCGACCGGGTTGTGCACCGCCGATGCCGAGTACGCGCTCGACGCGATCGTCTTCGCGACCGGTTTTGACGCGATGACCGGTGCGATGAAGGAAATCGACATCCGCACCGATGCTGGGTTGTCGATCCGGGCAAAGTGGGATGACGGTCCACGCACCTATCTCGGGATCATGATGGCCGGCTTCCCCAATCTGTTCATGATCACCGGTCCGCAAAGCCCTGGGGTCAAAAGCCAGATGATCTTGGCGTGTGAGCAGCACGTGGATTGGATCGCCGGTTGCCTCAAGCACCTGCGCGACCGCGGCCTGACACGTATTGAAGCGGAGCAGGATGCAGAGGATTCCTGGGTGCAGCACAACAACGAAGTCGCTGATCGCACTCTCTATCCGTTGGCCAATTCGTGGTATGTCGGCGCCAATATCCCGGGCAAGCCCCGTGTTTTCATGCCCTATGTGGGCGGCGTCGCCGCCTATAAGAAGAAGTGCGACGAGGTCGCGGCCAAGGGGTACGAAGGATTTCGTTTTGATATAGTTACGGAAGAACAGCGGTATGCGGCAAACTGAACGGCCGAAGGCATCGAAGCTTGCACTGGATCCGCGGGTCGATCCCCGTATCAAAGCAGTGTTCGCCGCGTTCGAACTTCCGACGCCGACGAACGTCGCGAACCGCGAGGAGCTTCTCGCGGAAGAGGCCACCGAGTTCGGCGACTGCAAGGGCCATGGGCGTGAAGGCGTTCCTGGATGCCATGGATACGGAAGTGATCGCGCCGTCCACAGGACTGAGCGTCCGCTCTGAGCGGTTCATCTCCTCGCCCGACGGCAATTCCGTCAACATCCAGTTCATCCGGCCGGCGGACGGCAAGCTTCTACCGTGCGTTTACTACATTCATGGCGGCGGGATGGCGACGATGTCCTGCTACTATGGCAATTACCGCGCCTGGGGCCGGATGATAGCCGCGCAAGGCGTCGCGGTTGCCATGGTCGATTTTCGCAATGCGGTCCGCGCGTCGACGGCGCAGGAAGTCGCGCCCTATCCGGCTGGTCTCAACGACTGTGTCTCGGGCCTGAAGTGGGTGCACGCCAATGCGGAGAAACTGGGCATCGACACTAGCCGAGTCATCGTCGCCGGCGAGAGCGGTGGCGGCAACCTGACGCTGGCGACGGGGATGAAGCTTCTCAGGGAGGGCGATATCGGCATCATCCAAGGCCTCTACGCCCTCTGTCCCTACATCGCTGGTGAGTGGCCGCTGCCGCAGAATCCCTCCTCGATTGAGAACGAAGGCATCCTCATCAGCGTGCACCACAATCGCGGCGCCATCGGCTATGGCATCGAGGCCTTCCGTGCGCGTGACCCGCTGGCCTGGCCGAGCTTCGCCAAGGCTGCGGACGTCCAGGGCCTGCCGCCGGTGGTGATCAGTGTGAACGAGTGCGATCCGCTGCGCGACGAGGGAATCAACTTCTACCGATTCCTGATGCAGAACGGCGTGCACGCCCGCTGTCGCCAGATCATGGGCACGGTCCACGGCACGGAGATTTTCATCTCGTGCTGCCCGGACATCAGCCGAGACACCGCGAGTGACATCGCCAACCTCGCGAGGGGATGACCGGCAACTCCTCTCCGGGCCCGATCACCAAGGGTCGATGTAGGGGTACTTCTTTTCAGTTCTCGGCAGCACGGATGGCAGCCGCTTCAGGCTGTTGACGATCCATCGCCGCGTGTCGGCCGGGTCGATTACGTCGTCAATTCCGCCACCAGTAACCGCGTTGACGGCCTTCGCATTCTTGTAAGCGACCGCCGTCGCCATGCAATAGAAAAGAACCCGACCAAGGATCCCGCCCCCAACACTCGCCCGGACGGCCGCCGCCGCCGTCGGCACACATGGTTTGCATGTTGACGCGCGCCTGGATGCGAAGCCGCGCATTTGTCGGTTCCCGATAAAGGCCGAGTTCTTTCAGCGTGCTGCCTTGCGCGAGCAGGATCTGCGCCTGCACCAGATCGAGGCCCGTCACTTCTTCGGTGACGATGTGCTCCACCTGCAATCGCGCATTCGTTTCGATGAATACGAAGGACTGCGCCCCTGACTGGCCCGTTGCGTTCACCAAGAACTCGACGTGCCCAATTGGTGTAGTCCACTTTTCGCAAAACGCATGGCGGCTTCGATAATCCTGTAGCGCACCGTGTCGTCCAGCGCAGGTCGCTGGAGCCACCTCGATGACCTTTTGAAATCGCCGCTGGACACTGCACTCGCATTCGCCGAGATGCGTCACGTTCCCGCTCAGGTCGCCCAGGATCTGCATTTCGATATGGCGGGCACGGGAATGTACTGTTCCACGTAAACATCGTCACAGCCGAACGCAGCCTCGGCTTTGGAGCAGCAGCGCTGATACGCGGGCTCGATTTCGGCCTCGCTGAACACCGCGCGGGTGCCGCGCTCGCCGCCGCCAGCGACTGCCTTGATGATCATTGCGCCGCCGCGCAGGCACGCGAAGAACGCCTGCGCCTCCTACAGCGAGACGGCGCGATCCATCCCGCGGATCACCGGCACATCAGCCGCAATCGCCGCAGTTCACTGCCTCGGCTTAGTTTTGAGCCGCCTGAGCCGTTCGCGCCGTCGTAGCCCGTCACACGCGTGGCATGCCCAGGCCACGCTCCGCGACGATGTTGCGCTGGATTTCGTTCGTTCCACCGGCGATCGTGCCGGAGAACGCACTCAGGAAGTCGAACATCGGGCTGCCGAACGGCTCCTCCGCCAACAGGGCGAACGCCTGGCCGTCCACGCCGCCGATCCGCACCATGAAAGAGCAGATCCGCTGGCGCAACACCGTCGAGGACAGCTTGACGATCGACGGCAAGACGCTGGCCGATGCCCCTTGCGTCTCGCTCTCCTCCAGCACGCGCCGCAACAAGCGCCGTGCCGCCTGCATTTCCGCAAGGAAACTGACGAACTCACGATGCAGTTGCGCATCCCGCAACCAGGCGGCACCTTCCTTCAGCGATTTGCGGTAAAACGCCTCGATCTCGTAGCGTTGCCGCTCGCCGCCTTCGAACGAGATCACGCCGCGCTCCGACGCGAGAGTCGCCTGCGCCACGCGCCAACCATTGTTCTCTGCGCCGATCATGTTTTCGGCCGGAATCCGCACATCCGTCAGGAATAGCTCGCCGAACTCCGCGCGGCCGTTGGCCTGCCGGATCGGCCGCACCTCCACGCCCGGAGACCGCATGTCCATGATGAAGTAGGTGATGCCGCGGTGCTTCTGCGCGTTCGGATCGGTCCGTGTCAGCAGCAGGCAGTGATCGGCGTACATCGAGTTTGACGACCAGATCTTCTGTCCGTTGATCACGTAATGATCGCCATCCCGCACCGCCCGGCACCGCAACGACGCCAGGTCCGACCCTGAGTTCGGCTCCGAAAAGCCCTGGCACCAGACTTCGCCGTTTGCCACGCCTGCCAGATAGCGGCGCTTTTGCGCCTCGGTGCCGTGCGGCAGCAGCGTGCCCGGCATATGGATCAGCGAGATGGTGAACAGCCGGTTTTGCGGCGCGTCCGCGCGCGCCATCTCATCGGCGATGGCGATCAGGTGACGTCGTGACAGGCCAGCGCCGCCGTACTCTTTCGGCCAGTGCGGAATGGCGAGACCGACCTTGCTCCGCTCCGCCATCCACCAGCGCTGGAACGCGATGTATTCCTCGTTCGAGGCCCGAGCCATACGGGCTTTCCAGTCGGGCGGCACGACCTTTGCCAGCCAGGCGCGGATTGCCTGGCGGAAGGCGGACAGGTCATGTTGCGCGTCAAGGATGCTCATAGTTCCAGCTCCAGCGCGGAACGCCCGGACGCCGTAATGGCAGCCAGTGCAGCGGCCGCCTGATCGCGCAACGTGGTGTTCGCCATGATCAGCACTTCGTTCAGCCGCGCCCGCTTGAGAAAAATGTGTGGATCGAACTCCCAGGTGAAGCCGACGCCACCGTGCAATTGCACACAGTCCGTGGTGACGAACACACAGGCTTCCGTGACTTCCGACTTCGCGAGCGTCGCCCAAAGTTCGGCATCAGGCGCGTCGGCTACTGTCCGCTGCACTGCGTGCGTGACCATCTCGTCCGCTACCGCCAGCTTCGTCGCCAGGTCGGCGGCGCGGTGTTTCAGGGCCTGGAATCCCGCGATCGGTTGGCCGAATTGCTCACGCGTTTTCATGTAGGCGATGGTGCGTTCGGTGATGGCACGTGCGCCGCCGGCGCTGGCGGCAGCGACGGCCAGCGCCATGGCCCGTGTCAGCGCCGCGCGAGTCGCCGCTGCATCCGACAGAATGCCCGCGGGAATAGCGTCCTGCAGGCGGACGTCGATCACGTCCCGCGTCCGGTCCCACATCGGCGCTGCGGTCACCTCGGCCCTGGCCAAGTCAGCGATCACCCAGACATCGTCCGCGGGGGCGAGAAGGAATGCTGCGTCGATGGCGCCCAGGCAGCGCAATGTGCCAGAAACGCCAGCGCCAGAGCGGCTCAGGCTGTGCACATCCAGTGTTGCCGGCACGGCGGCACTGATCTCGCCCGATGCCAGTCGCGGCAGCCACGTCTGGCGAATCACATCGCCCCCAGTTTCAACGATGGCCTGCGCCGCTGACAAAGTGGCGATGTAGGGCCCTGGCGCCGATTGCCGCCCCAGTTCGCCATGCAGGATGGCAAGCCCCTGGGCACCCATGCCGAGACCCCCGAATTGCTCTGGAATCCCCAATCCAAGCCAGCCAAGCTGCCCGGCTTGCGCCCAAAGCGTCTTATCGAGCGCGTTCTTGCCATCGATGAACGCGTGCAACGCCGTGCTGTCGCATTGCTCCGCCAAAACCCCGGCGACGCTTTCCCGTAAAGCATCGAGAGTCGCCTGATCCAGCCTGCTCGCCGTCTCCATCGCCGATGTCACCATGCGGTTTCCTATGCTGTCGCAGGAGAAGCGATTACCAGCCGAAATCGTCCCCCTTTCTTTTGTTCCATCTCACTGCCGCACGCTCCATGTTAGGCGCGGGAGGGCCCATTGCACCGCAATCGGCGCATTGAACCGCGAATGTGCCGGACTGCACAATCTGGGGCCGGTCGCCGCAGAACGGGCAGGGTTTCAGTATCGGGACGAGCGTCTCCTGCTGCATATTCTCTTCTCCCTGTGCCGCGCCAGCCGGTACTGTGTCCCATTCGGACATCCACGGCCAGGAGTGCGGATGGCGCCGACGCGGCATCACCGATAACGTGAGCCACGCATTCCATCCGCGGGCAGACAAAATCCGATGACATCTAACGTTACGCCGAACACCATCAGCGGCCGCAGCGCCTTTATCGAACTGCTGCTGTCGGAGGGCGTCACCCACCTGTTTGGCAATCCAGGCACGACCGAGCTGCCGATCATGCACGCGCTCGTCGATTATCCGGCCTTGCGCTACGTGCTGGGCCTGCAGGAGGCGATTGTCGTTGCCATGGCCGATGGTTATGCCAGAGCCTCTGGCGAACTGGTCGCGTGCAACGTGCACGTTGCGCCCGGGCTCGGCAACGCCATGCGCTCGCTGTTTACGGCGTTCAATTCCGGCACACCGCTCATCATTACCGCCGGACAACAGGAACAGGGGCACGGGCTGACGGAACCCTTGCTCTACGCTCCGTTGGTGCCCATTGCGACGCCGGTGGTGAAGTGGGCGGTCGAGGTGACGCGGCTCGAAGACCTGCCGCGGATCATGCACCGCGCTGCCAAAGTGGCGACGACGCCCCCGACGGGACCGGTGTTTCTCTCGTTACCGGGAGACATATTGAACGCGTTTGGCGCGATCGATCTCGGTCAGCCGACGCGGGTTGATACGCGGGTACGGCCGTCGGACGAAGGCCTGCGAACGCTCGCCGATCGGCTGCTCAGCGCGAAGCGGCCGATCATCATCGTCGGCCACGAGATCATTAGAAGTGATGCTTTCGCGGAAGTTGTTCGTTTCGCCGAGGTGCTTGGCGCGCCCGTCTACGATCAAACGGTGCTGCAAGGTGCGCATTTCCCAAGCGAGCACCCAGCCTATCTCGGCCCGCTGTCGCGCGATCAGAAAACCGTGCGCACAAGCCTCCAGCCGTACGACACGCTGATCAGCCTCGGCTCTGATTTCCTGCGCATGTCGGTCTATAGCGAAGTCGAACCGCTGCCCCCGGGTGCCTCGATTATCCAGATCGGATTGCGCGACTGGGAGATGGGCAAGACCTACCCGGCCGACATCGCGCTGCGCGCCGATGTCGGTGAGACGCTCCGTGTGCTGACTCCGCTGATCGCCGAGCTTGGCGGCTCAGCGCACCGGCAGCGCGCGACGGAAGGGCTCGCTCAAGTCGCCGAACGGAACTGGACTGCCAGCCGCAAGACGCGCGCCGAAGCCGCATTGACGAAGGCAACGGAGCAGCCGATCGATCCCGAATGGCTGATGCTGACGATTGCCGAACTGCTGCCGAAGAACGCGATCGTCGTGGACGAAGCCCTGACCACAGCGGCAAGTCTTGCGGCGTTTTTGCCCATGCGCGATCGCTACGCATATTTCGGCAATGTCAGCGGCGGTATCGGCTGGGGCATCGCCGCCGCGGTGGGCATTCAGCTGGCCCAGGCCGCCCGCAAGGTGGTGGCCTTGCTGGGCGACGGAAGCGCGATGTACTCAATCCAGGCGCTGTGGACCGCCGCTCACCAGAAGCTGCCGATCACGTTTGTCGTGTTCAACAACGGCGGTTACCGGATCATCAAGCAGAGGCTGAGGCTGTTCCACGGCACCGATCGCTTCATTGGGATGGATTTTGTCGATCCGCCGATCGAATTTGCCGCGCTGGCGCGCTCGCTCGGGGTGCAGGGTCATCGTGTCGAAGCGCCAGATGCATTCAGGGCTGCGTATGCAGAAGCGCTTGTGGCGTGTGAACCCCAGCTCCTTGAAGTCATGGTCGACGGCAGCGTGTAGCTGCGGGGCACTTTTTCAAAGCGAGTGCAAGTATGCACAGATCGCACGGCGCGCGCGTGTTGGATGTTTCGATGGAGCGCTGCGGCTACAACTTGATCCGGCTGCCCAGGCTGCTTGCTCCAGGAGCCATGCACCGATGAATTGCATCTCCGTCTGTGACACACGTGAACAGATATCTTGGTATCCCGAGCTTCCAAAAGATACCGCAGCCAACAATTAATAAACGCACAGGTCACTGATCTTCGGCAGCCTGTCAGAAGCCTCAGCGTAGTCGGCGCGAAATTCCCAGCATGCTACATTCAGTGCATCGCCTTAGCCGCCGTGCTGGGCGATCTGTTCCTTGGCGATCGTCACTACGTGGTCAGGCGTGAAGCCGAACTTAGTGAGCAGGCCCTTGAGTGGTGCGGATGCGCCGAACGTATGCATGCCCACGACCGCACCTCGCCGCCCTACGTAACGCGCCCAGCCGAGCGTTGCCGCCTGCTCCACTGCGACGCGCGCAGCGATCGCCTGGGGCAGCACCTGCTCCTGGTACGCCTCGTCCTGCTGCTCGAAAAGTTCCCAGGACGGCATGCTGACGACACGCGTCGGAATGCCCTCGGCCGCGAGTTGTTCGGCGGCGGAGACGCAGAGAGAGACCTCGCTGCCGGTGCCGATCAGAATCACCTTTGGCGCACCGCCGAGGTCGGAGAGCACATAGGCGCCACGCGCCACGCCCGCGGCAGGCGCGAACCGGCCGCGGTCCAGCGTCGGCAACGGCTGCCGGCTCAGGATCAGGCAGGCGGGTTGGTGCTTCAAACGCAAGACAGTACGCCAACTCTCCGCCACTTCATTGGCGTCCCCCGGCCGCAGCGTGATCAGCCCCGGCACGGCGCGCAGACCGGCAAGCTGTTCGACGGGCTGGTGGGTCGGCCCGTCCTCGCCGACGCCGATTGAATTGTGCGTGAAGATAAACAGCACCGGCAACTGCATGATGGCGGACAGCCGGATCGGATTGCGCATGTAATCGGAGAAGATCAAGAAGCCCGAACCAAACGGCCGCAGCTTGGCGAGTGCCATGCCATTCAGGGCCGCACCCATTGCATGCTCGCGAACACCAAAGTGCAGATTGCGGCCGCCGTGGTTGTCCGGCTGGAAATCGCCGGCTTCGGTGAAGGTCAGCCGGGTCTTGGTGGAAGGCGACAGGTCGGCGGCGCCGCCCATCAGCCAAGGGAGGTGCTGCGCGATTGCATTCTCGACCTGCCCGGAAGAATCACGACTGGCGATGCCTTTCTGATCCGCCGGGAAGTTCGGGATCGCATGGTCCCAGCCTGCGGGCAATTCGCGCGCCTGCATCGCCTCGAACTGCGCCGCGAATTCGGGATAGCTGTCGCGGTAGCGGGCGAATAGTGTGCGCCATTGCGCGTGCTTCGCGGCGCCGCGCTGGCCGATCCCGTCGGCGAAATGCTGGTAGACGCCGTCCGGCACCAGGAACTGGGCATCCGCGGGCCAGCCATAGAACCGCTTGGTGTCTCTGACCTCTTCCTCGCCCAGCGGTTCACCATGCGCTTCTGGAGAATCCTGCTTGTGCGGTGCGCCGTAGCCGATATGGCTCTCGATGATGATCAGCGTCGGTCGCCCGCGTTCTTGTGCGGCGAGATCGAAGGCGCCCAGCACCTCCTTCTCGTCATTGGCGTCGCGCACATGCTGCACATTCCAGCCGTAGCCGAGGAAGCGCGTCGCCACGTCCTCGGTAAAGGCGATTTCGGTGTGGCCCTCGATGCTGACACGGTTGGAATCATAGATCCAACAGAGCTTTTCCAGCTTCAGATGCCCGGCGAGAGAGGCGGCCTCGCCCGAGATCCCTTCCATCATGCAGCCGTCGCCGCACAGCGCGTACGTGCGCCAGTCTACCACCTCGAGCTCAGGACGATTGAAGTGGGCGCCGAGCCAGCGCTCGGCGATCGCCAGTCCGACGCTCATGGAGACGCCCTGGCCCAGCGGGCCGGTTGTTGCCTCTACGCCCGAGGTGAGGTGATACTCCGGGTGACCCGGGCAAGCGCTGTCGAGCTGGCGAAAAGTCTTGATGTCGTCGAGCGTCACCGAGGCATGGCCCAACTTCTGGTACTCCGCGTCCACCGCTTGGGTCTTCGTGAGGTGCAGGAGTGCATAAAGCAGCATGGAAGCGTGGCCAGCCGAGAGGATGAAGCGGTCGCGGTTCGGCCAGATCGGGTCCGCCGGATCGAAGTTCAGTCGCTTCTGCCAGAGACCGTAGGCGACGGGCGCCATGCCCATGGGTGTGCCGGGATGGCCAGACTTCGCTTTCTGGATAGCGTCGATCGCGAGGGTGCGGATCGTGTTGATGCAGAGCTGGTCCATCTCGCTGGCGGTCATACGCATTCTCCCTTCTGGCGACGGAAAGCCCTCGCACAGGCGGCTCCAAGGTGTGCATATCCGGTGCGGCAAACTCGTGTGCCGCGATCTCAGGCTAGCGATATCTAGCAGGCATAGATTGTGCGCACCACACGGATGCAGCGGCAGGAGCGTTCAGCGTTGCCATTCGTGATCAGTCCGGCTGAAGAACATCGGCGAGCCGATCTTCGCTGGCCCACTGGGACCGAGTGAATATTGGGCAGCAATGAAGACGCGGGATCAACCCGTCCATCATATGAACATCGCTTAGCGAGGACCCTACGCGCGGTGCGCGAAGCTTGCCTTGCGGGAATATGCCTCTCGCGCTCTGCAGTTGGGATTTCCTCGGCCTCGGAATTCGGTGCCAGCTAGGCGAAACAACGCGGCATCGCGAATGATCGTAAACCGGCGATTTCGATAACCACCAGCACTATGTGTCGGCAATCCGACCGAGTCGGCACGCCGAGCCAGAAGGTCGTGCCAGAACGCGCGGTCTTGTGCCAAGTCCTGGGAGGATATCCTCTTCCGGGTGCTCTCGTATTTCATGTCGGATAGTCAGGCTTCTGAGCCGACGCCGTAGCGCACCACGAGACCTGGGATGATCGCTCAGGATTAGGCGATCACCCATCCGGTCCCGCCCCCGCAGGGCTTAGCCCGATCCTGATCCACTATTGATTGATCTCAGGCTCGACGAGCCTTGCCAAGTTTCGGAGCGACTCCTGCCAACCGAGATAACAGGCCTCTGGTGGAATGACATCCGGCAGGCCCGCCTGCACAATATCAAGCTCGGTGCCGACCGATACTTTCTTCAGCGCAACCGTTACCTCGATATTGCCAGGCAAGTTCGGGTCGTCAAATTTGTCAGTGTAGCACAGGCGTTCGGCCGGAACGAGCTCGACATATTCGCCGCCAAACACATGGCTCTTGCCCGTTGTGAAGTTCCGGAACGACATCTTGAACGTGCCGCCGACTTTCGGTTCTAGATGATGCACAGTGCAGGCAAAGCCGTTTGGTGGGAGCCATTTTGCGAGCGCGTCCGCCTCGAGGAACGCGCGATAGACCTTCTCTGGGCTGGTTGCCAGAACACGGTGCAAGCGTACGGTGTTGGGCATGCTGGCTAATCCTTATGGATGGACGAGTTGTCGGCGACGTGCGACGTGAGTGGTGTGACCGGCGTCGGCAGATTCACTTGCTAGGAAGCGCATGGTTCTATCCTCCCGTGTCGCGCCAGTATACTGATCGCTGACCTGTGCTTCCGACAAGGGGCTGCTTTCGGGCCCAGGGATCATGTTCATGCCAATTAGGCTCAGCTGATTCTGAGTCGACATAGATCTTGCGCTTCACCCACAATTGAAAATGCTCATAAATTTTTTCGCGTGCGATGCAGGAAGGTCGGCTCCGCGATACGCAGATGCCCATCCAGGCACAGCAACTCTGGCCATATGGACCGGTGTTGGCTAGTTGAGAGAACACCGTTGGGGCCATAACGGAGCAAGCCGCATGAAATTGGCAGGCAGGACTGCGCTGGTGACCGGTGCACAGCAGGGAATTGGTGCCGCTATTGCGGTCGCGCTGGCCGAAGAAGGCGCGGACGTCACGATCACCTGGCTCGATGGCGAGCCGGCTGCCGCAGCGGTGGCGGGTCGCATCCGCCAGGCGGGTCGCCGTGTTCATCTCGCCCGCGCCGATGTCGCGCGGCTGGCCGACATCGGCGCGATGATTGCGGACACCGTCCGAGTGCTTGGCGCGCCCGACATCCTGGTCAACAACGCCGGCGTCTATCCGCGGGTGAAGTTGCTTGAGATGCGCGAGACCGACTGGGATTACGTGCTCGATATCAATCTCAAAGCTGGCTGCTTTGCCACCATTTCCTTCGTCAAGGCGCTCATGGAGTCAGGCAAGGGCACCGGTTCGGTGATCAACATCTCTTCACAGGCAATCCGCGGTGCCGTGCGTGGCGTGCACTACAGCGCGAGCAAGGGCGGCGTGGTCTCGATGACTCGCGCTATGGCGCTCGAACTCGCGCCATACAACATCCGCGTGAACGCAATCGCGCCCGGGACGACCGACACGGCTCAGCCTCGCTACGGCAACACCGAAGCAGAGTTGATCGAGATGGCCCGGTCCATTCCGCTCGGCGGCAAGATGCTTACTTCGGATCAAATAGCTCGGACGGCCGTGTTCCTCGCTTCGGAGGATGCCGATGCCATCACCGGCCAAGTCGTGCACGTCAACGGCGGGTCGTACATGCCGTGAAGAACCCCGACCGGGCAGCGGCACCGCGCCCTGGCTCTTAGCGCACCAAGGTGGACGCAGGCGGATAGATCACCTAGGCTGACCCAAAGGCTCTTCGGGAACAATGAGCCAGCAGGGAGGCGACATGGGATCCGATCGGCCCACGTCCGGCAGTGACTTCATTGGGATTTCCCGCCGGGGCGTACTTGGCTTTGCCGCCTTTGCGGCGGTCGGGAGCAATTTGGGCATCGCGCATGCGGCCGGTGCATCGGGCGAACTTGTATACGCGGTGCACATCTCTCTTGCACCGACCTGGTTCGATCCGGCCGAGACGCCGTCGCTCGTGACGCCCTACATGCTCTATTACGCGCTTCACGACGCGGTTTTGAAGCCGATGCCGGGAGAACTGGCAGCGCCTAGTTTAGCGGAATCGTGGTCTGCCACCGAAGATGGCATGAACTACAGCTTCGTGCTGCGCGATGGCGTGACCTTCCACAACGGTGAGCAGGTAACGGCCGAGGATGTGAAGTTTTCCTTCGAGCGCTATCGCGGCGCCGCCAAGGGGCCATTGCACGAGCGGGTTGCGACGGTCGAGACGCCCGATGCGCGGCACGTGACGTTCAAGCTGAAGAACCCCTGGCCAGACTTCATCACCTTCTATTCGACGACTACAGGTGCCGGCTGGATTGTGCCGAAAAAATACGTCGAGAAGGTTGGCGATGAGGGCTTCAAGAAAGCACCTATCGGCGCCGGCCCTTACAAGTTCGTGTCGTTCAACCCCGGTGTGGAACTGGTCTTGGAGGCTCACGAAGGCTACTGGAAGAAGCCGGTAAGCGTGAAGCGCCTGGTGCTCAAGGTCGTTCCCGAAGAGGCCACGCGGCTTGCCGCCCTGAAGCGTGGTGAGGTGGACATCGCTTACTCGATCCGCGGTGAGCTCGCAGAGGAGTTGCGTCAGACCCCAGGGTTGACATTGAAGCCGACGGTCATTCAATCGCCGTTCTGGTTGTATTTTCCTGAGCAATGGGACCAGAAATCGCCTTGGCACGACGTCCGCGTCCGGCAGGCTGTGCGTCTCGCGCTCGATCTCAAGACGATCAACCAGGCGCTGACCCTCGGCTTTTCACATGTTCATGGCAGCCTAATTCCCGATAACTTCGAATTCTTCTGGAAGCCGCCCGAACCCGTGTATGATCCGGAGAAGGCGAAGCAGCTTCTCGCGGAAGCCGGGTATCCCAACGGCTTCGATGCCGGATACTACAATTGCGACGGTTCCTATGCGAATCTCGCCGAGGCGACGAACAATTACCTGGGCGCGGTCGGAATACATGCCAGACTGCGCCCCCTGGAGCGGGTCTCGTTCGACCAGCAATTCAGAGATAAGAAACTGAAGAATATCATCCAGGCCGGCAGCGGATCGTTCGGCAATGCCGCGACGCGCTTCGAGACCTTTGTGGTCAAGGGTGGCGCGTATGTTTATGGCAACTACCCGGATATCGATGCGATGTTCGATCAGCAGGCGGTCGAACTCGACCATGACAAGCGTGCTGCAATCCTGACCAAGATGCAGCAGATCCTATATGAACGCGTGATCGGCACGCATCTTTGGCAGCTTGCCTTCATTAACGGCGTGGGGTCGCGTGTCGGTGAATCGGATTTCGGTCGTATTGCTGGTTTCCCGTACACTGCGCCGTATGAAGACCTGACGCTGAAGGGCACCTGACGGAATATCAGTTACAATCCGCGCATGACCAGATGCGTGCCTAGCAGGATCAGTGTGACCGCCACGACCAAGATAGCGGTGATGGTCTCTCGGGTTGAACAGATCCCGCCCTCTGTGCGCCCGAGATCGTAAGCTTCCCGGCACAAAAGGGCGGTTGTCATTGAGTCGAATTCCCGCGCGGACTGCAGGTCAGAGATGAAGTTGATGAACTCCTGGCTCACTTCCGCTTTCCCCGCATACCTCCCGATGGCCGGTTCACCTAGCATACGCGCGTGTTCTCATCACTCCTGCCTTTATTTACGCGGCGAATCGGGCCGCATGGCCCGCAAACCCTGCAATGCGTGCTCGCGTCGCTCCAAGCGAAATCTGCGCGACCGACCGAGCCAGGCCTATCTGCGTTCGGGTAGGCGGCGGGTCACGAAATCGCGCGGCGGCGTGGCTTACCGGATGCCGCGCAACGAATGCATCAGATCCAGACCGGGACCACCACCTAGAATGACGAACATCGCCGGCAGCATAAAGATCACCATCGGAATGGTCAGCTTGGCCCCAAGCTTGTGCGCTCTTGCCTCCAGCCGCGTGATCCGATCACGCCGCAACTCCTCGGCGATCGCACGAAGCGCTTCGCCGAGGGGGGTTCCATACTGCAAACTCTGATTCAACATGGTGCCAAACCGACGCAGTCCCTCACAGGTTGATCGGTTGGACAGATTGTTGAACGCATCGCGGCGGTCTGGCAGCATCCGCAGATCATCCAGCAGACCGCTGAGTACCCTGCTCACAGCCGGACTTGATCTCTGCATCTCCTGCGTGACACGCTCGATGCCGGCTTCCAGGCCCATCCCTGCCTCACAGCATACGACGAGAAGATCGATCGCATCCGGCGTGCCGCGTTGTATGGCGGCATTAAACCGGCGGCGAATGAATCCGAGCCCCATTCGGGGCCCCATGATACCGGCGACCACTCCGAGAAGAACGATCAAAAACCGCGTATTGAAGGGCTGGCCCACGCTGAGAATCAGCGCAGCGGTCGGGAACAGCAGCATGCTGAGGATTTTGCCGCCAAGGACGATGGACGTCATCCGGTGCGGGTTGAAACCCGCCGATTGAAGCATAGTCTTCAACTGCTCGATGTTCTCGGGATGGTAAAATCGACGATACCGCGCGCCGATACCCGATAACCATTCCGCCATTGCCAGCAAGGGTCTTGATCGTCCCGGACCGTCGGCCATCGCTCTTGCCACGCGGGCGTTGAGTGTTCGGAACTGCCATTCGCGACCAAGCAGGAGTGCTGCACTCAGCAGACACACAATGGCGCCAACCCACAAGGCTGCCTGGTTCATAGCGTCGTCCCCCGTCGGATCATCCACTGAATGACCAGAGCACCCACGAGTACCGACGTTCCCGCATACGCCAGCATCACGCGACCGGTGGGGTCGGTGAACAGCAGGGTCGTCATTCTTGGGTTGAGAAGATACATCAGTCCGCCGATGACAAACGGAGCAGCGGTGAGCGCGCGTGCCGAGAAGATCACCTCCCCGGCAAGCGCTTTGGCCCGTCCCGCCAATCCGACCCGTTGTCGCACGGTGTCGCCGAGGATTTTCAAGGTCTCGGCCAGGCTGCCGCCTGATTTCGACTGAACGGCCACCGTCACGGCGAACATGCTGTATTCGGTGACATGCGTACGGTGATATACTCCGTACAACGCGTCTTCCGGCTGACCGCCAAGCGCCAACTCCTTCAGGACCAGCTCGAATTGGCCGGCAGTCGGCTGCGGCATCTCTTGGGCGACCACCCGAAATGCTTCGACGACCGGAAGTCCCGCTTTGACCGTGCTGGTGATCAGCTCGACAACGTCAGGCAACTGCTGAAACAACCGATTGGCAAAGCTGCGCTGCTGCCACCCAAGCAAGCTCCGTGTGACCAAAAGTCCGGCGGCGGCGGCCACCAGGGTCACGGAAGATCGCCCGAACCCCAAAAAGTTGTTGCCGACATAGAGGATCGCAAGGAAAGCAACGGCTGCGATCGGCAGGGTGTACAGCGGACGGATCGCATAAACGATCCCGGGGTCATAGTTGATCAAGCGATGGAAGAATTGCCACTTTGTCCTGACCTGCGCCCGGCGCAGCGAAAGTTGCTGGGGGCCAGCGGCCGCCGCCGGCAGAACGGCGGCAAGCTGTCGATCGATCCGTCGCCGCTTGCAGGCATCGAATGCCAGCCAGAGGCCAGCCATCGATGACAACAATGCCACGCCGATATAGACGGCGACGACCATGTCAGATCTCCCGCATACTGTCGGCCCAGGCACGATCCAGACCGAAATAGGCGAGCCGGCTCTTGAACCTCGGCACTGCCATCGTCGATTGATAGCTTCCTGTAATCCGCCCCTGCGCGGTTTCCTCTTGAAACTGGAACACGGCGATATCGTTGGTGGTGATCACCTCGCCTTCCATGCTGACGACTTCGGCGATCTGCACGATGCGGCGCTGCCCATCGCGCATGCGCTCGGCCTGAACGATAATATCGAGCGCGCCGACGATCTGCTGGCGGATCGCCCGTGACGGCAGATTGACATGGCCCATCTGCACCATGTTCTCCACGCGGGTCAGGGCATCGCGCGCGCTATTGGCGTGGACGGTCGAGATCGACCCGTCGTGGCCCGTGTTCATCGCCTGAAGCATGTCGAACGCCTCGGCACCCCGCACCTCGCCGATGATGATGCGATCGGGCCGCATACGCAGAGCGTTCCGGAGCAGATCGCGCTGGGTGACCTGCCCCGTTCCCTCCAGACTGGGCGGGCGCGTCTCCAAACGGATCACATGCGGCTGCTGCAGCTGCAACTCGGCCGCGTCTTCGATGGTAACGACGCGCTCGCTGTGATCGATGAAGTGACTCATTGCGTTCAACAGCGTGGTCTTGCCCGATCCGGTGCCACCCGACACCAGCACGTTGAGGCGCGCGCGCGCAGCGATCTCCAGCAGGCGTGCGACGCCAGGCGTCATGGTGCCATTGGCGACCATGCCTGCCAGATCATAGCGATGCGTGGGAAATTTGCGGATCGAGATGCACGGGCTGTCGATGGCAAGCGGCGGGAAGATCACGTTAACGCGGCTGCCATCCGGCAGTCTTGCGTCGACCATCGGACTGGATTCGTCGATGCGGCGCCCCACGCGTGCCGCGATCTTCTGAGCCACCGAGGCGATGTGATCATTGTCGCGGAAGCGAACCGCCACCCGTTCCAGCTTGCCGCGGCGCTCAACATAGATGTTGGCGGGACCGTTCACCATGATGTCGCTGATCGACTCGTCCATCAGCAGTGGCTTGAGCGGCCCGTAGCCCGTCATGTCATTGGCGATGTCCTCGGCCAATCGGGTCTGTTCGCGTCCCGACAGCTCCATTCGCTGCTCATTGGCGATCCCGTGAATGATCTCCTCGATCTGGCGGCGCAGAACGTCGGGGGCGACGGTCACCGCCACCGATGGGTCGATCTCACGGATGACCCGATCACGCAGCGAGATCGGGATGTCTGGCGGAGCGGCCGGGGTCTCCTGTTTCGGCTCTTCTGGCGCCGGAGTCCTGCCGACGATTTCTCGCTTACCGAACATGGCTACCTCTTGAGCAACCGGCTCATCCAGCTTTTGCGCGTGGTATCGACGCCGCTGATTTCCTGCACGATCGGCGCAAGATGTCGCCGCAGTTTCGGCACGTGCTTCAGGGCCGGCACGCCGGTGTTGACCGCCTGGGTCATCCCACTGCCCAGATCAGGAATGATCATGTCCGGCCGCGCCTCCAATCCCTTGATGATGGTCTCGAGCGGCAGTCCGCCGGCGCGATCGGCGCGATTGAGAACCGTGAACATACGGTTCTTGCCGGAGATCAGGCTCACCGCCTTGCGCAGCGCCTTCGCGTTGCGCAGTCCCGTCACTTCGGCTTCCAGCAGCACCAGGACGGTTCGGGCGATCGCAACGACCGACTGGATCGCCGGTGTCAATGGCACCGGCAGATCGACCACGACATAGTTGAACCGGTTGCGCAGCAACTGCACGACATTCCGGACGCCCGCTTCGGTGATATGCAGCTCGGCATTCAGCGCCTCATCGGCAGCGATCAGCCGCACCCGGTCGTTCACCTCGATCGCCGCCCGTTCCAGGAACAGTTCGTCGGCGCGTTCCGGATTTTCGAGCGCGATCCGCAGGCCCGGTCCCGGCTGTACGCCGAGCATGACCGCCGTCTCGCCGCCTTGCAGATGCAGGTCCAGCAAGGCGACCCTTGCCTTTGTGGTGTCAGCCAACTGCAAGGCGAGATTGACCGCAATGCTGGTCGCGCCGGCCCCGCCCTGCGCCCCGCACACCGCCACGACATGGCCGCTGCGATCGACACGCGGCTTCTCGCCGACCAGTTTCGGGCGCAGCACGTGGTTGATCATGTCGCGACTGATCGGCTTGTACAGGTACTCCATCGCGCCCATCCGCAGCATGGCCCGATAGAATGCGATGTCGCTGTTGTCGCCGATCAACGCCACGGGGACGTCGGTCGGGCAGACCCGTGCCAGGTCCTCCAGCGCCTTGATCGGGTCATCGACTCCGCTGATGTCCACGATCAGCGCGGACAGCTCGTAGTCGGTCTCGAGCAACCGGATGGCGTGGCGAATGTTGCCCTTCTTTAGATCCAGGTGCGCGTCGTCCAGTGCGGTGCGCAGCGCCGTGGTACTGGCTTCGTCATTGACGAAGGCGACGATCCGATCGCAGCGCAGGAACGACCGCTCCGGCTGCACGGAGACTGCGATGTTACCGTCCACGAGCATCTCCTGTTCTGAAGGACCAGTCGCTGGCCTTGCCCCCTTCGATGACCTTCATGGTGGTGCCCGCCGATGCGCGCGACAGCGCCGGCGAGACATCACCGCCGAACGTCGATGAACCGGGGCTGACGACATCCGGTTCCGCCGCGGAACGCATCGCCAGGGTGAGCTTGCCCAAATGTTCGGCGACGGTGACCTGTTCGACCTGTTCCGGCAGCACCTGCAGTGTCACGGTCCGCGCCACCTTTCCGGCGGCGGCGCCGTTCGCGCCCTGCACGATCTCCTGGTCGATGCCGATGACCCGGATGTTGGACAGCACGGTCTCGCTCATCGCGCGGTGCGCGATGTTCGCCTGTTCGATCTCGTGGGTCAGCACGACGTCGACGTGGTCGCCGGGCCAGACCAGGCCGGATACGCCGGACACGGCATCGACGGCGATGCTGACGGCACGCATGCCGGGAGCCAGAACGCTGGCGAGGAAGCCGCGATCACGCGGCCGCAGTATGGCGGCAGACGTGACCGGATCGCCCGTATCGAGATAGTTGCGGATCAGCGAACCGCGCAGACCCGCCTTGTTCTCCGGGATATCGACTATTGCGCCGGATGGCAGATCGGCGGACGCGACCGAGTGCGTGGCAAAATCTTCGTCGCGCGCCAGCGTGCCTGCCGGCAATGGATGGGCGGCGACGACATAGTTGATCAGGAGTGGCGGCGGGGGTGGGGCGTTCTGCACCTGGACGACGGGACGATCCTTGTTCATGACCAGGAACCCGAGCGCGACGGCGAAAAACAACAGCCCCCCCGCCAGAGTGAGACGCACACTAGAGGACATGGTTCGCTCCAATGATCAGGGTCCAGATGCCGCCTGCTGCGATGGCAACCCCGTAAGGCAACGGTGCGCGTCGCAGGTTGCGCCATCGTTCAATAGCATAGATACGACGAACAAATGATGAACCGACCGGCGGTAAAGTCGGTCGCGGCAGCCGCCGTAACGCAAGGTGCAGCAGGGCGATGACGCCGCCGGCCAGTGACATCGCAGTCAGCAACTGCAGCAAGGAGGGAAACGACAGGCCGACCGCCATAGCGCTCAGCAGCTTGACGTCGCCGCCGCCGAGATAGCCGCGGGCATACAGGATAAAGAGTATCGCAAACAACAGAGCGGTGGTTACGATCGATACCACCAGGTGCGATGGATCGGAGAAGGGCAGGCGGGTAATCGCCAGAAGCGCGAGCAGCGCACATATCTTGTTAGGAATGATGCGCGCGGCGATGTCGGTCATCGCCGCGCACAACAGAAGGCCGACTTGTAGGATGGCGATGAGGAGTAGCGGATCCATTTCGCAAATCACCGGCCATCTCGAAAAGGCATCAGGAAAAATTTGATGCCTTTCTTGGGATCAACCGACAGCGGCCGTGACTTTGTCGCTAACCGACTTGATCGCGCCACTTAGAGCGTCAAAGATTGGTCCAGCGCCTTTGGTCCCGAATGCGAGACCAACAGCTGCGACGATGCAGGCCGCGACGATCACGGTACTCGAACGAAACCACACCATCCTGATTGTCGCGGAGGCGAAGAGCGGCCTCGCGGATACCGATAAAAGTCTTCAACATAGCAGGAAATTCCCTTGAAGAAATGACACGGTGGGTTGACGGATCCACCATCGAGAGCGACTTCGCCTCAACGAGTGATCTTATACTCAAAAGTTGAGACACTGTCAATAAAATACAACCGGCATTTCGGAATACATTTGCATGTGATTACATCGAATACAATACAGTGGTATGCTAATGTGCAATTGTATGCGCTAATAAATGGTTTAACTACCAGTTATTACCGAACCGTATCATATTGCGTGCTACATTCAAGTTGTTTGAGGCAAAGGCGATGAACCGCAGGAGCTCGCTCTTGAGAAAGCTATTGAAGGATGGTCGCGGCGCCGTGGCGCTGGAGACTCCCTTCGTGCTGATGTTCTTTAGCGAAAGGGCGATGCATTGCACCGATCGCGCACAGGGCGCTCGATGCGCGAACTAATGAGATCCGCGTTTTACCGATTCATGTTGATGTATTTCTTTCGAATGCTAGGGGCGATACGAATGTCGCGGAGCAACAACCTTCGATCTGCTGGGTCGCGGTGTCGCGGCATACTTAGTGATCAACGCGGCGTAGCCGCATTCATGTTCCTCGCCTCGTCGGTGGGGTTCATTGGCATGGCTGGCTTCGGTATCGAAGTGAGCACTGGTACTTTGAACGCCGGCATGGCCAGAACGCTGCCGACGCTGCCGCTATTGCCGGTGCGTTGGCTGTGGCCAATAAAACCGATCCAGGAGCCGCCGGCCTGGCGGTCGCATCAGCCAATGGTTACTCCACTACCGGTTTGAACCCTGAGGCCACGATAACGACCGGCAGCTTCACGGGACCGGGTTGCTCAAGTGGATGCACCGCGGTGGTTGCCAAGATCGTAAGGGAAGAGCCTCGGTTGTTCAGTGCCCTTCTCCCAGTCGTGCTCAGCACAGGCTGCACTCACAGCCCCTGCATCAAGGTCGCCGAAGTTGCGAAGGCAGCCACGATAACCACCATGAACGCCTGTGCGCTCAGTCTCGCGGGTGGCAGCATGACGATCAGCGGGAGTGCAAGCCTGACGAACTGCTCCCTTGCCTCTAATACGACCATCCGGTTTAATGGAACTGGCCAAGTTCCACTTACCGGCGGTACCACCACGAGTGCGGGTGCATGTACATCGAACGGCAGCAACAACCCGTGCGGTCTCGTATTTCAACCGGTTGTCGCTGATCCTTTCGCCACTCAGCTTGCCACTGCAACAGTGCCGCCGGAAGCCGGGTCGGTAACGGCTTGCCAGAACATGCTGCCATTTCCCGCGACCAAGACACAAACAAAGGCTCTTGCCTATGAGAACAGTGGCAAGATGTTCTGCACCCTCAAGTTCGGCAGCGGCAAGAACGCAACCCAGTTCAGCGGCGATCTAAACATCAATAGCTCATCAATCGATTTTTCGCCAGGAACATACGTTTTCTATGACGCGTCGATCACCATTAGCGGCGGCGCAGTCACGTGCACCGATTGCAAACCCGGAGGCGCGGGTGTGACGTTCATCCTGACTGGTGATGCGCCGGGCAATATAGGCAGCCTGAAAATCTCCGGCGGTACTGTCACACTTAATGCTCCTGGCACTCCCACCACCTGCACAATCACGGCGCCAGGCTGCTCTCCAGGCAACGTGTTCGCGTCGAATGCATTCAAGGGTCTACTCTTCTACATGGACAAGAGCGCAGACGGGAGCAACGGCAAAGGAAGCGCGCCAGTGTCGATTACGGCCAATTCGACAGTTAGCCTGACAGGTGGGCTTTACTTTCCAAGCGTGAACGCAACTTACACTGGAAACGCCAATGCGAATGACTGCACTGAACTCGTAGCCAAACAGGTTGACTTTGCCGGCAATGCGTCTGTGGACCAATGCTCTAAGCTTGGCACTCAAACCGCCCAGGTCAAGTCTGTGCAACTCGTGCAATGAGACCGATAATGAAACTTCTGGCTGATCAGCGCGGTGTAACAGCTTTGGAGTTTACACTCATTGCCACAGTGCTGTTCGCGCTTCTGCTGGCGGTTGCCAGTTTCGGGGATGTGATCCAGAAGGAAATAGCTCTCCAAGAAGCAGTCAGGGCGGGCGGTGAGTATGCGCGCAATCATTTCACACCAGTTGGGAAAACTCCCATCGCGGAAAGTATTGCATCTGCCGTCACATCGGCGCTGCCGACGGGAAGCCAAACCCCGACTGTGACGCTGGCTTGTTCGTGCAACAACGGCGCGCTGGGCTCCACTTGCGATGGCATAGCGGCCGGAACGACATCGTGTAGCTCACCACTCCTAGTGAAGTTGACGGCAACGATGCCCACCGCTTTGCAAATCAATGCGATAGTTTGGAGTGGAAGTATTCCGTATGGAGCGAGTTATGAGGTCCGAGTTAAATAGTCTTGCGAGACGCAGGCCACCCCAATCGCTGCTACGTTCATCCAAAGGAGTGGTTTCTTTTGAGTTTGTGCTGACCTTCATGGCGTTCTTTACGATCTTCGCCGCTCTTTGTGATGCGGCTCTCTTCTATGTAACGGTCGTCTCAGTTCGCACCCTGGTAAGCGAATTGACCCGTCAGACCATGATGTACTGCGCCACTCAACCGAAAACTGCGACGTGCAATTTGCCGGCGCATGTCGGAGCCGGTGTTCCCTACAGCGCGGATACCGCTAAGGCCTCGGTCATCGTTGGGAACTTGAACTCAGCATCTGCCTTCCAAACATACGACTCCAGTACGGGCATCATGACCGTCACCGCAGCTGCAACATACAATTTCAAGTTCATGGGCATATGGCCGAAGACGCTTAAGGAAATGTCCAGCGTCTCCCAGCAGAGCAGTCTTAGTTACTAACGGATTTTTACCCGCCGACCGCAGCCGCTGCCAGCGCCCGGGCCTGCGATGCGGCGCTGATGTTATTGAGTTCGCCGCGCTAGACCACTGGTTGTGGAAGTGGAGCGACTGCGCGCCCTATCCAACCGGATCCAGCACCACCACCGGGATCTCCCGCTCGGTCTTCTTCTGGTAGTCGGCATACGGCGGCCAGAACTCCAGCGACTTCTGCCATAACCGCGCGCGCTCTTCGCCTGTCGCGGTCCGCGCCCGCGCCTTCACCTTCTTCGTGCCGACCTGAACCTCCACCTCGGGATTGGCGAGGATGTTGCGGTACCAGCCAGGGTGCTCGGGCGCGCCGCCTTTCGAGGCGATGACCAGATAGCTATTCCCGATCTCGCCATAGAACAGCGGGAAGATGAACTTTTCCCCGGACTTGCGCCCGGTCGTGGTCAGCAGCAGCGACGGCACTGTCATCTCCGGCCGTCCCGGCTGCGTCATCTTGTACAGGTGCCCTTCCGTGCCACCGCTCGAGAGGTAGTGGTTTGCGTGCTCCACCATCCACCCGGGCAGGTTAGGGGCGAGCTTTGCTTCGGCCATGATCCAGGGTCTCCGTTGCCATGCTGTCGGCAGTTAACCCAGACCCAGCCGGCTCGCGCAATGTCCCGCTGCCTGCTAATGCCAGCCCGATGCGGATCCTGTTCGTCACCTCCAACCGGCTGGGCGACGCAGTGCTGTCGACCGGGCTGCTGGATCATCTGATCCATGCGCACCCGGATGCGCGCTTCACCATCGCGTGCGGGCCGGTGGCCGAGGATGTGTTCGCCCGCATGCCTAATCGCGAGCGCACCATCGTGCTCGACAAGCTGCCTTACCGGTTGCACTGGCCGCCGTTCTGGGCCGGCGTTGCCTTCACGCGCTGGGACCTGGTGGTGGATATCCGCGGCTCGACCATTGCCTGGATGGTGCCGACGCGGCGTCGGGCCGTGATGCGGCGGCGGCCGGGCCACAAGATCGCCCAGCTCGCTGCGGTCCTCGGCCTCGATCCGCCGCCGCTGCCGGTTGCGTGGACCGCAGCCGAGGATCGCTCACGTGCCGCCGCTCTGTTGCCGTCCCATCGGCCGCTCATCGGCCTCGGACCCACCGCCAATTGGGAACCCAAAACGTGGCCGCCCGCCCGCTTCGCCGCCTTGTTCCAGGCGCTGGCCCGCGGGCCACTGCCAGGAGCACGCCCAGTCGTATTCGCCGGCCCCGGTGAGGGGGAGCGCGCTATGGCCGCCCCCTTGTTGGCCGCGCTGCCCGAGGCCATCGACCTGGTCGGACGCCTCAGCCTACCCGAGGTCGCCGCCTGTCTCGCCCGCTGCGCCCTATTCGTTGGCAACGACTCTGGCCTGATGCACCTGGCTGCATCGGCCGGCGCCCCGACGCTTGGCTTCTTCGGCCCAACGCCCGCTGCCGAATACGCCCCGGCCGGGCCGCGCGCGGCGGCAGTGTTGTCGCGCAGCGAGTTCGATGCAGGACCTGTCGGTCGAAAGCGCGCTGGCGGCGGGAGTACGCCTGCTGGGCGGCGCTGACGCGTCCGTCCGCCCGGCGTTCTGCATGTCTGAACCTGCGGCCTGACGGGGCATTACCCCGCTGCCAGCGTCCGCATCGCTGCGGCCTTTTCGAACAGCCGCAGCAGCACGCGCACGGCGCGCCCGCGCTCGGTCACCAGCTTAGGGTCCTTGCCCAGCAGCACTGCGGCATCGCGGTTCGCCATATGCAGCAACGGCTCGTGCTCGATCGGGTCAGCCAGCCGGAAGCCGGGTAAACCCGACTGCTTCGTTCCCAGGACATCGCCCCCGCCGCGCAGCCGAAAATCCTCGTCCGCGATGACGAACCCGTCGTCCGTATCCCGCAGCAGGGTCAGCCGGCGCTTGGCCGCTTCGTTCACCCAATCCTCATGCAGCAGCAGGCAGAAGCTCGCCGCCGAGCCGCGCCCGACGCGGCCACGCAGCTGGTGCAACTGCGCCAGGCCGAAACGCTCAGCGTGCTCGATCACCATCACGGTCGCGGCAGGCACATCGACGCCCACCTCCACGACCGTGGTTGCCACCAGCAGCCGGCACTCGCCGCGCCCGAACGCGGCCAGGGTCGCGTCGCGCACCGAGGCGTCCTGCCGGCCATGCGCCAACCCCACCACATCGCCGAACCGTTCGCGCAGCACGGCGAAGCGGGCCTCGGCCGCCGCCAGGTCGACCGCCTCGCTCTCCGCCACCAGCGGGCAGATCCAGTAGGCCTGCGCGTCCTCGTCGAGCTTGCGCGCCACAGCGTCTGTCAGCTCGGGCATAGTCCCGAGCGAATGCAGCGATGTGCGCACGGCCTGCCGGCCGGGTGGCTTCTCGGTCAGGCGGGATACATCCATCTCGCCCCACTGCGTCAGCAGCAGGGTGCGCGGGATCGGCGTCGCGGTCATCACCAGCACGTCGGTCAGTTCGCCTTTGCCGCCCAGCAACAGCCGCTGATCGACGCCGAAGCGGTGCTGCTCGTCGATCACCGCCAGCGCCAGGTCATGGTACTGGACGCTTTCCTGGAACAACGCGTGGGTGCCGACGACCAGCGGCACCGATCCGTCCTTCAGCCCGCGCAATAGCTGCGCCCTCGCGCGGCCTTTCACCCCGCCCGTCAGCAGCGCCACCGGTGCGGGCGACAGGCGCGACAATGTGCGGTGGTGTTGCTTCGCTAGCACCTCGGTCGGCGCCATCAGCGCCGCCTGTTTGCCTGCCTCCACCGGGCATAGCATGACCAGCGTCGCGACAACGGTCTTGCCGGACCCGACATCACCCTGCAGCAGGCGAAGCATGCGGCGATCCGAAGCGAGATCGGCGTCGATTTCCGCCAGCGCCTGCTGCTGAGATCGGGTGAGTTCGTAGCCGAAGCGGTGTAGCGCCTTGGCTCGCATGCTGCCGTCCCCGGTGAGACTATGCCCAGGCCTGGCGCGCAGCCGTCCCCGTATCAGCGCAAGCGCGACCTGGTCAGCCAGCAGCTCGTCGTATGCAAGCCGAGTTCGGCTCGCTTTTGTCGGCATAGCCGTTGGAGCCTGAATCGCGTGGAGTGCCTCGACAAACCCAGGCCATTTTTCGCGCCGCAACAGCGCCGGATCGTGCCATTCAGGCAATGATGGCAGCCGGGCCAGTGACTGCACTATCGCGCTCGCCACCTGGCGCGGCCAGAGGCCGCCAGTCAGCGGCCAGATCGGCTCGATGGTCGGCAGCAGGTCAGGCCGATCCGCCGGCACCACATGTTCTGGGTGCGAGATGGTGCGGCGGCCGCTAAACAGGTCGATCTTCCCGGACACCAGCAGCCGTGAGCCCACTGACATCTGTCGCTGCCGGTTGAATTTGAAGAAGACCAGTTCGGCGCTGCCGGTGGCATCCTTCACCACGACCCGCCAGGGCTGGCGGTCATTCGCTGGGGGCTCGATGCGCACCACCTCCACCGACAGCGTAACGACCTGCCCTGGACGCGAAGCTGCAATGGTCGGTTGCTGACGCCGGTCGACATACGACTCGGGGAGGTGAAACAGGACGTCGATCAGCCGCTCGCCACCCGCAGCCTTGGCAATCAGCGCGCTGACCGCCGGTCCGACGCCTTTCAGCGTGGTCAGCGGCGAGAACAGTGGCGTGAGGGGATCATGATCCACGGGCTGACATGCGGTTATCGCGCGGCTATATGACACTGCGCCCATGAGCGAACCAGAATCAGCCTCGCTGGATACGAGGCGCCGGCGGCTGTTGTATCGCGCCACCCATCGAGGGACGCAGGAGAACGACATCCTGTTAGGCGGGTTCGTCCGGCGACACATTGGAACATTCGACGAATTGGAGCTTGCCGCCGTGGAGGCGCTACTTGAGGTGCCCGACAATGAATTGGCCGATTGGTTGACCGGCCGCATCCCGCTGCCGGACGAGGCGCCGGACATGCTGCGGCGGGTCTGCGAGGAGGCAGGGCAGGGATCTCAGTATGACTGGTCTCCGACCCCCTCCCCCCACCCCCCTCCCGCAAGGGGAGGGGGAGGATGGGGGCGGTGACCGTCACCCCTGTTTTCGGCGCGCCGGAAGGCTGGGACGCGTTCTTGCTCGCCCGGCGGCGAGGTGAATTTGCCGGCCCGATTTTGCACGTCACGCGCGACGACGCGCGTATGGCACGCTTGGCCGAAGCGTTGGCGTTTGTGGCGCCGGAAGCGGAGGTGTTGCGGTTCCCCGCCTGGGACTGTCTGCCATACGATCGCGTCTCGCCGAATCCGGCGTTGGTGTCCGAGCGCATCGCCTCGCTGACCCGATTGCTGGAGAAGCCCACCAGACCGCGCATCGTGCTGACCACGGTGAACGCCCTCGTGCAGCGGGTTCCGCCGCGCACAGCGTTCACCGGTGCCAGCATGGAACTGCGCACCAATGGCACCGTGCATCCCGAGAAACTGGCCCAGTTTCTCGAGGCCAACGGCTACGGCCGAGCCGGCACTGTGATGGAGCCGGGCGAATACGCGATGCGCGGCGGCATCATCGACGTCTTCCCGGCGGGTGAAGCCGACCCGGTGCGCCTTGACCTGTTCGGCGACACGATCGAATCGATCCGCATCTTCGACCCGACCACGCAGCGCAGCGCCGATCGCCGCCAGCGGCTGACGCTGCGGCCGGTCTCAGAAGTGCCGCTCGATCCGGAGGCGATTTCGCGTTTCCGCTCAGGCTGGCGCGAATTGTTCGGTCAGCCTGCGGCGGAGGACCCGATCTACCTGTCCATCACGGATGGGCGCCGGCATCCCGGCATGGAGCACTGGGTGCCATTGTTCCATGATCATATGGAGACGCTGCTCGATTACGTGCCGGGCGCGTCGGTCAGTCTGGACCATCAGGCAGACGAGGTGCTGGCGGCGCGGCTGGAGATGATCGCCGATCACTACGCGGCGCGCCGCATGCTGCCACGGGACGGGGAAGTGCCCTATCGGCCGTTGCCGCCCGAGCAACTGTATCTGGACCAGGATGGTTGGGATGCCATGCTGTCCGGGGGGCCGCTGTTCGTATTCTCCCCGTTTGGGCAGCCGGATGGTGCAGTTGGCATTGACGGTGGGGGCCGTCCCGGCCCCGTGTTCTTTCAGGGTGGCGGCGGTCCTGGGACCAACGTGTTCGACCAACTGCGCGCCCAGGCCGAGCGCTGGGGTGGTGAGCGGCGCCGGATCGTCGTTGCTGCGTGGACGCGCGGATCGCGCGAGCGGCTGGCCAACCTGTTGCGCGAGCACGGCTTCAAGGATCCGGCACCGCAGGACGACTGGGCTGCGGTGCGGCGCAGGCAACCGGGCTTGGTGTCGCTGGTCACACTGGGTGTGGAGCGTGGCTTCATCGCCGATGGGCTGGCGTTGGTTGGCGAGCAGGATCTGCTGGGCGAACGCATCAGTCGCCCGCCGCGCCGGCGCAAACGCGCCGATCAGTTCATCGCGGAAGCGACCGAGATCGCCGAGGGCGATCTGGTTGTGCATCAGGAATATGGCATCGGCCGCTATGACGGGCTGGAAACGCTGACCGTCACTGGCGCGCCACATGACTGCCTCCGGCTGATCTACGACGGCGCGGAAAAACTCTACCTGCCGGTGGAGAACATCGAGGTGCTGTCGCGCTTTGGCTCCGAGGGCCAAGGCGTTGCGCTGGACAAGCTGGGCGGGGTCGGCTGGCAGTCGCGCAAGGCACGTATGAAGCAGCGCATCCGCGACATGGCGGACCAGCTCATCCGCCTTGCCGCAGCGCGCAAGCTGCACGACGCGCCGACCATGGCGCCTGGAGAGGGCGCATGGGACGAGTTCTGCGCCCGGTTCCCGTTCGCGGAAACCGACGATCAGTCGCGCGCGATCGCCGATGTGCTGGAGGACCTGGCGAGCGGGCGGCCGATGGATCGGCTGATCTGCGGCGATGTGGGTTTCGGCAAGACCGAGGTTGCGCTTCGGGCGTCGTTCGTTGCGGCGATGTCGGGGGCGCAGGTAGCCGTGGTAGTTCCGACGACGCTGCTGGCGCGTCAGCACTATCGCACATTCGTGGAGCGCTTTGCTGGGCTGCCGGTGAAGATTTCGCAGCTCTCGCGCATGGTGGGCGCGAAGGAGGCCACCGAAGTACGCCGCGGTATTAAGAACGGCACAGTCAACATCGTGATCGGCACGCACGCGCTGCTGTCGAAGTCGATCGAGTTCGCCGATCTCGCGCTGTTGGTGGTCGACGAAGAGCAGCATTTTGGTGTGGCGCACAAGGAGCGGCTGAAGCAGCTTAAGGCCGACGTGCACGTGCTGACACTGACCGCGACACCGATCCCGCGCACCTTGCAGCTCGCGTTGACCGGCGTGCGGGAGATGAGCCTGATCAGCACGCCGCCGGTCGATCGGTTGGCGGTGCGCACTTTCATTATGCCGTTCGACGCGGTGGTGGTCCGCGAAGCGATTCAGCGCGAGCGCTTCCGTGGCGGCCAGGTCTTCTGCGTGGTGCCTCGCATCGAGGACCTGCCGCGTATTGCCGAACGACTGTCGGAGATCGTGCCGGAGGCACGCATGGCGCAGGCGCATGGCCGCCTGCCGCCCACCGAACTTGAGCGGGTCATGACTGAATTCGGCGATGGGCGGTCCGATATCCTGCTGTCCACCAACATCGTTGAAAGCGGCCTGGACATGCCAGCGGTGAACACGCTGGTGATCCATCGCGCAGACATGTTCGGTCTGGGCCAGTTGTATCAGCTTCGTGGTCGCGTGGGGCGCGGCAAGCAGCGTGGCTATGCTTATCTGACCTGGCCGCCGAACATGCGTCTGTCCGCCGCCGCTGAGAAGCGATTGACGGTGATGCAGACTCTAGATGCGTTGGGTGCTGGCTTCACTCTGGCGAGCCATGATCTGGATATCCGCGGTGCCGGCAACCTGTTAGGTGATGAACAGTCGGGACACATCCGCGAAGTCGGCATTGAACTGTACCAGCAGATGCTGGAAGACGCGGTCGCCGATCTGCGCGCCGGCGAGGGCAGGCGCAGCGGCCACGAACGCGACTGGACCCCCAACATTTCCTTGGGCCTGCCAGTGCTAATTCCTGAAGACTATGTGCGTGACCTACCGGTACGGCTTGGCCTCTATCGCCGCATCGGTGCGCTGGCATCGGATGCCGAGACCGAAGCGATGGCGGCAGAATTGGTAGATCGGTTCGGTCCGCTGCCGCAGGAGGTGGAGAACCTCCTTCAGGTGGTGGCGTTGAAGCGTGCCTGCCGCGACGCCGGCGTGGAGAAGCTGGAAGCGGGGCCAAAGGGCATGTTGCTCAGCTTCCGTGGCAATGCGTTTTCCAATCCGGCGGGGCTGGTGGCTTGGCTCGCCTCAAAGGGCGGATTGGTCCGACTGCGGCCGGACCACAAACTGGCAATCTCGCGCGAGATGGACGTCGCGACACGCCTGAGCTTCGCGCGTGACACACTGGCAAATCTAGAGCGGATCGCAGGTCAGGCGAAGGCAGCGTAAAGCGCTCACAGTTCTGCGGCTTCGACTGCCGCAACGTCGAGCAGGCGCTCGATTACCTCGGGCTCCTGCGCGCCGGCGATGGCGTGACGGCCCGCGATGACAAAGCACGGTACGCCATTGATGCCGAGCCGATGCGCTCGCAGGTTGTCGGCGTGCACCGCGTCGATCTCGTCCGGACTCGCCAGGAAGCGACGCGTCTTGCCCGCATCCAGCCCACAGGCCGTGGCAATCCCCGTCAGTAGTGCTGGATCGCCTATATCGAGACCGTCGGTGAAATGCGCGGAGAACAGCGCGTCCACCATCGCATCGGCTTGGCCGAAGCGCGCCGCAAATCGCACAAGCCGGTGCGCGTCGATGCTGGAGGGCGTGCGACGAATGCGGTCGAAGCGGAACAAGATGCCCTCGGCGCGACCGATCTCGGTGATCGACGAATAAAGGCGCCGGGCACGATCCTCACCCCCGAATTTGCGGATCACGTAATCCGGACGGGCCATACCACCGCGTGGCATGTCGGGATTGAGCAGAAACGGCCGCCAGGTCAGATCGAACAACAGGTCGGGCCGACGTCGCAACGTCCGCATCAGCCGGCGAACCCCGAGAAAGCACCAAGGACAGACTAGGTCGTGTACGATCTCAATGCCAAGGCGCGCCTTCGGCGGCGCGAGAATGTTCATGGCGCGCCCCGCCATTCCTGTGGTGAACTGACCCGGGTGGCCGAGGAAAGCCTGGTCCGCAACATTTCTCTCCCTGCGAACTGATGTGTATCACGACACCGGCAACAAGGGGAGCGGCACATGGCGATCATTATGCATGATCTGGCCGGGGCGGACCCGGCGCTCCGGTTCAGCCCATACTGCTGGCGAACCAGAATGGCTCTGGCACACAAATGTCTGGCGGTTGAAACGATTCCGTGGCGGTTCACAGAGAAGGCCGCTTTGGCCTTCTCCGGACAGAGACGCGTGCCGGTGATCCGCGATGGCGACCGCATCGTATCCGACAGTTGGGCCATCGCGGAGTACCTGGAGGCGAGTTACCCCGACCGCCCTAGCATATTCGGTGGCGAGACAGGGCGGGCACATGCGCGATTCATCAATGCGTGGGCCGATGGCATCATGGTGGGTGCAATCGCGCGGCTGATCCTGCGCGATCTGCTGGACGTGGTGGCGCCGCAGGATCAGCCATACTTCCGCGAAAGCCGCGAGGCGCGGTTCGGCATGACACTCGAGGACATGCAGGCGGACCGCGAGACACGGGTGGCAGAATTCCGCGCCTCGCTTCTGCCGGTCCGCCTCGTGCTGGGCAGGCAGATATGGCTTGGGGGCGCCGCACCGACCTATGCGGACTACATCGTCTTCGGCACGCTGCAGTGGCCGCGCTGCGCCAGCAGGTTCGAGCTGTTGGCGGCCGACGATCCGGTCACCGCATGGCGTGAGCGGATGCTGGACCTGTTCGATGGTCTGGGTCGCAGCGCGAAGACCGTGTGAGTGCGCGTCACTCGCCGATCAGATGCAGCACCAGTTCGCGGCGATGTGGTGGGGCGCGGTGCTCGAACAGGTAAATCGCCTGCCAGGTGCCGAGCACGGGCTTGCTGTTGCCAACCGGGATCGTCAGCTGCGTCTGGGTCAGTGCCGACTTGATATGGGCTGGCATGTCGTCGGGCCCTTCGTCCTCATGTCGATAGCCGGCGTGCTCCGGCACCAGGTGGCGGAAGAACGCCTCGAGATCAGCGCGCACATCCGGATCGGCGTTCTCCTGCACCAAGAGCGAAGCTGAGGTGTGGCGACACCAAATCGTCAGCAGTCCGGTCTGGATGGCCTGTGCTTCGACCCAACACGATACCCTGTCGGTGACATCGACCAGCCCCTGTCCACTGGTGGCAACCGTCAGTCGATGGAGCGCCTGTCGCATGCGACAGACTTGTGCCTGGCCGGCTGAACGCGCAAGACACCCGACATGGCGCCGCGCTTCCACCGATTGACGGTCGGCGAGATCCGGCAGGAGACGCCTGATGCGGTTTCGCTCGCCTTTCTCGTGCCCGCGTCACTGCGCGATGACTACCGCTATGAGCCAGGCCAATACCTGACATTGCGCGCAACGATCGACGGCGAGGACGTGCGACGCTCCTATTCGATCTGCTCCGGACTGGACGATGGCGAATTGCGCGTTGTCATCAAGCGCCTGATGGGCGGCTCGTTCTCCGGTTGGGTCAGCGAGCGGTTGCATGCCGGAGACAGCCTGGATGTGATGACACCCGATGGGCGGTTCGGCGTGCCGGTCGAACCGGGGTCGTCGCGCACGCTGGTCGCGTTTGCAGCTGGATCAGGCATTACTCCCATCATGGCCATCCTGAGGACCGTGCTACGGCGCGAGACCGGGCGTTTCTTTCTGTTCTATGGCAATCGCACGACAGCCGACATCATCTTGCGCGAACAGCTGGAGGACCTGAAGGATCGCTATCTTGCGCGGCTCGCGGTGTTCCACGTGTTGTCGCGCGAGCAACAGGATTTCCCAATGTTAAACGGCCACCTCGACGTCGAGAAGATCGGCGTATTGATGCGAGCGGTGGTGCCAGTTTCGAGCGTCGATCATGCGTTCATCTGCGGGCCGCAACCGATGATCGAGGGACTGGGGACGGCGCTGATCGGACTCGGCCTGCCGCGCGAGCGGGTGCATATCGAGCGCTTCACCCCTGGCGTTGGCGGACGGCCCCGCCCGGTGGCAACCCCGCAGAATGCACCGGCGAAGGCAGTTGCGACGGTGATCAGCGAGGGCGCTCGGTTCGAGTTCCCGGTGGCCGATGGCGAGGCAATCATCGATGCGGCGATCCGCGCCGGACGCAGCCTGCCTTATTCGTGCAAGGGCGGAATGTGCTGCACCTGCCGCGCGAGGCTGGTGGAAGGCAAGGTGGAGATGGCGGTGAACTACTCGCTGGAGCCTTGGGAATTGCGGGCGGGATATGTGCTGACCTGCCAGTCAAGGCCTATCACCGAGCGCGTGGTGATTGACTACGATCAAGTGTAAGGGTTGGCTCTCGCCGTAGGGTAACAACTCCACTGATCTGTATCACGGGTGCTCGGCGCATCGGATTGGACGGCGCGCAATCGCAGTGCAATTCTGCCGCGTAGAACGTCCTGGAGCACCCATGCGCCGCCGATCGTTGCTTGCCTCCGCCGTTAGCGTCCTTGCCGCGCCAGCGATCGCCCGCGGCGAAGGTTCGAATGTTCTAACCTTCGTCCCCCAGGCCGATCTCGCCGTCCTGGATCCGATCTGGACCACGACGTACCAGACGCGTGACCACGGCTTCCTCGTGTTCGATACGCTGTTCGGGTTGGACAGCCAGTACAGGCCGCAGCCGCAAATGGCGGAGGGCGCTGTCGCCGAGGACGGTGGCAAGGCTTGGCGTATCACGCTGCGCCCGGACCTGATGTTCCACGATGGCACAAAGGTTTTGGCGCGCGACTGTGTCGCTTCGATCAGACGTTGGGGCGCGCGTGATGGCTTTGGTCAGGCGCTGCTCGGGGCGACTGATGAAATTAGTGCACCCGACGACAGAACCATCCGGTTCCGCCTGAAATACCCGTTCGCGCTGCTGCCCGATGCGCTTGCCAAGACACCGCCCAGCATGTGCCCGATCATGCCGGAACGTCTCGCCAGCACGGATCCCTACAAGCAGGTCAGCGAGATGGTCGGCAGCGGACCGTATCGCTACAAGTCCGATGAACGCGTGCCAGGCTCACGCGTGGTGTACGAAAGGAATGAGAAATACGTGCCGCGGACCAGCGGCACGCCGGGCGGTACCGCTGGCCCGAAGATCGCGCACATCGAACGCATCGAGTGGCGCATCATGCCTGATGCCGGCACTGTCGCCGCGGCAATGCAGAATGGCGAGATCGACTGGTGGCTGACGCCGAATGCCGATCTGTTGCCCCTGTTAAAGAAGCAGCAGCGCCTGAAGGTCGAGACGGTCAATCCGACCGGGACAATTGCGACGCTGCGTTTCAACCATCTCATCCCGCCGTTCAACAACCCTGCGATCCGCCGCGCGATGTTGGGTGCGATCGAGCAGGCCGACTACATGATCGGTGCCGTTGGCACAGACGAGACGCTGTGGCGCGACAAGGTCGGCATTTTTTGCCCTGACACGCCGCTTGCCAGCGACGTCGGCATGCAGGTGCTCACCACCAAGCGTGACCTCGCAAAGGTCAGGCACGACCTCGATTCTGCCGGCTACGGCGGTGAAAAGATTGTCGTGTTGATGCCGTCCGATATACCGTGGTCGAAGGCGGCGGCGGAAATTACCGGCGAGTGGCTGCGCAAGATCGGCGCCAACACTGAGCTGCAGGCGATGGACTGGGCGACGCTGGTGCAGCGTCGCGCCAAGATGGATGCGATAGAGCAGGGCGGCTGGAGCATTTTCCATACCGGATGGAGCGGGCTCGACATGATCAACCCCGCCGGTCATGTCTTCCTGCGCGGAAACGGCAAAGCGGCCACCGTGGGCTGGCCGACCAGCCCAAGGATAGAGGAGTTGCGCGATTCCTGGTTCCGCGCCCCCGACATTGGCGCGCAGAAGGCGCTGGCGGAGCAACTGCAGCTGCAGGCGTTCGAGGATGTTCCGTACATCCCGCTGGGACAGTACTTCATTCCGACCGCATACCAGGCGAACCTGACCGGCATGCTGCAAGGCAGTCCGGTGTTCTGGAACATCAGGCGGAGCTGAGAATGAACAAATTCGAACTGGTTTGGGATTCTCGATGTGGCGTCGGTGAGTTGCCGGTGTGGGATGCATCCACGCGACGGCTGCTGTTCTGCGATATTCCGGGCAAGCGCATCAACGTGCTGTCGATTGATGACGGCGTTCGCAGCCACTGGGACTTCCCGGAAGTGGTTGCCAGCTTCGGTCTCTGCCGCTCAGGTCGGCTGGTCGTTGCTCTGCGCCACCGGATGGTGCTGTTCGATCCGCGCACCGGGCAGATCGACGATCTGACCGAGCCGGTCAACGAACCGTCTACCAATAGGTTCAACGACGGCAAGGTCGGCCCGGATGGATGCTTTTGGGTAGGCAGCATGGATGAAAACACGCCGCGCCAGAAGACCGCCGCGCTGTATCGGGTCACGCCTCAAGGCAGCGTCGAACGGAAGTCCGACGGCTATGCGGTGTCGAACGGGTTAGCGTGGTCGCCCGACGGGGGGACCATGTACCATTCGGATTCGACAGCCGGCATCATCGAGGCGTGGGACTTTGACACCAGCACGGGGGCTCTCGCCAACCACCGCGTTCTGGCGACGCTGTCGAACAAGGAAGGCCGACCCGACGGCGCCGCCGTCGATGTTGAAGGGAATTACTGGTCGGCCGGGCCTTCCGCCGCGTGCGTCAACCGCTTCTCGCCGACCGGTGCACTGTTGAGCAAGCTGCAGTTTCCGGTGCCGGGTCCCACCATGCCGTGTTTTGTCCAGCAACATCTCTACGTGACGTCGTTGCGTGAAGGCCGCTCCGACGAAGTGCTGCAACAGCATCCGATGATGGGCGGCCTGTTTCGTACTGCTGCGCCAGTGCTCGGTTCACCGGTCGGCGTATTCGCCGACGCCTAGTAAGTGTAGTAGCCCGGCGGAGGAGGCGGAGGCGCATAATAGGAGCGGGGCGGGGGCGCATAGTAGGCAGGTGGGGGCGCATAGTAGGCAGGTGGGGGCGGTTGTGGCGTGGTTACCGCCCCGCCCACGGCGCCGACTGCCCCACCGATCAGCGCACCCGTCGCAGCGCCACGTCCGCCGCCCGCAAGGCCGCCGATCGCAGCCCCGGTGCCGGCGCCAAGGAGACCGCCGCCAACCGCTCGTTGGCCCGGATCATAAGGGTTCGTGCAGGCAGATAGCGCCAGAGTTATCCCAAGTGCACCTGCAATCAGTCCGGTAGAAGGCTGCATGGTGTCTCCTTTCATAGTCAGTGCAGCAAAGAAACATGGCGTACCCTAGGCATTGACTATCACGACCGTGTGAAGGAACCGTGACGGAATGCTACAGCTTGCCTTCGACATTGGCGGCACCTTCACCGACTTGGCCCTGTCCGATACCGACACGGGTGAGCTTGCCGTGTGGAAGGTGCTGACGAGCGCTGATGCCCCGGCCACTGCAGTGATCGACACTCTGTCCGAGCGGATCGGCATCGGTGCATTTGCCCCTTCGGCCATTGCCCGCGTTCTGCACGCGACCACGATTGCCACGAATGCAATCCTTGAGCGCAAGGGCAGCCGCACTGCGCTAATCACCACGTCGGGGTTCCGCGACGTATTGATCATCGGTCGGCAGAAGCGGCATGACACCAACAACTTGCACATCGAAAAGCCGGTTCCTCTGATTGAGCGTGCCGACATTTTTGAAGTGATGGAGCGTATAGCGCCTGATGGATCGGTGATCACGCCATTCGATGCCAAGAACGCACGCGAAGTGGCGATGCGTCTGCGTGAAGAGGATTATCGATCCGTCGCCGTGGCTTTTCTGCACGCATATGCCAATCCGGCGCACGAACGGCAGATGGCGAAAATTCTTGCCCTAGTGATGCCGGATCGCGCGGTGACGCTGTCGGCCGAGCTATCGCCCAGGTTCCGCGAATACGAGCGTACCAACACCGCCGTCGCCAACGCCTACGTCAAGCCGATTATCGCCACCTATATCGCGGTGCTGCAGACCGCGCTGAGCGAACTCGGGATTCGCCCGGAGCTGGCGATGATGCAGTCGAATGGTGGGCTGATGTCGGCCAGTCGGGCGCGCGAGGCGCCGATCCGGTGCGTCGAGTCCGGCCCGGCTGCCGGCGTGTTGATGGCGGCGCGCGTGGGGGCGGTGGAGGATTTCTCGCATGTGATGAGTTTCGACATGGGAGGCACCACGACCAAGCTCGGTGCGATCGATGACGGCGTTCCGGTGGTGACGCCGACATTCGAAGTCGATGCGGTGAATTATCGTCCGGGCAGTGGCCTGCCGCTGAACATCACGGCGATCGAACTGCTGGAGATCGGCGCAGGCGGCGGCAGTCTGGCGCGCACACGGATGGGGATGATTTCAGTTGGTCCCGACAGCGCGGGCGCCGATCCCGGCCCCATCTGCTATGGCCGTGGTGGTGCCACCCCCACGATCACCGATGCAAATTTGGTGCTCGGGTATCTCAATCCGGATTATTTCAACGGTGGTGCCATGCGGCTGGATACCGAAGCTGCAGTCGAGGGGTTGCTACGCGGTATTGCCGCGCCGCTTAGTCTATCCCTGCATCAAGCGGCATGGGGCATTCATTCCGTCGCGAATGCGAACATGGAGCGTGCGATGCGGGTCGTGTCGATTGAGCGTGGGCGCGATCCACGGCGGTATGCGCTTGTCGCGTTTGGTGGCGCCGGCCCGCTGCATGCCACTCGATTGGCGCGAGCGCTGGGCATCCCACACGTGATCGTTCCATACGGTGCTGGCGTCGGATCGGCGCTTGGTCTGCTCACCGCCGAACATAAGATGGATGCGAGTCTGACGCGCGTGCTGCAACTGGAGGAAAGCGCACGCGACACCATAGCTGCGATTTTTGTGGAGATGGAGGCAAGAATGCCGGATGACGTTAGTGCGCTTTCGCGCGCAGCGTCGATGCACTACGTGGGGCAGGGGTTCGAGATCCGCGTCGAGCTGCCTGACGAGATAACCGACGTTGGGGCGATACGGGAAGCGTTTTTCGCCCGCTATCGGCAGGAGTATGGCTATGTCGATCGCGAGACACCGATTGAAGTAACGGACTGGACGGTCGTCGCCACGATCGGTGCGGCTTCAACGTCCTTGCTTGCCCTTCCTTCGCGGGAGGGGACTGGAAGGAGCGGGTCGACGCGCCGCGCCTACTTTCCGGAAGCCGGTGGTATGGTTGAAACGTCCGTGCTTGACCGCGGCAACATTGGGTCCGGCGTACCCGTCCAGGGCCCCTTGCTGATCGAGGAACCCGAATGCACGACATTGGTGCTGCCTGGCGACAGCGCGACCACAACGTCGCACCGGAACCTGGTCATCAATATCGGAGCAGCGCGTTGACCATCGATCCGATCACCCTGACCGTCATCTGGGGAAGTCTTAACTCTATCGCTGAGGAGATGGGCAGCGCTCTTCGACGCACCGCGTTCTCGGAAGCAGTGCGCGAAGGTCAGGATTTTTCCACCGGCCTGTTCGACGCCTCTGGCCGCCTGATCGCCCAGGGCAACTTCACGCCGGGTCATCTCGGCGCCATGCCATACGCCGTGCGGAACGTGCTGGCCTACGTGCCGCCCGAGCGTCTGGCCCCTGGTGACATGCTCGCTACCAACGACGCAGCCCTCGGTGGCGGCCACTATCCCGACATGTTCCTCGTCGCACCCGTGTTCGCCGATGCCAACATCATTGGCTATGTCGTGACCACCGCGCATCACGTCGATGTCGGCGGTCTCTCTCCTGGCTCGCAGGCGGTGCAAGGTGTGACCGAGGCGTTTCAAGAGGGCATTCGTGTTTTGCCGGTGAAGCTGGTGCATGCCGGCGAATTCGATCCCGACCTGCTGCGCGTCATCTTGGGCAATGTCCGGCTGCCGGAAAAGATGCGCGGTGACCTCATGGCGCAGCGCAATGCCAATCACGTCGGCAGCGAGCGGCTGCGCGAGCTTTTCGCTTCCTATGGCCTCGATACGATGGCGGAAGCGATCGACGTCATCATCGAACGATCGGAAGAGCGAGCACGTGAACTCATCGGCAGGCTGCCGGAGGGCATTTATAGCTTCGAAGATCACCTGGATGACTACGGCCCTGACACGCCACCCATCCGTGTCGCCGTCGATGTGACACTGAAGGACGGCGAGGCCATTGTCGACTTTTCTCGATCAAGCGACCAGGTGCCGGCAGCGCTCAACTGCTACATGAACTACACGCGTGCCTACGCCAGCTTCGCCGTCCGGGTGTTCGCCGGGATTGACATTCCCAACAACGCCGGCATCGAGCGGGTTATTTGTGCGGTCGCACGTGAGGGCTGTTTCTTCAATGCGACATGGCCCGCACCATGTGGTGGTCGCGCTGCAGTGCAGGTGCGCATTTTCGAGGTGATTAACGGGGCCCTGGCGCAGGCCGATGCCGTCGAGGCGCGATGGCTGCGTTTTCGCATTGGGGAAATCCCAATATCGGCGGCATCGATGCGCGCAACGGGCGCCCCTGGATCATGTATGACCTATTACTCGGCGGCTATGGTGGCCGAGCCGACAAGGATGGCGCGGAGGCACTGTCGCCGGTGATGAACTGCGCGAACGTGCCGGTCGAGGTGCATGAGACCAACAACCCCGTTCGTGTGCGCCGGCTGGAACTGATCACCGATAGTTGCGGTGCCGGACAATTCCGTGGCGGCGCCGGATTGCGCAAAGACATCCAGCTGCTGTGCGATGATGCGACCCTCTCGCTGCTCGGGGAGCGGCACAAATTTCAGCCCTACGGGCTATTTGGTGGCGCAGCAGGGGCGCCTGGCGCGCACGGTCCTGCTGCGCGACGGTATGGAGACCGATCTTGGATCGAAGCAGGTAATCCGCCTTCGACGCGGCGACGTCGTCAGTTTCCGGCTGTCCGGCGCCGGTGGCTACGGGGATCCGCGCCAGCGTGACTCGCTACAAGTTCGACGAGACGTACGCAACGGCTACATCAGCGAGGCAACGGCCCGCGACATCTACGGCTGCTAGGAGGCAACCTGTAGCCTGAGCCGTGGCACCGGCGCTTCATCGTTCTGCAGGTGCGCGAGGAAGGTTGCACAATACTTGCTGGCTGTGGTGTCCCAGACGCGCTCGCGCAATGCCGCGTGGCGACGGACGCGCTCGGAAAGCGACATTGCGAGGCCTTCGTGCATGGCATCGGCGATCTCGTCAGCATCGTATGGGTTGACGATCAGCGCATCCGTAAGATCCTCGGCGGCACCAGCGAAGCTTGACAAGATCAGCACACCCGGGTCGGTCGCATCCTGCGCGGCGACGTATTCCTTTGCGACCAAATTCATGCCGTCCCGCAGCGGTGTCACGATACCCAGGCGGGCAATACGGAAGAAGCCAGCCAGCACCTGTCGCCGCACCGTGGTGGTCATGTAGCGCAACGGCACCCAATCGAACTCGGAAAATCGGCCGTTGGTGTCCCCGACAAGCCGGTCCAGTTCACGCCGTAGCCGCTGATAGCTGCCAGACTCCTCGCGCGATCGCGCGGCGATCTGCAGGAAGCTGACCTGCCGCCGATGTTTTGGATACTTTGCCAATAGCCGGCCGAATGCCTCGAATCGGTTCACCAGTCCTTTGGAGTAATCAAGCCTATCGACACCAAGCGCCAAGGCACGCCCGCTCAGACTCTCCGCTAATCGTGCGGTTTCTGCGCTGTCTGCCGCCTGCACCGCAGCCGCGGCGAAGCTGTCCGCATCGATGCCAATAGGATCGACAATGGCGCGAACGTGGCGACCGTCATGCATGAATCCGTCTTCGTGGATCCTGGTGACAGGGAGAATCTCCCGAACGCAGTCCAGGAACGCTCGCTGATACGAGTGCGTGTGGAAGCCGATGACGTCGAAGGCACACATTGCCCGCAGCAACTCCGCCGCACGCGGCAAAACGTGCAGCAAGGTGGGAGGAACAAACGGGGTGTGTAGGAAAAAGCCCAGACGGTTGCGCACACCCAGCCGCCGTAGTTCCTCGGCAAGCGGGAACAGATGGTAGTCGTGCACCCATACGAGGTCATCGGGGCGCAGTAATCCCGCAACCGCTTCGGCGTATTTGCGGTTGACTGCCCGATAGGCTTCGTAGTCCTCGCGGCGGTATTCGACGAGCCCGAGACGGAAATGCAACAACGGCCAGAGCACACCGTTAGCGAATGATACGTAGAACCCGCGATATTCGGCCTCACTCAGGTCAATCGTTGCGTAACTGATTCCCTCCGAGCGCTGCAGCCGCACATCCGCGTTGGCAGAGGAGCGGCGGCCGCTCCAGCCAACCCATAAGCTGCCAGGGCGCAATGCATCCGCCAGCGCCACGGCGAGGCCGCCAGCTCGTGGGCCTCTCTCGGATGGTAATGGTACGCGATTGGACACGATTACGAGGCGCGCCACATTTCCTCCTCGCACCAGCGTGCTTACTCGTTAACCAAAACGTGCAACGAGACGGTCAGCCTACCACTCTGCGATCACTTCGCCGTGAGCTGTGAAGGCGGCAAAATGCTGCCGCACAAAAGCCTGAACTGACAGACACATCGGCGGTGCTCGAAGAACATCATCGGGAAGGCCTCTCATATGCGCATAGCCCAAATTGCCCCGCTCACTGAGTCGGTACCGCCACGGCTGTACGGCGGAACAGAGCGGGTGGTGTCATTTCTGACTGAGCAGTTGGTCGACATGGGGCACGATGTCACGCTGTTCGCAAGTGGTGATTCGAAGACGAGTGCCGAACTCTCTGCCGTTTGGCCCAGTGCGCTAAGATTTGACCGCGATCTGCGCGACGCGATGGCACCACATCTGCTGCTGCTGGAGCAGGTGTTTCGCCGCGCAGATGAGTTCGACATCCTGCACTGCCATTTGGACTACTGGCCGTTTTCTCTCCTGAGCCGGCAGAATACACCGTTTCTCACGACGTTGCACGGGCGGCTCGATCTACCGGAATTGCGGCCGATCTATGACTGTTTTCCGGACGTCCCGCTGATTTCCATCTCTGATGCGCAACGGGTTCCTCTGCCAAATGCCAATTTCATTGCCACGGTTCAGCACGGGTTACCGTCGGACCTGCTGACACCTCAGCCGGTGACCCCAAGCTATCTTGCCTTTCTCGGGCGTATTTGTCCGGAGAAGCGGCCAGACCGGGCCATCCGAATGGCGCGGGAGGCCGGCATCAGGCTGAAGATCGCCGCCAAGGTGGATCGGGTGGACGAGGACTACTATCAGGAAACGATCCGACCGATGATCGACGGCCGCAACGTCGAGATGGTCGGCGAGATCAATGATGCCGACAAGCCGGGATTTCTCAGTGGCGCTATCGCGCTGCTCGTGCCGATCGACTGGCCCGAACCGTTTGGTCTGGTGATGATCGAGGCAATGGCTTGTGGCACGCCGGTCATTGCCTTCAACCGGGGCTCAGTGCCGGAGATCATCGAGCACGGGGTCAACGGGCTGATTGTGGATGATATGGCGCAAGCGATCGCAGCAGTGCCGCGTGCAGCGGCTATGTCGCGCAAGGCGGTGCGACATAACTTCGAGCGGCGTTTCACGGCCCGGCGCATGGCGGAGGATTATCTGGCGGTGTACCGGCGCCTCGTGGCGCGCACTCGACCGACGCTGCGGGTTGTAAGCTGACGCCGCAGGGCCGGCCTGGTCAGGTCAGCCCACGCGCCTTCAGCCGTTCCACCAACAGCCGCCCGAGTTCCTCGGTCGCGTCCGCTTGCCGCTCGGGCGGGATGTGCTCGGCTAATGTATGGACTGCACCTTCCACCAGCACGCCGAGGACCAGGTAAGGGTCGGCGCCGTCCGACGTGACCAGTTGGATTACCCGGGCCAGCATCTCGACAGACCCGGGTTTTCGCGATGACGCCTGATTGGCTTGGCGGATCAACCGGTCGAGCGAGCGGAAGCGGTGTTCTGTCATGGCGAAAGCATGGAGCGGGCAGCGTCGAGGTCAAGCCCGGCTCGCCTCTCTCGGCGCAACGTGCTGTTCTGTGACGATGCAGCGAGCGTTGCGTCCGGAGGAGCGTCATGCAGATTGTTGATGCCCAGATCCATCTGTGGGGAACCGGCCTGCCGAGCAACCTCTCGCATTGGCAGGTTACGCACTTCACGCCCGAGGAAGCCATTCCGCTGATGGACGAGGGCGGTGTCGATGCCGCCGTCATTCATCCGCCGGGCTGGGACCCGGGTTCGACCGAGATGGCATTCAAGGCGGTGCGCGACTATCCGGGCCGCTTCGCGATCATGGGTTCTGTGCCGCTCGACCAGCCAGTTCTCGCGGGCGCGCATCGCCGGCTGGCGGGAGCAGCCGGGCATGCTCGGCCTGCGCTATACGTTCCTGCACGATCCGGCGCGGCGGTGGCTCGCCGACGGCACGATCGACTGGCTGTGGGTCGGAGGCCGAAAAGGCCGAAGTCCCAATCGCGATGCTGGCAACGGACTCGCTCGCGGACATTGGGCATATCGCCGAACGCCATCCGCGGACTGCGGCTGACGATCGATCACCTGGGCGGGCGTGGCGGCCTGACCACGCTGAAGGATGCAGCGGCGATGACGCACATGCCCCAGCTGCTGGCGCTGGCGAAATATCCCAAATATGGCGGTGAAGGCGACCGGCGCGCCAGGCTATTCAGCAGAGGCCTATCCCTTTCCGACCATGCAGACGTATCTACGGCAGATCTACGACGCGTTTGGGCCGCACCGGATGTTCTGGGGCACCGACATCACCAAGATGCCGTGCTCGTGGCGGCAATGCGTGACGATGTTCACCGAGGAACTGCCGTGGCTCGGCGAGCAACGACAAACGCCTGGTCATGGGCGAGGCGCTGTGCGCCTGGTGGGGTTGGAACCGCGGATCCTGAATACTGCAACAACAAGGGGAACGTTGCCAAATGAGCGCACATCGCCAAACCAACACGAAAGGCAAGCCTGTGGCCGTGGTGATCGGTGCCACGTCCAAATGGCAGTCGGATGGTCGCAACACGCGGCTGGCGCACGGAAGTGCGCTGGACGACAGTCAACATACCGGTTGGCGCGCGTTGGGGCGTCGGAGGTGCCATTGCGCAGAAATTCGCCCAGGAAGGGTGTTTCGTCGTGCTCACGACACGCAGCGAGGCAAATGCCGCGGGATTGGCAGCAGCGATCAGAGAACAGCGCGGCGAATGCACGACTGTCGAGCTGGATTTGTCATCGCAGGCGTCGATTACGGCAGCATTTGCCGCGATACGCCGCGATGCGGGCGAACCGGAGTAGCTGATCTACAACGCGGGTTATCTGGAAGGTCGCGACCTGCCATCGGGGAAGGAACTGCTGGAATATATCCCTGTGGAGATGTTCGACACGGCCCATCACATCGCCAGCCGCGGACCGTTCCTGGTCGCCAAGGAAGTATTGCCGGCGATGCGGCAGAAGGGCGACAGGATCCTTCTTCTTTTCCAATAACTCCAAATCGCTGCGCGGCAAGAAACGGATGACCGGTGAGTCGCTCTACTATCCCAGGGTGATGATGCGGACGCTGTCACAAGTGCTGACCGAGGATACTCCGAGCACGGTGTGCACGTCGCCAACGTGGTGATCGATGGTACGCATTGACTTACCGGGAACACGGGCCTTGCCCAAGGCGCAGAACCGACCGGAGCTGTTGATCAATCCGATGAAGATTGCCGAGGCATTCTGGTATCTGCACACGCAGGATCGTTCGTGCTGGACGCATGAGCTGCAACTCACGCCTTATGCGACAGTGCCGAGTTACTGACTTAGGCGGACACTTTCACAGCCGCGCGCGGCGCCCGCAGCGGCGAGGCTGTTCGCCCCATTCGCCCGCAGCCCTGCCTCCGCTATAACCCGCGGCACGCAACCAGAGACAAGGACCACGCCCATGTTGACCCGCCGCTGGGACAAGTCGCGCATGCCGTCACGCCATGTGACGGTCGGGCCCGGCCGCGCGCCGCATCGCAGCTACTACTATGCGATGGGCCTCACCGAGGAGGAGATCGATCAGCCATTCGTCGGCGTTGCCACCTGCTGGAATGAGGCCGCGCCTTGCAATATTGCACTCTCCCGTCAGGCGCAGTCGGTCAAGAAGGGCGTAGCCGAGGCTGGAGGTACGCCGCGCGAATTCACCACCATCACGGTGACCGACGGCATCGCGATGGGCCACCAGGGAATGAAGTCCTCGCTGGTGTCGCGCGACCTGATCGCCGATTCGGTGGAGCTGACAGTGCGCGGGCACTGCTACGACGCGCTGGTTGGCCTCGCCGGGTGCGACAAGTCACTGCCCGGCATGATGATGGCGATGCTGCGGCTGAACGTGCCGAGTGTGTTCATGTATGGCGGGTCGATCCTGCCGGGGAAATTCCAGGGCCGCGACGTCACCGTGGTCGATGTGTTCGAGGCCGTGGGTCGGCACGCTGCCGGCACCATGTCGGATGCGGAGCTGCACGAGCTGGAATGCGTCGCTTGTCCTTCAGCTGGTGCGTGCGGTGGGCAGTTCACCGCCAACACCATGGCGATGGTGTCCGAGGCCATGGGCCTGGCTCTACCCGGCTCGGCTGGATCGCCCGCCCCCTATGAGGAGCGTGACCGCTTCGGGGTCGAGTCAGGCCGCGCGGTCATGGCACTCCTCGAAAGTCGCCTGCGGCCACGCGACATCGTCACGCGCAAGGCGCTGGAGAATGCCGCCGTGATTGTGGGGGCGACCGGCGGCTCGACCAATGCGGGCCTGCATCTGCCAGCAATCGCGCATGAAGCCGGCATCCGCTTTACCATGGACGACGTGGTCGAAATCATGCGGCGCACCCCATACATCGCTGATCTGAAGCCGAGCGGGAAATACGTGGCGCTCGACGTGCACCGGGTAGGCGGCATTCCAGTGGTGCTGAAGTCGCTGCTCGATGCCGGTCTGCTGCATGGCGACTGCCTGACCGTCACCGGCAGGACGCTGGCGGAGGACCTGAAGGACGTGGTGTTTCCCACCGATCAGGACGTCATCTACCCAGTGTCGAAGGCGATCTCAACCACAGGCGGGGTGGTCGGCCTGAAGGGCAACCTTGCCCCCGATGGGGCGATCGTGAAGGTCGCGGGTATGCACAAGCTGCGCTTTGAGGGCACTGCACTCTGCTTCGATTCGGAAGAGGAGGCCTTCGCCGCTATCCAGAACCGCGCCTACAAGGCGGGCGACGTGATCGTTGTTCGCTATGAGGGACCGAAGGGCGGCCCGGGCATGCGGGAGATGCTGTCCACGACGGCGGCCATTTACGGCCAGGGGATGGGCGAACAGGTTGCGCTCATCACCGATGGCCGCTTCTCCGGTGCTACGCGCGGCTTCTGCATCGGCCATGTCGGGCCGGAAGCGGCGGTTGGTGGCCCGATCGGGCTCCTGCGCAACGGCGACCAAATTGTGATCGACGCAGAGAACGGCACGATCGACGCGGCGTTGTCCGATGCCGAGTTGGCGGCACGCGGCGCCGCGTGGCAGCCGCGCCGGACCGACTACAATGCCGGGGCAATTTGGAAATATGCGCAGCTGGTGGGACCAGCTCATCTCGGTGCCGTCACCCATCCTGGCGCCGCATCCGAGACCCATTGTTACGCTGACATCTGAGTTGCAGGAGCCTGTGTCATGCGACGGATGATAAGTGCGGGGGGCACTATAATGTTGCTGGGTCTCGGCGTTGGCACAGCTATGGCGCAGCCGCCGCCACCGCCGATACCGTATGGCCCTGTGCCGCCACCTCGTTACGAGGCGGTTCCCCCACCGCGCACCGGTTACTATTGGGAGCCTGGCCACTGGCACTGGGACGGCTATCGCTACGCGTGGATCGGCGGCAACTACGTCGGTGGACCGCCGCGGCGCGGCCACTATGTCCCGGGTCGCTGGAGGTGGAACGGCGTCCGCTACATTTGGGTGCCCGCCCATTGGGGCTGATGGCGAGACCGGGTCGGACAACCGGGGTCAGTGCAGCTCCACCACCACCGGCACATGATCCGACGGCTGCGGCTTGCCGCGCTCCTCGCGGTCAGGCGCGGCTGCCACCAGGCGTTCGGCGAGCATCGGTGACAGTAGGGCGTGGTCGATGCGCAAACCGAGATCGCGCTGCCACGCGCCTGCCTGATAGTCCCAGAAGGTGTATACTGGCCCGTGCGGATGCACTGCGCGGACTGCGTCGGTCATGCCGTCCCACAGCAGCCGGCGGAATCTGGCACGGCTCTCAGGCCGGACCAGTGCATCCGTCGGCGGCAGCGTGCCGGGCGCCCAGTCGTCATCGCCGGGACAGACATTGAAGTCTCCGGCCATGATAAAAGGCGTGTCCGACGCCAGCAGCGCATCTGCACGTTCAGCCAGCCGCTCGAGCCAGGCCAGCTTGTAGGCGAAGCCAGCCTCGCCGCCGGAGTTACCGTTCGGCAGATAGATCCCAGCGATGACCACGCCGTCAGTCTCGACTTCGATATAGCGCGACTGGGCGTCGTTCGGCGGCAATCCTGGCAAGGTCCGGTGGCGCACGGTGAACGGTTTGCGCGCCAGCACGGCGACGCCGTTGTAGGCCTTCTGGCCCACGGCTTCAGCGGTATAGCCGAGGCCGTGGTAGGTCAGGTCGGGGAAGGCATGCGCCTCGCACTTGATCTCCTGCAGCAACAGCACATCCGGCTGGCACTGCTCCAGCCAGTGTGCGACGTGCTTTTCGCGTTGGCGGATCGAGTTGACGTTCCAGGTGGCAATCTTCATGGCTTGCTCAGAATACCGACTGGATGGGGGGAGCGATATGGAGCCGGCGCAGCTCTATCTCGATCTGCTGAAGCGTTGCCTGCTTGATCTGATCCACATGGATGATCCGCTGGCGGGAATGGCGCCGGCGGACGTCGTGCATCGGCCGCCTTTAGGCCGTGCCGCGCTGCGGCTGGCAAACGGCGCGGTGCGAAAGTTGGGGCTGGTGCTGGCCGCGCCACCGCGTGCTGAACATGTCCAGCACGCGCAACTGCCGGCGCTGCGCGAAGAAGGACGTGATTGGCCGCCACGCGCTCACACCATGGTCGGGCGCAAGCGGCTGGACCACTTGCAGGCGGCTGTCGAAACCGTGCTGCGCGAGGGCGTGCCTGGCGATTTGATCGAGACTGGTGTGTGGCGCGGCGGTTCCGTCATCCTGATGCGCGGTGTGCTGGCAGCCTACGATGACACTGAGCGACGGGTCTGGGTCGCGGATTTTTTCGTGGCTTGCCGCCGCCGGACGGCAAATGGCGGATCGATGCGCGCAGCAGGCTGCACCAAATCGATTTTCTGGCTGTGTCGCGCGAGCAGGTCGAGCGGAATTTTCGGGCCTACGGCCTGCTGGACGAACGCGTGCGGTTTCTTGAAGGCTGGTTCGAAGATACGCTGCGCGCTGCGCCAATCGAGCGACTGGCGGTGCTGCGCCTGGATGGCGACCTGTATCGCTCCACCATTTCGGTACTCGAGACGTTGTACGACCGGGTCAGTCCCGGCGGCTTCATCATCGTCGATGACTATGCGCTGCCGCCCTGCAAGGCGGCGGTTACTGACTTCCGAGCCGCGCGCGGTATTGCGACGCCGATCGAAGCCGTTGACTGGAGCGGTGTGTTCTGGCGCAAGGAAGCCGTCTAAGGCGCCTCCGGGGATCTACCCTGACTATGCTTGATTTGCGTCAATGCTTTTGCACGCCCAATCACCATATAAGAGGATCATCCAAGTGGAACCGATCCCATGAAGTGCGTCACGTGCAGGCCCAGGCTTCGCTGGCGGTTGGCCGTCGTCCTCGCCGCCGTTGCAATAGCGCTACCGGTATTTTCTGCACAGGCCCAATGGCGCGGCGGTGCAGGGCATGCTGGTGGTTGGCATGGCGGTGGTTGGCATGGCGGCGGTTGGCATGGCGGCGGTTGGCATGGCGGCTGGGGAGGGGGGCACGGCGGTTGGGGATGGCGCGGACCAGGTTGGGGCTGGGGCGGCGTCGCACTTGGGTTTGGCGTGTCTCCATTCTATTTCGGTTGGCCGCTCGCTTATCCGCCGGCCGCCTATTATCCGCCGCCCGCGTATTATCCGCCACCGGCCTACTATCCGCCGGCCTACCCATATGCCTACGGGTACCCGAACGGATACACGCCCAGTTATTACGGTTATGCCAGCCCGCCGGTGACCTATACCGCGCCGCAGACCTACGCACAGCAGGCGTATCCTCCGCCGCCTGCGCTCGATCCGAACAACTGCGGGACGCCCGACGAGCCGAGGCCCTGCTCGCGCCACTAACCGGTGGTGGTCGGCCTTAATCGACGGAGAAGCTGGTACCGCAGCCGCAAGCCGATTTGGCGTTGGGATTGCGCACTGCGAAGTGGCTGCCCATCAGTTCGTCCGTATAATCGAGCTCCGCACCTGCCAGCAGGTCGAGACTGGCCGGATCGACCAGCACCTTGGCGCCGCTGAGCTCAATAAGCAGGTCATCTTCCTGCGGCGTCTCATCCAGTTCAAAGCGATACTGAAACCCGCTGCAGCCGCCAGCCAGGACCGCGACGCGCAGCGCAGCCTGTCGGCCATCGGCGGCGACAATTTCGGCTATCCGGGCCGCAGCCCGCTCAGTCAGGCCAAACTGTTCCATATGCTGCAAGATAAGGTGGGATGGCGCCGGATTGAAGCCCAGTGTAAGCCCGCCGACCATGATGGCCTGGTCCAGCCATGCCATGACGATAGAAGGCCGGGCTGATGCCCGGAACCACCTATGACGCGTGGTTTCACCTTGGCGCCATATGCCGTGCGTGCTGAGACGTCGCGCGGACGGCTGCATCACGAGCCGGAGGCCCCGACGCGCTCGGCGTATCAGCGTGATCGCGACCGCATTATCCACTCGTCGGCATTTCGCAAGCTGCAATACAAGACGCAGGTGTTCGTCAACCACGAGGGCGACTTCTTCCGCACCAGACTGACCCATTCGATCGAGGTGGCGCAGGTCGCCCGCTCGATTGCGCGTGAGCTGGAGCTGGACGAAGATCTGACCGAAGCGCTGGCGCTGGCGCACGACCTGGGCCATCCCCCGTTCGGTCACGCCGGGGAGGAGGCGCTGAACCTGGCGATGAAGCCGTTCGGGGGCTTCGATCACAATGCACAAAGCCTGCGCGTGGTAACGCTGCTGGAGAGCCGCTACGCCGGGTGGGACGGACTGAACCTGACCTGGGAGACGCTGGAGGGTCTGGCCAAGCACAACGGACCGTTGCGCAATCCGCCTTCCTACATTGCGGAATACAACGACCGGCACAGGCTGGAGCTTGCAACGCATGCCAGCGCCGAGGCTCAGGTGGCGGCGCTGGCTGACGACGTTGCGTATCACAGTCACGATTTGGACGATGGCCTGCGCGCACGGCTGTTCGGACCGGAGGAGATTTCCCATCTGCCCGTGGTGGGCGAAGCGTTGGCGGCGGCGCAGTTGTCCAGCCTCGATGTTCCGCCGCCTCGGTTGCGGCATGAGACAATCCGACGGGTAATCGACGTGATGGTCAGCGACCTGATCGCGGAGACACGCCGGCGCCTGGACAAGCTGGCGCCACGCGACGCGGACGCGGTGCGTCGTGCTAAGCAGAAGGTGGTGGCGTTCAGTAGGCCGGTGGCAGAGGCGAACCAGGTGATCAAGGATTTCCTGCATGCGCGAATGTATAGACATTGGCGAGTCAACCGGATGACCACCAAGGCGCGAGTGCTGACTACGGAACTGTTCCGTCTGCTGCACGCGGATACGTCGTTGCTGCCGGATGACTGGCGTGCACGCGCTGGCGAGCCAGGTACGCAGCGGGCAGTGAATGTCGTTGGCGACTATATTGCGGGCATGACGGACCGTTATGCGATGGACGAGCACCGGCGGCTGACGGACTTGTCGGTGAGCGGGTGATGAAAGTGGATAGCGAGCAGAACAGGGGGTCAGCAAGAAAGACATTGAATTGCTCTCCGGCCCCCTCCCCCGAGCCCCCTCCCGCGAGGGGAGGGGGAGGATGCGTGTAATGACACAGCGCGACATTTACGCGGCGATGCGTGAAACGGTTGTGCGTGCGTTGCGCACAGTGGTTGCCGATTTGCCTGATGACGTCATTGCACGTGTCGAGGTGACACCGCCACGCGATCCCACGCATGGGGATATGGCAACCAATGCCGCGCTGGTTGCAGCGAAAACAGCACGCCAGTCTCCGGCTAAACTTGCAGCCAGTATTGTGGAACAGCTGCAGGGGGCTCCGGGCATCGTGCAGGCGAATGCGGCAGGTCCAGGCTTCATCAACCTGAATCTTGATGCAGATGCTTTCCGCTTGCTGCTGCCTGAAATTCTGAGTGCCGCCGAAACCTACGGTGACAGCGCGATCGGCAATGGCAAGCGCGTCAATGTCGAATACGTCTCCGCCAATCCGACCGGGCCAATGCATATCGGCCACTGTCGTGGTGCGGTGGTGGGCGATGCGCTCGCAAATCTGCTGATCAAGGCCGGCTATGACGTCACCAAAGAATACTACACCAACGATGCCGGCGCGCAGGTCACCGCGCTCGCCTGGGCTGCGTATTGGCGTTATCTGCAGGCGATCGGCACGCCGCTGGCAGAAGCGGACTTCTCCAATGAAGTGCCCGGTGGCCTGCAATATCGCGGCGAATACCTGATCCCGATCGGTGAACGTCTCGCGAAACAGTATGGCGCGTCGCTAGCACTGCCGGACGCTGGCATTGCGGCGCCGGAAGTGTGGCTCGACATCGTGCGTGACTTCACCATCGGCGCGATGATGCAGGAGATCCGCGAAGACCTGCATCTTCTCGGCGTCGATCAGGATGTGTTCAGTTCGGAGCGCGCGATGGTCGGACAGCGGCGCAGTGGATGCCGCTGTCGAATGGTTGCAAACGGAAGCATTGGTTTATCAGGGTGTACTTGACCCACCGAAAGGCAAGACGCCCGATGACTGGGAACCTCGACCACAGACGCTGTTCCGGTCGACGCAATTCGGCGATGACGTCGATCGTCCGCTGCGCAAGTCGGATGGTTCCAATACGTATTTCGCCAATGATATCGCCTATCACGCCGACAAGCTCAACCGCGGCTATGACATACTGATCGACGTGCTTGGCGCCGATCACGGTGGTTACGTGAAGCGCATGACTGCTGCGGTGAAGGCGCTGTCGGGCAACCGTAATGCGGCATTCGAGGCGGTGCTCTGCCAGATGGTGCGTGTGGTGCGCGGCGGTCAGCCGGTGCGGATGTCGAAGCGCGCCGGCACCTATGTGACCTTGCGCGAGCTGCTGGACGAAGTGGGCCGCGATGCCGTCCGCTTCACCATGCTGACGCGCAAGGCCGATGCGCAGATGGAGTTCGATCTCGACCAGGTTGTGGCGCAGACGCGCGATAATCCGGTGTTCTATGTCCAGTACGCCCACGCGCGCTGTCGCTCGGTGCTGCGCACAGCCGCCGAGCTGTTCGATCCCGCCCGGGTGGCCCCTTCAGCCTTGGCAGAGGTGCCGCTGGATAGCCTGACGGCGGAGGCGGAGCTCGCGTTGATCCGCCGGCTGGCACAGTGGCCACGCACCGTCGAGGCTGCCGCACAGGCGCGTGAGCCGCACCGAATCGCGTTTTTTCTCTATGACTTGGCGGCCGACTTTCATATGCTGTGGAACCGAGGCAAGGACGACGCGACGTTGCGATTCCTGCTGCCGGACCGGCCTGTGGAGACACTGGCTCGGCTGGCGCTGGTAGCGCGCAACAGCGATGGTGATTCGGTCGGGCCTTGCGGTGATGGGTGTCGAGCCCGTGGAAGAAATGCGCTGAACCCTAGGGCAGGCCTGGGGCTGCGCGCCTGGAGGTCCTGGTGTCAGACGATCTGAGCATTCCCAGCCCCACTTACCGTGTCCCCCGGCGACGCCAAGGAATGGATCCGGGGACCCGGCGGTTGGCGCTGATTGCCGGCGGCCTGGGCGCGGCGTTGATTGTAGTTGTTGGCGGTTGGGAGTTGCTTGGGCATGGCAGCACCACCGTTCCCGTGGTGCAGGCCGAGAATCGGCCGATCCGAGTGAAGCCAGACAACCCGGGCGGCATGCAGGTGGCAGGCGCGAACGAAGACATCCTGTCAGGCGGCACGGAATCAGCGACCGGCAAGCTAGCTCCGCCACCCGAATCACCGGCGCCACAGGCCTTGCGAGCGCCGCCATCTCCAGCAGTTGCTGCTCCAACGCCGATGCCAGCGCCGGCTGTGGCGTCGTCACCTCCACCCCCAATCGCGACGACTCCGACGAAGCCTGTAGTATCGGCAAAGCCATCGGAACCGGCGCCAGAGAAGCGCGTCGCGGCTCCTGCGGGGAATAATGCCGTGGTCCAGCTCGCCGCGGTCCGTACCGAGGATGCGGCGAAATCGGAATGGGAGCGTCTGTCCAAGCGCTTTCCCGAGTTGCTTGGCTCACATCGTCCCGCAATCAGCAAGATCGAGCGCGATGGCCGGACCTTGTGGCGCGTCCGCACCGGCGGTTTTGTTGACGTTCCCCAGGCGACGTCGTTCTGCGAGAAAGTGCGCGCCAAGGGCGCTGCCTGTTCGGTGGCGGATTTCTGAAGGCCGCAATCGTCGGGATCGCCGGACCCACCTTGGCGCCCGATGAGGCGGCGCTGTTCCGCGCCGCCCCGCCCTGTGGCGTCATTCTGTTCGCGCGCAATGTCGTAGCACCCGCGCAGCTTGCGGCACTGATCGCCGAGCTGCGCCGGATCCTGCCAGCGGACGCGGTGCTGATGGTGGATCAGGAAGGTGGCCGCGTGGCGCGGCTGCGTCCGCCGCACTGGCGCGCCCATCCGCCCGCTGCGGCCCTGCGCAACCTGCGCGCGGCGTGGCTGACCGGCGCCCTGATCGGCCTGGATTGCGCCGCGGCCGGTTTCGATGTGGTTGCCGCGCCGGTGCTCGACCTTGCCGTACCCGGTGCGCACGCGGTCATCGGCGATCGGGCCCTGGCCGGGCAACCGGCTCAGGTGGCGCCGCTGGGGCGCGCGCTGGCAGCGGGGCTGCTCGCCGCCGGCATTCAGCCGGTCGGGAAGCACGCGCCCGGCCATGGCCGCGCGCGCGTCGACAGCCATCTGGCGCTGCCGCGGGTCGAGGCGAACGACCTGGATGCCGATCTGCTGCCGTTCGCCTTGAACGCCGACCTGCCCTGGGCCATGTCGGCGCACATCGTCTATCCCGCCTGGGACGCCGCCCTGCCGGCGACATTGTCGCCGACGGTGATCGAGGCGATCATCCGCGGCCGGATCGGCTTTGAGGGAGTTCTGGTGACCGACGATCTGGCGATGAAGGCGCTGACCGGCACGCCGGCCGATCTGGCGCGCCAGGCGCTGGCGGCGGGCTGCGACATCGCACTCTACTGCAGCGGCGAATTCGCTCCGACGGCCGCTCTGCTGGCGCACTGCCCGCCGCTGACTGATCATGCCGCGTCGCGCCTGGCCGCAGCTCGGGCGCTCGCGGCGCGGCGGCAGATGCCGCTGGATGCGGCGGCACTGGCAGCCGAGCGGGATCGGCTGCTCGGCGTGAACGACATCGTCCTGCAAGCTCGCGCTGGCGGTGATCCCCGCGATCCTGGCGATCACCCTGCACGAGGCGGCGCACGGCTACGCGGCGCTGGCGCTGGGCGACGACACCGCGCGACAGGCCGGCCGGCTGTCGCTCAATCCGCTGCGGCATGTCGACCGCGTGGGCACCATCCTGCTGCCCGGCTTCCTGCTGATCTTCCAGCTGCTGACCATCCACCGGGTGCTGTTCATGTTCGGCTGGGCCAAGCCGGTGCCGGTCTCGGCCTGGAAATTCCGCGATCCACGCCGCGGCATGGCGATCGTGGCCGTGGCCGGGCCGGCGATGAACTTCTTCCTCGCCTGGGTGGGCGCTGCTGCTGCCGGCGCTGCCCGATGCCGTCGGCCTGGAGCTATCTGGAGCGTGCTGCGCAGCATCCGATGGCCGGCCTGTTCCTGTTCTATTTCATGCTGACCAACCTGGTGCTCGGGCTGTTCAACCTGCTGCCGATCCCGCCGCTCGACGGCGGCCGCATCGCGGTCGGCCTGCTGCCGCTCGAGCTGGCGCGCCGCTGGGCGCGGCTGGAGCGCGTCGGCATCGTGATGGTGATCCTGTTCGTGTTCCTGCTGCCGCATGCTGATTCCGGGGTTCGACCCGCTCGGCGACGCGCTGAACACCGTCGTGCCGTGGGCGATCAACCTGGTGCTGCGGCTGGCCGGGCACGACATCGGCGGCGGCGATGTCGGCATCTGAGACCGACAGTCTGGTCCTGCGGCTGGAGGGGTTCGAGGGTCCGCTCGACCTGCTGCTCGATCTGGCGCGGGCGCAGAAGGTCGATCTGGCGAAGATCTCCATCCTGTCGCTGGTCGAGCAATACCTGGCGGTGATCGAGGGCGCGCGCCGCGTCCGGCTGGAACTGGCGGCCGACTGGCTGGTGATGGCGGCCTGGCTGACCTGGCTGAAATCGCGCCTGCTGCTGCCGGAGGGCGCCGAGGCCGAGGAGGGCGAGCAGGCGGCCGATGTCGCTGGCGGCGCGGCTGCGCGATCTGTCCGCGATGCGCGCGGGTGCGGCCTGGCTGTCCGGCCGGCCGCAGCTCGGCCACGACGTGTTCGCGCGCGGCGCGCCGGAGGACCACACCGAGATCGACCGCTCCCGCCTGGCGCTGGATCTGGGCTCGCTGGTGCGGGCCTATCTCCAGGCGATGCGCCGGCGAGCGCGCGCGCAGGCGCTATCAGCCGCGGCCGCTGACGCTGTGGAGCGTCAAGGACGCGCTGCAGCGCCTCGGCGCGCTGCTCGGCAGCCTGCCCGACTGGACCAGCCTGGAGCAGTTCCTGCCGGAGACGCTTCGGCGGCCCGCTGGAGCGGCGCGCCGCGCTGGCCAGCACGCTGCTCGCCGGGCTGGAGATGGCGCGCGGCGGCGCTGTGCGGCTGCGCCAGGAGCACGAGTTCGGCCCGATCCTGGTGCGGCGCGCGGCCAGGCGGGGTAGAGGAGGGCGCATGACCGAGGACGAAGCCCTGCGCCTGGCCGAGGCCCTGGTGTTCGCCAGCGCCGGCCGGTCGGCGCGCGCGCGCTGTCGCAGCTGCTGCCGGAGACGCTGGACGCCGATGCGGTGATCGCCGCGCTTGCGCGAGCGCTATGCCGGCCGCGGCGTGGAACTGGTCGAGGTCGGCGGCGGCGTGCAGTTCCGCACCGCGCCGGACCTCGCGCCGCTGCTGCGCAAGGTGGTCGAGGTGCCGCGCCGCCTGCCGCGCGTGGCGATGGAGACGCTGGCGATCATCGCCTACCACCAGCCGGTGACGCGGCCGGAGATCGAGGAGATCCGCGGCACCAGCCTGTCGCAGCAGACGCTGGACGCGCTGCTGGAGGCGGACCTGATCGCGCCGAAGGGCCGGCGGGAAAGCCCGGGCCGGCCGACGCTGTGGGGCACCACGCCGCAGTTCCTGGCGCAGTTCGGCCTGAAGGACCTGCGCGAACTGCCGCGCCGCGAGGACCTGCTGCTGGAGCCGCTGCCGCTCGTCCCGACCCGGCGGCTGCCGCAAGGCGGAGGGCGGCAGAGCCCCTAGACCGACCACTGGCCACTGACCACTGACCACTGCTAACTGTCGCCATGTTCGATTTCGCCTGGTCGGAGATTGCCTTGATCGCCGTGGTCGCGCTGATCGCGATCGGGCCGAAGGACATGCCGGCGGCGATCCGCGCCGTGACCGGCTGGGTCAAGAAGGCGCGGCGCATGGCCGCCGAATTCCAGACCCATGTCGACGAGATGGTGCGCGAGGCCGACCTGAGCGAGGTGCGCGCCTCGATCAACGAGATCCGCAACTTCGACATCCGTGGCGAGATCGAGAAGCACGATCGATGCGGACGGCTCGATCCGCGCCACCTTCGCGTCCAATCCGCTGGAACCGGCTGCGTCCGCGACAGCGCCGACCTCGGTGGAGGAGATCGCGGTCAGCCGAGCCGGTGATCGAGAGCCGGACCTGCCGATCGCTGGAGGAACCTGTGGTGACCGCCAGCGCCGTGCATGCCGGCTGCGCCGGCCTTCGTGCCGCCGAACCTGGTGCAGCCGGCAGCGGCGCGGACGCGGGCGAGCCGGAGCCGCCGGCCTTCATCCCGCCGGATGTCGCGCAGCAGCGCCGCGCGCGTCCGTCAGCCTGATCCGACGACCATGGCCGACATCGAAGAAGACGATCCGATCGACGACAAGCCGATGCCGCTGCTCGAGCATCTGATCGAGCTGCGCCGCCGGCTGATGTGGTCGATCGGCGCCTTCGTCGATCTGCTTCATCGGTGTCGTACTACTTCTCCAGCCGCATCTACTTCTTCCTGGCCGAGCCGCTGGCGACCGTGCTGCGCGAGCAGGGCAATCCCGATCCGCACCTGATCTACACGCAGCTCTACGAGGCGTTCTTCACCCGCATCAAGGTGGCGTTCTTCGCCGGCGCGTTCATCGCGTTCCCGATCATCGCCAACCAGATCTGGCTGTTCGTCGCCCCCGGCCTGTACCGCAGCGAGAAGCGCGCGCTGCTGCCGTTCCTGGCGGCGACGCCGGTGCTGTTCCTGCTCGGCGCGGCGCTGGCCTACTACTTCGTGTTCCCGTTCGCCTGGCGGTTCTTCGCCAGCTTCCAGGACCCGACCGGCGGCGGCGGCGTGCCGATCGAGCTGCTGCCGCGCGTGTCCGAGTATCTCGACCTGGTGATGAAGCTGATCTTCGCGTTCGGCCTGACGTTCGAGCTGCCGGTGCTGCTGACGCTGCTGGCGAAGGTGGGGATCATCTCGTCGAAGGGGCTGAAGAAGTTCCGCCGCTACGCGTATGTCGGCATGTTCGTGATCGCCGCGATCCTGGCGCCGCCCGACGTGATCACGCAGACCGGCCTCGCGCTGCCGCTGATCGCGCTTTACGAGATCTCCATCCTTGCGGCGAAGATGGTGGAGCCGAAGCCGGTCGAGGTGTGATGCCGATGCATGACATCCGTGCCATCCGTAGCGATCCCGCCGGCTTCGATGCCGCGCTTGCGCGGCGTGGACTGGCGCCGGTGTCGTCGGAGATCCTGGCGCAGGACGCCGAGCGGCGCGCCGCGCTGACCGCGCTGCAGGAGAAGCAGGCGCGGCGCAATGCGCTGTCGCGCGAGGTGGGGCAGGGCAGGCGCAGCGGCGCCGACACCGTCCGCGCTGGAAGCCGAGGCCACGGCGCTGCGCGGCGACATGGAGGCGCTGGAGAAGCAGGCGGCCGCGCTGGACGAGGCGATCAAGCGCGTGCTCGAAGGCCTGCCCAACGTGCTCGATCCCGACGTGCCCGACGGCCCGGACGAGACCGCCAACGTCGTGCTGAAGCAGCACGGCGAGCCGCGCGATCTCGGCTTCCAGCCGAAGCAGCATTTCGAGCTGGGCGAGGCGCTCGGCATGATGGACTTCGCCGCCGCGGCGAAGATCGCCGGTGCGCGCTTCGTCGTGCTGCGCGGGCCGCTGGCGCGGCTGGAGCGCGCGCTCGGCCAGTTCATGATCGACCTGCACACGCGCGAGCACGGCTACACCGAATACGTCGGTGCCGTCGCTGGTGAACGACGCGACGGCCTACGGCACCGACAAGCTGCCGAAGTTCGCCGACGACGCTGTTCCAGACCACCGACGGCCGCTGGCTGATCCCGACCGCCGAGGTGCCGCTGACCAACGCTGGTGATGGGCGACATCGTGCCGGAGAAGGAGCTGCCGATGCGCGTCACCGCGCTGACCGACTGCTTCCGCTCGGAGGCCGGGCGCGGCGGGGCGCGACACGCGCGGCATGCTGCGCCAGCACCAGTTCCGCAAGGTGGAGCTGGTGTCGATCGTGCATCCCGACCACAGCGCGGACGAGCACGAGCGCATGACGCAATGCGCCGAGAAGGTGCTGACGCTGCTGGAGCTGCCGTTCCGCCGCGTCGTGCTGTCGTCCGGCGATACCGGGTTCGGCGCGGCGAAGACCTACGATCTGGAGGTCTGGCTGCCGGGCCAGCAGGCGTGGCGCGAGATCAGCTCCTGCTCCAACTGCCGCGACTTCCAGGCGCGGCGGATGAACGCGCGGTTCCGCTCCGCCGACGGCAAGACGGTCGCGCTATCTGCACACGCTGAACGGCTCCGGCGTCGCGGTCGGGCGCGCGCTGATCGCGGTGATGGAGAACCACCAGCAGGCGGACGGCTCGATCCTGATCCCCGAGGTGCTGTGGCCGTACATGGGCGGCGTCGAACGCATCGCGGCGAGACTGAGATGCAGCATCGCGACGCTGGAGACCGGCTTATACCGCATCGCAGCTGCCGGTGGCGCTGTCGGATTCCACGCACGGCACGATCACGCATTTCGAGCTGATCACCGTGCGGCTGCGCGACACCGATGGTGCCGGAGGGTGTCGGCTACACCTACACGGTCGGCGCCGGCGGCGCCGCGGTGCACGCGCTGATCGAGCAGGGTCTGCGGCCGGTGCTGATCGGCGCCGATGCCGAGCAGATCGAGGCGCTGTGGCAGAAGATGTGGTGGCATCTGCACTACGGCGGCCGCGGCGGATCGGTCTGCCTCGGCGATCTCCGCCTGCGACATCGCGCTGTGGGACCTGAAGGCGCGGCGGTTCAGCACGCCGCTGTGGCGGCTGCTGGGCGGGTTCGATCCCGCAGTGCCGTGCTACGCCGGCGGCATCGATCTCGATTTCCCGCTCGATGCGCTGCTGCGGCAGACCGACGACAATCTCGCCAAGGGCTTCCGCGCGATCAAGATGAAGGTCGGGCGCCCGCGCCTGTCGGAGGACGTCGAGCGCGTGCGGGCGATGCGCGCGCATCTCGGTGCGGACTTTCCGCTGATGGTGGATGCCAACATGCGCTGGACGCGTGGATGAGGCGATCCGCGCCGCGCGGGCGCTGCAGGACAGCAACCTGGTCTGGCTGGAGGAGCCGACGATCCCCGACGACGTCGCCGGCCACGCGCGCATCGTGCGCGACGGCGGGCTTGCCGATCGCGACCGGCGAGAACCTGCACACGCTGCATGAGTTCAAGGCAGATGATCGAGGCCGGCGGCGTGACTTTCCCCGAGCCCGATGTGACCAACTGCGGCGGCGTAACCGTGTTCATGAAGGTGGCGCATCTGGCCGAGGCGTACAACCTGCCGCTCACCTCGCATGGCGTGCATGACCTGACGGTGCATCTGCTCGCGGCGGCGCCGAACCGTTCGTATCTGGAGGTGCACGGCTTCGGGCTTGATCGCTACATCGCCGAACCGCTGGTGATCCGCGAGGGCAACGCCATCGCGCCAGAACGACCGGGGCATGGCGTGCAGTTCGATTGGCAGAGCCTGGCGAGGTTGTCATGACGGTTGCGACCGCCATCCTGGCCGACATCGGTGGTACCAACGCCCGCTTCGCCTTGCTGGTGGATACCGAACCGACGCTGATCACCACGTATGCCGTCGCCAACTATCCGTCGCCCGTCGAGGCGGCGAGGGCTTACCTCGGCGGTCCGGCTGCGGGGTACCAGCCCCAAACCGCAGTGATGGCGGCCGCGGGTCCAGTGGTGAATGGCCGCATCTCCATGACGAACGCCACGTGGGTCGTCGATGCCGAGCAGATCCGCAGTGGGCTGGCGCTGAAATCGGCGCGCGTTGTCAACGATTTCGAGGCGCTTGGCTGGGCACTGCCGGGATTTCGCCCGCAGGATCTGGCCGTGGTCGGTCCCGCCGTGCCGGCCACAGCAGGGACGATGGCCGTGATGGGGCCCGGCACCGGCTTCGGATTGTCGGCGCTGGCATCCGACGGGGATGTGGAGATCGTGCTGGTGACCGAAGCCGGTCATGGGACACTGCCGAGCGAGAACCCGCGCGAGGATGCCATCATCCAGGAACTGCGCGCACGGTATCCGCATGTGTCGATCGAGCGGGCGCTGTCGGGACCAGGTCTGATCGAGCTCTACGAGGCGATCGCTGCTGTCGATGAGCAAACAGTTCCATCCCGCGACAGTGCGGACATTGTCGCGCATGCACTGGCGGGAGATTGCGCGACCAGCCGCGCCACGCTGGAGGCGTTCTGTGCCTTCCTTGGCAGCGTTGCCGGCAATGCCGCGCTGACGCTGGGCGCGTTGGGTGGCATTTTCATTGCCGGTGGCATCGTTCCCCGGTTCATCGACTTTGTCCGCGCATCCGCATTTCGCCAGCGGTTCGAGGCGAAGGGACGCCTGACGCCCTATCTTACGGGTGTCCCAACCGCGGTGATTGTGCATCCTGAGCCGGCGTTTGTTGGGTCTGGCTCGCCTGGCACGTCGACAAATCATGGCAACGACCGCGTGAGCGTCCGGCTTATTGGGGCTTCACCCCCAGCCTGCCGGCCAGGTCCTGGATGAACTGCCAGGCGACGCGGCCGGAGCGCGCGCCGCGGGTCATCGACCACTCGATCGCTTCGGCGTGCAGCGTCTCGCTTTCTATCGGCAATCCCATGCTGGCAGCGTAGCCATCGACCATGGCGAAGAACGTGTCCTGGTCGCAGTTGTGGAAACCGAGCCAGAGGCCGAACCGATCCGAAAGCGAGACTTTCTCCTCGATCGCCTCCGCGGGACTGATCGCAGTGGATCGTTCGTTCTCGATCATGTCGCGCGGCATCAGGTGGCGACGGTTAGAGGTGGCGTAGAACAGCACATTGTCCGGCCGACCCTCGATGCCGCCTTCCAGGATCGACTTCAGCGCCTTGTAGTCCGAAGTCCTCGCGTTCGAAGGAAAGATCGTCGCACAGGATCAGGCAGCTGCGCGGCTTGCCACGCAGCACGTTCAGCAGCTCCGGCAGCGAGCGGACGTCCTCGCGATGGATCTCGACCAGCGCCAGGCTGCCGGGCGCCTGCCGGTTGACCACTGCATGCACCGCCTTGACCAGCGATGACTTGCCCATGCCACGTGCGCCCCACAGCATGGCGTTGTTGGCCGGCAGCCCGCGGGCGAAACGCAGGGTGTTGTCGAGCAGGATCTGCTTTTGCCGTTCCACCCCCTGCAGCAGCGCGATGTCGACGCGGGAAACCTTTGCCACCGGCGCAGAGATGCGGGCGGTGAGGGATGCCAGACGAAGGCGTCCGCCGCGGCCAGGTCCGCGATCGCCAGCGGCGGCGGCGCCAGGCGCTCCAGCGCCTCGGCGACGCGGGCGACAAGTTCGGTCAGGCGCTGGTCCATCGACATCGATCCGGGAAGCTTGACGGGAAGGGGGCGGAAACTATGGTCCCGGCCCGATCCAGGCAACCCGGGAACCGTCGTCATGCTCATCTCCCCCGCCTACGCGCAGGACGTGGCCGGCATGTTCGGCAGCGCGACACAGTTTCTGCCGTTGGTGCTGATCTTCGTGGTGTTCTATTTCCTGCTGATCCGGCCGCAGCAGCAGAAGCAGAAGGATATGCGCCAGATGATCTCGGCGCTGAAGCGCGGCGACCGGGTGGTCACCGGCGGCGGCATCATCGGCACCGTTCAGCGTGTGCCGATGGTGCAGGACAAAGACGGCAAGCAGGTGCCGTCAGCCGAGATCGAGGTGGAGATCGCGCCAGGTATCCGGGTCACCGTGCTGCGCGACACGATCTCCAGCGTGGTCAAGCCGACTGCGGCCAACGATCCGAAGCCGGTCAGGGACAAGGCGTCGTAGGGTCGACCAAGGTAGCTCGCTAATCGATTGTTCATGTGCCGGCAATGTTGCCGGCTACCGAGCTCCCGCATCCTGGCGGCAACAAGGTGGGGAGGCAAAGGCAGTGACAAGCAATCTGCTTACTGTTTTGGCAGCCGCTTCCGCTCTCTTGGTTCTAACGGGAACGCGGGCGACGCTGGCCAACTCCGCGGTCGATGTGTCGCTCGAGGATGCCTCGGAGGGCGGCAATCTCGCCGGAATGAAGATGACGGCATCGCCGGATACCGTGAAGGCGGGCCGGATTACCTTCCATGCCACCAACAAATCCCAGGCTGCTGGTGCATGAGGTCATTGTCGTGCTGCCGCGGACGCCCGGAGCGCCAGCTTCCCTATGACGAGAAGCAGGGGAGGTCATCGAGAAGCGGATCACGGATCTGGGAGAGATATCGGATTTGCCGCCGGGCAAGTCAGGTCACTGACAGTCCGGCTGAAAGCCGGCAACTACCTGCTGATCTGCAATCAGCCGAACCACTACAAGGCAGGGATGTGGACCAAGTTCACAGTGACGCATTGAAGCCGCGGATGGCCGGTGCCGCCCGGCCATCCGCACGATGCCTGCCTCAGGCTTTTTGCAGCTGCGCCGCGGCGAATTCGTAGTTGGCGATCTTGTCCACCCAGTTCTGCAGGTAGTCCGGGCGGCGATTGCGGAAGTCGAGATAGTAGCTGTGCTCCCACACGTCGCAGCCGAGCAATGCCTTGCCTTCGCCGGTCGCGAGTGGATTGGAGCCATTCGGCGTCTTGGTGACCTTCAGCTTGCCGTCGCTACCCAGCACCAGCCAGCACCAGCCGGAGCCGAACTGCGTGGCGCCGGCATTCTTGAACGCGTCCTTGAACTGCGCCACGCCGCCCAAGTCCTCGTTGATCTTCTTCTCGAGCGCGCCCGGGATGCCGCCGCCGCTTGGGCTCATGCACTGCCAGAACAGGATATGATTCCAGTGCTGGCCGGCGTTGTTGAAAACCGGCGCCATATCGGGCTTGTTGTGTGACAGCTTGACGATGTCCTCGAGCGACTTGCCTTGCAGGTTCGAGTCCTTCTCGACGAAGCCGTTCAGCGCGGTGACATAGGCCTGATGGTGCCTGCCGTGGTGCAGGTCGAGCGTTTCTTCGCACATCCCCTTTGCCGCGAGGGCAGTCTTGGAATAGGGGAGCGAGGGCAATTCGAATGCCATGGAGCGTCCTCCGCTGGGTTGCAGTGAAGCGAAACCGGGTCGATGGGAGTGACTTCTAGCTATGACCCGGCCCGGAACGCGTCAAGTCTTGCCGGGTTCGTACGCCGGCACGACCCGGATCGCTTCCTCACCGCGCTGTTTGCACCGCCAGGCAAACGGGAGGCGCTGTTCGCGCTGTACGCGTTCAATCATGAACTCGCGCGTGCCCGTGAGACGGTGTCGGAAGCCGCCGCTTGCGCTGATCCGGCTGCAATGGTGGCGCGAGGTGGTCGAGGGTGCCCGCCGACGCCACGAGGTTGCCGAGCCGCTGAGCGCTGCCATAGATGCCGGCGCGTTACGACGTAGGGATTTGCTGGGTATTATTGATGCAAGGGAGGCCGAGACCGCGCCTGCAATCGAGACCTCACGCGAATGGCATGAATATCTACGTGCAGGCGCCGGTGGGGTGGCCGTTGCAGCGGCACGTCTCCTGGGCGCTCCGGACCCCGAGGAGTTTCGGCCCTTTGGCACTGCATTCGGGCTTGCCGGCTTGCTGCGCAGCGTGGGTGCGCATGCACGACAAGGACGCTGCTTGCTGCCGCTCGACGTCCTCACGAGGCATCACGTGTTGCCGGATCAGATCGTCGCTGATCCTGCGACGGGTTTTGGCGCAGTTGCTGAATTGGCACGTGAGGGGCTGGCGCTGCTGCGACACACGCGATTGCCACGGCCCGGGGTTGCCGCGGCGTTACCTGCAGTCCTGGCCCGCCGGGATCTACGCCGGGCGCCGCTGTTCTCGCGTCCACGCGGTGCAGGCGATCGGCTGGCGGTTATAAAGGCCGGGCTTACAGGCCGAATTTGAGGCGAAGGGTCAGGCGACGGGCGTTGTCACATGCCTTGCTTAACCTTCTCGGCGCCGTTGCTCACCGCGCGCCCGGCCGCGCTGACATCCTGACCCACACCAGCGGTCGTGTTGCATGCAGAGAGCGTCATCGCCATGCTGGCAAGCACGAACAGGCCGAGCACTGCTCTGGCCAAATTAGCACGGATTTTGGTTCTAGTTTGCATAGCTCGTCCTTCTGTATTCTGCGAGTTCAGCACCAAGAAAAGAACCGCTGCACAGTCTCAGTGATCCAGAAACCCGCAAAGCTGGCGTCCTCAAGTATACCCTCGCGGTAGCTCAGTTCACCATGCTCAGACAGTTTGGGCAACGGTATAGTTACGCCGGAGCTGGCTAACAGAGCGCTTTCTCTTTCCCGTGGAGCCATGGCGGACTACTGTCTCTCGCGTGCGCAAAAGAATTCGGGGAGGCGCGGATGGCCATAGCGAAATGGGGCGTTATCTATAACGGAGATACGCTTTCCCTCGAAGAGATTCTGCGGTTTGCGTCCCAGGCCGAATCTGCCGGTGCCGATGTCGTGTGGACGGCAGAAGGTTGGCGAGATGCGTTCGTCCCTCTGGCAGCCATCGCGAGCGTGGCCAAGAAGTTGCGCGTGGGAACCGCAATCGCGCAGATGGCCAGACCGCCAGTGCTCACCACCCTCGGCGCACTGTCGATGGCGGAACTTACCGGGGGGAAATTCATCCTCGGTGTTGGGACAGCACCAAAGATATGGAACCAAAACTGGCATAACCTGGATGTACAAAAGCCAGTGGCTCAGATTAGGGAGTACATCGAATGCATCCGTTCGCTCCTTAGAGCGACGCCAAGCAATCCAGTGTCGTTCACTGGAACCTATTACAATGTGACAGATTATGTCCCGTTTCTACCAGCTCCGATCACGGAATTTCCTATTTATCTGGCGGGCGTCAACCGCCTGATGATTCAACTGGCTGGCTCTCACACAGATGGACTGATATTGGGGCCGCTCAACAGCGCCGCTTATCTGCGCGACACAGTGCATCCGAACCTGCGAAGGGGACGCTCGAAGCGTAACGGCGGTAGTTGTGAACTTTGTCTGCTGCGGCTCTGCGCCGTTGCCTCCGACGCTGCCCACGCGCGAAACCTGGTCCGGCATGCAATCGCCTTCTATAGTGTGCTGCCCTACTACGATGTTGTTCTTGCCCCTTTGGGCTTTTCAACTCAGGCTGCCGCGATCCGAGCTGCTTTCGGCCGGGGGGATTATGCGGCCATGATAAGCGCAGTCACCGACGATATGGTTGCTGCGCTCTCTTTCGCTGGAACGCGGGATGATGTCCGCGACCAAGCTAGGGAATTCGATGGGCTCTACGACAGGCTTATCCTTGGCTCACCGTTCTTCGGCGTCGGGCAGGAAGAGACACGGGCCAACCATGCCGGGCTTCTCGAAGCCTTCGCGCAATAGACGCGGCTGATTCCTAATCACGCTCGGCGCCGTACCTTCTGCCGCGTTGCGCGCAGTAAGAGCGGCGCCAGGAATCGCCCGGTATGGCTGTCAGGATGCTCGGCGATGTCCTCGGGCGTGCCGGCAGCAACGATGCGGCCGCCGCCGTCGCCGCCTTCGGGCCCGAGATCGATGATCCAGTCGGCTGTTTTGATCACCTCAAGATTGTGCTCGATCACCACCACAGTATTGCCCTGATCGACCAGCGCGTGCAGCACCTCCAGCAGCTTGCGCACGTCCTCGAAATGCAGGCCCGTGGTCGGCTCGTCCAGTATATACAGCGTGCGGCCGGTCGCGCGCCGTGCGAGTTCCTTCGACAGTTTGATCCGCTGCGCTTCGCCGCCGGATAGCGTTGTCGCCTGTTGTCCCAACGCGATGTAGCCGAGGCCGACTTGCTGCAGGATGCGCAGCCGATCATGGATGCGCGTCTGCGCGCTGAAGTACGGCACTGCCTCATCCACCGTCAGCGCCAGGACTTCAGCGATCGACTTATCGCGGAACTTAATCTCCAGTGTCTCGCGGTTATAGCGCTTGCCCTTGCATACATCGCAGGTGACGTACACGTCGGGCAGGAAGTGCATTTCGATCTTCAGAACGCCGTCGCCCTGGCACGCTTCGCAACGGCCGCCCTTCACGTTGAAGCTGAAGCGGCCGGGCTTGTAGCCGCGTGCGCGTGACTTCAGGCAGCTCGGCGAACCAGTCGCGGATCGGCGCAAACAAGCCGGTATAGGTCGCTGGGTTGGAGCGCGGCGTGCGCCCGATCGGCGACTGGTCGATATCGATAATCTTGTCGAGTTGTTCCAGGCCCTCGATGCGGTCGTGCGACGTTGGGACCTCGCCCGCACCCATCAGTCGGCGCGCTGCAGCTTTGTAGAGCGTATCGACCACGAGGGTCGATTTGCCGCCGCCTGAAACGCCCGTGACGCATGTAAATGTGCCGAGAGGGAACTCAGCATCGATCGACTTGAGATTGTTGCCGCGCGCATTCACCACGCGGAGGCTACGATCGTTCTGAACTGGCCGCCGCATCAGGGGCACGTCGATGCGCCGCCGGCCTGCGAGATAATCCCCGGTCAGCGACCTCGGATTCGCTGCGACTTCCGGCGGCGTGCCTTCCGCAACCACGCGTCCGCCATCGATGCCGGCGGCAGGACCCATGTCGATCAAGTGATCGGCTTCGCGGATCGCCTCCTCGTCGTGTTCGACCACCAGCACGGTGTTGCCGAGGTCGCGCAGCCGGCGCAGCGTACCCAGCAGGCGTTCGTTGTCGCGCTGATGCAGGCCGATCGACGGCTCGTCGAGCACATAGAGGACGCCGGTAAGACCGGAGCCGATCTGGCTGGCTAGCCGGATGCGCTGACTCTCTCCGCCGGACAATGTGGCAGAACTGCGCGACAACGTCAGATAGTCGAGACCGACATCGACCAAAAACTGCAAACGCTCGCAGATCTCGCGAAGGATGCGCCGTGCGATCTCTTGTCGTTGCGGCGTCAGCTTGTCCAGCACGGTGTCGAACCACACCGATGCGGCGCGGATGGAAAGTTCGGATGCTTCCGCGATGTTCTTGCCCGCCCACGCGCACCGCCAGCGCCTCGGGCTTCAGTCGCGCGCCATTGCACACGGCACACGGCTTTTCCGCTTGATAGCGCGACATTTCCTCGCGCACCCAGACGCTGTCCGTCTCCTGGTAGCGACGCTGCAGATTGCGCAGAACACCTTCGAACGGCTTGGTCACCGTGTAGGCGCGCACGCCGTCCTTGTAGGTGAACGCGACCGGTTCTTCGCCAGTGCCGTTGAGGATCGCATTGCGCACTTTTGCCGACAGGTCCTGCCAGGCGTGGTGGTGGTGACCTTGAAGTGGCGCGCCAGGCTCTGCAGCGTCTGGTCGTAATAAGGGCTCTGCGCGCCGGTCCACGGCATGACTGCGCCGCCGGCGATCGACAGCCGTTCGTCGGGAACCACCAGCGCGGGGTCGAAGAATGTCTCGACGCCCAGTCCATCGCAGGCCGGGCAGGCGCCGTGCGGCGAATTGAAGCTGAACAGCCGCGGCTCGATCTCCTCGATCGAGAACCCGGACACCGGGCAGGCGAAGCGCGAGGAGAATACAGTCCGTTCTCCGCCATCGGCGTTCTCGGCGTAGACGACGCCATCCGAAAGTGCGAGCGCGGTTTCGAAACTGTCGGCAAGCCGCGGTGCGATGCCGTCACGCACGACGATGCGGTCCACCACTGCCTCGATCTCGTGCTTGATCTTGCGGTTCAGCGCGGGAACTTCGCCAATCTCGTACAGCTTGCCGTCGACCTTCACGCGGGTGAACCCGCGGCGCTGCAGTTCGGCCAGTTCCTTGCGATACTCGCCCTTGCGGTCGCGCACGACCGGCGCGAGCAACAGCAGGCGCGTACCCTCCGGCATCGCCAGCACCCGGTCCACCATCTGCGACACGGTCTGCGCTTCGATCGGCAGGCCGGTGGCCGGCGAGTACGGCACGCCGACGCGCGCCCACAGCAGGCGCATGTAGTCGTGGATTTCGGTGACCGTGCCGACGGTGGAGCGGGGATTGCGGCTGGTGGTCTTCTGCTCGATCGAGATGGCCGGCGACAGGCCTTCGATCGAGTCGACATCCGGCTTTCCCATCAGTTCGAGGAACTGCCGCGCATACGCTGACAGCGACTCGACATAGCGTCGCTGGCCCTCGGCATAGATGGTGTCGAACGCCAGCGAGGACTTGCCGGAACCCGACAGTCCGGTGATCACCGTCAGCCTGTCGCGCGGGATCTGCACATCCACGTTCTTCAGGTTGTGCTCGCGCGCACCGCGCACGTGGATGGAGCCGGCCATGCCGCTTAATCCTAAGCTTGTTCTCTGGATGTTCTCACTCTATATGGCAATTTTCTGGGGTCTTGGAAAGGTCTGTTAAGCAGCGCCATCCAGGATGGCAGGCTGTTTGGGCGGGGGCTAGAGTGCCTCCTTTGGCAAGGGATTCGCGCGATGGCTGGCAGCGTCAACAAGGTGATCCTGGTCGGGAATCTGGGCAAGGATCCCGGAGGTCCGCACCACGCAGGATGGCCAGCAAGATCGTCAATCTGACGCTGGCGACCAGCGAGACCTGGAACGACCGGCCGTCCGGCGAGCGCAAGGAACGCACCGAGTGGCACCGCGTGGTCATCTTCAATGACCGGATCGGCGACGTGGCTGAGCGGTTCCTGCACAAGGGCAGCAAGGTTTATGTCGAAGGCGCGTTGCAGACGCGGAAGTGGACCGACCAATCGGGGCAGGAGCGTTATACGACCGAGGTGGTGATCAGCCGCTTCAAGGGTGAGCTGACGATGCTGGATACGCGCGGCGGCGGTGAAAGCGGGGTGAGTGAGGCGGTGGTGGCTATCGGGGACGTGCGCCGGCGCGGCGCGCGCGCCGCAGGCGCGTCGCGGGGGTGGCGGTCCGTCATGGGATGCGCCGAAGGGCGGTGACCTGGATGACGAGATTCCCTTCTGAATTTATTGGCTGAGTTGGGGGGAGGGGCTGCTGAGGTGGCAACCGCCCCCTCCCCCCCCAACCCCCCTCCCGCAAGGAGAGGGGGAGTGCTGGTCGCCGGGTTCCTTGTTTTGCACCTGCTGGTCTGGTGGCTGCTGCCAGCACTGTTGCAGCACAACCTTCCGCTGGACGTGATCGAGCAACTCGCCTGGGGACGCGAGTGGCAGATCGTCTATTTCAAGCACCCTCCGCTTCCTGCGTGGATTTTGGAGTCCATCGCCGTGGTCTTCGGGCGCTGGGCGCCGGCGATGTATTTGGCAGGTCCGCTCGCATCTGCGCTGGCGCTGTTGGCAGTCTGGCGATTGGGGTGCGAGGTGCTTGGGAGGCGGCGCGCGCTTCTCGCCATGCTGGCGCAGGAATGCGTGCTGTACTTCACGTTCTTCACGCCGGAGTTCAACCACAATGTGGTGCTGCTGCCGCTGTGGGCGGCGATCGGACTGGCCGGCTACCGCGCGATCTTCAACAACGGCAGCTGGGTCTTGCTGGGCGCGCTCATGGCGCTGGGCATGCTCGGCAAATACACGACTGCGTTGCTGTTGGTGTCGTTGCTTGGACTGGCGGTTTTTCACCCGGCCTTCCGCAAGTTGCGGACCACATGGGGCCCTTACATAGCGGTCGGCGTGGCGTTGTTGCTGCTGCTGCCGCACCTAGTCGGTCTGTGGCGGATCGACTTTGCCCCGCTCTTTTTCCCGTTCGCTCGCGCGCCTGCCGCGCACCATTGGTATGACCACATAATTTACCCGCTGCAGTTCTCGGCCGCGCAGTTGGGAGGTGTCGCTCCAGCGCTGCTGGCGGTGGCGTTGTTGAGGTGGCGGCGCGAGGGTGAGGCACCGTTTGACAGCCAGCAGACGCCGCTGGCAGCGGAGGTACGCGCCTATCTTTGGACGATCACCTGGGGACCAGCCGCCCTCGCAGTGGCTGCATCCCTCATCCTGGGGCTGCATCTGAAGGACATGTGGGGCTCCCCAATGTGGAGCTTTATCGGCCTGTTTGTGATGGCCTACGCTGTCGGTCCGATTACTTCCGGTGGGCTGCAGCGATTTGCGATCGCCTGGGCGTCCATTCTGGTCGCCGTTGCGGGTGTCTTCGCGATTCAGCAAACGATTGGCAGCTATCTGATGCGAAAGCCCACGCGCGGGCAGTTCCCTGGCCGGGAGCTTGCTGCGGCGGTTGAACAACGCTGGCACGAGGCTGTTGGTCGGGCGCCGCTGGCCATCGTGGCTGGCGACGTGTGGCTGGCTGGCAACATCGCGTTCTACGGTGAAGAGCGGCCATCCGTGTTCATCGATGCAGACCCAGCCAAGAGTCCGTGGATCAGGCCTGCGGCTCTGGTGCAGGACGGTGCCGTGTTGATCTGGCAGGCGCCGTTGGGGCCGCCCCCCTGGCTGAGCAGCATCGGCGCGGTGCGGTCGGAGCCACCGATTGAACTGCCTTATGTGCCTCCGCTCGGGCATGCGCCGGCACGGTTCGATTGGGCGATCGTCTTGCCCAAACGATGAGGGCCGCCGCCGCAGGGTTTTGCTTGCGATATCAATGGCCGTGCCATTAAACAGCCGCCGTCGCCAATCCACTGGGGAAACGTCGAAGTAAATCAACGCGGTTCGACGAGCGCCGGGGTATCCGGCGTGGTCATGCTGGGCCTTCTGGTATCGGGCTGTGCGCAGACGCCACTAGGTCCAACGGTCCAGGTCATGCCAGGGCCGGGCAAGTCGTTTGATCAGTTCACCTACGATCAGGCTGGCTGCAAGCAGTTCGCCGAGGGCGCGGTCGCTGGACAGGCACAGAACGCCAACACGCGCGGTGTCGGGGCTGCAGCAATCACCACGGTGTTGGGCGCGGGACTCGGGGCAGCCATTGGCGGCGGCCGCGGCGCCGGGATCGGCGCGGCGAGCGGCGCACTGGGCGGCGCCGGGATCGGCGCTGGCACGAGCTCGAACGAACAAGGCGGTATCCAGGCACAATACGATAACGCGTTTGCGCAGTGCATGTACGCGAAGGGCAATATGGTGCCTGGCTATGGGCCAATGATGGTCAACGCGCCGCCACCCCCGCCACCCCCCCTAGTGGCAACCTGACCTATGCGGTGCAGACGCAGTTGAACCGGCTGGGTTATCTTCGTTCGCCACCGGATGGCGTCTCTGGGCCACAGACCAGCAACGCGATCAGCCAGTTCGAGAGCGTGTCAGGTTTGCCGGTCGATGGCGTGCCGTCGCCGCAACTTCTGGCGCGGTTGCAGGCGACCCCTTAGGCCTGCCGCCCTCTCGTCATTTGGCTCTAATTGGCCTATCTACCGCTGCATGATGCAATGCAGCGCCGGAGCGACTGGTGCGTGCCGCCGAACCAGTGAACCGAGCTTTTATTGAGCGATAGTCCCGACGACGCGCCTCCGGGTCCACCCGAAGACACCCAGCCTGTGACCCTCGAGGAGGAGATGCGGCGCTCCTACCTCGATTACGCCATGAGCGTGATCGTGGCGCGCGCGCTGCCCGATGCCCGCGACGGACTGAAGCCGGTGCATCGGCGCATCCTCTACGGCATGCAGGATGCCGGCTACACGGCGGATCGACCGTATCGCAAGTCCGCCCGCGTGGTCGGCGACGTGATGGGCAAGTACCATCCGCACGGCGACGCGGCGATCTACGACGCCATGGTGCGCATGGCGCAGCCGTTCTCGATGCGAGTGCCGCTGATCGACGGGCAGGGCAATTTCGGCTCGGTCGATGGCGATAACCCGGCGGCCATGCGCTACACCGAAGTGCGGCTGGCGCGTGCCGCCTCGCTTTTGCTGGACGACATCGATCAGGACACGGTCGATTTCCAACCGAACTATGATGAGACGGAGAAGGAGCCCCAGCGTCCTTCCGGCGCGGTTCCCTAACCTGCTGATCAACGGCGGCAACGGCATCGCGGTCGGCATGGCGACCAACATCCCGCCGCACAATCCAGGCGAGATCATCGACGCCACGCTGCTGTTGATTGCCGATCCGGACACGCCGCTGGATGAGTTGATGCGCCTGGTGCCCGGGCCGGATTTTCCGACCGGCGGTCTGATCGTCGGCCGCTCCGGCATTCGCGCCGCTTTTGAAACCGGGCGTGGCTCCATCACCATTCGCGCACGGGCCGAATTCGAGGAGCTGAGGCGCGATCGCGAGGCGATCATCTTCACCGAGATCCCCTATCAGGTGAACAAGTCCGCGCTGCTGGAGCGCATCGGCGAACTGGTGCGCGCCAAGCAAATCGAAGGCATCAGTGAGTTGCGCGACGAGAGCGATCGCTCCGGCATGCGCATCGTGGTTGAGCTGAAGCGCGACGCGACGCGCGAGGTCGTGCTCAACCAGCTGTTCCGGTTCACCCAGCTGCAGGTCGAGTTTCGGTGTCAACATGCTGGCGCTGGATGCCGGTCGTCCGCGGCTGATGGGACTGAAGGACGCGCTGCTGTGCTTCATCGCGTTCCGCGAAGAAGTGATCCTGCGGCGTGCACGCTTCGAATTGGCGAAGGCACGCGATCGGGCACACCTGCTGGTCGGGCTGGCAATCGCCGTCGCCAATATTGACGAGGTGATTCGGCTGATACGTGCGAGTTCGGACGTTGCTACGGCGAGGCAGGCGCTGATGGAGCGCGACTGGCCCGCTGGAGATGTCGATGCGCTACTCACGTTGATCGACGAGCCTGGGAATGTGATCACGCCCGAGGGTACGGTGCGGCTGACCGAGGAACAGGCGCGTGGCATTCTGGATCTTCGGTTGCAGCGGCTAACCGGTCTGGAGCGGGAGAAGATCCAGGATGAAATGACCGAGGTCGCGGCAAAGATCCGCGAGCTGCTGGAGATCCTGGCATCACGGCCGCGGCGAATGGAGGTGATGCGCGATGAGTTGCTGAAGGCACGCACCGCGATTGACACCGCGCGGATGACCGACATCATCGAAGCGGAATCGGATCAGGATGATGAGAGCCTGATCGAGCCGGGTCAGATGGTGGTGACGATCACCCGCGACGGCTTTATCAAGCGGACTCCATTGGAGACATTTCGGGCGCAGAACCGCGGCGGGCGAGGACGCACCGGTGCCTCCACCCGCGGCGACGACATCGTGACGCGCAGCTTCCACGCGCACACCCATCAGTGGGTGCTGTTCTTCTCGCTTGGCGGCAAAGTGTTCCGTGAGAAGGTGTGGCGGTTGCCCGAAGCTGGACCGGCGGCGAAGGGGAGGGCGCTCATCAACCTGCTGCCCGAGCTGGGTGCCGACGCGATCACGACGGTGCTGCCACTGCCGCAGGATGAAACACTATGGGAGAATCTTCACCTGGTGTTCGCTACGGCGCAGGGCAACGTGCGTCGCAACCGGCTGTCCGATTTTCGCAACGTCCGTTCGGTTGGTCTGATCGCGATGAAGCTGGACGAAGGCGACCGGCTGATCGGTGTAGCGACATGCCATGATGGCGATGATGTGCTGTTGGCGACGCGGAAGGGCCGCTGTATCCGCTTCCAGCTTTCTGACGATACGGTGCGTGTGTTCGCTGGGCGCGATTCAACTGGCGTGCGTGGCATCCGGCTGCTCGGTGGAGACCAGGTGATCAGCCTGACTGTGCTACGGCATGTTGGGGCGAATATTCCCGAGCGCGAAGCTTATCTGAAGCTGGCGAACGCCAGGCGTCGTGGCAACGGCGATGAAGATGGTGAAAGCACGCCGGAAGGCGAAGAGGCTGTTGCTGATGTGACGCTGACCCCTGAGCGGTATGCTGATCTGGAACTGAACGAGGAATTCCTGCTGACCGTGACCGACATGGGGTTTGGCAAACGCTCGTCGAGTTACGAGTATCGTGTCAGTGGCCGCGGTGGCCAGGGCATTGCCAATATCACTCTGGCGCCGCGTAATGGCACCGCGGTTGTGGCAACATTCCCAGTGCGGCAGGGCGACGACGTGATGCTAGTGACGGATGCCGGGCGGCTTATTCGCGTGCCGGCTGATCAGGTGCGGATCACCGGGCGCCAGGCGATGGGCGTGACGCTGTTCCGCGTCAATGCAGGCGAGCACGTGACCAGCGTGTTCCCGGTGGTGGAGGATGCAGGCGATGACAACGGCGCACCGGAGGAAGAGGGCTAATGGCTGAGCCGGTGAAAAAACTGCGCGTCGGCCTGTATCCGGGAACGTTCGATCCGGTGACCAATGGTCATCTCGACGTTATCGCGCGTGCAGCGCGCCTGCTGGACAAACTGGTGGTCGGGGTGGCGATCAATACCGGTAAAGGGCCGTTGTTCTCATTGGAGGAACGCGTCGAACTGGTTGAAGCCGAGATCGCGCAAATTGCGACGCAGAACGGCATGGTTATTGAGGTGATGCCCTTCGATACGCTGTTGGTCAACTTCGCCCGCAGGGTCGGCGCGTCGATGATCGTGCGCGGTTTGCGTGCAGTCTCCGACTACGACTATGAGGTCCAGATGGCCGGCATGAACTACCGGATGGCCCCCGATATTGAGACGGTGTTCTTGATGGCGAGCGAGCGGCATCAGTTCATCGCGTCACGCCTGGTGAAGGAGATTGCTGCATTGGGCGGGGACATCTCGTCCTTCGTGCCGCCGTTGACACTGGAGCGCGTATTGCATCGGGTCCGCGGCTGACCTCTGTTCCCGACCGCAATTTGAGGAGCGCGCCGATGCACCGACGCAGTCTGATCGCGGGCGCCGCGATCGCCACATCGATAGGGAAGATCATCATGAGCGACGCCAACGCCCAACAGAAGTCGGACCCCGAGAACACGCTATACATCGACCTTAAGCAGGGACGCGTGGTAATCGAGATGTTTCCGGACATTGCCCCCAAGGCGGTGGAACGGATCAAGACGCTGGCGCGCGAGGGTTTCTACGACAACACGCCCTTCCATCGCGTGATAGAGGGCTTTATGGCGCAGGGCGGTGATCCAACCGGCACCGGCACGGGTGGTTCCAAGCTGCCGGACCTGCCAGCGGAGTTCACCACAAAGCGACACTTTCTCCGTGGCACTTGCGGGATGGCGCGCACCTCGGATCCCAATAGTGCCAATAGCCAATTCTTTATCATGTTCGCTCCGGCGCCGCATTTGGACGGCCAGTACACGATCTGGGGTCAGGTGGTACAAGGCATGGAACTGGTGGATCAGATCAAGCGGGGCAGCGGGTCGGGCGGCACTGTGCCGAGCCCGGACCGGATCGTGCACATGCGGGTGGCCGCTGACGTCAAAGGTTGACCGCGGCGCCCAGTTCGCGCTGTTAGAGCGGCAGGCGAGCCCGTAGCTCAGGCGGTAGAGCACGAGACTT
>CAWKMC010000012.1:0-27873 GCA_963850535.1 uncultured Alphaproteobacteria bacterium | reverse complement strand
CCGTAGGCTATAAGTCCATTTACGATGGCCGCCAGAGATATGGTTCGTACCAGCACCTTCCTGACTTTCCCCTCATTGCACTGGTATCTCAGTCCGAATGGGACATTCAGCAAAGCTTTCGTGCGCAGTTGATCTGGAATGCGGCAATCTTAGCCTGCGTTGCTGTAGTGGTTGCCGTCCTTGGAAGCCGGGCATCGAGGGCACACCGATTGCTGAACGCACAGGCAATGCAGGACGGGCTGACAGGGTTAGCAAACCGCCGCACATTCGACGAGGCGATCGACCGAGAGTTCCGGGGTGCTGCCTGGAGCGGTCAACCTATCTCGGTGATTATGGTCGATATAGACCACTTCAAAGACTACAACGATCAGTACGGCCATCCCGCTGGTGACGAGTGTTTACGTGCAATCGCGGGGGCACTACAGAGTTGCATTCGCCGGGCTGCCGATCTTGTGGCGCGCTACGGCGGCGAGGAGTTCGCTGTTCTGCTGCCCGGAATGGACGCCGAACGAACCGTCGAATTGGCGGAACAGATGCGCGCTGCCGTCCATGACCTGGGTTTGCCGCACCCGCGTAGTGCCCATCGTATTGCAACATTCAGTGCCGGTGTGGCCACTTATGTTCCGGGGCGCACCGCTGGGAGCCGGGCAACACTGATCGAGCGGGCTGACGCGGCGCTATATGTGGCAAAGGCCAAGGGCCGCGACACGGTGGAACTTTGGGCTCCGCCTACCATAACACCGGCCCCAGTTGCGAACATGCTGGGTGAAGCTGCCACAGCCGCCTGAGGCGTCAGGACAGTGACGGGTCCTCATGGCCGCATTGAAGGGGTTAGCCGGCCCAGACAGCCAAGGCTTGAATAACACCGAGGCTCTCTCGATCTGATCGAGAATGTAAACGCAGCCACCTCACGATCGCGCAGGAAATCCTCGATCTGGCGCTGGACATCGGACCGCATGGCCTCCTGTTCGCGAAACTGTGCCAACCATTGAAAAGCGCGGTGCTTTTCTGGTGGACGGGCCGCGAACAGCAAATCGCGCTCGCCAAAGCATCCTGGTAACCTTGAACCGTAGGCCATACGGCCACGATACAACGTTCGATCGCCCTGACTACGCTCACCGTCGTGAAAGGCGCCGGGGTGCGAAACCAAATACCAGCCGATGGTTCTTCCTATCGCATGTCCGATCCCTGACGAACCGGACCGAAACCGCTGGGTTTCATATCTGACGTGGGGACTGAGACCCGAGGTCAGTCGCATGGCTCAATGGGCACTCCTTCATGTCCTCTATCAGCGCTGTAGCGCCTCGCTCTTTCGATGCCTCTTTCGACCGCTTCAAACATCGCGCTGAATATCTGTCGGGCGAGCTTCGACAGGGATTGCCGCCTTGATAGAAGGCGCGCGGAAGATACCCACCGTCGAGCATGCCAACTGATCGCCTCGCAAACAATCCTCTGCGCTCCTTGCCATGAAGTCGGGCAAATGCCTCGGCGCCTCACATCCAACCGCAATTAATGCAATGGACAGCAGGCCAGCGCGCAAAGAACCTGGAATGGCATCCTACTACATACATGGAAGTCGCTCGTTTTTGCCGGACTGTGCAAATCGGGTTCTCACCCGGCTATTGGTATTGCAGCCGAGCTTCCCTTGATGAGTCATTGACCTGGATCAATATCGACCGCGTTGGTTCACGACGCATCGCCGCAAACGATTGCGATACGATTGAGCGCCCACTTCTTGGATGGATCGCCAGAACGGTTCGTCTATGGCTCCTCGCACTGAGCCAATTCTGGGTTGCTTTGACGGACCGGAGTATCTCAGCCAGTTCTGTCGCTTATCCAGGCGCATCATTTTCGTGCTGGTGGTGCCGGGCTCGTCAGTGACGCGCAGCAGGGTAGCATCCTCGACACCATGCAGGGCGTGGGCATGCCACGACGGTACGGCCAGAACATCGCCGCGACCAAAGTGTTCATCTAGTTGTCCCTCGACCACGACCCGCACAGCGCCGCTGACGACAGCATAGAGGTTGTTTGCACTCTCGTTCAGCATTGCGGTTGCGATGCCAGCAGGCAGCCGAATTACGTGCAATCCGATCGTCGGCATCACATCCTTGGCGATCTCAACAGAGTGCATGTCGCTCCGCTCGCCGAGAACGGTCCCGAGTGGAATGCGATAGGTGGGGTCCCGCTCAACGGGCCGCTGGAATGGCTCAGGATAGTGCTCGAACGATGTGGCCCCGATGTGCCGCACGAATGGCACGTCGAGGAAGTCGAGCCAGAATGCCGGCGCATCACCGTCGTTGGCATGACCGTGCCAGCATCCAGATGGCGTCAGCACGACATCACCGGGCGTCGTCTCCTCCCGCTGGCCGTCCACGACAGTCGAGCACGAACGCAGCGCAGCCGGTGCGTGCCGATGCGAGAGTCTTATGATGGGATGCGGAGGTTCGTTGCTCCGCATCCCACATCGTCAGGTTACGGCCACCCCCAGTTCGGGGGTGAGGTGCTTGCCACGGGTTTCCGGGCCAAGCGACATCGCGATGATGAAGCTGATCGTCCCGCCGAAGGTGCCGATGGCCATCGGGATCGCAAAGCCGAGGTCCCAGTTGGCGGCAAAGTAGGCGATGATCGGCGCCGTCAGGCCGCCAAAGATCGCGCCTTGGTGATAGCAGAACCCGGCGGCCGTCGCGCGCACCTCCGTCGGGAAGCGCTCGGACAGATAGCTGGGGTTTGTCGCATACATGCCGCCGGCCCCAAACATACCTTGCAGGCCGAAGAACACGACGATCATCGTGTAGTCCTGGGTGAACAGATAGAGCGGCGTCACGATGAGGCAGCCGATAGCAGGCAAGATCAGTGCCCAACGCCGGCCAAGTCTATCGGCGACCCAGCCCCAAAGGAAGCCGGAGAGGAAGAACAGGAAGCTTTGCACCATCACCGGCAATGCCACCATCGCCGGGCTGTAGCCGAGGTCCTTTTGCAGATGGGTCGGGAACAGTGACCCGATCGAATAGGCGACGATGAAGCCACTCGCCATCCACCAGCAGGCGTTCAGCGTGTTGGCCGAGCACATTGCGTTTGAAGATGGCGAACAAGGGTGCCCGAACTTCACTCTTCCGTTCGCGCTGGATCGCCCGGTTCTGCGTCCAAATTTCCGGCTCTTTGACGTAACGGCGGATATAGACGACGGCCAGTGCCGGCAGCACGCCCATGATCAACAAGCCACGCCAGCCGATGGAGTCATAGAACAGTGCATACGCGGCACCGGATAGCAGGGCGCCAATTCCCCATGACGCTTGCAGGATGCCCGCCATCAGACCGCGCGACCGCTGGGGCCACGTCTCCATCGCCAATGCCGCGCCACACGGCCATTCGGCCCCCATGCCGATCCCGAGCAAGGCGCGGAACAGGAACAGCAAGCCGAAGCTGGGCGCTATACCGGCCAGCAGGTTGCAGATCGAGTACCACAGAATCGAGATCATCAGTGGCTTCTTGCGACCGATGCGATCGGACAGCCAGCCAGACGCCGTCGCCCCCGCCAAGCGCAACCAGAGTGTGAGGGTGAACACCGCCGTAACAGCGGTCAGCGGCACGTTAAAGTCCTTGCGCGATCGGCAGCATGATCAGCAGGAAGATCGAGAAGTCGAACGCATCCAGCGTCCAGCCCAACCATGCTGCGACCCAGGCATGCCATTGCTCCTTGGTAGGCTCCTTCCACCACGGGACCGTCTGTACGGCGGTCGGCGCCATGCTCATCTCCCTGTTCTTGTGAAGCCTTGCCGCACAGTACTTGAGTTATCGCCATACCGGGCAGTGTCGCGGACATTTGACGTGCACAGGGATTGCACCGACTACTTGAACATTGTAGCATCTGTCACCGAACGGGATGGTGCCTGACCCCTCTTGCGGGTGGGCCTGCCTTTAACTGTTCCGGTCTATCAACTTATCTCGTTGCGGTGGGAGTTTGGGTGCGATGATATGGCACCATAATCCGTGGACGAATTCTCAAAAGTCACTTTTGGCAATCGCGATCGCGCTGGCCTTGTGCTGTACAATGACTGAGATGGTCAGGTTAGGATCTTGAAGTATCGAAGCAGTCAGACCCCGGCCCACATAATTTGCGGCGGCAAGTTGTCCGGGGTCCACCGGCACCGTCGTTGCCAACCCGGCCGTCTGGGGCACGGCTGGAGGGCCCGCGAGCGCAGGAAAACCATTAAGCACCCAGCCGAACAGGCGAATGGTGGAGGGGGCGAGGCAGAGTCCAATTCATTGCTTCGGACATTTATCGTACCTCGCTTTGTTTGTGAAGGGACGGAGACGCTTTTCGTGCGTAGGAGCCAAGTAAGCCTTCGACAACGTAATCACGGCGTCACAGCCCCGACAGCGCAGCAGCGCCGCGATAAGGGTGCCGAATGAAACCGCAGACTGCTGCTACCGCGGCTGGGTTTCCGCAACCCCTGCAAGAGCCAACCGTTGGCACGGCGGGATGCGGCGTCACGAGATTGGCGGATCCCAAAACACGACTGGGTGGACGCCGCACACGTCCATAAGCAACTGATGAGCTCTGGCCTAGCAGCGGCGTCGGATCTATCTGTCGGTCCATAAAATTCTCAATTAACGCAGGAAGAATATCCGATGGCCAACGCTCGATCACAGATTTGCAGAAGCGGGCAGCCACGGTGTGAATGTCAAGATCATCTGCCACAATGCGCTGGATGCATCGTGCCAGCGCCAGTCCAACGACGTCGCGCGCGTCACGTAACGCAACATCAAACTCGGCATAGAAACGCTGCAGCGCGGCGCCCGCGGCAGCATGGAGCTCTGCAAGTGCGGAAGTCACCCGCGCCTTGTTCCAACCGCGAGTGTCAAGCTGATGACCAATAGCGCCGCGTCGGACGAGCCCATCCTGGAACAGTTCTACGAAACAATCCCAAATGGCACCAGATAGCGGAGCGGCCGCGGCATGTGCATCGCGCCCGATGCCCGATGGATCAATCCAATTCCCATCGGGCCCTAACCGCAATCCGCCAAGATCTGAAAGAGTAACATCGTTGTCCAGTAACCTTACCTGGTCGCTGCCGGATAACGCGCCCACCCGGCTGACCAGATTAAGGGCATAGAGATTCCCGTTTGTTTGCTGCAACAGGTGCTGCGCCACGGAATCGAAGTACAACGTCGACGTAGCGGCAACCAGATCGGCAAAGGTCTCATGAAATGCCAGAAAAGCTCCTGTAAGGTGGCCTGTTGCCGGCGCACCGAGTACCGAGAACAGAATGCTGTGGCCGACTTCATGCGCCACCGCGTCGAAACTCAAACAAAGCTCCTGGGGGACACCGACGTGCGACCACAGCCTACCTGTCTCAATAAATCCAGCGCCAGAATGTGCGTTTCCCCAGCGAACAGTCGGCACTAACTCAAGCCTCGGGAACGCATCGACGTGCCACCACACGATCCGGTGCCCCAGAAGCGTCTCCCAAATGTCAAGCACGCGTCGCACCGTGCCGTAGAGATGAGCCGCCCGGAACTGTGGCGTGCCTTGCGGGATCCAGTCGAAATGCCCTCCTCGGTCAGGCACTGCCGGGGGATACTCGGGTCCCATGTACGGCGGCATCTCGCCTGGGGGCTTGTAAGGCTGCGACTTATCCACCGCATTAGCCACGTACATCCACCGATCCTGCGGCCCAGGAGAGATACTACCTGGGGCCAGAGAAATTTCGACCAACTCGGGGCTCGTAAAGCCTTCCTCCAGCTTCGGCCAAAGATAAAATCGTGTCCCTCCAGCCAAGGCCGCTACTCCGCCGCTTCGGAAAGCGGACCGGGTGCGGACGCATCAGACGCGTGACGGAACCGCTCCCACACTAGCGCTCGTTCGAATACAAAAATTGGCAGCAATGGCCGCGCATCCGCGGACATGCGCCGCAGGACCGCCTCCGCATCGCGTCGCTTTTGCGAGACGGCATGGCCAGCGCGCAACCAAGCCGCAAGCTCGGCACCCTCGCCTGTCCTGAGCGACGCGGCCATTGTAGCCAACCGAATGAAGCTGCGCTCCGCAAAGTGTAGGTTCTTTAGCGCGTGGGCGAGGCTGTCGCGCGTGCCGATACCAATAACGCTCGCAGTTTCGGCGGCAAACAACGTCTCGCGCAAATCGACCATCGCGTCGGATACAGGAAGGGAACCAACCTCCGGCGGTGCATGGCGTACCGCTACCTCGTCGTCATCTTCGAACGGCTCAGCGAAGGGCGCATACTGTCCGCACCGATACAACTCATAGATCTTGCCGATACCGATCATCCCGAACGCGTCCAGCTCCGCGGCGCGCAACGCGCCCATGCTCGCGCCACCGAACACTGAGGTGGACCCCTCCAGTTGGACAGTTTGGCGGCTTGGATAAGCTCGGTTCTGGTTGTCGTCATGCCGCCAACTGATCCATCCCGGATGCCCAGTAAGCGTCGTCCGGTGTGCGTCCGGTCAGCGTCGAATGTGGGCGCCTGGCATTATAGTAGCCGATCCACCAAGTCAGTCCGGCACGCAATTCCGATCCGGTCTCGAATGCGTTCAGATAGATGCACTCATACTTCAGGCTGCGCCAGAGCCGCTCGATGAATACGTTGTCCATCCAGCGCCCACGGCCGTCCATCGAGATGCGTACACCCGCTTTCTCCAACACACCGGTGAAGCGCGGTGAGGTGAACTGGCTTCCCTGGTCGGTGTTGAAGATCTCGGGACAGCCAAACCGTGCCAAAGCCTCTTCCAGAGCCTCGATGCAGAACTCACCATCCATGGTGTTCGACACTCGCCAGGACAGAACCTTTCTCGTCGACCAGTCCATGATCGCGATCAGATAGTGAAAGCCACGCCGCATCGGAATGTAGGTGATATCGGCGCACCACACTTGGTTCGGACGGTCGATCACCAGGTCCCGCAACAGATACGGATAGATCCGATGTCCAGGATGCGGGATCGTTGTTCGTGGCCGTTGATAGATCGGCTCCAGTCCCATCCTGGCCATCAACCGACGCACCCGCTTGCGGCCGACCGCGTAGCCCTCGCGCCGAAGATGGCGCGCCATCTGGCGAGACCCATACCAAGGGGTCTCCAGGAACTGTACGTCAATCAGCCGCATCAACGCCAGGTTCAGCGGTGTCTCGCCGGCAGGCTGGTAGTAGAACCCCGACCGGCTGATCGACACCAGTTCGCACTGGCGCACCACCGACAACCGTGGATGTTGCGGTTGGATCATCTGACGCCTCCGTTCGACACTCATCGACCGAAGGCTTTCGCCAAAAAATCCCGCTCCACCAGCAACTGACCGATCTTCGCGTGCAGCTTCTCAACCTCCGCCTCGGAAGACTTCGCCGTCTCCTGCGCCGCCGAACGGTCAGAGAACACCGCCGCCAGCCCTTCCATCGCCTGCTTCTTCCACTCCCCCACCATCGTCTGGTGGATGCCGTGCTTGCTCGCCAGCTGCGCCGCTGTCAGCTCACCGCGCAGCGCTTCAAGAGCAACCTTCGCCTTGAATTCCGCCGAATACCGCTTCCGTTTGCCCATCATTCAGGTCTGTCCTTCTCAGGAGCAAACCGAGCTTAACCTCCTGTCCGATTTTTCGGGTCCACCTCACACTGCAATTCGCGCCTCGGCCATCGCCCACAGTATCTCCCGATGCCACACCGTTGGGGCCGTCGCGAATAAGCCATCAATTAGGCCTATGGCGGTGGGGCGCCGGTCACGCGCCGCGCGGTAGAGATCGCCCTGGCGGGTCGGCGGAAGAAAAACGCCACCGGGAAGTAACTCCTTTGCCCGGCTAACAGGCAGGCTCGGGCCCAGAAATACGACAACTTTACTGTTTGTCATAGCAAACCCGCTTGTCTGAGCCGAGCCCGTGCTCCAGGCACATAACCACCACCGACGGGTGCGGCAGGCCCTTCAAGCCCCGGCACGACGACACGAACCGCTGGGACGCCGATATTGGGATCCGTCAGATCCACCCAAATCGCCTCGTGAATGCCAGCGCGCACTAGGCACTCCAACATCTCCACGACATCACGGCGTATCGTAGATTGAGCGCAGGTGGGAAGGCTGTCGCAGTTGCGAGCGTGCTCGTGACACCTAGTTGCACGCAACCAAGTGCGTGCAGCACGTGCCCTGGAGGCCCGAGGAGCAATCTCGTAGGACGAGATGACCAGGTCATCGCGCGCTCCCGAAATCCGTGTCAGCCGGGCCTGGGCAGCCTCCGACAGCGCCCGGCACAGGGCCACGACGGGGTCGGGATGACAGCCCGATCCCAACTCGGGCTGCATTTCATCATTGTTGTCCCCAGGGCCGAGCAAACAGAGCACAGACGCCACCCTGATATCGGAGGTTACATCGAATGCCCGTACCTCGATGCCCGCGGCCGCAAACTTCTCAAGTAGTGCGGAATGAATCGTCGGGACAGCTGTTGACAAATCGAGCGTCGTTGCGTCTTGCGCAGCATCCGGAAGCAGCCGCCACAACGCGACCGCATCACGCTCGATGGCCTCGCAAAGGGCGTGGCTCAACGCCTCCCACAAACCATTGCCCGCCGCTAAGCCGCTGGTCGTGGCCTGCAAAGATCCAATAGTGGCACTCCCCAGCGTGTAATTGGCACTGACTAGATCGATCGGCACCAAACGATGTGCGCCAGTGAAGAGGTCCCGTCCTTCGATCCAGTCGAATTCCGTATCCGCCGCATTAGTTCGCGAATTCGGCCGCCCGCGGCAGGCGTGCCGGATCCACCGCGGGCAACCCTCGAGCTGCAAGGTCCTGAAATGTTCCGCGCACGTCGGATGAAGCGATCTGCTCGGCGTGCCACGTTTCCACTGCTTCCATCAAAGCTGATGCCTTGGCTGCAGGCAATGTCATACCTTTGCCTTGAAATACTGCGACGGAGCGCGAGTTTGGTCTGTAAGCGGCTGCAACGGGAATGCCGAGGGTATCGAGCCCCGTCAGGTTGGCGAGCCGCGTAATCCCGAGACGACGGGCGATTGGCCAGACTTGCTCCAGTGTGACCTCCGGCGCGATGACCCGGTGCGTGCCTTCTCTAAATTGCTTGAAGCCGTTGCTAGGCACGGCGAGACTATCGAGCGCTCCAGTCATAGACTCCCCACGGCAGTGAAGCTCGACACGGCGCCCGACTCATCCGCAGGTTCTTCTTCCAACTCCGAGACGCGCTCTCGCGCTCTTGCTAGGCGTGCGGTGGAACGTTGTCGGCTGGGCCAAGACGACATTCGTTCCATGCGTATCGTAGCACGCAATGCAAGCCGATGCGCCCCCTGACGTTGTGCAAGGCGACGAGCCTTGACGTAGGCCCTCGCGGCGCCAGTCGGGTTTTGCGCGTCCAAGGCAATCGTAAGATCTCCAATCATGCGCCAGATCTCCGGTAGCCAATGGTGTAGTCCAATACGTTCGAACGCTGCTCGCGCACTTACTAAGTCGGTCAGCGCACGCTCCGGTTCGCCAGCAGCGACCCAGGCCTCAGCAACTAGGCAATGAAACACAGCAAAGTCGTCCGCCGTGTTCACGTCTCGCTCGCTTGCAAGCGCTTCGTCCGCGATCCTCGCTCCCGTTCTCGCGTCATCCTGCATCGCCATCGCCCATCCCTGGAAGATGCGAGAACGGGTGCAATAGTGACCGTAGCCGTATTCGTCTGCCAGTCGAAATAGACGATCAGCTACTGCACGCACTTCCGGAACGTTGTGTCGATAGGCCCGATGAACGAGGGCAAATTCGAGCGCGTGCAATATACTGCCGACATGTCCAAGACTTTGCGCCCACGCAAGCGACTGCGCCTCTTCGGCCTCGGCTGCACGCGCCAAACCCCGTTGCCAAAGGCCAAGTGCCAGGTGAGCGTGAGCGCACACCTTCGCGTCGTGATTTCCGTAGAACGATGCATGCCCTCGATGCTCATCAACTCGGTAAAGTGCAAGGCCCGCCCTAATGTGCCTAGCACTGCCGGCCAGATCCCCTTGGTTGTGCAATGCGGCCCAACTACAATGATGCGCCTGAAGCAACAATCCTCGATCGCCGCGATGTCGCACCTCTCTATAAAGCCTCGCAGCACGCTCGCGACTTTCGTTGAAATCTCTCAGATGCGACAGGCGCCACCACCCCCAGAAGATCGGGAAATGCTCTCCCCAATCGGGTAACTCACGAGCAAGCGCCACGGCGTTCGCATATAGATCCTGCGTGATTTGCGCTCCTGGACCATAGAAACCTAGCAGTGCGGGACCCAACAGGACCATTAGTTCGAGTCGCTGCTTCTGGCGTGTATCTGTCGGAGGCAAGGTCTCGAGCATAGTCAGGCCACGTCGGAGCAGTCGGACCGCCTCTTGCAGAGCTGAGTGTGCGACGCTGCGTCGCGCAGCGCTAAGGTAGTGTGGAATGCTCTCGGCTATACGACCCGCCGCGCTCAGATGGTGAGCGAGGATTGCAGGCTCCTCCTCCGAAGCTAGAGCATCTGCCACTCTGCCATGCAGCAACTGCCGGTGATCCCGTAGCATGCTGTCGTATGCGGTTTCTCGGAGCAGAGCATGGCGAAATGTCCAGCTTTTGGCTGATGGAACGCGGCGACGTTCCAGGAGACCCACTGCTTCAAGATGCGACAGTGCTTCTTGGATCACTAGCTCCGGGGTGCCAACAATTGTCGATAGCGACGCAACATCAAAGCCGTCTCCACCCAATACCGCTGCCGCCTGAGCAACAGCCTTAGCTGATCCGGCACGGTCTAACTGTGCAGCAAGACACTCGTGTAGTGTCGCCGGAATTGCCAGCACCTCACGGGCATCGTTCCTCACAATGGCGCGTGCGAACTCTTCAAGAAAGAACGGTATGCCTCCAGTACGATCGATTAGCTCCTGTCGGACCTTCGCTGGGATTTGTATTCCGCAAATTTCGGTAAGAACCTTCCCTGCGTCCGCCTCCCCCAGGCCTCCAAGCTCAATTGTTCGCGGTTTTGCTTCGACCTCTGGAAATGAAAAGTCTTCTCGAGCACTCAGCAACACCATTATCCGGCAGTGTCGCGCGACTTCAACAAGCCTGATAAGTAACTCCATTGAGGTAGGATCTAACCACTGTGCATCTTCGACTACCAAAAGCAGGGGGGCCGATCGGGCGATCCTCATCGCGGCGCTTATCAGCGTATCTAGGGTCAGTTCCTTTAATCGCGAAGGTGAGACATTTGGCAATCGTGCTATCTCAAGCTCTTCATCCAGCGCAAGCAATTCGGCCACAGCTGACAATTCCGGGGTAGGACTGGGGCGATCTCCGAAGAGGAGGTGCTTGAGACGGCGGCACACCTCTGGCCGGCCACCGGCGCCAATTTCAAGCAAAAGTCGTATTGCCGTCTTTACGGCCCACAACGGTTCGTCCACATGAAACACCGAGCCGGAGATGGTAAGGAGCCCACCCTTCTTGCGCCCGCTGCGCGCCACTACGAACCGTCTGATCAGCCGCGACTTGCCAATTCCTGCTTCGCCACGCACGAGTACCGTTCCGCCGCGTCCGTCGCGCACCGCTCTCCATTGATCATGCAGGAATGCGAGCTCGTTGCGTCGTCCAACGAAGCTTGCCAGGTGCTGAGCGCGGCTTGGTGTTCGTATCCTGGGCGGATTCTCAGCAGTCACCCGGAACATACGAACGGGTTCGGCAAAACCACGTAAACTTCGGAACTCCTGACATCCTCCAACGCGAACCGGCCCCGCAATCGTGACGCGGTCTCCGAGGCAATCATAACGCCGCCAGACGGCGCCATCGCCTGCAGCCGAGCGGCAAGATGCAACGTGCTGCCCAACGCTTCACCAAATTCGCCGACGGCCGCTTTCAGCGCCTTCCCAAACCGAGCACCAACCAACACTCTGCCTGTCGCAACTCCTGCACGCGCAGCGATCGGGGCACCGTCCGCGGCCCGGATGCAACTCACCGCGGCGACTGTGTCAAGCGCCGCTCGGACCCCTCGCTCAGGGTCGTCGTCGTGGGCGAGGGGTAGAGAAAAAAGTGAAAGGACTCCGTCGCCATGCAGCTGGAGAATATGCCCACCGTACCGCGCTACCGCGACGCTGCACGCTTCGTAGTATTGGCTCAGCGTTTCAAGGAAATCTTCGTGGTCTAGGCGAACTGATATCTTTGTCGAGTCAACCAGGTCAATGTAAGTGGCCGTGATTGGGCGAAGTTCAGGGGGCGGGCTTATTGCTGGCAACGCCCGACTTCCGGCAGCAGCTAGCGTGAACCGGACCTGTTCGTCTGGAGATAATCCAAGTATCCCAAGTTGATGACTCGTAAGCTTGAGCAGTTGTTCCAAGTCGATTTGTGCGCTGCGAAATTGCGTGATCCGGTCGCCCAGACCAGCCATTTGCAACCATTTTTCCAAGCCGTCGCTCACGGCCTACCGGCGCAATTTTAAATCAGGTCCCCACGCCCAAATTGTGCCGCAATTGCCATTGGCGCCCCCCACCAATTGGAACAGCGTCAGCTCATGCGAACGCTTCCGCTTTGCCCAATCATGTACCCCAAGCACTGCCTGCGCAATTTTCCGTCAGTTGTAAAACTTGATAGGCACTCGCCTAGACGCATTGGCTCCTGCGGATTTCTGATTATACCACGATAATGAGCGATACCGTGAACAAGATCACACCATCGCACCACCGCCGCTCGACCGAGCCATTTTGCATTGCCCTGACCGCGATCAGACTGGCTGCTCCCTTTTCCGTCTTGTTGCGCCGACAAAATCTGCAATCTCCGAGTTCGCGTCGGTTCTGGTCAGGGCCGCTGGTAGTCCATTCCCGCTCGCCGTCACGCGGCAGACCGCACCGCGGGGAACACCTCGTCGGCCAGCAACTGCATCTGCTCCAATGCCAGGCTCTTCGGCATCCCGACCCAGTGCACCCCGGCAATGGGCGTGGTGACGCCGAAGCGACGGCGCAGGTCAAGCACCTGCTCCGTCACCTCCGCCGGTGAGCCGATCAGAAACCTATCGTCCACCAGCTCCGCAAAATCGAGATCGAAGTGATCCAGCGACGGCATCACCTTGTCCTGGCCGCACCCGCGATACGCCTTGTATTTCAGCTCCAACGGCCGCGCCCGCTCAACCGCCTCGGCCCGCGTGGAACCGATGAAGACCTCACGCGCCATCGGAAACTCGGCCGGAAACGGCTTGCCGCAGGCGTCCAGCGCGCGCTTGTACACGTCCATCTGCTGCGCAATGGTCGCACAGCGTGTTGTGCGGATTGACGTACCAGTATCGGCCATCCGAGGGGCAAGGCGTATGCCAACATCGATGTTCGCACCGATCCAGACCGGCAGCATCAGGTTCTGCACCGGCAACACCGTGCAGTTCGCACTCTCCAGTGCGAAACACAACGCCCGCGGCAGTCAACCGCAAGGGTGAAGCCGTCCAATTCGCGCAGCGGGCTGGCTAAGATAGCGGATCGCTGTGCCCGGAATGAGGCGTAGGCGGCCGCCATGGCGGGCCTTCACTCAAGGTGCCGCACCATCCAACGCAAGACGGGCCGGCCAGGGTGTCTGGCGCACACGCCGGCCAGGAACCACTTCGGCATTGCGCCCCGCCGAGCGGATTGGCTTGGCTTGGCAAGCGTGGCCCCTACCGGCCTGCCGAGAACAAATGAAGAGTGAGCAGAGACGCAAGAGCGAGAGTGCATGCCAAGTTGTATGCCAGTGTTGTTATCGCAGATAATTGCTACGTGATTCAAAGGGTTAGTCGCGCTCTTTGGTGGAGGGGGTTGGATTCGAACCAACGTAGGCGTGCGCCAACGGATTTACAGTCCGTCCCCTTTAGCCACTCGGGCACCCCTCCGCCGGGACAGCGGCTCTAGGTCGAAACCGGGGGCATTGTCAACGAAGCGGGCAGCCGTCACACCTGCGGCATGCCCGGACCGGTCGCCCAGTACCGCACGATCGAGACTGCACACCGGCGGCGAGCCCGTGCGATTGATTCTGGAAGGCTTCCCCGAGCCGCGCGGCGGCAATGTCCTGGAGAAGCGCCAGGATGCAGCGGTACGGCTCGACCTCCACCGCCGCCGGCTAATGTTGGAGCCACGCGGCCACGCCGAGATGTATGGCGCACTTATTGTGCCGGCTGCCCCTCCCGCCGCGTTTGGCGTGCTGTTCATGCACCACTCGGGTTTCAGCACCATGTGCGGGCATGCAACCATCGCGCTCGGCCGCTGGGCCACGAAGTCCGGTCGCGTGCCGATGCACGACGGCCGCGCCGATTTTATTGTCGAATGTCCCTGCGGGCCGGTCGCCGTCCATGTGACTGACGGCGGGGCACGCATCGCTTTCGACAGCGTCCCGGCATTTGCCGCCGAACTCGACGCCATCATCGACCTTCCGGGCCTTGGCCGTGTCGTCTGCGATATCGGCTACGGCGGAGCGTTCTACGCCATCCTCCCGGCGTCACTTCTTGGCCTGGATCTCGCTGTCTCTCCGGTCGGCGAATTGCGCGCAGCGGCGCTCGCGGTCATGCGCACGATCCGCGCGCGTGGCGAAGTTCGCCATCCTATCGAACCCGAGCTCTCCTTCCTCTATAGCGCGATTCTGATTGACGACACGCCGGCCACTTCACCGCAACCCAGTCGGCATCTATGCGTATTTGGCGAGGGACAGATCGACCGCAGTGCCACCGGCAGCGGGGTCACTGCAAGAATGGCAGTCGATGCAGCGCGCGGTCTGATCGCCCCCGGCATGCGCCGCATCTTCGCCGGGGCGTCAGGTGTCCCATTCCACAGCGAACTGCTGGCCGAGGAGCGGCTCGGCCCTCACCGGGCCTGGCGCGTCCGTGTTGCCGGCACGGCATCGTTCCACGGCACCGCAACCTGGACGGTCGACGAGGACGACCGCCTGGGCGACGGCTTTGCGATCGAAGACGCCGCGCCGCTGCCCCCGGCGGGCGGACGCTCAGCTGCCGACGAAGGCTGACCGGTCAAGCTGCAGCAGGTCGCCAATGCGTTGCAGCTGTATGTCGCCGTGTGAATACTGCGCCAGGGTCTTCGGATCCCACGCATAGTGGCCCTGCTTGGGAAATACCGTGGTCACGCGGTCGCCCCACGTGCGTTTCAACGCGTCCAGGATGCGCAGCTTGTCGTCGATCATCACATAGTGGCGCGCCGGGAACAGCCGCTCCACATCGTCCAGCAACTCTTCCTTGTGAATGAAGATCAGCACGTTGTCGCCAAACACGCGCCACAACCCGGAGCGCTCGACCTTCATGGGCTGGAAGGCTGCATCGCCATCGGACATGATGACCGTTGTCCCGAACCGCTGCGCGTGCCGCACGGCGGCGAGTGCGTCCTCGTAGAGGCGTTCGGCAAAGGGATAGTCAGACATCCAGGGCGCGATGCGCAGCACCCGCGGGTCGTGTAGCTCCTCACGGCGATAGCGTTGCAGTGCGCCGAGATAGTCGGCGTAGCCCAGTTCCGTCCGTAGCTCTTCGAAGATCTCCCAATAGCGATCGCGCGCCTTAGGTCCGTAGCTGACGGCGAGGTGATGCCGCAGGTCGGCCTGCACGTGATCGTTGTCGAGCAGCGTGTTGTCCACATCGAACAGGAAGACGAGGTCATCCATAGCGCGCCACCAATGCATCCAATGCTGTCGGATCATCCCAGGCAAGCGAGACGCCGACAACACCGATCCTATCACGGTATGCAGCGGGCAGGCGTACCGCGTCCTTTGGTGTGGTCAGTGGCGTGGCGTCGCAGCGCGCCGCCTCGGTCATGACGCGGTCCATATCGCCGCGACTGAAGGCATGGTGGTCGGGGAACGGCAGGCTGGCATCGACGATGACGCCGGCTTCGGCCAGCATGGCAAAGAACTTCTCGGGCCGTGCGATACCGGCGAAGGCAACGGCGCGGCGGCCGAGCCAGGTTCCGATCTCCGGACCGGGCTGCAGTCTTGCGGTCAGGACGGGAAGGGGCAGGGTGGCGGACACCCCGGTCTGGTCCGGGCCTATCAGTACCGCAGCCTGGCAGCGAGCGGCCGCAGCGGTCACCGGCTCCCGCAGTGGGCCTGCGGGCAGGACACGGCGATTGCCAAATCCCGATGGGCCGTCCACCACCAGCAGCGACAGATCCTTGCGCAAGCTGGGATTCTGCAGGCCGTCGTCCATGACCAGGATCTGTGCGCCTGCGGCGATCGCCGCACGAGCACTGGCCGCGCGATCGGTGCCAACCCAGGTTGGGGCGACCGCGGCGAGCAGCAGCGCCTCGTCACCGACCTCGGCCGCCGTGTCGGCCGCCTCGACCCGGTGCGGACCCGATGTTGCACCACCGTAGCCCCGCAGCAGGAAGTGCACCGCGCGCCCTATGGCGTTCAGCCGGGTGCCAAGATCCAGGGCCAGCGTAGTCTTGCCAGCCCCGCCCACCGTGACGTTGCCGCAGCAGATGACCGGAACTGACGCATGCCAACCCGGCCGCGCGACTTGTCGTGCTGTCACCGCCGTGGTGAGTACAGCGAGTGGCGACAGCAGTCGCGGGAGGATACCGTCGCAACTCCAGAACGCCGGCTGATGGACCATGGGGGATTAGAGAGGGATGGGGTTTCGGGCACCCTCCCCCCTCCCCCCTCCTGCGAGGGGAGGGGGAGAGTTGGCGTCGAGTAGTGTCAGCAGCGCGGCGGCAGTGCGTCGCGGCAGGTCACTATGGCGTTCGACGGCACTGAGAGCGGCTTGACCCATCGCCTGGCGACGCGTGGCGTCGCGCAGCAGCTCGTCTGCCCATCGCGCCAATTCGCCCACGTCCTCGACGACTGCGAGACCACCGGCGTCTCGCAACATTGCGACATGGTCGGTGAAGTTGCCGGTATATGGCCCGACCGCAATTGCACAGCCGAGGCGCGCTGGCTCGAGCGGATTCTGTCCGCCTCCTGGCGGCAGCAGACTTCGGCCGACGAAGGCAAGCCGGCTCAGGCGATACAGCAGCCCGAGCTCGCCCAGCGTATCGGCGACCCATATCCCCTCCGCCGGCGGTACGTCGCCACGCGAACGATAGCCATCGGCCCTGATGCTGGTGCCCCGTTCGGGATGGCGTGGAGCGATTATGGTTAGCAGGCCTGGATGGTCGCAAACGAGCATCCTATGCGCCTCAAGAACCAGCTCCTCCTCACCGGGATGCGTGCTGGCCGCAAGAAAAACCGGGCGCTTCCCGATCAAGTCGCGCAACCGACCTAGCTCTACCTCATCTGCTGGCAGAGCCGCCGCGGCAAGCTTCAGGTCGCCCGGCTTGCCGACCCGGCAACAGCCAAGCGCGCGCAGGCGTGCCGCATCCGCTTTACTTCGGGGCTGCACGCTCGCAAAACCGCCCAGCAGTTGGGCCGCCAGTCTCGGCGCACGCTGCCAGCGCGCGAAGCTGCGTTCTGACAGTCGGGCGTTGATCAGCGCGGTCGGAATCGCACGCCGACGGCAGGCGGCGAGCAGGTTCGGCCAAAGCTCGCTCTCGACAAGGCCGGCGACATCCGGCCGCCAGTGGTCGAGGAACCGCCCCACCCACGCCGGCACGTCGAGCGGCACGAATCGGTGCACTACCCGAGCCGCCAGCCCTGGATCGAGCCGCTGGGCCAGCAGCCTGGCCGCGGTCACCGTTCCGGTGGTCAGCAGGATGGTGGCTACCGCATCGATCAGCAGCGGCAATACCGGCAGGATCGACATGGTTTCACCGACGCTGGCAGCATGGAGCCAGATCAGCCGGCCGGGCGGTCGCGGCGTGGCGTCGATGCCCCGGCGTTCGGCAAGACGCCCCGGTAACTCCTTCCCGCGGCTTTGCCTGAATCGCAGCATGATCCGCAGGGCGGGCGCGCCGACAGTCGCCGCGGCGGCCCAGACCGACGCCAGACTCAGCCGAGGCACAAGCGGTCCGCCCGCTCTACCGCCGCGGTCAGCGCCGCCCCGATTGCAGGTAGCGCGTCCTGCCAGGCGTCGGGCCCGACGGCGATGGTCGGCAGGCAAACGACGACGCCGCGGCCGAACGGCCGGGGCACCACCATCCGGTCCCAGGTGCGCAACACCCAGCGTCTCGTCGTCTGGGCGGCGCACGGCAGAATGGGTGCACCCGAGAGTGCAGCGAGCTGGGCGACGCCCGCGGCGGCAACGCGCCGCGGACCGCGCGGTCCGTCCGGCGTGATGGCGATATGGTCGCCGCCGGCGAGCAGGTTCAGCAACAGGCGCAGGCTCTTGGCACCGCCACGGGTCGAAGACCCAAGCACCACATTGAGCGCGAAGCGGCTGACCACCGCGCCGATGAAGCGGCCGTCACGATGCTGGCTGACCAGCACATGCACGCGATTTCGCGCGTTGCGTCCGTCGGGCGAGCGGCGCGCTTTCAACCACAGCATCGGCATCATCGGCAGCCGTTCATGCCAGAACGCCACAATCACCGGCGCACCCGCTGCATGCGATGTCATGTGTTCCCGGCCCTCCAACGACCACCGCGTCGTTCGAAGCGCGAAGGCAAGGTATAGTCCAAGCACCTTGGCGAACGCCGTCTGCACGGTCGGATGCTGCAACAGCCGCTTCATTGGCGCGGCGGTAGCACGGTGATTCGCAGCGAGGAAGGGCTTGTCAGCGACCTGCGCGACCGGCCACGCCGGAACGGAACAACAGGGTCAAAGGCACCAGGCAGAATGCCGTAATGCCACATAGGCGTAGAGATCCATGTAGGACAGGATCGCCGCCTGCTTGTTCAGGATCTGATTGAGCAATCCCATCGCTGCCTCATGCGCGTTTGCCGGTGTCTGCCCCATGGCCTGCAATGTCTGCGTGTGCCGTGCCAACAAGTCCTGATACGACTGGTCATAGGGCGACAGGTGCTGCGCCAGGTAGGCGCGGTGGACCTGTTGCCGCTCCGCGCCGAGTGCAGTGATAACCGCGATGCCCACGGATCCAGCGATGTTGCGGAACATGGAATAGAGCGCCGTGGCATCGGCGTTCAGTGACCGCGGCAGAGTAGAGTAGGCCAGAGTGCTGTTGGGCACGAACAGGAATGCCAGACCTACGGTCTGAAATGCCCGGAACGTCGCCATCGTCCAGAAGTCGAGTTGCGGCGTCAGCCGGTAGGCATAGGCGGCGGAGCAGCCAAGAACGAAGAAACCGAACGCAATCACGTATCGCGTCTGCACGTTCGGCAAGACCACCCGCGCCACGACCGGAATGAGCGGGACCATCACCGCCGCACCAGGTGCCAGCAACAGACCAGCCAGCAGCGCCGTGTAGCCGAACCACTGCTGCGCCATCACCGGGATGATAACGTTGGTCGAGTACAGGATTGCGCCGATGCCGGAGACCATCAGCACGCCAACAGCGAAATTGCGGTCCTTCAGGCAGCGCAGATCGACGACGGGTTTCTCCACCAGCAACAGCCAACACGTGCCACCAACAATTCCCACCGCTGCGAGCACAGCGAACAGCTGGATCTGCGGCGAACTGAACCAATCGGCATCTTCACCACGATCAAGCATGATCTGCAGTGATCCAAGGCCCAGAGCGATCAGCCCCAGTCCACCATAGTCGATGTCGCGCAGATGAGCGCGATCACGCTGCACCCAGGGTGGGTCTTCCACCAACTGCAGTACAGAAACGAAGGCGAAGATCCCCACCGGAACGTTGATCAGGAAGACCCAGCGCCAGGAGTAATTGTCAGTGATCCAGCCCCCAAGCACTGGGCCGGCAATCGGCGCGAAGATCACCGCGATTGCCACCAGCGAAAATCCCTTGCCTCGCTCGGATGGTGCGAACGTGTCCAGGATCACCGACTGCTGCGACGGCTGCAGTCCGCCGCCGAACAGCCCCTGCAGCAGCCGGAACACGACCAGCTGCTCGAGGTTGGTCGCCATGCCGCACAGGAAAGAGCACACGGTGAATGCGGCAATGCAGATCAGAAAATATCGTTTGCGCCCGATCAGCCGTCCGAACCAACCCGCGACCGGCACAATGATCCCGTTTGCCACCAGGTAGGACGTCAACGTCCACGTCGCATCATCATTGCTTGCCGACAATGCACCAGCGATGTTCGGCAAGCTGACGTTGACGATCGTGGTGTCCAGGATCTCCATGAATGGCGCCAGGGTTGCCGCGCCGGCCACCAGCCATACGCTACCGCGTGGTCGCCACGCGGCATCCTGCCACTCGCTCATCTGGTATGCATCAACGCGAAGGAGACGCGCGTCTGCTTCGTCCTATTTGTGGTCGGCATCTGCAAGATGCACGGTGGGTACGACGGATAGACCGAGGGGAAGAGGAAACGCGGGGTCGAGGCCGTTGTCGATCAGGATCTTGACCGGAACGCGCTGCACGATTTTGACGAAGTTGCCCGTGGCGTTTTCCGGCGGAAAAGCAGTGAAGCGGGAGCCGGAGCCAAGCTGAACGCTATCGACATGACCAGTGAGCTTTAAGTTTGGGTGTGCGTCCACCGAGATATCCACCTTCTGGCCAGCGCGCATGCGGTCAAGTTGCGATTCCTTGAAGTTGGCAGTGATCCAGATGTCAGGCGTTACAAGGGAGAGAACTGTCTGGCCGGCCTGCACATAGTTTCCCTGCTCGACATTGCGCCTGGTGATCCAGCCGTCATGCGGCGCCACGACCTTGGTCCAGGAAAGATTTAGTTCGGCTTGCGCGAGCTGTGCATGTGCCAGTGCTACTTGCGCCTCGAGCTGACGCACTTGTGCTTCCGCTTGGCCGATATACTGCGGCACCAACTCGGCGCGGCGCACGGCTGCCTGAGCTTCAGCTATCCGGGCATCGGATGTGCGCAGCGCCGCCTCGGCTGAGTTGATGTCCTGCTGTGACGTGGCCTGCTTCGGCAGGTTGCCTTGGCGGCGGCGGTCGGCCTGTGCCTTGAAGTTCGTGGCTTGGGCCGAGGCCAGTGACGCCTGAGCGGCGGCAAGCCGCGCCGGATAATCCTGCTTGGTCCAGTCCAGGCTGATGCGGGCGTTCGCAAGCTGCGCTTCTGCCACATCCAGGCTGCCCTGAGCCTGGTCGCGCGCCGCGACATACGAACGCGGATCGATTTCCAGCAGGACGTCGCCGGCTTTCACGCGCTGATTGTCGGTGACGCGCAGCGCGACGACCGTACCGGAGACCTGGGGGGCAATGGCAATCGCATGGCCATCCGTGTAGGCGTCGTCGGTGCTCGCTTCGTCCTTGGTCAGGTACCAGTGGGTTGCGCCACCCGCGACAGCGAACAGAATGATCAGCAGCAGCACCAACTTGGCATGTGAAGCCCGCCTGTCCTGTGCTCGCGACAGTCGTGCATCAGGACGCGCGCGCGTCCTGATGGTTGGCTCGGGGGGCGCCAGCTCAGTCGTCGGGGTGTGATCGTCCATCCTGTTGTCTACTAAGCCGTGTCCAGGTTACCCGGAAAATTGCATTTTGAGAAATGTTACAGCCTCTATTGCGCCAGCCCTGGCTCAACCAAAGCCTGACTGCGGACTAGTCTGGCATATACTCCGTCCTGCTCCAGCAAAACCGGCGTGACTGCCGCGTTCCACTGCCCTGCCGTTCTGCATCACGACGACGAGATCGGCATCGCGGACCGTGGATAGGCGGTGAGCGATGACGATCGTGGTACGCCCTTGGCGCAATCGTGCCAGTGCCGCCTGGATTGCGGCTTCGCTTTCGGTGTCCAGGGCGCTGGTCGCCTCGTCCAGCAGAAGTATGCGCGGATCGCGCAGCAGTGCCCGCGCCAGGGCCACCCGCTGCCGTTGTCCTCCGGACAGACGCTGGCCGCTCGGCCCTACTCGCGTGGCGTAGCCCTCCGGGAGTGCCGCGACGAATCCGGCTGCCGCGGCAGCTTCTGCCGCGGCAGCGACCGCGTCGTCTGACGCCATCGGGCGTCCCATGCGGATGTTGGCTTCCACCGTGTCATCGAACAGCAACGCATCCTGCGCAACATAGGCAATGGAATCGCGCAGACTGGCCATGGTGATCTGGCGGACATCGGCGCCATCAATCTTTACTGCGCCGGCTGTCACGTCGTGCAGGCGGGGAATCAGCCCAAGGGCAGTCGACTTGCCGGCACCTGATGCGCCGACCAGCGCAACCATTGTGCCCGGCTCGGCCGTGAAGCTAAGCCCTGCAAGTGCGACGCGTCCATCCGGGTAGACAAAGTGTACCTCGTCGAACACCACGCGCCCGTGCCCCGGCGGCAGGGCAGCGGCGCCTGGCGCATCGATGATATGCGGGGTGTCGTCGACCACCGAAAACACCCGCAGCAAACCCGCCAGGCCCTCCTGCAATGCGGCATTCAGCGAACCCAACGCCCGCAGCGGGCGCGACGCGATCAGCAAAGCGGCAATGAACCCGGTGAAGTTGCCGATCGTCTGTGAACTGATCGCTGCCCTCCAGCCCGCGAAGCCGATGACCGCAGCCACCGAAGCGCCTCCAAGCACCTCCAGCACAGGGTCCACCCGCGCGCGACCTTTGGCTATGCGCATCAGGGCACGATAGAGCTGCCCGAACGCCGCATCCGCGCGCTCGGTCTCCACTGCTTCCAGGCGATACGCGCGCACAGTGCGGGCCTGCGCGAAACTCTCGTTCAGCATCGCCGCTGCCTCGCCCATGCGCTCCTGCATGCCACCGGACGCGCGGCGGATGCGCTGCCCGATCTTCTGGATCGGCACCGCCGCGAGCGGATACAGGGCCGCGGCAATCAGGCTGAGCAGCCAGTCGAGATACAGCATCGAGGCGATCAGCCCCACCACCGTTATGGCGTCGGCGATACCGTTCACTGCACGCGTCAGCGCATCGCGGATGATCGTTGCATCGGTGGTGAAACGAGCAGCGAGTTGAGCGGGCGCCTCGCGTTCCAGACGCGCCAGGTCTGCCCGCGTCAGGTGCGAGAACATCCGGCCCTGCAGGTCCCGGATCACCAGCAGCACGACCTGCTGCACCTGCACGTTCTGGAAATACTGTGCTGCCGCCTTGATGGAAGTGACGGCAACGACCAGGGCAGGGATCTGATACAGAATCCGCCGGTCGCGATTGGTGAACATCTGGAAGGCGTGATCGATCACCACCGGATACAGCGCGGTTGTACCAGCCATGATTGCGGTCAGGACCAGGATCAGCAGCAGCCGTGCTTTGTGGTGACTGATATGCTCGTGCCACAGTCGTGTCAGCAAGGCGCGGGTGGAATCGCGCCTGGCCGCAAGTTCCAGGCCGGCTGTGACGGCGTCCATATTCGGGCGTTTAACAGCAGCGACCAGGGGTCGCCAGCGGCCCGACGCTAGAAGAAATTCCCCGGTGGGTCGATCCCGAGCAGGATTTGGCCGACCGACTCGAAATGTGCTGCGCGGGACTGCATCTGCTGGGACAGCGTGTGCATATCGCGGAACCGCCGCTCGAACGGTGTACCCAGGAAGATCGCGTCCGTCCCGGCGGCCTTGTAGGTGTAATCCGCCACGGCCTCGGCCGCCTGTATCGCGAAGCAACAGGCCAGTCGAACGCGCGCGCGCGACGGCACGTCGATGACCCAGCTGTCGTCGGCCGACCAGATACTTTTCAGCGTGTCGGTCAGGTAGGCATGCGCTGCGCCGTGCCGCGCCTCCAACTGCGCCACGTTCGACTGCACCGTCGCATTGTCCGCCAGGCGGCCGAGATTGCGCGGGGTCTTGCGTGTCGCCAGGTCCTCGAACGCGTCGAGCATCGCACGCGCGATCCCCAAAGCCACGCCGGCCACACCCACGGCGTAGATGCCCTGCATCGGAAACGCATAGAGCCGGCCAGGTTCGCGGCGAAGCGTCGGATCCTCGCGCGTGCTGCTGAACGCCTCGGGGACGAAGACGTCATCGAGCCGGTAAGCACCAGACATGGTGCCTCGCATGCCGATCACTTCCCAGGAGCCATCGATCAAGGTCGCCTGCTCGACCGGAAACAGCAGCGTGCGCACGACGGGCCTGCCCGCGCCGTTCAGACGCAGCGAGCCGTCCGGCTCCTGCACCTGGCAGTGGGCTCCCATCCAGGTTGCCTGGCGGCAGCCCGAGGCGAACTGCCACTGCCCGGTGACGCGATAGCCGCCCGGGACGGCTTGGGCCTTCGACGCATTCGGCGGGCCCCAGGCGATAACGGCGCGCGGATCAGCGTAGATCGCGCGCGCCGATTCCGGGGGCAGGAACGGCGCGATCAGCGCCGAGCTATTGGCCACGAACACGTTCCAGCCGACCGAGCCGTCGTGCCGGGCGATTTCCTCAAGTGCACGCAGATAGACCCAGGGCTCTACTTCGTCCCCGTCGACCGAGCGCGGCAGCAGCATGCGGCATACCCTGGCCTCGTGCATCAGTGACAGCAGCGGCTCCGGAATGCGCTGCGTGCGCTCGATCTCGTCGGCGGCAGCCTCGATGACGGGACCGAGGGCGAGGGCGCGAGCGACGGGATCGGGCGAGGTTGGGGTCAGGTAGTTCATGCGGTATTACCGGGGCCGAGAGCGGCCAGTGTCAACGTCGGGCGAGGAGGAACCGCATGCAGTTCAGCAATACTCCCGAGCAGGAAGAGTTCCGCTCGGTGCTGCGGCGGTTCCTTGAGGAGAAGTCGCCGCCTTCCGAGGTGCGCCGGCTGATGGAGACCGAGGCCGGCTGGCAGCGCGAGAGCTGGCGCGAACTAAACCAGCAGCTTGGGCTGACCGCCGTGAACATTCCCGAGGAATACGGCGGGCAAGGCTTTGGGCCGGTAGAGCTTGGCATCGTGCTGGAGGAGATGGGACGGGCGCTGCTGTGCGCGCCTTATTTTGCCTCCACCGTGCTGGCCGCGACCGCGATCATGCAGGCGGGAACGGAGGCGCAGAAACGTGCGCTGCTACCGGACATCGCCGCCGGCGAGACGATTGCCACATTCGCCTTCACCGAGCCGAATGGACGCTGGGACGCCGGCGGCATCGAGATGCGGGCAAGCGGCAAGTACCGGCTGGATGGAGTGAAGAGCTTCGTATTGGATGGGCATACCGCCGACCTGATCGTAGTGATGGCGCGCGGTGACAGCGGGCTGTCTTTCTTCACCGTACCGGGCGATGCACCAGGTCTCACGCGGCGGGCGCTGAAGGTGCTGGACCCGACACGAAAACAGGCGCTGCTTACATTCCGCGGGGTGGAAGCGGAGCTATTGGGCGAGGAAGGCGGCGGAGCGGAGCCGTTCGCGCGGACGATGACACTCGCCACGGTGGCATTGGCGAACGAGATGGTGGGCGGGGCCGAGAGGCTGCGACAGTCGGCACTGGATTACGCCAACCTGCGGGTGCAGTTCGGTCGTGCCATCGCCTCGTTCCAGTCGATGAAGCACAAACAGGCGGACATGCTGGTGGACGTCGAGCTGGCGAAGTCGGCGGCTTACTGCGCGGCATCGGCAGCAGCGGAGGACGATGCGGACCTGCCGGCGATCGCCTCGCTGGCGAAGGCATGCGCGGCGGAAGCGTATATGCAAACAGCGATACACACGATCCAGATCCATGGCGGTATCGGCTTCACCTGGGACAACGACACGCATCTGTGGTTCAAGCGGGCGAAAAGTTCCGAGGTGTTCCTGGGTGATCCGACCTACCATCGCGAATTGATGATGCGGGCATGGGGGGCATGAGCCCCCTCCCCCTGACCCCCTCCCGCAAGCGGAGGGGGATGCTTTTTTCGCTCCTGTTGCTTTCTGTGTTCGGAGGGGATGATGGCCGAGCCTACTGAAGCTGCTGTCCGCGCCGATGTGCGCACCTGGCTCGAGGCGAACTGGAAACCGGACTACGGCCTGGTGGAGTGGCGCAACAAGCTGATCGACAGCGGCTGGGGCGTGCCCTCCTGGCCGAAGGACTGGTTCGGCCGCGCGTTGCCGATGGCGCTGGAGATGGTGGTCGAAGAGGAGATGCAGCGGATTGGTGCGGTCGGCGTCGCCAAGACGGGCATACGACGGCTCGCGGCTGCGACGCTGCTGGCGCATGGCAGCGACGATCAGAAGCGGCGGTTCCTGCGCCGCAGCCTGACGGGCGAGGACACCTGGTGCCAGTTGTTCAGCGAGCCAGGCTCGGGATCGGATCTGGCGGGGGCGACGACGCGCGCCGAGTTCAAGGGCAATCGCTGGGTGATCAACGGTCAGAAGGTGTGGACCACCAGCGCGCATCATGCTGACTGGGGCCTGCTGCTGGCGCGCACCGACTGGGACAAGCCGAAGCATCAGGGGCTGTCGTATTTCGTGCTCGACGTCCGCCAGCCGGGGGTTCAGGTGCATCCGCTGCGGCAGATGAACGGATATGCGTCGTTCAACCAGGTGTTCTTTACCGATGCCGAGGTGCCTCCCGAAAACCTGGTTGGCGAGGTGGGACGCGGCTGGGCGGTGGCGACGACGACGCTGATGCACGAGCGGCGCGGTGCAGACGGCATCTCGCGTTGGGGCAAATCATCTGACAGGTCGGGGCGCGTGTACGAAGAGGAGCGCGCCGAGAACGTCACCGTTATGGAGCCCTACAAGTGGTATCCACAGCGAGCGGGCCGCGTCGATCTGGTGATTGAACGGGCCAAGGCAACTGGGCGGATCGGCGATCCGGCCGTACGGCAGGAGATCGCCAAGCTGTTGATCCTGTCGAAGACGGCGGAGTGGACGGCGCGGCGGGCGCGGGCGGCGCAGATGCAGGGCAGGCCGCCCGGACCGGAGGGCTCTTTGGGCAAGCTGGTGGGAAGCCACGTGGCCCGGGCGGCGGCACGGGTGCACACGCTGATCACCGGGGCGGACGCGATGCTGGCCGGCGAGGATGCGCCGATGGACGGGCTGATTTCCGAGATTCTGATCAGCGTGCCGGCGGGCTCGATTGCGGGCGGGACGGACGAGATTCAGCGCAACATCATCTCCGAGCGCGTGCTTGGCATGCCGAAGGAACCGCGGACGGACAACGATCGGCCGTTCCGGGACGTGCCGAAGAACCTGGTAGTGTAGGATCAGTCTCGTCTCATTGTCGCGTTTGCCAAGACGCTGTCTCATGGGGTTACTATGAGGGGGCGGGGACAACTGCGCGAGATATCAAATACACGCCCAGTTGCCGATATTGCGGCGTATGGTCCCGTGCACCTGTCTGTCGGATTAGGATATGCGAGTTTGACTCGTGCAGCCGTCTCACCAGCTTGGTCAGTTGTGCTTTGTGCGTCGGGTCCTCGATGCTCAGATCGTTCACAGGAACAGAGATAATTGGTGACCCGAGGGCGGCCAGATCAAATTCCGGCGTATGCAGGGTCTCGAACTGTAGAGCAACTCCCATGCACATCGGTCGCAGCCGGCTTATACAATCGAGGAGACGGCTGAGTGGGCAGCCTTTCGGTATTCCGGCGATGACCAACATGAGGCGCTCGCGGAGCCTCGGGTCCAGGGTCCTGCATGTTGCCAGGTACCGGTCCAGGTGACGCCGATCGAGAAACACGTCGAACCAGACGGTCACGAAGATGGTGCTTGGGTGACCCGATGCAAGTTGCGCCAATGCACCACTCGCCGCAACGCCAAGAACGAGTCGGTCGTAATCGAAATCAGCGCGATCGCGGGAAGATAGAGTGCAATATGCAGCCTGCACACGATGGTCCAGTTCACGAGATAATTGGCCATAGTAAGCGGTGGGCTCGGTGCCGAGACGTCCCCATATCGGTTCCAGTTCACAGGTCGCACTAGCCACCGCCATTTTCAGTGTCTCGCGAGCCTTTGTCTCGATGGACGAGAGTTGCGCGGTCAGGCGCTCGCTCAGAAGCTGGTTGAGCTTGTCCGCGTGACGATTTGGGTCCTCGGGCAGTTCGATCGTTGATGTAATGGCTGTGACATGCGCTGCTCTGTCACTTTGACCTTCACCGATCAGCCGGGCCTTGATCTCTTTCGCTATCGTGGCAGCGCGGAAAGCCGCCTCATCTTCGTTT
>CAWKMC010000011.1:0-104457 GCA_963850535.1 uncultured Alphaproteobacteria bacterium | reverse complement strand
CCGGGTGGGTTGGTGTAGGGCACTCAACTGGCGATGCCACTATTCGGTCGCGCCGATCTGAGTGACGGCGCCCAGGGTTTTGGGAACGGTGGCCTTGCTCCAGAAAACGGCGCTGGCTGCGGCATCTGTTGCCGCTACTGAGATCGCGGTGAACGCTGCTACTCATGCCATGGTGTCGCATCCGATAATGCGGCATTTGGCGGGCGACGTCGCCGGTGCTGGAGTTGCAGCTCGACGCATGATTGTGTCGGCGCGTGCCGCTGCCGCGGCCTGTTCGACCTTGGCGCGGTGATGGGGCGCCCCTAGCCGCCCGGGTCTACACGTTCATCCAGAACCGAGTCGCATCGGGCATTGGCTTCATGCACCGACGCATCATAACTTGCGGACGCTTTGCCGACAGCAGGAGAATGGGATGGCTATCGACCTTCCGCCGCGGGTACCAACCCTCGGCAACTGAGGAATTCATGAACCCGAAACAGGTCGAGTATTTTCGTCAAAGGCTAGAAGAGGCGCGGACGGACTTGCGGAGGGAACTTGATGCGATACCTCCCAGAGATGCCGATGACCTTGGGTGGGAGGGGGATCAGACCGACCATGCCAGTGCGGACTCCGAACGAGAATTTGAGATCCAGAACCGCGAGCGGGTCCAGATGCTGTTACGGCAAACGGAGCAGGCGCTTGCAAGGCTCGGGAACCGGACATACGGCTACTGCGCAGATACCGGCGAGCCAATTGATCTGAAGCGGCTTATGGCTCAACCGGCCACATCGCTGTCGCTAGCGGCCCAAGAGGCACGCGAACGTCGGAGTGGTTGATAATCTTCGCCATGATAGGTTCGGATCTGCTGCCCCACTGCAACGCCATAAGGGCACTCACGCGCCGAACCCTGCGAGCACGCTCGTCGCACCCTCGTCCATCGCGAGGGGAAGCTAGTAGCGCGGGCACGACAACCCACAAACCAGGGACCGCCCGACAAGGTGCAGCAAGCCTCTATTTCCCCGGGAACCAGGTGAGCCAGCCCATTAGCCTCTGGCCACGGGCCGGCTCACCTTCTCGATCAATTCATCCTTCCAAGATGAAAGTCACTTCCATGGTGACTCGGAACTCCTCGATCTTGCCATTCCTCACACTTTGCTTTCTGCTCGATCACATGAAGGCCGGTTATACCGCGCAGAGTCTTGTTCGCACGCGAAAGGCCTTCCTGGACAGCAGCATCAAAGCTGATCGGCGAAGCTGCGGTGATTTTTGATACGCTTGCTACAGCCATTGCCTCCTCCCTGAACGACTGGCAGCAAAGGTGCTGCCGTCAGCCGACATGGGAGTTCACTTCACAGATTGCTACTCAGGCGCGGACTAGCCGGCTACTCGACTGCCCCTCGAACTGAACCGTAAACGGAGCGAGCAGACCGCCTGGGGACTTTAGAAATTTGCGAGCCACGTCGCGCTCCGCTTGAGCTTGTTCGCTGTAGCTAAGGTGGAGGCGATACCAATGATGCTCCCACGAGCCTCTTAGGCATTCACCAATGGTGTCATTTTCCTAGAGACAGTCAGGCGCCGCAGACCGGGAAACCTGCCTTGATCGTAATGTTCATTCAGTTCGGCCCGCTCGATCAATCGGCCGTCTGGCTCCAAAATCCTGCGAACATCAAAGCATTGGCTGAGAAGCTCGCACGCCACATGAATCGCATGGTCGCGCGATCTGGCTGCGCGCGACTGCGGCAATCGACCTGGCTCCGCGAACACAACGTGCCACATCATTGTGCTGGCTCCCTACGCTGCTGGGTCCCCTCGGTGCCCGAACTTACTGAGTTGTCGCAAGCAGGTTTATCCAAGGTTTTCCACATATCCACCAAGCGTTGCTCGTTGGCCACAGTGTGCTTCTATAGCAAGAGAGCACGGCAAGTCACTTGATGATGGTTGACCGTGGCCATTGACTGAAGTCAGTCGACATCAATTCCGAACGCCATCCAGTGATTGCGCCACACTTTCAAGCACTGGCAGCGTTTGCACCTCCTCGGAGAAGCCTATCGGCGGCGCACGAGGAACGACTTCCTTGACCGGGGCTGAAGAAGGTCTGCAATCTCCATTGTACAAACGAGTGCGAGTGCAAAAGCTTTTGGAGGGAGGAATGGCCAACCAACCAACTGGCATCGACCGGCGCACCGTGCTGCAGGTCGGGGCGGGAATGGCTACCGCTGGCTCGGCGCTACTGAGCGGGACGCATGCAGAAGCGCAGCAGCGACCGCAAGAGGCTTCCCACATGACGATCATTGATGCCCAGGTCCATGCCTATGCGGCGAACACGCCGGAGCGACCTTGGCACAGCGTGCCAAACTGGCCTGCCCACGTTACCGGGGACGAGATGGTGGCGGCGATGGACAAGGTTGGCGTCGATGGCGCGATCTACATCTCGCCCTTTTCGATGTATCAATACGATGGCAGCTATGCCGTGGACGTGCGGCGAGCTCACCCAGACCGGTTCGCACTAGTCAAGCCGGTCAACCCCGACGATCCGGCGGTCGCTGAAGTTATCGCGGAATGGAAGAAGGTACCGGGTACGGTCGGCATCCGCATAATTTTGACCAAAGAAGCGAAACGCGCCCCGGACGACCCCGGCATCAACCGAATTGTGCGCGCCGCTGTCCAACACGATTTTCCGATCAATGTTCTCTTCTGGGGCAACGTCGACGCGGGTACGGAGCTGATCGACCGTCATCCCGATGCGCGCTTCATCATCGACCATATGGGCATCCTGCAACCGACCGTGCCGCCGGCCCCGCCGCAGCCTTGGGCCGACCTTCCGAAAGTGGTGGAGCTTGCCAAGCGAAAGAATGCGGTGATCAAGATCACCGGCGCCTGCACGCTGTCAAAGGAACCTTATCCGTTCCCAGACATCTGGGATCCTCTCGCGCGCATTTTCGACGCTTGGGGTTTCGATCGCTGCCTATGGGGCACCGACTGGACGCGTGCGTTCGCCGTCGTCAACTACGAGCAAGCGGTTGAGCCTTTCCTGAAGACTGACCGCCTGAGCGCCAGTGAGCGGGCCATGCTGATGGGTGGTGCCACCGCTAAAGCGTATGGTTGGTCGCCGAAGAAGGCTTAGCGCTATAGCGGCCTTTCGCTTATATGATCATGCGACTGGATCGGGCGGCCGCGTTGCGCGCGAAAGCAGCCAACCTTCGTGACACGGTCCGCATCGACCTTTGGGAGGACTATCTTGCGCCAGCGCGCTAGCCTTGCCCGCTTCACGGCGGACCAGCATTGCCTCGGGACGAAGACGGGCCCGTGTTCGCCGAACCCTGGCAGGCAGAGGCGTTCGCCTTGACTGTGCGGCTTCACGAAGCCGGCTGCTTCATCTGGCCGGAAGGGGCTGGAGCAATTGCCGAGGTGCTGCGCGCGGTCCGGGGCAGGGGCGAGTTAGACGACGGGTCTCGCTTTTATTGCTACTGGCTCACTGCACTGGAACGTCTTCTGACCAGGAAGCAGGTGCTGAGCGCAACTGATCTCGACAGGCGGAGGGCGGCCTGTACGCAGGCGTATCTCTCGACCCCACATGGGCAGTCTGTCGCACTGCCGGCTGCGTCGCAAACCCCAAGCGCTTAAACTTCGCGGGCCTGGCGTAAGGCGGCGTAGGCTTATGCCCAAGAAACCGTGGACGATACCTATGACCTCGGATATCGCCTCATATCGGCTTTTGGAACTTCAGCACGAACTCGTCCACCAGTGTCGGATTGCGGAATACGATGCTGGTACGAGCGTCCTCAGGATGCCGGAGGAACTGCGCGTTGGCGACGAACTTGAACCCCGCCGCCTCGACCTCTGATCGGAGCGTCTGTTCTGCGATTCGATGATAAGTCTTGCCAACTGAGGCGCCGTCTTCAGGCCGAGCTGAATGGTCTGCGATAACAAGAAAGCCGCCTGGCTTTAGTGCGGCAAACATTGCCTTGTTCATCTTGGCGCGATCGATCCCCATGTAAGTCGTGTCATGATAGGCAAAGTAAAAGGTGATGAGGTCGAGATCGTGTAAATCTGAGGGGACCGGATCGTCCGACCGCCGCACGAGTACAGTGACGTTGTTCATCACGGGCATCGTCATCCTAGCCCTCAGTTTCTCGGCTTCCTCGTCAACTTGACCATAGACCTTTCCGGTCGGACCTACGCAACGGGCCATGAGCTCTGTGCTATAGCCAGCGCCCGCTCCCATATCGAGCACTCTCCATCCCGTCTTCGCTCCAGTGAAGGTGAGAAGGTTCACTGGATCCCGGCGTTTGTCTGTTACGCGATCGGCCTCCGTACGGTCGGCTTGCGCGATAATGGCTGCATAATCCTGGGCACACACAGGAGCCAGGCCATTTGCAACAAGGATTACCAGACTGCTCGCGAGAACCACGATGGTTCGAACTGCGAGCTGAGCAACGGCCGGAAAAATCATGGTTTAGGCTCCGGATTGTTGGCGATGAGCGAACTGATGGACGCCGCAAATATCAGGAGTTGGCAATGTCTCAGCCTGTATGGATGACGAACTCGGCGCCAATCAGCGGCTCTTGCTGGCTACTCTCGCTTAAAGCGGTAGTGGAAACGATCGCCATCCGCCGTCACCAAGCCCACTGTCGGTGCCGGGAAGTGGATCGGCAATAGCAGCGTATCGGTATCTGAGACGGATGATAGGAACTGTCGACGTGATACCGCCGCCTGCTCCGGATCCCAGTCTACACCCGGAGACCAGTCAAGCTCCCGACACTGGATCGCGTGATGCATCATGTCCCCGGTCACCACCGCTCGCTGGCCGCGCGAGGAAATATTGACGCAGCAATGGCAGGGCGAGTGGCCCGGCGTCGGCGTCAGCGTGACGGTATCATCCAAGGCGTAGTTGTCATCGACGAGCAGCGCCTGCCCGGCTTCAACGATCGGCAGGCAGTTGTCACGGAACACAGTGCCTGGAGGATTGGCACCTCGTGAGTGCTCGCCCTCCCAAGCCGCGTATTCCCTCTTATGGAAAACGTACTTCGCATTCGGAAATGTCGGCACCCAGCGCCCATCGCGCAGAGTCGTATTCCAACCGGTGTGGTCGATATGTAGATGCGTGCAAAATACATAGTCGACATTGTCGTAGCGAACGCCCAGAGCGAACAGCTCGTTCCTCCAGCGCTCTTTGCCAGGGAAATCGAATGGTGGCGGATGTCCTTTGTCTTCCCCCGTGCAGGTATCTACCAGAATGGTGTAATGCGGCGTCCGGACAACAAATGTCTGGTACGTAATGAACATCATCCCGGAGGCGGGATCGAAAACCTCCGGCTCCATCACCTGCAGATGCCGCTTGAACGTAGCTTCATCGTAGAGTGGAAAGAAGTCCTGCGGTCTCCGCCATGGCCCCTCGCGTTCAATCACAGCGTCAATGGTGACCTCGCCGACCTTGATCGTCCTCACTGCAGCTTCTCCTCAGGTTTTTGGATTACCCAAATCAGTTTGGTAATGGGTGACCCACGGGCTGTTCAAAGCTTCTTCGATACGGCGGTGGCGTGCCTTGATAACGTCCGCTGGCACGGCGCTAACGAATGCATAGAACGTCTTCGTGCGGATCGCATCGACTACACGCTCGCCTACCGTCTTGGGATTGATGCCCGTGGTGGCGAGCCGTTCGGCCAGCACTACCTCGTCATTCTCTCGGACTTGTGGCCCACCCATATGGTCCGGCCGATTACGGGCGCCACGAGCGATGTTCGTGTTGATCGGACCCGGACAGAGCACCGTGACCCCAACATTGGTGCCTTCCAGTTCGTGTTCCAAAGCTTCCGACAATGAGAGGGCAGAATATTTGCTCATCGAATACGGCCCCTGATTGGTGCCGCGGCGATTTTGAAAGCCGGCCACTGAGGCGGTGTTGACAACATGCCCTTCTTCCCCGTGCTTGAGTATAGCGGGAACGAAGTGGCGGATGCCGTGGATGATCCCCCAGATATTCACGCCAATCACGAATTCCCAGTCGCTGGACGGCACATCGACCATCCGAGTACCGTGCATCGGCACGCCGGCGTTGTTGCAGGCGATATGGAGCTTGCCGAAGTTCCGTTCGACCTCCGCCAGAGCATCGATGATCGATTGCTCTTGCGTCACATCGATCCTCACCGGCATGACACGCTTGTTCGTGCCGGAAAGGCCGTGGGCCGCTTGTTCTACCGTGTCTTTTTGGATGTCAGCCATGACGACGTTGGCGCCCGCTTCCGCAAGTGCGGTCGCGATTCCAAGGCCGATGCCCGAAGCGGCACCGGTCACAATGGCGGTCTTGCCGGAGATGTCCATGAGAAGGACCTTCTATTTGGATTGGTCAATCTGTTCCATTAGTGCCAAGCCTTCCATCGCCAGCCCGTAGCCAAGCAGGTCCTGCATACGCTTCTTCAGATACTCCGTGAACATCAGGCGCGTATAGCGCAGCAGGAGTGTGGGCTTGGACGCCAAAGCTTCGGCATGTTCCCAGGCGCGTGCCAGCACCTTATCCGGCGGCAGGACCTCCGCCACCAGACCAAGATCCTTTGCTTCCTGAGCCGATAGTGTCTGACCGGTCAGGAGGAAATAGCGGCCGCGGTTCATGCCTAGCAGCAGAGGCATAACGATGTGCATACCGTCGCCTGGCACGAGGCCGTTCTGGAAATGCGCGGAGTTCTGGAACGCCGCGGTGTTCGCCGCCAGCACGATGTCCGCCAGCAATGGGATTTCACCGTGCCGCCACGCCGGACCGTTGATCGCCGCAATCACCGGCACTTCGATATTGAGCAGGTTCATCAGCAAGGCGCGGCCTTCCCAGTGCACACGGTCGAACGCATTGGCGGTAATGCCTGAGCTGATCGCGCTCTGCCCCGGTGTCGCGCGGACGCCTGACCATTCGTCACCCGTGCCAGTCAGGATGACCACCCGGTTCTCCCGGTCGCGCGCGACATCAGCGAACGCATCGGGCAATTCGCGATGCGGCCCGAGCCCCCAACGGAGCGGACCGTCGTTGGTGTGAAACCGCATCTCCAGAATGCCTTTCACACGGCGCATGTGAATGCATGAGTACTTCGTCGCATAGCTGTCGAAGGTGGTCATTGTGTGCCTCCCTCACCAGGGCACTGTCGGAGTTCTTTCGCTTCGGATATCGCCATCGCTGACCGCTGCCTGGAACGTCTACTGTCCCTAAACGGTAGTCCGCGAAGTGGTGGAACTCAAATGCGCCAACCGGGCGCGGGGTCGTGAACCAATAGGCGCGGCCAGGCGCGTCCAGCCGTGTCCCTAGTATGCATCCGGTTCAGCGGGGAAGCCGAGCAGCAACAAAACGCTGGTGGTGGACGACGCCTTCGACACGCCTTGACGAGCACGCTCCCGCGGCGGAAGGGACGACGACATTCACGGCATGTACGACCCGCCGTTCACGTGTATGACCTGGCCGGTAATGGCACAGGCATCCTCGGACGCGAGGAACACGGCAGTCCGCGCAATCTGATCGGGTCTCAGCATTTTTCCACCGAGCGGAATGGTCCTAGCCATCTCGATCAACTCTGCTTGGGTGTTGCCGTAGCGAGGCTGGGCCGTGTCGGTGGTGCCGGGAGCGATGGCGTTGACGCGGATGTTGTGCGGCGCGAGCTCGAGCGCCATGGCGCGAGTCATCGAGACCACGCCGCCCTTGCTCGCGCTGTAGCGCGCAGCAGCGTGGCATCGGAGCCCTTCTCCAGCAGTTCGCGAAGGGCGATCATGTCGTCGGTCATCGTGGTGGCCTCCAAGGTCAGAGTTGCGTTCGCAATCCAACCCTACCCAGGAGCACCGCGATGGCTACCGCTGTGGATAAGTGGCCTGCCTACGCCAAACTCTCAGCGGTCGCGCAGGCAAGTAACTTACCCACAGCTCCTACACCATCACCAGGGACACGACCGGCAATATGATAATGACGTCCTCCGCGTCTTCTGCGGTAATTGCGGTACACCGCTGTACGTGCAAGTTGGGACTCGCCCTGACCTCGTCGGGCTTCGCGTCTGCACCCTGGACGATCCGAGCTGGTTCAAACCTGACGCCGACATTTTCATGAGAAGCGCACAACGCTGGGACCATGACCAGTCTGACGTGCCAAAACATGATGCTTACCCGCCGGGGCACTCCTATCCGACTGCGCCACGGCTTGGCGAGTAGTCACAGATCACTGTGATGCTCGGCTTGGGCCGACAAGCGTGGCTCCTCCATCGACGACAAGCACCTGACCGGTAACGTATCGGGCCTGGTCGGAAAGCAGGAACCGTACGGCGCTGCCGATGTCCCAGCCAGTACCCTCTCGGTTGAGCACAGAAGCGCGGCGCCGCGTTTCACGCGCTTGCTCCGTCATGCCACGAGAGTAGACCATCGGCGTATACACGGGACCAGGGGCCACGCAGTTTGCGCGGATGCCATCCGCTCCGTGATCAACCGCAACGGCTTTCGTCAACGCTATCACTGCGCCTTTGGAAACCGTGTAAGCCGTTAGGCCGCGAGGGCGCAGAGCGGAAATTGAAGAGACATTGACGATCGCTCCACCACCTGCCGTGCGAATCATCGCCGGGATTGCGTGCTTGCACACCAGGAACATGGTGTCGACATTGACATTCATCACGCGTGCCCAGTTTTCCTCAGTTTCCTCGACGACAGTTCCTTTGCTGCCGATACCGACGTTATTATCCAGGCAGTCCAGTCTTCCCCAACGGGACACGGCATCCTCAACCATGGCCGCGCATTGCGCAGAACTGGTCACGTCGTAAGAGGCCGCCATAGCTTCGCTGCCCTCGGCGGCTATCATAGAGGCTGTGCGCTCCGCGCGGGTGAGTTCCTGGTCGACAACCAGGATCTTGGCTCCGGCGCGCGCCAGCAAGATGGCCGCCGCTCTGCCATTGCCGATGCCGTCATCTTTCGCCCCACCACCGGTGACGATGGCCACCTTTCCCTTGAGGCCCCATTCTTCATTCATTATCATTGCGTACCCCTCGCTGCGGCTTGGCTTCACGGAAGTGGTTGCTCTGGGCCATAGGATAGCTTCTGCGCGAACAACAGCATACGGCAAGGCCGTCGGGTGGGATTCGGACCAACGTAAGCGCCGGGCATTGCCAATTAAATCCGCGCTCGCTCGAATGAGACGCGGGGCATCGAAATTGAAATGGAGCAGCATATGCGAGCTTTGATCGTGGGAGGGGGCGTTATCGGCACGTCCATTGCCTACTTTCTTTCTGCGAGAGGCGCGGATGTCGTTGTCATCGAGCGAAAGGCTATCGGCTGCGCTGCGTCAGGCAAGTCCGGAGGGTTCTTGGCGATGGACTGGTGCGACGGCAGTCCTCTTATGCAGCTTGCACGTCGGAGTTTTGCATTGCATGGGGAGCTCGCAGAGAAGCGGGACAGCGACTGGGGTTACCGCCGCATGACCACCTATGGCGGCGTCATGAGCGGTTTATCCACTACGGCCTCGCGTCGAGCACAGCCTAGATGGCTTTCGCCCAACGTCTCGATCCACGGGCGCCTCGGATCTAGGGGCACCACAGCACAGGTGCAGCCTGCGGCCTTTACGGCCGGCATGATGCGCGCAGCGGAGGTGCGGGGAGCCCAGTTGCGGTTGGGCAATGTCACCGGGCTGCTGCGCCGGGGTGAAGACGTGGTGGGCGTCGATCTCGACGGCGGAGCGCTTGAAGGCGATGCAGTCGTAATTGCTATGGGCCCTTGGTCAATACTCGCAGCGCAATGGCTGCCTCTTCCGCCGGTGTTCGGACTGAAGGGGCACAGCCTCGTTTTCGAGACCGGGACTGAGGTTCCACCGGAGGCTCTGTTCCTCGAATACGAGGAGGCGACAGGCGCGCTTTTGACGCCTGAGATCTTTCCCCGCGCCGACGGCACAACGTATGTGTGTGCGATTTCGAGCGAACCGCCCCTCCCGGCAGATCCCAGTCTTGTTGTGCCCGATGATGGTGCGATCGACCGACTAAAGGTGGTTTGCGACCGAGTGTCGCCGATACTGGCGTCATCGCGTGTCCTCTCGAGCCAAGCATGCTTTCGACCAGTGACGCAGGATGGACTGCCACTGATCGGTGCGATCTCGGGCTCACCTGGCGCCTTTGTAGCAACAGGCCATAGTGTTTGGGGCATGCTCAACGCGCCGGCGACGGGAGAGGCGGTAGCCGAGTTGATGCTCGACGGCGCGACCCGAGCAGTTGATCTCTCACCCTTCGATCCTGCACGTCTCGAACCCTTACATCCCGGCTCACCTCTATTTCAATGAGTTTGCTGATCCACGCTTTTACCTGAAAGTATGCCTGCCAGACGTTAGTAGATGTGATCCAGGGGGATTCGTGCCCGCCATGTTCCAGCATTCCAGGCACTTCACTCCGACATTCGGGGCATGGGAGCCCACTGATGCCGGACGGGCGATTACCGAGATCACCGATGACGCGCTGTCGAATGTGGATGTAGCGACCCTGTGGTCAGCGCATCCGATGGACGATGGTGTGCGGGACGGCAATGGGACCCTCTATTTTGGTGCCGCCGGGGTAGTTTGGGCACTGGACTATCTTCGTCGTGTCCAAGCGATTACTTACGAACAAGATCTTTCACCACTATTGGAAATTGCGCTTTCGCGGAATGCCCCCTGGTTTGCCGGGACGGCCTATTCAAGCCACGCGTCGTTGCTCATGGGCGACCTGGGTATCCTACTGGTCCAGATGCGCATCGCACCAGATCCTGGCGTTGCCGATGAGATCTACGCCCTCCTTGCGGCAAATACCGAACTGCCGATCGTCGAGCTCATGTGGGGTCTGCCCGGCTGCATGCTGGGCTGCATACACCTGCAGGAGATGACCGCCGAAGCCAGGTTCATGCAGCTGTTCCAGCTGCAAGCGGCTCGTCTGCTCGCTGAACTCGAGATGGACCCCGACGGTCCAATCTGGACACAGGAACTGTATGGACGTCGGCAGCGCTGGCTGGGACCAGTGCACGGGTTTGCGGGTAACATGCTGCCGCTTCTTCGTCGCTGGGACTGGCTGACCTCCGAACAGCGCAGCGTCGTTGCCGATGCCGTTCCCCGCACACTTGCTGCGCATGCCGTTACGTCGGAGCTGGGGAGCAACTGGCCGGCGATCGTACCGAGCAGCCAGCCACCATCGCTGTGCCAGCATTGTCACGGCGCACCGGGGATGGTGACCACATTTGCCGATGCTCCATTTTCCACGCCGGCGTTCGAGGCGCTTCTTCTGAGTGGAGGCGAGCTGGTCTGGAATGCCGGCCCCCTCGTGAAGGGGTCCAACCTGTGCCATGGCACCGGAGGCAACGGCTACGCCTTCCTCAAGCTCTATAAGCGGACTGGCGATCCCAGATGGCTGGAACGAGCGCGGGCTTTTGGCATGGCTGCAATTGATCAAGTCCGTGGAGCTCGCGCTGCGTTCGGGAGAGGCCGCTACTCGCTCTGGACCGGAGATCTGGGCCTCGCGGTCTATCTTTGGCATTGCATCAATGCCGAACCGCTGTTTCCGAGCATCGATGTGATGTGATCGTTAGCCTGCCCAGAGGGGTTGGGGGCGTATATGTGCGTTGCGAGGAGCCCGCGCGCGAAGCAGTAGGCGAATGGGATACCGACCTTCCGCCATCCAAACGAAGCTAAGCGGCTGAAAACGCCGGCGAAAAAGCTTGTAGAGTAAAATCGCCACTCTCAAGCTCCGGAGACAAATCGGCATTCGGAGAGCGATTTACCGTAACGTTCCGCTACCGAACCCCCAAGCCTGTTGCGCGAATGCTTGCGGCAGTGGGCTTTTTCGACGTCCCGAAAACGGCAGAGAAAGTTTGGAGGGGAGCCGACTGGAGCAGCGAAAGGAACCGGGATCCAACATTCTCTGGAGTAACCGCGCGCAAGGGCTACCCGGCTGACAAGCGGCAGCTCAGCCAGTAACCCAGGATCACTTGTGGGCAGACGACGTACCGACCTACCTGGTTGAGGTCCGCGATGGCGAGGTGTGGGTGAAGACCGCGTTCGCTCATGCTGATCTCGCCGCGCACTGGCGTCAGCGGCTCGCGAGCGGACTCGGACACGATATCGGCCTTGTCATCGCCAAGGCCGTGTGTGGTCAGCTCGCTGCCAACGTGCCGTGGGCAGATATCGTGCGGCAGATCGCGCTGTTCGGGGCGCAGAACCGCGACGGCTGGGGCGTGGGCCTCACGATCCTCACTGCACTCGCCAATCTCCTGCCCACGCTGCCGGAACAGGAGGCCTATCTCGCTCTGTTCCATGGCGGGCGCCGGGTAGCGGCGGATTGCGACGGAGAACCGCCACGGCGGGAACGAGCGCCGCTCGGAAGCCGGCCGCATCCGGCGATGCTGAATCGCTGGCTGCGGCGTTGGACAAACGTGCGCCATCGCGAGGCCGCTGAGCGCACCCTGCTCACTGCGATCGCAACGGGGGCCTCGCCAGCCGTGCTCGCAGAAGGGCTGCTCGCAGCCGCGACCGAACGCGCTTATGCCGACACTGGACACGCACTCGACTTCGTCAATAAGGCGTTCGAGTGCCTCGACCTGATCGGTTGGCAATGCGCGGAGACTGTGCTGCCGACTGTCGTTGGTCAGATGGTGGCGGCGCGTGGCGCAGAGGAAGCGACCGCCTGGCGCCACCCGGTGGATCTTATTGCGCTGTGTGAGGAATTGGCCGAGCAACTGTCGGAACTGTTCGCGGCTGGCCGCGGCGTGCCTGGTTGGTCCGACCACCAGGCGCTCACCCGAGACTTGCTCGGTGACGATCCGCGCGGAATTGTTGACGCCCTCAAACAGGCGATGCGCGCCGGCGCCGGCCCTGCTGACCTTGGCCGATCCCTCGCTTATGCGGCGGCACTCAGGGTGGCGCACTTCGGCAATGCCAACGAACATTCCGATTGGGAGACGGCGCACCACGTTTTTACCTACGCCGACGCCGCGCACCAGTTGCTTACGCGGATCGGCACAGCCGACATCAACGATCATGCCACTGCCGTTCGCGGCGTACTACACGGGGCGATGGCGCTCTACCTTGCCCGCTATCTCAATGTGCCACCGGCCCGTATTCCGGGCGAAGGCGGCGGCGAACTCGACGACTTGCCCGCCGAGGAGGAAGCGATCCGCACTGCCTTACTTGATGCGTTCGACCGGCAGCATCAGGTCGAGCTCGCGGCAAGGCTTGTCGCACGCCATCTTATGCTCGGCCATTCGCCGCAAACGCTGATCGCCACACTCGCGCGCGCGGTGCTGCGCGAAGACGCTGGCTTCCATTCCTATCAGATGCTGGAGGCAGGTGTCCGGCAATTCAACACATGGGGCGATACCGGCCCGGGACGACACATCCTCATTGCGGTTACCCGCTATCTCGCGGCCCATTCACCGAGCGAACGCGCCGTGCTGCAGACGGCCGACATTGCCCAACGCCTGATGCGAGGCGGCGAACTGCATGAGGGGGTAGGGATGCCGTAGCCATACGAACCGCAACCGACGTGCGTTGGGGCAAGTGCCTCGAGACCAGATACATTAGCGCAGACTGATCAAACCACTTCGAGAACTGACGTCAGCGTCTGGTGCCGCGTCAGCGGCGGCTAGGTGACTGGTTGTTTCTCGAGGATGACAAATGTCGGGCCGGTTGGCTGGTTAGCATTTTTGCAGTTATGACCATTCGCTCAGCCGCAGCGGTCACGTTCGCGGCGTCTTCGTCAAACCTACCGTGCAGCGGGATCGCCTTCGTTATTAGGCCTCCACTTACACTAATGATCAAATCCTCCCCTTTAGGGCCGCGGGCGATATAGTTAGCCACTGCACCTATCTCGGACACCAGTTTCTCGAATTGCGCGACATTCGACATGGGTAGATCCTCTCCGATTATCGGAAGGCACGACCGCGTTTCCACCTCAGGCCACCACTTCCGATGCGTCAAGGCAGTGGTGCTGTCGGTAATGGTGCCCGCCTCAAAACCGACATCCGGGTTTTCGCGACCTCGGATGACGCGCGTTGCGATCACATCCCGACCCGATACTGGGACCCCCCGTATCCGGGGACGGTAGCTTTCTCCGTGTTGGATTGCCTGCCCAATTCACAGCCATCAGCTGGGTCGCACCGTCATGGGTGCCGGAGCAGCTGCCCCGGTTGGTGAAACGCGCGTCTATGCCCGCGGAGGCTCTCCGCTGGTCACGAAGAGATAAATCGGGTAATCAATACACGATTGCTCACCTATGCCGGCGTTCCGTCGTCGGGTTGCCATTTGGGAAAAGGAGAAAAGTACTGCGGTAGCCGAGCGCCGACGACTCCGCGGGAAACCGACAGAATTCGGCGAGGGAGTAGAGACGCATGCACAAAGCGCTCGTCGCGGCGGTTGCAGCCGTCGCACTAACAACTCCGGCCATTTCGGGCGAGAACACGCGTGGTGTCACAGACAACGAAATCGTCATCGGCACATACACCGACCTATCGGGGGTGACCGCCGTCTGGGGTGTTAACGACGTCAACGCCTATCGGATGGCGTTCGACGAAGCGAATGCCAATGGCGGCGTCAACGGCCGAAAGATCAGATACATCGTCGAGGACATGCAGTATCAGGTACCGCGTGCAGTCCAGGCGGCTAACAAGCTGATCAACCGCGACAACGTATTCATCATGGTGTCTAACGCCGGCACACCGATGAACAATGCCACCATGGCCGAGCAGCTTTCCAAGGGCGTGCCCAACATCTTCCCGTACAGCGGCGCACGATCGATGTATTCCCCACTCCATCATATGAAGTTTGGCTACTCTGCATCTTACTATGACATGGAACGGGCCGGCGTGAAGGTGTTCGCCGAGAAATATGGCAAGAAGCGATTCTGCGCGATGTCGCAGGACACCGACTATGGCCGTGACGTGATGGATGGTGTAAGAGATCAGTTGAAGGCGATGAACATGCAGCTTGTGGCAGAGACGCTGCACAAGCCGACCGACACCGACTTCAGCGCTGCGGTGGCCAAACTGCGCGACGCCGACTGCGACGTGATCCTGCTAGGCACCATCGTTCGCGACACAGTGCAGATCGTCTCTGCACTGCGCAAGATCGGTTGGCACGTCGACATCCTGGGAAACGAGCCGATTTACGACCAGTCGGTGGCGGATGTGCCAGGTGGCGCGACCGAGGGCATCTACACGATGACCGCCACCCTGTACGTTGATCCGATCGACCCGCGTCCGGCAGTACACGCGTTTGCCATCAAGTATGCGAAACTTTACGGACACCCCCCCAACTTTGCTGCCGAGATCGGCTATTCCGCGGCGGAACTGGTGGTTCTGGCGTTGCAGAAGGCGGGCCGGGATCTCACGGCCGAAAGCTTCGTTGCCGCGCTGGAGGGCATCAAAGATTACGACGATATCTTCGGCTCTCCGACAATGAGCTTTAGCGCGACAAAGCACCAGGGTTCGAGTGACGCTTTCCTTTGCCAGGTGAAGGACGGCAAGTGGGTGCAGGTCGGCACCGAGTCATACGGCTATTGAGGTTCCCTCAGACCACCCTCCCTTGCTGCGCAGGGGAGGGTTGGGATCCAGCGCCCTGTTCGGACCTTGCTCGCCCGGCGAGCGGACCAAATCGGCCGAGGATGAACAACTGCACTGGTGACAGAGCGTCGTAGTCGGGTCACCTGCTGGATCCCCGCCGGCCCGCAGTCGACCGGTAGCGCTGAGACGGCTCAGCTCAACGCACACCGGAAAGCGGGCAGAGGCTACATCATGGTCCGGTGTTGGCCGTGAGCAGTCAGTCCGCTTTGAGTTATGTGGAGGACATAGCGGACACATTTTTCTCCGCAGTATCTGATGTGATCACTGGGCCATTTCCTCGGCGAGTTGCGCCGGTTCCGTGTGCACAGGTTCCGTCTCTGGCCAGCGGTAACGCCGCACGGCCTGGACGAATGCCGACACGGGCGATGACCAGCGTCGGCCTGCAACCGTGACCAGGCATACTTCGCGTTCGACGGCAGGCTCGATTACCGGTCGGGCGATGACCCCCGGTATCGTGTTGGAGAATTCGGGCAGGAAGCAAATACCCATGCCTGCGGCGACCATGGTCAGAATCCAGTCTTCGCGCTCGCTGCGGAACGCGCCAATCAGATGGGAGCCGTTCGCGTGGCAGGTATCACGCAGGAAGTCGCGGTACTCGCAGTTGATGCGCTGCAGATAGGGTTGGCCATCCAGATCTGGCATACTGACCGCATTCCTTTGTGCATAGGGATGACCAGCCGAGCAAGCAATCACAAAGCGTTCCCGATACAGAGGCTGTGGCTGCAGCGGCGCGGCAAATCCGTCAGGTCGCGCGATCAGCGCCACGTCGAGCTCGCCTTTCATCAGCAGATCGCACAATCGGCCCGGCACCGCTTCGGTCAATGTGATTTCAATTCCTGGATTGTCCGCACGAAAGCGGCTGAGGAAACTAACGAAGCGAACTGGGCCGATCGTGCACATGACGCCGAGCTTCAGGTGGGCGCTGTCCAGGCGGAGGAACCGCTTGGCCGTGTCTTTCGCCGCCAGGGTGCGGGTCAGCACCTCGGTCAGATGCGGCTCCAGCATGCGCCCGAGCTCGGTAAGATGCGTGTTGCTGCGCTCGCGGGAAAACAGCAGGCCGCCGAGTTCGTCTTCCATCTTCTGGATGGCGCGCGTCAGCGCAGGCTGGCTGACGTTGCACATCTCGGCCGCCTTGGTGAAGTTCAACGTTTTGCTGAGCGCAAGAAAATAGCGGATCTCGTGCAGCTCCATGTTGACCGTCTCCCCCTTAGCTGATTGTCGCCATCGGGCAGCCTAAACGCGACCCTCGACTCGGCGCTCATAACATCAGAAGCATCGGCTTCATTGCCACCCGGCATTGGCTTCCGCATCCAGGCAACGCGCAGGTTCGCGGCATCGAGCGCCGCTCGGCGCCACACCAAAAGGATCGCTGCCGATGGACAACATTATGGCTTCGGCGGGCCTGGCCCGCGCGTCTGGTCCACGGCCGCTGGATGGCCGCGTTGCCGTCGTGACCGGATCAACCAGCGGTATCGGCCTGGGCATCGCCAGGGCCCTCGCTGCCGAGGGCGCGATGATCGTGATGAACGGGTTCGCGGAGCCGATAGAGGCGGAGAACTCTGTGCCAGGTTCTCGGTGCGCGCACGAGGTGCCGGTTCTGTTCGACGGCGCCGACATGTCCAACCCGGCCTCGATCCGCGACATGGTGGAACGGGTCGGCCGCAGCTTCGGGGCGGTCGATATCCTGGTGAATAACGCCGGCATCCAGCATGTCGCACCGGTGGACGAGTTCCCCGAAGAAGTGGGACGCGATCCTGGCGATCAACCTCTCCGCCGCTTTCCACTGACCAAGGCGGTGCTGCCGGAGATGAAGCGCCGCAGGTTCGGGCGGATCGTCAATATCGCTTCTGCGCACGGGCTTATCGGCTCGCCATTCAAGTCTGCCTATGTTGCCGCCAAGCACGGCATCGTCGGGCTGACGAAGGTCGTCGCGCTGGAGGCAGCCGAATTCGGCGTCACCTGCAACGCGGTGTGTCCCGGCTACGTGTGGACACCGCTGGTTGAGAGCCAGGTCGAAGGCCAGGCGAAGGCGCATGGCATCAGCCGCGATGAGGTGATCCGGAAGGTCTTCCTGGCCGAGCAGCCGACCAAGCGCTTTGTGACCGTCGAGGAAGTCGCAGGAACGGTGCTTCCTCTGCAGCGACAGTCGCTGCGTCGATCACCGGCATCGCCCTGCCGATCGACGGCGGCTGGACGGCGCACTGACATGCAGCTGCGTCAGCCAGCGCCGCTGCATTCCGCTGGCACGCGGGTGTGGGATCGGTCCCCGGCGCTTGCCTGGCTGCTCGATGTCCCAACACCGGCGCTGCTTCGCGAGGCAGCGGAGCAGGGGGAACCACCTGCATCGACAAGGGGAGACGCCAGATGGCCGACGTCCTGAATAACGAAGCCGACGCATTGAAAGCGGAGTTGCCTGCCGGACATTGGCCAGATCGTGCTGGTGCTGCAAGGCGGTGGTGCCCTCGGCGCCTATCAGGTGGGCGTCTATCAGGCACTGCATGAGGCCGGCATCGAACCTGACTGGGTCATCGGCACCTCGATCGGCGCGATCAACGCCAGCATCATCGCCGGCAACCATCCGGCCGAACGCATGTCACGGCTCAAGGCGTTCTGGCAAAGCGTCGAGCACGGGCCCTTCCAGCAGGCGCTCGGAGCGATGCCGCTGTGGGGCACGATGGCATCCAGGTGGCTCACCATGACGAGTGGGATTGCGTCCTTCTTCAAGCCCAATCCGCTCGCCTTCATGGGAACCCATATGCCGCTCGGTGCGGACGGCGCCGGCTATTATTCGACGACGCCATTGCAAGCCACGCTGAACGAACTGGTCGATTTCGATCTGGTCAACCGGAATACGACCCGCCTGACGGTTGGTGCCGCCAACGTGCGCACGAGCGAGATGCGCTACTTCGACAGCCGCGATATGCCGCTCGATGCGCGGCATGTCATGGCATCTGGCGCTCTGCCGCCGGCATTTCCCGCGGTCCGCATCGATGGCGACCTCTATTGGGACGGCGGGATCCTGTCGAACACGCCGGTGGAAGCGGTGTTCGACGATTATCCGCGGCGCAATTCGCTGGTATTCGCCGTGCACATCTGGAAACCGGACGGCTTCGGAGCCGGAGACGATCTGGCAGGTGCTTAACCGGCAGAAGGACATCCAGTATTCCAGCCGTGCGGCGACGCATATCGCGCGACAGAAGCAGCTGCATCGGCTGCGTCACGTCGTGTCAGAACTGGTGAAGCGCATGCCCGAACAATTGCGGCAGGATCCCGAAGTGCAGGACCTGGCAGGCTATGGTTGCCTGACGCGCATGCACGTCGTGCGGCTGCTCGCGCCGACACTCGATGGCGAGGATCACACGAAGGATATCGACTTCAGCCCGGCCGGGATTCGTGCGCGTTGGGCAAGCCGGCTATGACGACACGCGACGGCTCATCGCGATGGCGCCGTGGGAGGGCGAATTCGACGCCATCGAGGGCTTCATTTTGCATGAAGCTAAAGCGGGCACCGAAGTCGTCAGTGGCTAAGCCGCGGCAGATACGGCGCCGGCACAAAGAAGCGGCCGCCAACCGTTTTCAGGGCGTTGTTCTCGCTTTGCAGTGCCATCGACCGCAGCGCGATCAACAGCCTGCCGGCAATCGTCTCGGACCAGAACCACGCGTCGATCTGCCGGCTCGACGGTGGCGGCGCTATCGGCCTGCGCGGCCTCGCTGTACATCGCCTTGATGTCATCGCACAGGAATCGCAGTGTCAACGCAGCAGTCTCGTGTGGCGGCACACTCGGCAGTTCCCCCGCGAGGAAAGCGGCACTGAACGCAGGCCCATAGCTCCGGCGCCTGTCCGCTCAGCCCAACGGTGGTCCGCCCGTATCGCTCATGGGCACGCCGCCAGGCGGGACGCAGTGCAGTCATCTCGCGCATCAGGGCCGCCTCCCAATCTGCCGCACTCACCGGGGGCTCGATCGGCGGAAGCAAAGGTGGTCGCCAGCCGGCCGTGTCGGACCAGTTGGGCGGATCATCGGGAAAGTCCTCCAGGATCACCGGACCGTCACGCCTTTCGAGCAAGCCGAGCGCGTGCAACAGCACGCGGCGCTGGAAGTTCGCATCGCCTGGCTCGCCCAGTGGCCGGCCAAGCTGGAATGGGGTCCAAAGCCCCCGTGGTGGGCGCGTCCGCTCCATTTGCGGCCGCACCAGACCGATCGCCACGGTCGGCGTGCCGCGCGTCTCCAACATGTGTGCCAGCGCGCTCACGGCGCGCGTGCAGACGGGTCAGACAGGGCTCAGCAGCACCGCGTCGACACGTTCCTGCCGCAACTGGCCGCTGATCTGATCTGCCGCACCTTCCATGTCGAGGGCTCGGTGGAGCCCATCACCGTGTAATGCGTCGGGGCGACGCTGCCGATGACACCCTGGGCGGCCAACTCGCCGCAGGCGCTCGATCGGATAGACGGTGTTGATATCGCGCTGATAGCCGCTGCGATCGAAGTTGATCGACACGTGACTGATCAGCAGTTCATCGAGCGGCACATTGTCCGGCAGGAAGCCGCACCTCCGGCGCTGCCGAATGGAAACGGCGTGTCGCCGCGCCGAATCAACGCGGCGCTGCTGACGATCGCGACACGGCGCTCGGCCAGTGGCGGTCCGGACACGAACGGTGTGGTGTCGAACGAAGGGCACGCGGCGGTGGCGACGGCATCGCGTGTTGGCTGCGGAATGTCCTCAAGGCGTGCCATGAACACGTGCTCTCCTGCTTGGGTCAGGGTCACAGGAGTATGGCCTATGCACCGGCGAGCCGATATGCCTACGCTGCGGATGGCAGCGATACGCTGAGCGTATTCATGGGGGAGCAATGGACCTGCTGTCCGGCATGCATCTGTTCGCCCGGGTGGTGGAGACTGGTGGCTTTACCGCGGTCGCACGCGAGAGCGGTGCTTCGCAGCCGACCATCAGCCGGACAATCGCCGCGCTCGAAGCGCATCTCGGGGTGCGCCTGCTCAATCGCTCCAGCCGCGCGGTGACACTGACCGACGATGGCAGGCATTTCTATGAACGTGCCCGTGGCGCGCTGGAGGCGGTGGCGGAGGCGGAAAGCAGCGTCGGGCACAGGCGCGGCGAGCCAAGCGGCTTGCTACGGCTGGGGACGCCGGTGGCCTTCGGTCGAATGCACGTGGCACCGCGCATTCCGGCGTTCCTCGAACGCCACCCGCAGGCCGCGGTCGAGCTGGCAATGAACGATGCCTTCGTCGATTTGGTGGGCGAGGGTCTCGACCTGGCCATCCGGGTCGGTGATCTGGTCGACCCCTCGCTGGTCGCACGTCGTATAGGCATCGCGCGTCGAGTGACGGTGGCTGCCGCCGCTTATCTGGACCGATACGGCGTTCCATCTACGCCAGCCGATCTGGCACGGCATGACTGCGTGATCTATACGCGGCTGGCGACCGGCCATCGCTGGCATTTCGAGAGCCGCGATGGCCCAGTGCAGGTCGATGTGCATGGTCGGTTTCGCGCCGACAATTCCGAAGCCGTGCGCGAGGCGGTCATCGGCGGCGCCGGCATCGCCGTGATGCCGGTCTGGTTGTTCCAAGACGAGATCGAGCGTGGACTGGTCCGCATTGTTCTGGAGCGGTTCGAGCCGACGCGGCTGCCGATCCATGCGGTTTATCCATCGCGTCGCCTGCTCGCCGCCAAGGTACGTGCGATGATGGACTTTATTGCGGCGGAGTTCGCCGGGGTCAGGATGTTGTCGATCGCCTGATACCGCGTTCACTGCGTTGGCCCCATGTTACTGAGGCGCGCACTCAGCCCGGCGAATCCGGCGCCGATGACGACCACCCGCATGGGTCCTTGCCGGCCGGAACGGCCGAGGCTCTGTTGTTCGGACGGACGCGGGGCGATGTTGCCTTCCGACTGCATGTTCGTCCTCACGATCTGGATTCGGCAATGACCAGCCGGCATGTCATGGCGATCCCGATGAACAGTGCGAGACCGATACCGACGACACAGGCGGTCCAACCTAGGCGATCGAATACCTGTCCCAGCATCGCGCTGCCAACGAGACCGCCGAAGAAGTAGCTCGCTAGGTACATGCCGCTCGCCGCTGCTCGGTCGGCACGTGCCGCGCGGCCGACAAAGCCGGTGGCGACAGCCTGGGCGAAGAATGTGCCGACGCTGACCAACACGAGGCCAAGCAGGACCGCCGATAGCGTTGGCAACAACAGCAGAGGCAGGCCAAGTGCGGCCAGGATCATCGCCGCCGCACCCGTCAACCGTGCGCCGTATTTGCGTGCGATCGGACCGGCGAGCGGGGTGGTCACCATCGATGGCAGGAAGACGAAGTACACCAAACCCAGGCTCATCATGCCAAGCTCGAATGGCTGCCGCACCAGCAGGAAGTTAACGTAGGTAAAGGTGCCGATGAATGCGAACAGGATGCAGAAGCCGAGGGTGAAGGCCGCCCGAAGTGAGGGGTCGCGCATATTGTCAAGCCATGCGCTGAAGGCGCCCATCATTGCCATACCGTCAGTGGGCTTCGCCGCCGCCTTGCGACCCAGCGCCACGAACACCAGCAGCGCGCCGCTTATGTTCAGCGCGGCGAAAACCGAGAAGTTCCAGGCCAGGCCGAAGTGGTCCGCAACAGCGGCAGACAGCAGGCGGCCGAGCAGATTGCTTGCCACGTTGCCGGTGATATAGGCGGCCACAGCAAAGACGGCCTCGTTTTGGCTGCTGGTCTCGGCCACATAGGCCAACGTCAGCGTGAAGGCAGTCGCCATGCACAAGCCCTGCAGGATCCTCAGCCCGGTGAATACCGGTATGCTTGGCATCGTGGACAACAACAGCGTCGGTATAGCGAGCAGGATCAGCGACAGCAGTATGCCGAGTTGTCGATTGATGCGGCGACCGACCACGGCCATCGCCAGTCCCGCGATGGCCATACCGATTGTGCTGGCATTGACCGCGAAACTCATGACCGCGGGCGACGTTCGGTAGGCGTGCGTCAACGCTGGCAAGATCGCCTGGGTTGCGAACAGGTCGACCACGGTGAGGAAAGCGATGACGCCAATCACGAGCGCGCGCAGAATGGCCCGCGAATCGGGCTGCTCCATCTCAAGCACATGCGTCATTTGGCTGGTCGACATGACGGGCACTCCCTTCGACAAAGTGAGAACGTGCGGCGCTAAGCTATTGTGGAGCTTCGCCGCACGTCCCGATTTTCGGCACGGATTATGCCGCGTCACATCATGTGATGGTCTGGCGAGGCGATCGGGAACAGGTCGGCCGACAGCAGCACGACAGTCTCCTTCCCTAAGTTCTTCCACCAGTGCGACGTCGCGTGCGTCTCGGTCGCGACATCACCTGCGCGGTGAACGATAGGCACGGCGCAGGTGCTGGCGTATTCGACGATCTCGCCCTGGATCATGTAGATGAGCGCGGGGCGATTTGCATGCTGATGCCAGGGCACGACCCCACCGGGTTTGATCTCCAGCCGTCGCAGACGCAGCATGCGGTCCTTCACATTGGCGGCCTCCCGAGAGAGATCGATGGCAGCGAGCACATTGTCGGTGACGCCGCTCGCGGGTGTCGCATTCATCTTCTCACCGGAACCGTCGGGACGCAGCTGATCGGCGGGGCAGGATCCGGCGTAGGCGGGAGCGGCGAGCGCTACTGCGCAGGCGACAATTCCTGCCAAGACGAGGCTGTGCTGTGGCCTGGATGCTGTGCTGCTCATGGGTGATTCTTCCTTCATGTCTGCGGCGGAACCGGATGTGGTCCCGCATCCGCACTGGAAGATCGATCAGACGTAGTCCGTTAAGAAATGCCGTGTTGCTATCGGTTTTATTGTTTCCAGGCATCGGCGCCAGTGGCGCGCCCTTTGCCGATCAGCCTCGTGATCAGGTGACATCTGCTTTCACGTACACGACGCGCGGCAAATCGCTCGTGCCTGCTCAGACGCAAGCGCGCCATGGCATCGATGCCGAGACTGCGGCCGGGTGGATCGACGAAGAACATGGCCTGGATGATGATTATGAACATGTATGTCCAGGGCCACTCGCCGGGCGCGGAATAGAGCCCGAGCCAGAGGTTAATGCCCATCAACGCACCGAGCAGCGCGCCGCCGCGCGAGCAAACGCCAATTAGCAGCGAGACGGCGATTAAGAGCTCCACCAGGTAGACCAACGGACCAAAGACTGCAAGGTTCGGCAGGACGATGTCGCGCACGAATGCGCTTTGCAACGCTAGCGATGCGTGCTCAACCTGCTGCTCCATCCAGTAGCGCAAGCCTGCGAAATTGGGAGGGATCTTCCATAGCGTTTGCTGCCACCACATCGTGCCGACCAGCAGGCGGAGCGCCCATATGGCGATGTTGCGCGGTGTCCGCTGGTGTTGTTCACGTTGCCAGACCAGCAAGGCTATCGCCACGCTGGTGAGCAACAACAGCCAATAGACGAAGGTGAACCAAGTAGGTTTCGAGAGAAACGCCACAACATCGTGCAGCGGGGTCGGTTCCATCGGCTCTATTCCCTGATGCTGGAGGTAATCGAGGCGATGACCTCGCTCGCCTTGGCGAACGCAGCGCCCCGGTTCGCGATCTGGTGCGTCGCGCGATCCAGTCGAAGTCGGCGTAAGCGGTCCATACAACTCCAGCCTCGTCCTGATAGACCAGCAGCCGCACGGGCCAGTCGAGACCGGCAAGGGGATTTGACGTGATAAACTGGACGCCGAGGGCAGGATTGCCGAAGACCAGCAGTGTCGATGAGTGAAGCCGAATACCCACCTTGGATGCGAGGTCCGACTGGTCGATCGCTGCGAAGACCGTGATCCCTTTGCTGGCGATATCACTCTTCAACCGGCGAACCGTCTCCGTGGCATCGTAGACACTTCGAACCTGGAGCACACCCTCACCTGTCGAAGGGGGCCCTGCGGCTCCCATTGCCATCGGTGCCGCAGCGGCTACAGCAACGGCGAGAAGCGCGAATGAGGCGACTGCTATACGATTCCTTGGCATGTGCGATAACTCCCATAACGCCCGCATCATCACGGACAGTGACGAGCAGCCTGCCCGGGTAGCGCGCCAGGCGGAAATGCCTGGCGCTTTTCGGTTCGATAAACGCGGTTTATGGCCAGAGGAGCGAACGGCTGCCCAGGTCACTCGAGGTTGCACGAGGCGCCGATTCATCGCTCACGCTTGATTCCGTGCCCTTACTGCTAGCGGCGCGACAAGCCGATGTTGACTGGGTCAGCGATTTCACCGGACGCTTCATCGAAGCGAACTTCGGGATGTCTGCTCTGGAGGGGCGGCACATTTCAAACAAAGCGGCTGCTATGGGCGCATATGCGGCAGACTGCTTCTGGCCGCAGAACGAACCCGCTTCGCGGGAGAAACTCTGGTGATTTGAGGTACAAGTAGACGCCGAGATGATGCACTTTGTTTGAGCGGGGCTCGGTGCGGGCTGAGCTTTTCGGCTTTCTTCAACCAAGAGGAGCCGACCGATGGACGAGGCCATTCGCACTGCTGCGATCAGCCCGCTGCGCCAGCGACTGATCGACGATATGAACATGCGCCGGTTCTCGCGAGAGACGCAGCGCAACTACATTCGGGACGTGGGTCGCTTTGCGACATTCCTCGGGCGCTCACCCGATACAGCGACGGCGGATGACGTGCGCCGATTTCAGGTCCAACAGCGAGATGCCGGCATGCCGACGCCGACCATGAACAGCATCGTGTCGGCATTGCGGTTCTTCTTCACGCACACGATCGACCGGCCCGACCTGACGCGCAAGCTGATCCGCGTGGCGCATCCACGCAACCTGCCAGTGGTGCTGAGCCGGGACGAGGTCGCACGACTGCTCAACGCGACCACCTGCCTCAAGCTGCGAGCCTTCCTCGCGGTTAGCGCGGATCGCCGCCTAGAATGGCGCCAACTTCGGCGGCCTATGGTAACGCCCCAAGCCTACCATGGTCTCTCCCGTCGTGCGACGCCACGTCAAAGCCTTCGACACATACAAAGGTTGAGCAGCCTCACAAAAGGCGCCGCGCCGGGCCCTTGGACCTAGATCAATGACCGGGAACCGGCAAGCGGATAGTCATGTTGGGCCTCGCCTGGCTGCTCGACTCCTGTCTGTGCGCTCCTAGGTTTGCGGGCAGGCCGATCGGCAGTTGACGAGGCCCTCGTGTGTCATGGGTTCGCGCAATGGCCGCAGCTGTGGATGGCGAAGCGCCTGCCGTTGGACGTTACGGAAGTCGCGGGTGGGCCTGCGGTCAGGTCGTGTAGCCTCTGCCGCATCGCCGCCACCTGAACGCGCATGTCCTGCCCACGAGCCCGGCCTCTTTCGCGTGCGCCACCAGAGAAGGGCCGCCAACCTGACCGCGGAGGGGTGGGCCCGGCGAGGTGAGCAGGCGCTTTGACCTGGATCAAGGCGAGCAGGCCGCCGATAGGGGCGAGGTGCTCAGTGGACAGGTTCCGAGGGCCCGATGAGCAAAGAGAAATTAGGTCAGACCCCCTGCGATTTTCTCCGATCCATGTTGGCGCGGCGGAAAGAGACCAGGCGGCAGAACATTGAATGCACTTCACGTGCCGAGGAACCGCTGAGAGCGCTCGAAGATCTGCGCCGCATGCGTCGGTTCGCCCAGTTGGTTCCCTACTTGTAGGGACAGTTGCACGCAAGGGTCGCGCTCGATGAGGGGGCGCAGGTATACAGGTAATGTGCCGAGCGAGGTCGTCAGGACCGCGATGCTGGCGTGCCTCATCGCGGCACTGCTGGCAAGCACGGTAGCTATGGTATCGGCCGCCAGCACGATCGAGATCGGGCCGAGGGTTGGTGACATCCTCGTATTCCGGCAGGGTGCCCGTATGCCGCCCGATTGGGCGTTCACCGTTGCCACCGCATCGGCGCCCAGCGTGACATCCAGCCTACGGCCCGCCGCGATGGCGTCGCAAGGCGGCAGCATCGTCGTCGAGCAACGATTGCGGGCGCAAGGCACGTTTCAGGTGCACTGGGCAGGCGAGCCCACTAGCGATGCTGGCGCGGACTGCGGCAGCGACGCCGCGCTTGTCGTGGACGGGTCGGACCTGCGATTGCTAACGAATGTGGTCGGCGGTGCTGGCGTAGAGCACAAAGCCTTTCCTCACCTGTGAGCCTCCTCGTGAAGCATGCCAGCCCCTCACCAAGCAGCAGGCAGTTGATCCTGGCAGTGCGCTCCGCCGATGAATCTCATCCAGCCTTCTGCTCGTGCGCATTTGCTCACCGTGTCAGCCCAACTCGCGATGTGCCGTCTCAGGCATTTGCCAATTCACGATGAAGCTCACCACGGCGGCTGCGATCACGTAATATGCCGGTGACAGCGGCGAACCGGTTGCGCTGATCAACCAGGTCGCTATGAACGGCGCGAAGCCACCGAAGATGGCAACGGCCAGTGCGTAAGCTGGTGTCATCCAGGTAGAACGGCCGATTGTGCGAAACATCTCGGCGATTGCAGCGGGTCCGGCGCCCGAGTAAAGCGCGATCGCGGCACCGAACAATGCCTGGATGACCACCAACACACCGAACCCTGGCTGGCTGAGGATCACCAGGAACAACGGCACGGTGAGGATCGAGAAGAACGCGCAGGACGCCAGCAGCAACGGCCGGCGTCCAATGCGATCGGACAATATGCCAAACAGGGGGATCAGCACCATCAGCACAAGCACGCCGATCGTGTTCGACCACAAGGCCTGGGAACCGGAAACACCTGCGTGCAGACGCGTGAAGGTTGGCATGTACGAAAGCAGGATGTAGAACGCGACCGTCCAGTGGATCGTGAAACCGAATGCACGCAACGCGAGCTGGAAACCACGCTCCGTCGGCTGTGCCGTATCTTGCGTCGCTGCACGATAGGCAGGAGTTTCATCGATGTTGCGACGCAACCAGGCACCGATGAGTGCCAGCACAATTCCAAACAGGAAGGGAACACGCCAACCCCAGGCGTTGAGAGTATCGGCGCTCATAATGGAGCTCAGTAACGCGCCGGTACCTGATGCCAGGACCAGACTCAAAGCAATGGATGCCTGCTGGAAGCTGGAGTACCAGCCGCGATGTCCGTGTGGTGACCATTCGACCATAAACGCCGTCGAGCCGCCCCATTCGCCTCCAGCGGAAAACCCTTGGATCAGTCGCGCTACGACCAGAAGCGCCGGTGCAGCGATACCGATGCTGGCGTAGCCTGGCAGCACGCCGACCAAGACTGTGCCGAACGCCATCGTCATAATGGTCAGCATCAACGCAGCCTTTCGGCCACTTGTATCGCCGAACCGGCCAATGATGATGCCGCCCAGCGGCCTCATCAGGAAGCCAACCCCGAAGACCGCAAAGGACGAGAGCAGCGCGGCGGCGGGCTTGTCGGGCGGGAAGAAATTACGCGCGATCGCGCTCGCGAAGAAGACGTAAACGCCGAAGTCGTACCACTCAAGCACATTCCCAATCGCGGCAGCGAATATTGCTTTACGCGATTCGTGCAGAGCGGGCCGCGTGGGCAGGCCAGTGGCAGCATCTGCTTGGCTCATGATACCTCCAGATGAGCTAGCTCGCACGCCAGCACGTGCGATGAAACGCCGTGCTACGTTGTGCTGATCATGAACTTCTCCGACCCCTTTGGACGCAACTCTCAGTAGGCGGTTGCGGCCAGAGGACAATGGTGAGAACGACGCTGCTTCTACAAGCCATGATGGATCGCCGGATGAACCGCCGTGTCAGGCTGGCAGGCCTTCGCGTTCGGCCGAGAGTGCCTCGAACTCGCGGTGGGTCTTGGGTCCGAAGGTCTCAAAAACAGGGGCAGCGCGCTGGCGATAGGCATCTTTCCTCAAGCCAATCGGATCCGCCTCGGTCTTCTTGCGTTCAGCAGGGATATCTACGCCGTAGACCCGCGCACCATTGAGACCGAAAATCTTAGCCTTGAGCTGAGGGGTGAGCTCCGGATAGCGGTACGTGTCGAGGAGCTTGGGAGCAATTTCGAAGCTCCGGAACGCCTGAATTTGATCTTGCGGCGAGCCGTACCAGATCGAATCCGTCCCCCAGAGGACGTTGTCCTGCCCGACATGCACGAGCAGTTTGCCTAAGAGATGGGCGGCCATTGTCGGGTCGCGCATCACGAAGCGCCATGTGCTACCCAGCTCAGCATAGACGTTACTGTTGGGCGCGATCCCGTTATCGCGCAGCGACTTGATCAGTGCATCGACGCCATGTGTTGCCCGCGTAGGATCAAACGCACTTTCGCGGTGACCTGTCTCGAAGCCAGAATGGTAGATGATAAAGTTCACGTCGGGGTAGAGCTTCGCGGCGCGCCCGACATCTGCACAGCGCCCGTACCGCTCGGGGAAGCCGGAGAAAAAGAGCCCTTTGTGAATGCAGATGGTCCGCACGTTCAGTGACCGTGCCTTCTCGATGAAGGGGATGCCGATTGCAGGGTTGTCAAGCTCCCAGCCGACGCCCTCCGGACCCCATTGCGTATAGCTTTTCCAAGCTTTGATCGGGTAGAGGGCGACCGCCTCTTCCATGAGCCTGAGCGGGTCGATCGCCGGTGCGTTGGGCACGACCATGGCGTGGAGGTAGAGGCGATGGGCGCCCTCCATCCGTTCGACCAGAGCCCGCACCCGTGCGGCCTCTTTGAGGGAGAGGGGGTTGCGATCCGGAAGCTCCGGCACGAATGAGAGGACCGCGAGATCGGTATCGCTGTCCATGAAAACGTGCTTGATGAATTGGTCGGCCGAAAAGCAATCGACTGGGTCGTGCTGGCCACAAGCTCCCTGAGGGAAGTGGGTAAGGATCTGTTCCCAGTACTTGCCCGCATTCGTCCGCCACTTGCCGGCGGGATCGACCAAGTGGGTCTGGACATCGAAGATGAACTCGTCGCCGCCGAGGACGCTGCGGGCAGCGGCGCTCTCGTATGTCGCCTCCTTGGGCAGGCGGAAGCCGCCGCCAGTCTTGCCCTCAGCTGCGAACGCCTCGTTGAGCGTCCCAAGGCTCGTGGCCGCCGCGCAAAGCGACCGCAGAAAGGAACGCCGACTGACGCCAAGGCGCTTGGCGTGCACACGAATCCGTTCCCGCGCCAGCATGTTCGCCTGGGTCAGCGTCTTACTGAGGCGCACCGGCCGGAATTCGCCGTTTGAGGTTGAGTCAATCTTGATCGGCAATGCGCGATCATCAGTTGATGTGACCATGCCTCCCTCCACGCCGGCAGGCGTCGTAGGTGGGAAGCCTAGCAGGTTATCCATAAGATATGGAAAGTTTCTATTCGCGACCCGCTTCAACTCGATGACTTTTCCGCTTTTGCGGGTGAACGTTCGTGGGCCGGATGGATCATCCTGAAGAGATGGACTGTTCGGGCCCGCAGGTCGCTGGGACGGACCCCGCACCTGCACGCGGCCGTGGTCGACCCCGGCGGTGTTGACGCCTTGTGCCGGTTCTCTCTGGGCGCCGGATGCGGAGCTGATGCATCAGCAGAGGCGCGGGTTCTCGACATTCAAGTTGATCCTGCGCACCGGACGCCATTGCCGCTCGATGTGCCTTATGTGGTCGCGACCGGCATCGGCATCTTTATAACACATCGATGCGTGTGATCCATCACATGACAGACCCTCGCATCGGTACCGATGTCGCGCGGATGAGGGTCAATCCCTACCTGGACGCACGTCGCCCGGTACGCTGGCTAGGACGTTCGCGCCAGGGTTGAGGCGCTACTTGTGCCGGTTGAGCCCGCGGGCGATCACCCGTTCCGAAAGGCAGCGCGGTCGCCCGCATCGCGCATTCACAATGCATCGCACCGCTCGTGCATAAAGAATGCCAGTCGAATTCGTAGAGGCGGCCGTTCACGGGCAAGGTTTTAGCTATCCGCACGTTTCAAAAGGTAGTCAAGGCCACCGATGCGATACCACCGGTACCCATACGGCTCGAGCACAATATGATGCTTTCCCCGCTCATCCGCGTAGCTGTGGTTTTCAGATAGTAGGTTGATTAGATTGCGCTCATGCTTGTTGCCTGACTTCATGTCGAGGCGAACTTCCAGGGGTACCGGCGCGAAATTGTGCATCACCAGGACCGCGTTATTCCGCCAATCATAGCGCAGCACGAGGACCTCCGGAGCGCCGGACGGCAGCACATCAAACGTACCCCAGCCAATTTCCGGCACCTCCTTTCGCATCCGGATGATGCGCTCGGTCCAATTGAGTTGTGAGTTTGGATCCCGCCTTTGCTGCGCTACGTTAACCTGTTGAAACCCGTATGGACCGCCACTAATCACCGGCATTACCGGGTTGTCGCACTTGGTGAACCCGCCATGGGGTTCAGTGGACCATTGCATGGGCGTTCGGGCGCAATCCCGCTCCGGCAGACGAAGGTCGTCACCCATGCCAATCTCGTCGCCGTAGCGGATGACTGGGGTTCCTGGCAGCGTCATCATCAGGCTGTAAGCAAGCTCCAACCGCCGCCGATCCCCTTGCAGCATCGGCGCAAGCCGCCGGCGAATGCCGCGCTGGTAAAGCTGCATGTCCGGCGCTGGCCCGAAGGCGTCGAACACGGCCTGTCGCTGTTTTGCGGTAAGACGACCGAGATCAAGTTCATCGTGGTTTCGAAGGAACAGGCCCCATTGCGCGGTGGTCGGCAATTCACGCGTATCCTGCAGCGCCTTGACAAGCGGGCGGCAGTCGGCAGCCGCCAGCGCATAGAAAAGGTGCTGATTGACCTGGAAATTGAACATCATATGCAGATCGGTCGCCGTCGTCGCCGAAATACTGGAGATCGGTTCGCGGCAGCACGTTGGCCTCGGCCAGGATGATCGCGTCGCCCTCCCGCCACTGAAGGAATTCGCGGAAGCCGCGCAACATGTCGTACTGTTCCATCGGACCGTTTCTGCGTCGGCGCCCTTCTTGGCAATCACGAATGGAACGGCATCCATCCGAAATCCGGAGACACCGAGTTGCAACCAAAATCCCATGATTTTCAGGATTTCGGCCTGCACGTGTGGATTGGCGGTATTGAGATCGGGTTGGAAATCGTAGAAGCGGTGAAAATACCATGCCTTTGCGACCGCGTCATGGCTCCATGTGGACTTCTGCACGCCTGGAAAGACCATCCCTGTGTCGGCCTGCGGTGGCTTACGCTTCGCCCAAACGTACCAGTCGCGGCGGGGCGATTCCGGATCTCGCCTGGCCGCCTGGAACCATGGGTGCTGGTCGGATGTATGGTTGACCACCAGGTCGATGAGAACGCGTATGCCACGTTGCTTGCATCCGTGGGCGAACTCGACGAAATCGCCCAAGGTGCCGTAGCGCGGATCGACGCTGTAGTAGTCGGTGATGTCGTAGCCGCCGTCGCGCAATGACGAAGGCTGGAACGGCATCAGCCATATCGCGGTCACGCCGAGCCCGTGCAGGTAATCCAAGCGCCGCATCAGCCCAGCGAAATCACCGACGCCGTCTCCATTGGCATCCATGTAGGTGCCGACGGATAGGCAGTAGATGATCGCATTCTTGTACCAGAGATCGTTGATCACTTGATCTGTCTTTCGATCAGCTTGAGGATCACGCCCTCTGCCGCGCGCAACTGCAAACGGCGTTCCATGGAGCAAAGATCAGCTGGAAGTTGAATGGCAGATGAGCGCCCGTCATGTCGCGTCCGTAGTAGGCGACCAGGCGCTCTAATGGCAGATAGACCTCGCCAATGAGCACGCGGTCCGGATACGCATCGAAAACACGTCGCATTTCCGCTACAACATCATGGACCTCCGGCCGGTCAGCCGAATAGCGCTGCAACAACCTGTCTATGCCGGGTTGGTTGGGCTGCCAGCCCGGGTTCTGCGGGTTGTCGCGGAACTGGTCATCCTTGATCAGCAGCCACAGCACATCAACTCTGAACCCATCGATCCCGCGATCCAGCCAGATCCGCAGCACATCGTACATCGCAGTCCGAACGTCCAGATTCCGCCAGTTAAGGTCGGGCTGCTCCTTGAGGAACGCGTGATAATAGTACTGGCCGGTGACGGCGTCATATTCCCACCCGCTGCCGCCGAAATTCGCCAACCAGTTGTTAGGCGGGCCGCCATCCGGCGCAGGATCCCGCCAGATGTACCAGTTACGCCGGGGATTGTCGCGTGACGAACGGCTCTCCACGAACCAGCGGTGTCGGTCGGATGTGTGATTTGGCACAAAGTCCAATATCACCTTGAGCCCTCGTGCGTGAGCCTCCGTCAGCAGGCGCTCGAAGTCAGCCGCGGTTCCGAAGATCGGATCGATGCCACGGTAGTCGCTGACGTCATATCCGCCGTCCGCCATCGGCGACGGATAGATCGGAGCAATCCAGATGGCATCAACACCCAGCCAGGCAAGGTAGTCCAATCGACCGCGAATACCCTCGAGATCACCGATGCCGTCGCCATTGCTGTCTTGAAAGGAACGGGGATAGATCTCATAGACAATGCCATGCTGCCACCAGGCCGTATTTTGCGTCGCCATCATCAGACCGTGTACGGGCTGCGGCCTTTGAGGTCATTCACGGTGCCCCTGGCACTCCTGACCTGATCCGGATCAAAAACTCTGGATCCGACCTTGATCCAAGGAAGCCGTCCCGCATGACGCGAGGCGTCGGCCATCGCGTGTGCGACAGCTTGCGCGAATGAGGGAAAGACCTCGGCCGAAGGATTGGCACGGAAGTCCCCGCTCCTCGGTCTGGCGCCGTCCGACAGCCAAATAAGGAGGGCAGCGGTCACATCACTCTGCGCTCGCATCTAACTGCATCGCGACACGTTTGCGATTGGCATGATCGAGCCACGCGCCAATCGGTGTCTGCGCCACCAGGCCGAGCCATCCGCCGAACGTGCTGACCACCCCCGCCATTGTCGGGCTCCAGCCGTGCTCGGTGGTCAGGAAGACAACGACATAGGGGCCGAGCCCACCGCGCACATCGGCTAGCAGGAAGTTCAACCAGTCGAGCGACGGGGCACGCAGGTTCTGGGGCCTGAGCCGCGCGCGTATGTGACTGCCGCGCTCTCGCGCAGCCTGAAGGCCGCGACGAAACTTTGTCTTACGCCGGTCCCGGGGTTTCTCCGTCGCGTGGCATCCTGAACGATGTAGGAGGACATTGGGCGGCAGAATGTTCAACCAATCGTTGTCGCGTATAGATCCCGTCACATCCGCACCCGAGCGACGATCGGTTCGGGTGGTGTGACAGTGGGATCCGGAGGCTCCGGCACGGGGAAATCGGGCGTCGTAACTGGCTCGGGTGTCTCGCCGGGCGGAGGCGTGTCTTGAGCCAGTGACGGATCCGGCAGTGGTTTCGGCGGGGGAATTGGCAGTGCGTTCAGCATGGCATCAAAACGACCTTGCAAGCAGAGGGTTTCGTCACGACGCAGTCATCTCGACAAGCACGCAAAACTCCTTGAACCGGATCGGTTTTTCTGACCACCGACTGGGAAAACAGATGATGGCGGACTATTTCAAGAACCGCGGCGCATAGCACCGGGCTTCGAGTGAACATGAACGAGGATCATGTGCCCTATTGGACCCGGAGCGGAGCTTGTCGAAGGAACGGCTCGTTGCGGCGGTCAAGAAGGCCGGTGTGTCCGTCGATGAAGCACTGGAATTGGGGAAGGCGTAGCGCTCGGGAGCCTGGTGGATAGCAGGAGAAGTTATGAAAGCGAAGCTCATCAACGAGGGTCCGCTAAAAACCTTCGCCCTAATACTGGACAAGGGCGACGAAGCAGTACGCAGCATTGAGGGCTTTGCCCGTGAGAACGGCATTATGGCCGCCCAGCTCACCGGCATCGGCGCCTTCAGCGACGCTATCCTCGGGTTCTTTGATTGGGAGACGAAGGACTATCGAAAGATCCCTGTCACGGAGCAGGTCGAGGTCGTTTCCCTACTCGGCGACGTCGCGCTCGGGCTAGACGGCCAGCCGGCGTTACATCCGCACGTCGTGGTTAGCCGTGCCGACGGCATCGCAAATGGGCGGCCACCTCCTCGAAGCACATGTCCGGCCGACACTCGAAGTGGTGCTGACCGAGTCGCCCCGGCACCTGCACAAGCGGAAGGACGCCGAGAGCGGGCTGGCGCTTATCTCAGCCGAGGCATAGGCGATGTCTACCGCGCCAGCACCGGGGGATTGGCGCGTGGTTCTGCACGAAAAGGGTTTGAGCAGCCCCGTCGGCGACATGCTTAGTGATGGCGGGGAGCGCTGGTGCGGCGCGTTGTGATTCGCGAGACCGTTCGCCACCGCATTACCCAATCTGTAAGCCGCTGATGCGAACCCAATACAGTTCGGGGCCTGTGCCAGCGCTCAGACGAAGTAAAAGCGGTTAATGGCTAAATAATCGTCCAAGCAGATACCCGATTCCCCCTGCGACTAAAATGGCCAGCAAAGGCCGTTCCTGGACCTGGCCAGAAACCGCTTCGACCTGCTCGCAGCCACGCCGAATGGCTGTATCGGCACGCCCCGCAACGTCCGTGACGGCTGGCGTGACGCGCTCTCGCATTAACGTCTCAACCTGTTCACGAAGCTGGTTGATCTGCCGCTGTGTGTCTCCCATGGACTAATGCTCCCATTGGACGGTGAATTGGACCTGGACTTCAAGGGGAGGCACATTTGCGCCACCACGGTTACGGTTACTGCGGACGAGCGATCGGCCGTTGCTGCGCCAGTGCCGCAGAAGGGTGTTCCCGACCGTCTCGCCGGAACTTGCCCTACCGATGCAAAATCGCATGGTCAGGCAGCGCTTCCTGACAGGGCGTCGCCGAACAATTCCCACGTCTTCCCGGTCCAACGCATGAGCTGCACCTGGCGGATCGGATGGTAGTTGGTAGGACTGCTGTTAATGCGAATGCCCGGCAACAGCGCTCCCACCTCGACGTCCTTCATGTTAGTCGCCTGGCGCATTAGGTTCTCACGGGAGAAATCCGTGCCGCAGGCACGCAAGGTGTCGATTGTCGTCATCGTCGCCGCATAGCCATACACGTAAAACGAGTCGGATATGTCGGCGTCTGGCAGGTACTTTTTCATGATGTCACGCCATTGTTGGAGACCCGCGTCGCTTTTCCATTGCGGATCGGTCGGATCCTTCAGATAAGCCGAACTGATCACACCAATGCCGCGTTCGACACCCGCCGGTTCCATTACTGCACCCACGGAGGTCGAAACGTTGGTAAGCAGATGCAGCGGCTTCCAGTTCATGTCCGCGACCTTGCGGATGATTTGCGCCGCGAATTTCGGGGTTGCGGCACTGATCAGCACGTCGGCGCCAGAATTCTGGAGAGTGATAGCTTGACTATCGATGGTTGGGTCCGTGACCTCGTAGGACGCGGCGACAACCTTTCCAAAGCGGTCCTTGAGGACGTCCTTCACGCCGGCAAGGTAGTCCTTACCGAAGTCGTCGTTCTGATAAAGGATTGCGATCTTCGCCTCTGGCTTGGCCTTGAGGATGTACTGCGCGTAAATCTGAGACTCCGTTCGGTAGCTGGGCTGCCAACCTATGGTCCAGGGATGCTCCTTGTAATCACCCCACTTGTCCGCGCCGCTGCCGACGAACAGATGGGGTACCTTCTTCTGGTTCACGTATTTCACGATTGCTGAGTTTGATGGGGTCCCGAGCGTATTAGACAGACAGGCGACGACATCCTGCTCGATCAGGCGGCGAACCTGCTCTACTGCCTTCGGCGGGCTGTATGCGTCATCATAGGAAATAAAGTTGACCCTGCGCCCACCGACGCCGCCCTGGTCGTTTAGCCATTTGAATGTGGCGGTGTGAGCGCGGCCAATGGCGCTATAAGCCGAGGCAGGACCACTATAGGCAGCCATGCTGCCAATACGGATTTCCGAAGAGGTCACTCCGGGCGTCTCGGCGGCACGAACGACGTACGGTGCAGCAGGCACAAATTGAGCCGCTACGATACCGGTCAATAGAGAGCGTCGGCGCATGACATGTTTCCTCTGGTAGACTTGAGTCAGTGCATCTGGTCGGGATATTCGCGTGGCCCAGCCGAGGAGGGCGGGACGCAGATTACCCCTTCACTTGCTGCATAAGTTCGGTCCACCGGTCAATGATGGGCAGCACCGTTTCGGCCTTCTGTGGTGGAAACATTGGCACGACCCGTGCGACTCCTATTTCAGCAAAACGCTTCAGTTGGTCGATATTAGCAGCAAGGCCAAACAGGGTGATTTCTATCGATTTGGGATCTCGACCTGCGTCCAGCGCCATCTGGCGAAACTTTGGCACAATCTCGCTTAGGTCGGTACGCGCTACCGGGATCCAGCCATCCCCGTAGCGAATCGCGCGGCGCGCACCGTGCGGAAATGCTCCACCTACATGAATTGGTGGATGAGGTTTCGTCACTGGCTTAGGTCTTGCACCATTGGATCAAAGTTGACGAATTGACCGTGGTATTCGGCATGCTCTTTCGTCCAGATCTCTTTCATAGCTTCGATCGATTCCCGCATACGCTTGAAACGGCTGGTGTAGATCGTGCCGTGATTCTCCATTTCGTCCTGGTTCCAACCGCCTCCGACCCCAAACAGAAAGCGTCCCTGACTTACCTGGTCTATTGAGGCCACGAGCTTGGCAGTCTGGATCGTGTCGCGCTGCTGCACGAGCAGCACGCCCGTGCCGAGTTTAATAGTTTTGGTCACCTGACTGGCTGCTGCGAGGACTACAAATGGGTCCATCGCACCGTAATATTCCTTGGGCAGGTCGCCACCTCCAGGATAGGGCGTCTTGCGCGACAGAGGGATGTGAGAGTGCTCTGGAGCCCAAACTGATTCGAAACCGCGCTCCTCAAGCTCTGCGGCAAGCTCCGCCACCGTCATCGAATAGTCTGTAAAGAACATCGCGCCGCCGAACTTCATGTCGCACCCCTCCCTTGACGCACGAGACGTTACTTGGAAAAAGGCTTGGCCGCCAGGCGACGGCGGCAGGCGCTGTCTCGCGCTTCTCCCCTCGCCAACCTTCCTTGCACAGTGAGTTTACATTCGTAGCCCGGCGCGGGGCCACCCATCTCGCGATCGATTGCCAGTAGATACCCATCCCTGAGTAGAGCTGCATGGCTCGAGATGAGGCAGGCTCTTTCAGCGGCTTGGGCGTGGCTACGGATCCAGGGATATGACGGAACGCGCAGGCCACCATCATTTGCGCCGTTCGCCGTTCGCGATCATCATCGCGTCGCCTGATCCGCGACCTGCCATGCTTCGGCGAGCCAGCGCTTCGCTCGCGGCCTCCTGACCGGACGTGAACGGCACGGCGTCGGCGAACGAGGTCACCTCACGAAGAAGGAAGCGGACGATGAAGGCTGGCGTAGTTTATCCGCAAGTCGAACTTGGCGGTGACACGGGGGCGGTCAAGGCGTTCGCCCAGGCGGCGGAAGACCTGGGATACGATCATATCGTGATCTACGATCACGTCCTCGGCGCCGTTCATGCCGAGAGAGAACCAAAGTTGACGGGCCCTTACAAGGAAACCGATCCCTTCCATGAACCGCTGATCACGTTCGCCTACCTCGCGGGCATTACCAAGAAACTCGAAATGGCGACGGGCGTGATCATATTGCCTCAGCGACAAACGGTACTGTTCGCCAAGCAAGCGGCCGACGTCGATTTGTTCTCGAACGGCCGGCTCCGGCTGGGCGTCGGAGTTGGGTGGAACTGGGTGGAATTCGACGGTCTCGAAATGTCCCGACATTTTCGCCGCCGCGGCAGGCGACAGGAGCTGCAAATCGCGTTGCTCCGCAAATTGTGGGAACAGCCCGTGATTGACCATGAGGACGCCGATCACCGGATTGACAGAGCTGGGATCTTGCCACGGCCGAAACGGCCGATCCCTATCTGGCTAGGAGGTTTCAGTGACGCCGCGTACGACCGAGCGGCGAGGATCGGGGAAGGCTTCTTGTTTTCCGGCAGGACTCAAACCGAGGCGGTCCAAATTAAGGCGCGGATCGAGGCCAAGCTTAGGGAGCTAGGCAGAGAGGTTGATGGATTCGGATTCGAGTCGATCCAGCAATATAGTCGCGGCGACAAGCAATGGCCCCGAGACATTGCAGCTTGGCGTGAAGCTGGAGGAAGCCACATATCCGTCGTGACGATGAGCGCGAATTTGACTACGGTGGACGGTCACATCGAAGCCATCAGACGTTGGCGTGACGTTTACAACTCGGTCGTCTAGGCAGGCTGCTGAAAGAAACATTTCCGGCGTCCACAGTGGGTGAGACCTGCGTGCTACCCAGAGATCGGATTGGCCAGGAAATCCTCCAAACCCTTGGCTTGCTCGTCTTTCACCATGGCACGGCCACGGCCATCATGAGCGCGACCGCGGCATCGATCTTTTGATCTGACCGGGACTTCGTCGGATCAGGTTGCCGCGTCTGTCCGCCTTCCCAACCACGTTACCGATGCACCACGTAAGTACTCGGTTCCCGTCATGGCGGAGCCTGCCGGCGCGCATTGCCGCGTCCAGTTCGATAATGGCCGGGCTGAAATTCTGAGTTGTCGCCCGAAACTCGTGCATAGGCACGCCCTCTGACCGCAGCCGCTGCGACATCTGCGCCGACTGCCATGGGTCGTACCCGATGCTCAAAACATTGAATCGGCTGCAGAGTTGGCGGACATCGCCTTCGATCTCATCGAAGTCGGTCTCGTTGCCAGGCGTCACGACGAGATGACCTGCGGCTGCCCATCCGGGGTAAGACGGATTTCGCGCCTCAGCCACCGCGGCTTCGTTCAGATAGCATTGGGCAGACACGGCGACGGCGTAGGTGCTGCGGTGGGTCTCGGCATCTCTGCTCGGGAATACCCCGTGCTTACCATCGAGCTAAGGAAGATGTTGGGTTTGGCGCGATGCTGAAGCCGACGTCGGCTTCGGGATGCGGTCCGGCAGCTCTCGACCCAAAGCGGACCCTCAGAACCCAGGCAGCGGTTTACGGAACGATCAGTAGCCCAGAAGAGTCCAGACAGGTTCGAGCCAGTCTGCTTCTGCAGATGCGGTGAACCTCTGGCACCATGGCAAGCATTAGGAAAACAATGCTCCAGAATGTAGTCTTCGACCGCGATCATTCCTGACACAGAATGAGTCGCGGATTGACGAATTCAGACCCTGGCAATCCCGACCCGGAGTGGCGCGCTCACCCTCACCAATCAAGCGGCGCGGTCGCGGCCGAGTCGCCATCGAGCCGGGACATCACCGTTTCGAAATCCAATTTATGCAAGAGCGGCATAGGCATCATCGATCGCGGCGAGCCCGCTGATGCATCTCCGTGTTAGGAGATAATCGGCTGGATTATACCGGACCGTCATAGTCCGCCTGCGGTCGAGGCTCCTAGAGTTGGAAATTGCGCAGCTCGGTGATGCATCAGAAGGAATTGGCTCCATCGCGAAATTACGCTTGAATCTTCGCGGAAGCTGTATGCAACCGCGGGGCTCATGATAGGTTGGCTTAGCGACGCCGTCCAGGAAGCCACGACCGGTGTCGCCGACGAACCCGCATTTGAAGGTGATCGCTGCGGAGCCAGAACGCACGAGCCACCCGGAGTTCGTTCGAAATCTGTCTGGTATCTCCAGAAATGGCTGAGTAGCACGCCTGCGGGGCGATGCGGTCATTTCGCGTCCAAGTCAGGTTTCATCAGCAACGATTGGAGTAGATTATGGCAGAGAATACCGACAGCAATGCGAAGTCCGCACAGGAGCGAGGTCGTGCAGCAATCGCGAGTGCTGCACAACGGACTACCGGCGCCATCGAGGAAGGCGCAGCGCGGGTGGCCGACGCAGGGCATTCGGCCAACAATACAACGGAGCGAACGGCAGCTACGGGGGCCGAGACAATACGGCACCTGGGAGATACCGCAGGTGAAACAGCCCGTCGCGGCTCACAGCAGGTCGCGGGCATGCAGCAGAAATTCGCCCACGACTTGGCGAACGACTTCGATCAAGGCGTAAGCAGGGTCGCCCGGGTGCTGCAGGAAACGGCACAAGACTGGAAAACGCTCATGCAGTTGCCCGGTTTGGGCGGCGGAAGGCTGCAGGACGTCGCAGTGAGTGTGAGCAACGCAGTCGAGCGGGTCATGGAGGTCAACCTGCGGGCGACCGAACAGTTGTTCAACATGTCCGGGCCTGTTGCCCTGCTGGAACTACAGCATCGGTTTGCGCAGCAGTATCTTCATGCGCTGCTGGAGGGCAGCACGACCTTCGTGCGGGCGGTTCGTCAAACGGCGGAACAGACTCTGCAGCCACTTGAGCGACGAATGACGGAGCGAGAGCACCAGCAGCAGCGCCAGAACGGTGAAGAGCGATCGGGGTGCGTCGCCGATGTCATGAGCCGTGAGGTGAAGCTGGTCGGTCCGGATGACAATGTGCGTCAGGTCGCGCAGATAATGCGCGAAGCAGACACCGGCATCCTGCCCGTCGCCGAGGGCGATCGGTTGATTGGCATGCTGACTGATCGTGACGTCACCGTGCGTCTAGTGGCCGAAGGTCGCGACCCTGGGCAGACCAAGGTCCGTGACGTGATGACGGCCGATATCCGCTATGTCTTCGAGGATGAGGACCTGGAGCATGTGGCGGAAAATATGGCCGAACAGCAAGTGCGTCGGCTGCCAGTCATGAACCGGCAAAAGCGGTTGGTTGGCTTGGTCTCGCTCGGCGACATGGCAAAAGGACGTCGGTCACCTCTGGCCGGCCGTGCATTGAGCGGCATCGCCCGGCAAGGCGGCCAACATACCGGCGCCTCGAGGAGCAGTGGGAGATCCCTGTCAGACCAGGGGAATCTGCCTAAGGACGTTCCAGCTAGCGACCGCGATCGCCAGCGCGAGATAGCTGCGCGCGTCGGCGGCACCGGCACCCAGAGGTGATAACAAACACCACAAAAAACGTTCTTCATGCTTGGGCCGCCCGCAAGGGCGGCCATCCCTTTTGATGGGCTGAAGAAAGCCAGCTGCCAGCGGCGGGCGGCGCTGCAGCAGGCCAAGCACCATGTGAGGAACCAGAACATGGACTCCGATATCAAAGCACGCGAGGTGGGTGAGGTGTTGCCCTCAGGGAACGGGATACGTCAACTCGCCGATGCGATCGGTAGTTATCCACTCGCAAGAATAGCGGAGGACGCACTTAACTCGAATCCCGCTGCATCAGGTCATCCCGATAGACTGGGCTGAGGTCGTTCGGGCCCTACGGACACTTTGGCTATACCAGATCAGCAGACCCGAGAATGCAGCCGCCAAGCTTGTGGATTTCAATCTCCGTGCTTGGCAATCCACGTTCGAAATTTGGAATGACGCCGCTCTTCGTTGTCTAGGACTGGAGCCTTCGCCGCCGCGGGAAGGAGTGGCGGAGGATAAACGCTTTGCGGCACCAGAATGGCAGCACAATCCCGGCTATCAGACACTGAAGGAGCTGTACCTGCTGGCCTCTGAATGGCTGCTTGGGTTGGCGGCCGAAGCTGAGCCTATGACCCCTGCCGAACGGCAATGGCTCACATTTCATGTGCGGCAGTTTGTAGACGCGGCGAGCCCAGCTCTCGGTTTTGCCTCTAATCCGGTCGCGTTGCGACGGGCGCTCGAGACGGGCGGGGCTAGCGTGACCGACGGGTGGCGAAACCTGATGGGCGATGTGCAGCAGGGCAAGCTCACCATGGTCGATGCTACGGCATTCCAGCCGGGTCGTAACCTCGCTGTGTCGGCTGGCAAGGTGGTCTACCGGAACAAGCTGATCGAACTCATCCAGTACGAACCGCGAAGTGAGTCCGTTCACGAGATTCTGCTGCTCATCATCCCGCCTTGGATTAACAAGTTCTATATCCTTGACCTGCAACCTCGGAACAGCATGGTCAAGTTCCTGACCGAACAGGGCTTTACCGTCTTCATGGTGTCCTGGCGCAACCCGGACGCTTCGATGGAGAACACGACTATCGACGAGTATCTGGATCTCGGGCTGCTCGCCCCACGTGATGTGGTCCAGGAGATCACCAAGAGTCCGACGCTGAATGTCATGGGATACTGCATCGGCGGCACGCTGCTCGCGATGGCGCTTGCGTTGTTGGCGGCCAGAGGCGATGACCGGTTTGGCGCGGCGACCTTCATCGTGTCGCTTCAGGATTTCGCGAGAGTGGGTGACACCGCGGTGTTCCTCGGCGAATCCCATGTGGACTTCATCGGACAGCAGATGCTTGAGCGCGGATATCTCGACAGCCGTGAGATGTCCAACATGTTCAACCTGCTCCGCAGCAACGACCTGATTTGGTCCAACGTCGTGAACAACTACCTACTGGGCCTGAAGCCGCCCGCGTTCGATTTGCTCTACTGGAACAGCGACGGTACGCGCATGGCGCGTGCAGCTCATAGCTGGTATCTCCGCAACACCTATGTGGAGAACACAACCTGATCACCCCGGGTAAGGTACAGCTCAAAGGTGTCCCACTCGACCTGGGACGGATACGGCTGGATATCTATGCCGTCGGCGCGGAGAAGGACCATATCGTGCCATGGGCCGCGGCTTGGCGCATTCAGCAACTCGCCGCTGGAAAGACGCGCTTCGTGCTCGCGTCAAGTGGTCACATTGCGGGCATCATCAATCCGCCAGGCGGAAAGGGCAGCTACTGGACCAATGACGATGAAACAGGCACGCCCGCTCGATGGCGTGAGTCTGCGCAACGCCACGAAGGCAGTTGGTGGACCGACTGGGCTGCCTGGCTCGCCGCCCGATCCGGTGCCAAGAGGAAGCCTCACTCGTTGGGGAGTAGACATCATCCGCCGCTGCAGGACGCGCCAGGCAGCTACGTCCTAGAGAGCTAGTCGACGACCAGCCAGCTCGGGGCTGACGCACTCGGTTGGACAGTGCCCGAAAAAGGCGGAGAAAGTTTGGAGCGGTGCCGACTGGAGCAGAAATAGGGATTCGAACCGTCGGTCCCAAGCTGAAGGCACGTCGAAGATACAACAGGAGCGCCGCGAAGAGGGCGTAGGCCATATGCATCAGCAGCAGGGCGGTGACGAATACCAGCAGTCCGGTGATGGAGCTAAACACGGCAAGCGCAAGTGAGGGCACGAGAGTAGCCGCAACGCAAAGCAAACCAACCACCGCTCCTACCTGCGAAGACATGGACACCCGGGAAAGCCAAGGCAGGTGAAATGGCTGTCAGCACTGCTGCGCATAATCCGACTACCTAATCACGCCGCCAACTCCGAGCCATCGGCCGACTCACCGTCTACAGTGCCGTATCGATCGGCAGCAATGGCGACCGGTTTGCGACCCGCACACCATGTCCGCGTAGCTCGCGTAGACGTGTGTCCCGCTCCAGCAACCACAGTCTGCGCATCAGCGGATCATTAGCCCGGTGCGGAACATAAGCCTTTGTCCGCTGGCCGTGCAGCCATGGATGCACTTCGAACGGTTCTGATTGGCGCTTGCACGCAACACGACCAGCTTTACGCCGCCGCATCGCGCCTGATCCGGTCTAGCCGCTCGACGGGCGAGCGGAACCGCTCAGCTCAATTCATGCCGTAAAACCGAGTGAGCCGCCGGCCATCACCTGATGTTTTGCCTCGGCGGACAACGGTCCCAGCCGATCGCGGATCATCTTTGGCGCGCCTGGGAAGAACCCGTCCTGATGCGGGTAATCGGTCGCCCACATGATCTTGTGCGGCCCGATATAGTCGGCCAGCACGGCAATGCTGTTCTCCACGGGCTCGAAGGAGATCCAGCAATTGCGCTGGAACAACTCGCTCGGACGCATTTTCGGCGCGGTGTCATTAAACCCCTTGTCGTCGAAATGCCGGTCCATGCGGTCGAGCCACGGCGCGATCCAGCCGCCGCCCGAACTCGAGGAAGGCGACACGCAGCCGCGGATGACGGTCAACGACACCGCCCCAGATCACGCTGAGTGCCACGAGCATCATCTCCATCGTATGCGAGATCATATGCCGGGCCGCTCGGTCGCTTTCGAAACGATCGACCCCCACGGTGGGCATCGCGTTGGTTGAGCCCTCATGGAAGCCGATCGAGAAGTCGAGGTCTTCGGCCAGCCGCCAGAACGGCGCGTACATCGGGTCGCTCAGCATCTTCTTGCCGTGATATGGGTTCGGCCGCAAAAAGCCGCCGCGCATTCCAAGCGTTTCGCGCGCGTGTCGCATCTCCGCCATCGCGAGGTCGACCGACTGCATCGGCAGCATTGCGACACCGAACAGCCGGTCGGGGTATGGTTTGCAGTAATCAGCGAGCCAGCGGTTGTAGGCTCGGCACATGGCGGCGGCGAGGTCGGGGGCCTCGACCGCACCGGTGAACAGGCCAAGGCTTGGGTAGAGGAACGCGGCGTCGATCCCATCACTGTCCATATCTACGATGCGGGAGTGCGGATCGAACCCGCCCTTACGCCCGTCCGCGTATTTCAGACTGTCGAGCGTGACCTCGCCCTGTCGGACGCCGACAGAGCCAAGGCTGCCAATGCCGCGCGGATTGCCCAGAAGCTTGCCCTCGACGGTGAGGCGTTCCTTGCCGTTGTCGTCGATGACGAACCGCGGCCGGCGTTCACGGAACGCGGGGTCGATGTAGTCATCCCACAGATTGAGCGGCTCGAGAATGTGGCCGTCGGCGTCGACAACATTGTATGCGCGTGTCATTGCCATTTCCTCCCGGGATGCATTTCCCGGCCATGGTAGCGCGGCGGCTACGGCGCGGGGAGGCCGCGCCATGCAAACGCTCCGAGGGAGACAAACACATGACCTGGCAACTGGATGCCACAGCGCTGTCGGCGCTGCTGGATGCGCGAGAGATCACGCCGCTGCAATTGCTCGAACAATCGCTGAGCCGGCTCGATGCGTTTGGAACCGGTGCTGAATGCCTTCACCCATGTGGATCGCGAAGGCGCGTTGGCTGCGGCTAAGGCTGCCACCGCGCGTCAGTCGGCGGGCGCACGGCTGGGACCGCTGGATGGGATCCCCGTGTCAGTGAAAGACAATATCTTTGTCGCCGGTCTGCCCGCTCGATGGGGCAGCCTGCTGTTCCGGGAGCACATACCCGACCGCGACGACATCTGCGTGGAACGGTTGCGCGCTTCCGGCGCCGTCATCGTTGGCAAGACCACGACACCGGAACTGGCCATGTTGGGCCGCACAGACAGTCGTTTGTCAGGTATCACCCGCAGTCCCTGGGATCCCGCCCTGACGCCCGGGGGGTCCTCGGGCGGCGCCTCAGCATCGGTTGCCGCCGGGATAACAACCCTCGCGATCGGCACTGACATGGGCGGTAGCACACGGCTCCCGGCCTCCTATACCGGTCTCGTGGGGATGCGGCCCTCGACGGGACGGATTCCTCGCCGGTTCGGGTTTCCGGCCACGTCGATCGACTTCCAGGTCATCGGCCCCTTTGCCCGAACCATGCGCGACATGCGGTTGCTGTACGGCGCGCTCGCCGGCCCAGACCCGCGCGACCCGTACTCCATACGGTTTCCACCCATTCCGGATGTCGCGCCCGACCGTTGGCTCCGGATCGGCTGGTTCACCGCGATCGGTGATGAAGGCGCAACGCCCGAGGTCGCGGCCAGCGTCGCCGCCGCCGTTGGCGCTCTCGCCGGTGCGAATTGTGAGGTCACCCCGGTATCCGCCCCCTTCGACCTCGGCGCTCTACGCGCCTTTCATGCCGTGCTGACCGCGGCAGCAGCGGCCAGGGTCGTGGTCCGGTTCCCGGATCGCTGGCGTGCCGAGACATGCGAAAACGTTCGGGCCGCCGCTGAACGTGGTCTTGCGATATCGGCCGCGGCATATGTTGACGCGCTGGACGCACTCGCTGCCTGGCGTGCCGATTTGACCGCCGCGTGGGGAGACTACGACGCGTTGATCGTCCCCACTGCTGCCGCACCGGCATGGCGAGCCGAGGACGAAGCGCCGCCTGGCCTGACCATCCGCGACGCAGAGCATGTTTGGTGCCTGGGTCAATGCGGCCGGATTGGCCGGCATCAGCGTGCCCGGCGAACCCCATTCGGATGGCCGGCCGATCGGTGTGCAGATCGTCGCGCCGTTCGGGCATGACACCGTCGCGCTCGAAATCGCCCGGCGACTAGAACTTCTGATGCCCTGGGCCGACCGATGGCCCGCACTGGCATCCACCGTCTGAGCGTGCTGCTCTCGCCCGACAAACCAGAGGCAGAGCATGAGCAAGATCGGCATCGCCATTTCGGGTGGCCCCAACCCGGCGGAGATAATTGACCTTGTCGTTCTCGCCGAGAACCTCGGATATAAGTCGGCCTGGGTCGCCGAGGGGCATGGCGGCGATCAATTCGCGATTCTGGCAGCCTGCGCGATGCGGACCTCGCGCATACGGCTCGGCACCAGCATCAGCAGCGTGTTCGTCCGCACCGCACCGACGATTGCCATGGCTGCCTCCACGATCGCCGACCTGTCCAACGGCCGCTTCATTCTTGGCCTAGGGTCCAGTCACAAGGCGCAGGTCGAACCCGAGCACGGGATGGTGTACACCAAGCCGCTGACCCGCACCCGCGAAACCGTCGCGATCGTCCGCGAGCTGATCCGTGAAGGGCGCGTGAGCTTTCAAGGCGAGACCATCCGCATCGCGAACTTCGATCTTTGGTACACACCGCGCCACCGAGACATACCGCTGTACCTCTCGGCCGTGTTCCAGAAAGGGATCGTCTTGTGTGGGGAAGTGGCAGACGGCATTATTCTAACGCGCAGCACACTGCGCACCGCCACGCAGGTCAGGATGCATCTCGCCGAAGGTGCCCGGAGCGCTGGACGCGTCGGGGCCCGGATCGAGATCACCTCCCTATTGCCGGCTTCTGTCGGGGATACGCGAGATGCGGCGCTTGACGTTTTGCGCCCGGGCATTGCGTTCTATTGCGGATTCTTCCCGCGCTACAACCGGATGATGGCCGCACATGGCTTCGTGACCGAAGCCGCAGCGATCGCCGCGGCTTGGGCGCGCGATGATCGCCAAACGGCCGAGCGCGCGGTGAGTGATGCAATGATCGACGCAACCAGTGTGTCGGGCACTCCTGACCAATGCCGAGCCCGGATCGAGGCTTACCGGCAATCGGGAATTGATGTGCCGATCATCAGTCCATTCGCTCGCGGCCCGGATGCCAGCGCCCGTTTTGCAGCCACGATCCGCGCGTGCGCGCCAGCAGCCTAATAGAATGTTCGGCTGCGGCCGTTGAGACATCGAGTTTCACGCAGGACCGCCAACGTCTGTCCAAGTTTAGGTCCCTCGGATCCGCCGACAACTTCGCCACGCAGTAACTGCGTGCTCATCTCGATGCAGAGCCCAGGCGGACCATAAGACGCGATAAGATCCCTTCCCGCTTGTCTGATTCCGTGTTATGGGCAGGCATGCCAAGCCCATTAGCGGAAGCCCGCAAGCGCCAGCTTGCGCGTCTGGACGGAGCCAAGCCGCCGACTGCCCGGGCGGCGATGGCCCTGGCCAAATCCCGAGCATACCAAGACGCCGCAGACGCGCCGGCGACACTGCGGGCTTACGCTTCTGATCTCGCCAATTACAAGGCCTGGTGCGAGCGGCATGGGTTCGAGCCTATGCCGGCAGCGCCGGAGACTGTCGGCGCCTACCTGGCCGCTGCCGGCGAAGGCTACGCGTTGCCGACACTGCGGCGCCGTGTTGCTGCGATTGCACGTGCCTGCGGCGTTGCGGGCCATCCACTCGACACTAAGCATCCGGCCATTCGGGAAACCCTGCGCGGGATTGCGCGCCGGCATGGTACACCAGCGCGTCGAGCGGCCGCGCTCACCACAACCGAGATCCGGAAACTGAGTCGAGCCTGCGGCGCAGGCCTCGCAGGTGCACGTGATCGGGCGCTGTTCCTGGTAGGCTTTGCCGGTGCACTGCGCCGCTCCGAACTGGTCGCGCTCGACATCGAACATGTGACCTGGACACGGAATGGCATGAAGCTGCTGATTGAACGCTCAAAGACCGATGCCGAAGGCCAGGGCGCTGGTATTGCCATCCCGCGCGGCCAGTCACAGGAGACCTGCCCCGTCACCGCGCTGCAGCAGTGGCTGACCGAAGCAGAAATCGTTACCGGTCCGGTGTTCCGAAAGGTGAGCCGCGGCGGAGTTGTTGGCGCGAGCAGGCTGGTGCCCGATGCGGTACGGCAGATTCTTCTCAAGCGTGCTGCCCAGGCAGGGTTGAAGAGCACGCTGGCGGAACCGGTCAGCCCGCACGGACTGCGCGCGGGGTTCGTCACAACCGCATATCGCAATGGCGTGCCGGACGAAGAAATCATGGGTCACACGCGACATCGCAGCCTGACCACAATGCGCAGCTATGTGCGACGGGCCAAGCTCAGCAGGGAAAGTCCGGCCGGCAAGTTGGGGTTGTGAACTGGCTCCGGCTAAGCAGTCCCGGCGCTTCGCCTCGGGAGGCTGCGCCATGCTGGCGCTTTGCGGTCACATGGTTTGCTTCTGGTCGGATTGATTGTAATGCAAGTATGCATTACAATACACCGTCGACCGGAGTTCTCGTCTAATGACCATTTTGACCGTAACCGCGCGGGGCCAGGTCACCTTTCGGAAGGATGTGTTGACGCACCTTGGCATCCGCCCGGGTGACAAGATCCGGCTTGAGTTGTTGCCGGACGGCCGGGCGGAGTTGAAAGCTGAGCGGCCGCAGGGGTCGTGGCAGACGCTTCGGGGTTTCCTCAAGGGGAGGACCAGCGGAGCGCGGCTATCGATCGACGAGATCAACGAGACGATCGCCGAAGCAGGTCATGCGGCTGGTGCGGGCCGGGGGTGAAGATCACTGCCGACACCAATGTGCTGCTTCGTGCGGTGGTGGGTGACGACGAGGTTCAGCAGCAAATGGCCATTGAGACGCTCGAAAGCGCCGAATTGGTTGCGATTAGTGCTCACTCCCTCTGCGAGTTCGCGTGGGTGTTGGATCGAGGCTATAAGACTGCGCGCAGCGACATCGCCTCAGTGATCAGCCACGTACTCGAGATGCACAACGTTGTCGTCAATCGTCCGGCGGTCGAGGCAGGTCTTCGTGTTCTAAAGGCAGGGGGTGATTTCGCGGATGGGGTCATTGCCTATGACGGCAACTGGCTGGGTGGTGAAACCTTCGTCTCATTTGACAAGAGGGCTGTTTCGCTCGTGAGGCAGCAAGGCCAACGAGCCCGGTTGCTTGCTTAAGCAAGGTTATCCCCAGCAACATGAGCGGTGCTGAGCTCCATGACGCGCGATAATAGTTTGCGCCGCGCTGATCACGTGAGCGGCGGCGCGCGAGCACGCGGCAGGCTCAAGATCGGCGATGATTGGAATGCGATCACCATCATCGCGCTCTCGCAGTCCAATCCCATGAAGGCGGTCGCTGAGCTGATTGAGAACAGCATCGACGCCAAAGCCCACTCGGTCACTGTGACGCGAGGTCGCGAGGAGCTGGCCATGACCTCCGCAGGCAGCGATCGCGCGTCCTTACCAGATGATGATGCGCAGGGGCGATCCCAGCTACACTGTGCAGCCGAAGCGATCGCTGATTCCTGACGCCGGCACCGAACTGCGCATCTCGCCGCTGCTCGAAGGCATGCGCAACCTGTTGGGAGAGAAGATCCAGTGGTATCTAGCCTCCGAGCTACGCGACCGCATCCACCAGACTGCGGTCAAGATCACCGTCGTCGACCGCCTCGCACGCAAGCAGTACCTGGTGGAGCCCCGCCAATACGAAGGCCGTCTTCTGCATCAGCTGCCGCCGACCCGCACCGGTTTCGGCGACGTCTACGCCGAGCTCTATATCAACGAGCCATCAGACGCTAATCGCGTCGCGTTGTTCCGGCGAGGCACCCGGGTCGTCGAGGATCTGGTCCAGATCGACGACTTCGCCCGGCCGCCTTGGACGCTTCGGCAGTTGCAAGGCCACATCGACGCGGCCTTCGTCGAGCTCACACCCGGTACCCGCGCGGGTGTCATCCGCGACGCGGCCTATGCGGCGCTGCGGGAAGGTATTCGCGCGCTCGAGGTGCGGCTGATCGAACTCATCGAGGAGCAACGTCGGGCAGAGGAGGAGCGCGCCAGCCGCGATCAGCTGAAGGTGATCCAGCGCGCATTCCGGGAGGCGCTGCTGGCGTTGCCGGCCGAGGAATACGACTGGTTCGATATCCACACGAAGGCATTCCGCCCGGAGCCGGGCGGTCACCTCGGCGAGGAGCCGGCGGCAGCCGAGGCGGGCGATCCCTCCGCTGGCGCCGCTGAGCCCAACATCGGCGCAGCCAATCAGCGGGACTTCTTCGAGTTCGCGGGCCCGCTGTTCGGCGTCGCCGTCTCCCCGGCGTCGAGCGTTGTCCGCGTCGGCGAGTGTCGCGAACTGCGCGCCCTTCCCCGCGACCGATCGCGGCGCCGGGTCGAGCGCGAACTGGAGTTCGAATGGCGCATCCTCGAGGGGGCGGGAGAACTTGTCGGCACGGCCCACCAAACCGTCGTCTATCATGCGCCGGCTGAGCCCGGTATGACGCGGCTGGAGGTCGTCGTCCGACAGCGAGATGCGACTTGCGCCGGTGAAGCGCTGATCACTGTCACCAACGAGCTCGTCGCCCAGTTTGGCAGTCCAACGCCCCAGCGCAGGGTCTACCCGGCTACACCTTCGAGCGGGCGCCCGGGGGATCGTGGCGCTCCCGCTTCGATACCGAGCGCAACCTCATCGTCGTCAACAACGGCCATCGCGACTTTGTCTTCGCCTCTCGCGGCAAGACGCTCAAGCTCCGCTACCTCCTCCGGCTCTACGCCAAGGAGTTGGTCCTGCGCAACTTCATGGGGTTACCCGGCGATCAGCTGCTGGAGCGGATGATCGAGCTGTCGCTCCGTGCGGAGGAGCATCTTTGAGCTGCCGCGGTAGGCTGAATATGATGAAGCTCCCCACTCAGTCGTTTTCCTGACGGCTTCAAGATCACATCGTGCAGGGCGCGGTTGACGGGATGATGCCGCGTCGCAGTGGCGACGGGATCTTCGCTCGGAACCGAGGGGTTGCTGCATTTTCGCACAAGACAGAGAGGGGCAACGGATCATATCTTGCGCAGCCATGTACGACGGCCAAGCACGCTGCAGCATGGGCGCTTCATTTACTGTGTCGCGGACGCGATACAGACGTTGATGTCGAACGGCTCCTGGTGGATGTGAGACGAAGTCGAGCTGGGACCAGCATGCACTCGGTGGCGCGCCAAACCCTTGGAGGTTCGGGGGTGGTTCGCAAGAGATCACGGCTGGGACGATCGTCTCTACCGTTCTGGCCCGCCGGAGCTGACGCCGGCTATGGTCCGCGCAATTCCCTATCCGCTGTGGGCGCATCGCCGTCCCGCAGCATGGCGGTCTGGCTACGCAGCACCCAGCCTAGATCGAGCGGCATCAGCCTGCCGCACTGCACGGAAGTTGGGACTACGGACAACGTCTGAACACTGCTACTTCGCAAACGTGCCATGCTGTCGGGTCTGGAGGCATAGAGGGCGGTAATGCTGACAGGCATCAGTGCTATCACATTGGCCACACACGACATGGCTCGCGCGGTCCTGTTTTACCAGGCGCTGGGGTTCGCTTTGAAATACGGTGGTCCTACGGCAGGTTTCACCAGTCTCCACGCCGGTAGCGGCTATCTGAATCTGATCATGATGCCGCCAGAACGTGTATGGAGTTGGTGGGGGCGCGCGATCTTTTACGTTGATGATGTTGATGCACAATATGCTCAAGCTGTATCCGCCGGCTTGAAGCCCGCGTTCTCGCCACGCGACGGATCGTGGGGCGAGAGGTATTTCCACATCCTTGATCCGGACGGACACGAACTCAGCTTTGCCTGTCCTATACGATGATGCCGGAATTGCCGCGACGGCTTGGCTCGGCGCTGACGTCGGTGATGCGGCACTCTGCTACGCGCCGACCCCTGAGGACGTGGTGCAGATCTGGCGGACCGACAGAAAGGTCACAACGGCGACGGCCCAGACCTCATCAAGCTAAACTCGAACTGGATCCGACGCTGCTGTCGTCGATGGTCGAACCAACAGAACGAAGCCAGAATCGGGGAATGGCCCCTCCCCTCCCCGCTCGCATCGGCCCAGTTGAGTTCGGTGAGCTCGGTGGCTGGGTTTATACCGCTATCGTCCAACGCGCTGATGCGCTGCGGGACCCGGGGTCACAGCGCCTGGCTCGTCGATGGGCATCGTATTGGCCCAGTGATCCGGGAGTTCAGTCGAGTGACTGATCCACCGCACTCGACTGATAGCCGTCGTCGGCTCACTGCTTGCGCGCTTGTGCGCCAGATTGCACGGCAATACGATCGATCTTCGCCGCCATGATGAAGTCGTTCTTGTGTAGCCCTTTGATTTTCTTCGTCTGCAGCGAGACAGTCGCGCGCCCCCAGCCGAAGGCCATATCGGGATGATGGTGTTCGGTTTCCGCTAGATCTCCCACACGCTGCACGAAGGTGAGCGCCTCGCGAAAGTTCGCGAACCAGAAGGTCCGCTCGATTTGTCGGCTGTCGTTTAACAATGCCCAGTCCGGCGCTTCCTCATGATAGCGTGCCGCCTCCGCAGCGGTGAGCGGCGGAACACCACCGCGGCATGGCGTGCAGGTCTCTTGCACCAGTTCTGTTGTCATCGGCACCTCTCGAGTTCAGTGGGACCAAGCCGAGAAAGCGTGCCGTAGGGGCGGATGCTTGTCGATGGCGTAACCCCCGATGCACGACCAGCCTGCGCATCGACCACCTCGCCGGAGGCAATTTGCTCGCCGGCCATCATCATGGTCGCCCTTCGGTCTCCAATGATGCGGGCTCCTCAAGCCCAAACAGCGGCAGCTCCCCGGCAGCCGTGATCGGCATTCGGTCGAAATTGGATACGCTGACACCGATCAAGCGCACGCCCTTGGACGTCGGCAGCACCGTACGAACAAGCTCGACACTCAGCTGACGCAGCAAATCGCGGCGAGCGATGGGTGTCGGGAGGCTGCGGCTGCGCGTAACCTGGTGAAAGTCAGCAAACTTGACCTTCACCGTGACGGTGCGACCGAAGGTCCCGGCCTTCTCGCACCAGCCCCACACGTCATCGGCCATGGCTTCAGCACCGGCTTCAATTTCAGCAGGTGACGTCAAGTCGCGCTCGAAGGTGGTCTCGGAACCGGAGGATTTTCTCGGCCGATCGGCCACGACAGGACGCTCGTCTTCGCCATTGGCGATCCCGAGATACCAGGTAGCCGACTTGCCGAAATGTTGCTGCAGGAAGGCGAGCGATTTCGTGCGCAAATCCGCTCCAGTTTGGATGCCAAGCCGCTGCATCTTTGCCGCGGTCACAGGCCCGACCCCATGAAACTTGGCAACTGGCAGTGATGCGACGAAATCCGGTCCCGTGTCCGGGGTGATCACGAACTGGCCATTCGGCTTGCGCTGGCCGGATGCCAGCTTGGCAAGGAACTTATTGTAGGAAATACCCGCCGACGCCGTGAGACCTATCTCGTTAAATATCCGAGTGCGGATTTCTCGTGCCGTGGCTGATCCCGTCCGCAGACCGCGCAAGTCCTGCGTGACGTCGAGATAGGCTTCATCGAGCGAGAGCGGTTCGATCAGAGGGGTGTAGTCAGCGAAGATGGCGTGGATCTCGCGGGACACGGCGCGATAGACATCAAACCTGGGTGGCACGAACACCAACTCCGCACATCGGCGCATCGCCGTTGTGGACGGCATGGCCGAGCGCACGCCGAAGGCACGGGCCTCATAGCTTGCTGCGGCCACCACACCACGCTTCGCGCCCTGGCCAACCGCGACGGGGCGACCTCGGAGCTCTGGGTTGTCGCGTTGTTCGACCGACGCGTAGAACGCGTCCATGTCGATGTGGATGATCTTTCGGGTCGGCACACCCAGACCATATCACGCCAGGAGTGGGACCACGAATTGGGCCTAGAACACGGCAGCCGACAAGCGATGCTGTCGCTGATGCGGCTTCCCCGTCGTTCGACACGACGCCATTGGACCGAGTTGGGCGAGCACCGGGTCGCGATTGTCAGCAGCGCCGCGCCGATCTGCGATCCTCCGCCTGCCGCCCGACGCGTCGCTGAACGGCCGGCCGACTTCCACCTCGACCCTGGCCACCGGCTTGGTAGGTATGCTCGCCGCCACAGTGAACTGAGTGACATAGTCAGGGATCGAGATTTGCAGTCTGATGACCATGCACAGATAGAAGCCTCTGAGGCACCATGACTGGACAACACTTCGATGCGGTCGTCTTCGACGCTTACGGCACCTTGCTGGACGTGCATGCCGCGATGGCCCGTCACGCAAAGCACCTGGGCAGCAACTGGCAGGCCTTGGCGACAGAATGGCGCATCAAGCAGCTGGAATATTCGTGGATCGATAACATGACCGTGCACCGGGCACGGCGGGACTTTGCTGCCTGCACGGCGGATGCCCTCGACTATGTCCTGGCTCGCCACGCCATCGACGGCGGATTACGCTCCGAACTGCTGAGTGCCTATGAACGCCTCGACGCCTACGCTGAAGTTCCAACGATGCTGGCTACGCTGCGCAGACATGGGCTTCGCCTGGCTATCCTCTCGAATGGGACGCCGAAGATGCTTACGACAGCTTGCCAGGCTGCCGGCATCACCGCGTTGCTCGATGCCGTCATCAGTGTTGAGCAAGCGGGCTCCTTCAAGCCAGCACCATCGGTATATGGCGTGGTGCAGACAGAGCTTGGCGTCACGCCTGCTCGAACGCTGTTTGTCTCTGGTAATCCCTGGGACGGCCAAGCGGCACTGGCAAACGGCTTTGCCGTGGTGCGGGTCAACCGGCACGACGACCCCGATGAATATGGCCTTCGCCAGCACCTCGTCGCCGAATTGCACGATCTCACGGGACTTCCCGCAGTTCTGGTGCCGCCGGCAGCGTGATTGGTCGCGCGTCAATGCGTGATCGCCAGTAGAAACCTTGTGCTCATAGCCCTACATCCATAAGGCGCAGGAAGGATTATTGCGCGATGACGAGCCTCTTGGCTGCAATTTCTTGCTCCGGAAGGCCGGTGAGATGATCGCGTAATTTGGACCAGCGCCTGTGTGAGCCCTGGCTGCGGACCGCGATCGCCAATGCCTTCCGCTGGCCCACCAGCACTACCAGCCGCTTGCCGCGCGTCACGCCGGTGTACAGCAGGTTGCGCGCCAGCATCATGTAGTGCTGCGTCACCAGGGGGATCACCACGGCCGGATACTCTGAGCCTTGGCTCTTGTGTATCGTCGTCGCATACGCCAGGACCAGCTCATCCAACTCGCCGAAGCCGTAGCGCACGTCGCGGCCGTCAAACGCGACGACAAGCTCTGCCTCCTCCTCATCGATCCCCTGCACGATGCCAAGATCACCGTTATAGACCTCGCGGTCGTAGTCATTCTCGACCTGCATGACCTTGTCACCCGCGCCATAGGTCCAACCAAAGCGCTCCACGTATGTCTCACCCGGCGGGTTGAGCGCTTTCTGCAGCTCGATGTTCAGCGAGCGTGCACCAAGGCCGCCGCGATTTATCGGGCACAGCACCTGAACATCACGGATCGGATTCAACCCGAACGCCTTGGGGATCCGGTCGCGTACAACCGCAACGATCTTGGCAACACCATCCTCTGGTTGCTCAGCGTCGATGAAATAGAAGTCAGACGGGGCATTGCCATTGGTGAGTTCCGGCATTTGCCCGCGATTGATCCGGTGTGCATTGGTGATCACCCGGCTGCCCGCCGCCTGGCGGAACACCTCCGTCAAACCGACGACCGGCAAGACGTTTGCCGCGATGATGTCCGCGAGCACCTGGCCGGGGCCGACCGACGGAAGCTGGTCGACGTCGCCGATGATGAGCAATCCAGACTCATCAGGTACCGCGCGCAGCAGCGAGCGCATGAGCAGGACGTCGATCATGCTGGCCTCGTCCACGACCAGAAGGTCGCACTCGAGGGGATGCTCCTCGGTCCGGCGAAACTCGCCGGTGCGCGGGTCCGTCTCCAGCAGCCGATGGATGGTCTTTGCCTCGAGGCCAGTGCTCTCCGAGAGCCTCTTGGCCGCTCGGCCCGTGGGCGCGCACAGCGCCACGCGGACCTGTTTGGCGATGACGATCTTCAGGATCGAGTTCACCAGAGTGGTCTTGCCTACGCCGGGTCCGCCGGTGATCACCAACACCTTGCTGGCGAGTGCGAGCCGGACTGCCTCGCGCTGGCTTTTGGCTAGCTGCAGCCCGGTCCGGCGCTCCACCCAAGGGAGTGCCGTGGCGGCGTCAATGGGTGGCCAGGACGGCACGCCAGACACGAGAAGCTGTAATCGCTCGGCGATGGTCTGCTCGGCGCGATATAGGCCGGCGAGGAATGCACAGTGACGGCCTTCCATTTGGTCGGCCACGATGTCCCCCGCCTCCAGCTCGCGCTCCAACGCGGTTTCGATCAGCGGCTCGGGCACGTCCAGCAGCTTGCCGGTCAATGCCGTCAACTCCGCCAGCGGCAGACCGCAATGGCCCTCATTCATCGCCTCAGCCAGCGCGTAGCTGATGCCGGCCCGGACCCGCACCAGTGCCGTCTTCTCGATTCCGACCTTGGCCGCGATCTGATCGGCGGTGCGAAACCCGATCCCACGGATGTCTCGGGCCAGTCGGTAGGGGTTCTCGCTGATGACCCGAACGGCCTCGTTGCCGTAGGTCTTGTAGATGCGCACCGCGCGCGAGGTGCCGACGCCGTTCGCGTGCAGGAACAGCATGATCTCCCGAATGACCTTCTGCTCCGCCCAACCGGCAATGATCCGCGCCGCATGCTTCGCACCGATGCCGGTCACTTCCCGCAGGCGCGCTGGTTGCTGCTCGATCAGGTCGAACACCGCTTCTCCGAACGCCCGCACCAGCCGCTTGGCGTAGACCGGCCCGATGCCCCAAATCATTCCCGAGCCGAGATACCGCTCGATCCCCTCCATCGTCGTAGGCGGAGTGACCTTGAGAAAAGATGCACGGAACTGCTGTCCGTGCGTGCGATCATTGATCCAGGTTCCGCTGATCTGGACGAACTCGCCGGCAGTGATCATCGCTGCATGCCCGACCACCGTCACCAGGTCACGGTGCCCCCGGGCCTTGACCCGCAATACGCAGAACCCGTTCTCCGGGTTGTGGAACGTCACCCGCTCCACCAGACCGGCCATGGCTTCGGTCACACCGGCCACGGCGTGGTTGAGGGAATGCTCACACGATACAACAGGAAGACGGTGACCGTCATCGCTGATGGCGGTCGCCAGTGGAATGTCTCTCCGAGCCTACTGCGACGGGCCGGCTCGTTCGAGACCGCGGAGACCGAACCGTCGAACATCATTCGGCTGAATAGACAGTAACTTCTCGCGCGCTTCAGGGACGGCTCAGGCACACTTGCTGCTTGGTAGTAGCAAGATCGAGCATGATCTGACAGCGGGTCACGCCGGGGACGATCGCTTTCCTGCAGCCGACCGCATCAGTTATGACAAAGGCCCGGCGGAGGCTCAAATGGCCTCTTTCAGTTCCTTTGCCGGCCGGAACGCGACCTTTTTGCTTGGTGCAATCTGCAACGCCGCGCCCGTGGCCGGGTTGCGTCCAGTGCGAGCCTCACGCTTGCGCACCTCGAGTGTGCCGAGGCCGTTTATCCTGATACGGTCTCCCTGCCTCAGATGGCTGGTGACCCTTTCCACCATCCCAGTCAGCAGCTCCTGAGCTTGCTTCTTGGGAACGTTTTGGTCCTGTGCAAGCTGCTCGAAGATCCCCTTCAACATCACAGTCGAGGCTGAGGTTCCGTTGCCTGACATTCGCGACTCGCTATGAGGTGGTTGCTCACGTCAACGGAATCACGCATCCGAGGCGAGAGCAAGCGTTTTCTCGCTGGCCAACGCTGCGCTTATATCAGCAATCGCAAGCAGCTGCGCCGGGCCCAATTGCCACGAAACGACTGCCGACACCGGGACACGGCACGACTATGATGCTTGTCCGGCCGGAACACGCTGATGCGTCGGGCCTACTCTTTGGGGGCCCGGTGGTGCCAACCGATAGGGGGCGCCTTCCACGAAGCCGACGACCCATATGACATCATCGATGTGTATTGGCGCTTGCTGCCTTTGGAAATCCAAACGAGCTTGCGCTGTCTGGACAAATCTCTCCGCGTCTGCATCGGTCATAACCCAATGCCGGCCCTGTCTCTGCCATCTTGCGTTGGGGCAAACTTCGCGACGAAGTTCGATCAACACGTGGTTCCACTCGAATTGTACGCACCGCATCTTCCGAACCTTTAGAGACGAACGAATTGGTACCGCGTCGGCGACTCAAGGTGCAATAGGCAAGTGCGATTGGCTCCGCCCGTTACATTTCGAGTTCCATATGCCCAAATGCTCGAGCAATCGTCGGATCGGGACCTGACTGACCAAGTGTCCGCCTGCCGGATCGTTAGGCCGTCAGAAGGCCGAGAGCTCTTCCAGGATGAATGACGGCGCAGTAGAGCACGGAAACGGTTCTCGTTGCAGGCTCGGTGACCCCGGCTCAGGAAGGCAAATCCTGCGGACACAACACATCATGGAGTGGGAATTCGACGCACTATGTGCTGACAGCCGAGGGTCTGAGTGAACGGCATTCGGTGCATCGCTCGTATGCGGCGGCTACCTCCAGGACCTTTTCACCGAACCCAGGGCCGACCAATTGCATCGAAAGTGGCAGTCCTGATCGGGAAAGCCCGGTCATGAGGGACACCGCGGGGTGGCCGGTGACATTGAACGGCGTCCATGCTTGGAGCTGATGCGTGGCGGCGAGTTGGCGTGGGTCGTCTATCCGGCAGGGTGGAACGAGAGCACTGGTGGTCAGCAGAACATCGGCATTCCTGAAAGCGTTGTCGACCGCTGCGATCATCTCGCGCCGACGCTGTTACGCCAGGACATAGTCACTGGCTCACAAGGCATGGCTGGGGGAGGCGTCCGCAGGCGCGAAACATGTCAGCCCGCAGAATTCGATTGCAGTCGGCTGCGCCCAGTCGAAGGCATCAGTTGCCACTGACACTCGCAATTCATTTAGCATTCGCACACCGCCGCATGGCGACCGGTGGCGGTTCATCTCCGAATACGCTTCGGCCGCCGTATTGGTGCGATCGTGCCCGCTCATCGGCGAGCAGCACATCGACGGAAGGTCCGCCTGCGAGCAGATCCACACGGCGTGCCTGTTCGTCCAAGCGGCGGATCGCCGCAAGCTCTTCGGAGTGTCCAAGCCTTGCCTTGCGCACCGCTGACTTCAACACATTGATCGTGCGGTCATAGACTTTCAGCGGTACAGGAAAAGGGTGACGGTCCTTGCCGCCATGCGCGAAGGAGAACCGCGCCGGGTCGCCGAAGCGATATGGTGCGCCATGCACGACTTCCGCGACCTGGGCCAGCGCGCGGACCGTGCGTGCGCCGACGCCGGGCACCAGCAGAAGCTCAGCAAAATCCCGCGGCCCGCATTTGACAGCCGCTCGCAGCGTGCCGTGCAGACGGCGCGCGACAATGTCCTCTGGCCTGACATCATGACGCGCGGGCATGACGAGGTGCGGCAGCATCGGAGTGGATGGCCTCGCCGGCGGTCGCTCGAGCCTGGCCAGCCGTCGCTCGATCCCATCCACGCCAAGTTCGTCGAGAATGTCGAGTTGACGCCTGCGGGACGCCTCGGCGCGCCTATCGGTCAGATTGACGATGACGCCCTGCTCCATGCCATCGATTGCCGCGTGCGGCTCATCGACGAAGTTCTGCAGGCCCTCGGAAAGCCAATGATAGCGTCGTGCCCGACGGCGATCGCCGTTCATGCCCTGCTGTACCACGACCCAATTCCCGGCATCGGTAACGATGAAGCCGTGCAGGTAAAGATCGAAGCCGTCCTGGACCGCGGCACTGTCAACCTTAGCGACCAGGCGACTCGTTTTGGCCATTGCCTCGCCGTCGAACCCGACGCGATGGCCAATCGCCACCAGCTCGTGCGGCGTCTGCCGCGAATACTGGCCGCGCCCGCCGCAAACATGGACGCCGAGTTCCATGGACAGCGGCGCCAGGCCGCGCTTCAGCGCTCCGATGACGCTGGTGGTGATGCCGGAGGAATGCCAGTCCATTCCCATCGCCGCGCCGAATGACTGAAACCAGAAAGGATGTGCCAACCTGCGCAGCAATTCGTCGCGGCCGTATTCCAGGATGATTGCCTCGGCAATTACCGCGCCCAGTCGGGTCATGCGGTCGCCCAGCCATTGCGGCACGCGACCACCATGCAGCGGGAGATCGGCGCTGCCAGACCGCTTGCTCATCCCAGAGGCAGGTCGCGCGGCGCGATCCGGGGTCTGAAGCACCCCCGACGCTAACGTGGATGGCCTTGCACTTGGGCATTCGCGCAGCATATCAGGCGGGGAACAGAAAGAGAACCCCGGGTGCAATCCCAATTTTTCGAGCGGCCGCGCCTCTCGGGTCTGGTTCAGGCCGACGCCATCGTCACGCCCGATGAAGAGCAGGTGCTCATGGCGTCCATCGATGCAGTGGGACTGTCGCCTTTCCGATTCCACGGTTGGCTTGGCAAGCGCCTGACCGCATCGTTCGGTTGGAACTACGATTTCGACACGGCGCGCTTCACGCCGACCGAGCCATTTCCGGCATGGCTGCTGCCGTTGCGCGGCAAGGCCGCACGATTTGCAGGCCAAGCTCCAGAGGATCTCGTCCAGGCGCTACTGATCCGCTACGACGTGGGAGCTGGGATCGGCTGGCACCGCGATCGCCCGGTATTCGAACACGTGGTTGGAATCTCGCTCGGCGCGCCTGCGACGATGCGGTTTCGCAGGCGTCGGCCCGGCGGCGGATTTGACCGCGCCAAGGCTGAGTTGCCGGCACGCTCAATCTATCATCTGAGTGGCGAAGCGCGCCACCAGTGGGAGCACAGCATCGCCGAGATGGCACTGACACGCTGGTCGATCACCTTCCGTAGCCTGGCGGCTGCTTCACTCGGCAGCCTGTCGCAACCGCGAGTAGCGGTTGATCACCGGCCTGAGGCCGAGCTTCTCGCGCAAGATTCTGCCTTCCTAATCTGTGCGGCACAGGCGCGCGGCGCTGCAGCTCCGGCATTACCGTCGCAACAGTCCTCGCAGCCGGCGGGCAGGGTTGCCGGCGTAAGGTTGAAGCCGTCACAGCCCCAGGCCCCGCACCACTCCTGCATAGTTCGGCGATGTCTGCGAGAGTGCCGATCCGCGCCGATCACGTAATGCCAGAACGGAGGTGTTCGTCGAACTTCGCCTGCGCCTCCACGCGAGTGTGAGCGACCACATCAGCTGCGGCGATCATCAGGCAAACTGCCGCAACAATGTGCTGACATTCGAAATGCTTTCCAGGCGAAGGAAGGATTCCGCCGCGTCGCGCACGACTTCGTCGGCCAGCGGCCGCACCGCGTTGCGCGCGCAGTCAGCGAACTTCATCTTAAGTTGCTGGATGCTTAGGGGGTTTGTCGGTGAACCGAGCGGCTTGCCCAGGGTAACAGCAGCAGAACGCCCATCACGCAGCTGGACCGTCAGGCCGCTGGTCGGTGGGTCGGCAGCAATGCCCTGCATGCGCGCTGCAATCGCCAGCACATGGGGATTGCGGATGTCGGCGACCTCGGTAATCCCAACGCGGCCATGTATCAGCGCCGCAGCTATGAGATAGGGAAGCGCGAATTGCGCTTCGACAATCTGTGTAGGCTTCCGCTTGTGTGGAGCGCCATCGAAATTGTCGGCGATGGTCGCAGCGGATGCGTGTACCGATACTTCGTCGATCTCCGCAATGTTGGCGGCGCTTTCCAAATCCGAGCTGCTCGCGCGCAGCGATGGCGGCATCGAGCATGGCATGCTGGGGGCGGCCACACGCATATGGCTTAAAGCTCAGCTCGTCGCCACGGAATTCGCGCCCCAATCCTTCGAGCAGCTTCGCCGCGTTATGGCCGTTCGGCTGATACAGCTCGAAGAACCCAAAGCGACCAAGGAAGATGTTCTGTGCTCCCGTGAAGCCTTCGGCGGCAAGAATGGCAGCGAAGACGCCGCTGCTCGCGGCCTGTCCTGCCTGCAGGCGCTTGGTCAGGGCACCATCCACGATGCACTGGCGATTGCCGGCAGCCTGGCTGAACGCGATACCGAGCGCATTCACCATCGCTTCCACGGTCAGACCGAGCAGCTTGCCCGCCGCTGCCGCAGCACCGAACACGCCCATCGCCGCCGTGCGATGCCAACCGCGATCCAATGTTGACGCGAGTGCAACGCGGCAGGACACATCGAGCCCGAGAGACACCGCCAGCAGCAACCTCTCCCCGGACACGCCGCCAAGCAGGTCGGCGGTTGCAAGGCTCGCTGCGAGGACCGACGCGCCCGGATGGATCGAACCGCCATGATCGAGCGTGTCGTCGAAATCCAGTGCATGCGCCATGCTCGCATTCAGCATGGCCGCCTGCGGCGCCGGCTATCCGCCGCTGCCACAGCATCACCTGGCTCTGTGGCGCACCGCCCCAGCCGTCCGTAATGCGCACAAGTTCAGCAATACCAGGCGCACCGCTGCCGCCCAGCAGGCACCCGAACGTGTCGAGGATATCGTTGCAGGTGGCGGTTCTTGTGGCGGCTGGCAGCTTAGCAAAGCTGGTGCCAACGATGTGCTCCGCCAATGCCCAGGCTGGATCCTTGGTCATCACTCTGTGTCTTTCAGTTTCTGCTGGAGACAGCCGCAGTCGATTGAACCATTGTTCGTGGTCTGGCGAAATCCCCTATGGGGAAGGACGACCTGATGCCCATGGAACAGTTGCCCGGATTGCCGGAGGCGGCATTCGAAAAGATGGATCCGTCACCGGACGCCGAGTTCTATAGTTTCCCGCGGTTTGTTACCCACATCGATGATGGCGCGATCGCTGTTGTGACGCAGGCCTACCGCGAGCGCTTGCCGCCCGGTGGCAAGGTACTGGATCTGATGAGCAGCTGGGTCAGCCATCTGCCCGATGACGTCACCTATGCCAGCGTCGTTGGCCAAGGGATGAATCACGAAGAGCTCGCCGCAAACCCGCGTCTTTCGCGATGGTTCGTTCAGGACCTGAACATCGATCCAGTACTTCCGCTGAAGGACTCCCATTTTGATGGCGCGTGTTTGTGCGTTTCGATACAATACCTGCAGCGCCCCGTCGATGTATTCCACGAAGTTCGCCGCGTGCTGCGATCTGGCGCGCCATTCATTGTAACATTTTCCAATCGATGCTTCCCAACCAAGGCCGTGGCGATCTGGCAATCGCTGCATGGGGCAGATCAGCAGCGCCTAGTCGCTGCTTACATGCAGAGAGCCAGCTTTCGCGATATCGCCGGGAATGCTTCGCTACCGCTGGACGGCGATCCGCTGTGGACGGTCGTGGGTGTCGCCTGAACCACGGGTCGCTTGGACAACAAATTTTGTCAGGAGGCCGCCATGGCCCGCGTGTTCGTTACCGGATCGTCGACCGGGCTCGGATTGATGGCCGCCCAGTTGCTGCTCGAATTGGGCCACCGTGTCGTGGTGCACGGGCGCAATCAGGCGCGTGCTGATGTCGCGCTGGCGGCGGCTCCGCGTGCGGATGCCGCAGTCATTGGTGATCTGTCGAAGATCCGCGACATGCGCGCTGTTGCCGAACAGGTCAATCGGCTGGGTGAGTTCGACGCGGTGATCCACAATGCTGGTATTGGCTACCGAGAATCGCGGCGTGTCGAGACCGAGGATCGTCTTCCCGCGCTATTCGCAACCAATACACTGGCGCCGTACGTGCTGACGGCGCTGATCGGGCGGCCGAAGCGGCTTGTCTACCTGAGTTCCGGCATGCACCGGAGCGCCAGGTTGGACATCGATGACCTTACCTGGGCTAGGCGGTCCTGGCGTGGAGCAGAGGCCTACGCGGAGACCAAGTTGCACGACGTGCTGATCGCGTTCGCCGTAGCACGGCGATGGCCGGACGTGCTCTCCAATGCACTCGAGCCAGGTTGGGTGGCGACCAGGATGGGCGGTGCGAGCGCCCCGGACACTCTGGATGAGGCACACAGAACGCAGGTTTGGCTGGCGATCAGCGACGATCCCACTGCATCGGTGAGCGGCCGCTACTTTTATCATATGCAGCTCCGTCAACCCAACCAGATCGCAGAACGCGAGGACGCTCAGGAGGCGTTGTGCAAAGCCTGTGAGCGTCTGTCTGGCGTCGCGCTTCCGGACTGACGGGCCTAAGGGACGCCATGTCAACGGGAGTTTCGCACCCTCTGTGCATAGACGTTGATCACCAGAGCCAACAGCAATATCAGGCCACGGATCAGGATCTTCAGGAAACTATCGATGCTGATGTGGTCGAGCCCGTTGTTCAGCACACCAAGCACAAGCAAGCCGATGATCGTGTTGCCGATACCGCCCTGGCCGCCGAACAGGCTGGTGCCACCCACCACGACGGCGGATATGCTGTCCAGCAGGTAGGTGTCGAACTCGTTCTGCTGTGCACTGCCGAAATAGGCCACACCAAGCATACCAGCCACCCCTGAGCAGAAGGCTGAAATGATCATTACCGCCGAGAGGATCATGCCGACGTTGACACCAGAATACTCCGCCGCCTCACGGTTGCCGCCGGTCATGTATACGTAGCGGCCAAAACGGGTGTAGGTCAGCACAATGTGGCCAGCGAACAGGAACAGCGCGGCAATGATGACGATCCACGGCACCGGGCCCAGCGAGCGCGAGCCCAATGTGGCGATAAGGGGCGGAACTGCGTAAGCGATCTGCCCTCGAACCAGCAGGGCGCAAATCCCTGCGGCAATCTGCAGCATCGCGAGTGTCATGATGAAGCTGGGAATGCCGATCCGCGTCATGCCGAACGCGTTGACCGCTCCCAGCGCCAGGCACGATGCAAGCGCGATGACACTGGCCTCCCAACCAGGCAGTGGCACGTTGGCGATCGTCACGCTCGGATCCTGCGCCGTGAAGTAGGCGACCACGATGCCAGTTGCATTGGCAATGCTCGCCACAGATAGGTCGATCTCCGCGCACAAAATGACAAAGGTGAGCCCGACGGCGATGATGCCGGTCACCGAGATCTGTGTCAGGATGTTCTGAAGGTTACCGAGTGTGGCGAATAAGTCACTCGCCACCGTGAAGAAGACGACGAGGATCAACAGTGTCACGAACGGCGCCACGTTGCGAAGCTGAGTGTGAAGGCGGTCGGTTATACCTGGTCGATGGTCGATGCGCGTGCTGTTGATCTCGGGGTCGCTCATGCGGCTTCCATCAGACGGTCCTTGCTGACCAGCTCGTCCGCGAATTCGCGCACCACGCTACCCTTCTTCATCACGACGATGCGATCTGCGAGAGAGAGTACAGTTTCGGGCTCCGTCGAGACCACCACAATTGCGACGCCTTGGCCTCGCAGGCCACGCACGATATTCACCACATCTTCTTTTGCGCCCACGTCCATGCCCCGTGTCGGCTCGCTCAGAACCAGTACGCGGGGAAGATGGGTGAGCCACTTCGCCATCGCCACCTTCTGCTGGTTGCCACCAGAGAGAGTGCCGAGCGGGCGGCCAACATCAGCCGGCCGGATTCGCATTCGCTTCACATGCTTTTCGGCTATCTCGCGTTCCGCTTTAGGCCGTAACCAGACCGGATGGATCCGATCCAAAATGGCAATCGTCACGTTCTTGAATACTGGCTCAGCGGCGAACAGCATCATACGCCGACTCTCCGGCAGAGCCGCCACACCTGCACGTTTCGCGCGCACGGTCGACGATAGGTGGACAGGATGCCCATCCAGCACAATGCGTCCTCGTTCCGCCGGCAGCTGACCGAACAAGGTGCGCGCCAATTCAAGCTGGCCCGCGCCAAGAAAGCCGTAGATGCCCAGAATCTCGCCCGCATGCACCTGTAGCGAGACGTCCTGGTAAGCATTGGCCCGGCTTAGTCCCTCGAGCATCAGGACCACCGGCGCATCGCGCCGGCTCTGCAGCGAGACATCCGAGAGATAACTCTGCTCCAGATCCGCATGCTCCGCACCGATCATGCTGTCGATGACCCAGCGTTTGTCCACGGTGGCGCATGGCTCGGTCGCGATAACCCGGCCATTGCGCAATACCGTCACGCGGTCGCAGATGGCAAGCACGTCGTCCAGGAAATGTGATATGAACACAATACTGCGGCCTGCTGCTCGCAGGCGGCGCAGTAGGTCAAACAGCCGTTCGACTTCCGGTGGCGACAGGGCTGATGTCGGCTCGTCCAGGATGACGATGCGGGCGCCCGAGAACAGCACGCGAGCGATTTCGACCAGTTGCTGCAGACCGAGTGGCAGGGTGCCAATTCGCAACCGGGGATCAAGCTCGATGCCGAGGCTTTGCAGATGCAACGCAGCACCGCGGCGCATCGCGCGCCAGTCGATGAGGCCACAGCGGTTGACCGGCTGGATGCCGAGATAAACGTTCTCGGCAATCGACAGATCGGGCACGGCTGACAGTTCCTGGTGGACCATGCCGATCCCCGCTGGAGCGCGCATCTCTGGGTGACGCATAGCGCACCTGGTGGCCATCGACGCTCATTTCGCCCTGGTACTCGGCGTGCACCCCGGCGATGATCTTCATCAACGTGGACTTGCCGGCGCCGTTCTCGCCGACCAGCCCGTGAATTTCGCCTGGCAAGAGCGCAAAGTGCACGTCATGAAGTGCCGCGACGCCGCCAAACGATTTGGTGATACCGGTCAGCTCCAGCAGTGGTGGCGTCACGATCGATCTCAGATCAGGAAATGCGTCTCCATCCATGCCATACCGGGCGCATTTGCCTTCGTCACCACCGGGCCGTCCGCGATGATGTTCTTCGGAATACCATCCGTGCCGGTTTTCTCGCCGGAAACCACGGCGGCCACTCCGGCAACGATAGCGCCGCCATGGATGCGGCATGATGGATTGCGCACCGTTGCGTGCATGCGGCCATCGCTCACCGCCGTCAACGCCGGCGGCATCGCATCGCAGCCGCCGATGAGGATCTCGGTACGATTGTGCGCCTTCATGACATTGTAGGCAGCAAGCGCCATGTCGTCGTTATGGAAATAGGCGGCGCTGATCTTCGGGTACTTGGTCAACAGAGTCTCCCAGATCCGCGCCACTTTGGTTACGTCCCAATCGGCTGGCTGGGTGTCCAGCACCTCGATCTTCGGATACTTCTTGACGACTGATTCAAAGCCGCGTGCACGGCCCTGGGCGCCTGTGTGGCCAAGTGCACCTTGCGTCATGATCATGGTCCCCTCACCATTGATCGCATCAACCAGTGACTGCGTTACCGACGCGCCCATGAACTCGTTGTCAGGTGCAATGAAGCTATGAACATTGATCGAGGCGAGAGGTGCGATCAGCGTATCCATATCGATCACTGGGATCCCACTGTCGATCAGCTTGTTCACGGGCGCGGTCAATGTGCCGATGCCAAACGCCTGAATCGCGACGAAATCCCACTTCTGCGCGGCCATGTTGTCGACCGCCGCCCGCTGCTTCTGTGCGGCCAGCTCTCCGTCGAACCAGGTCACCTCCACGTTGAACAGCCGCCCCCAGTATTCCGCAGCCTGCTTGCCCTGTGCACACCATGTCGCCTGAAGTCCGGCGTTGGAAAACGCCGCCTTCAATGGCTTGTCCGATCGCCCTGCCAGCTTCCCCATTTCCTGTGCGAGCGCTGGGTTGATGCCGAACGCAGTCAACCCCGCGGCAGCCCCGGTCAAAGACCTTTGCAAGAACTTTCTGCGCTGGGTCATCGCTGCCTCCTCGACACTTTCCCCAGACAGTAGTCGGGCCCTGCAATGTGAGGCAACACAGTGGTCGCTCTGGCGCGCAGCCACGACAAGAGCCGACGCCGCACAATCCGGCCTTGAGGCCAAAGCTCCGATGCCGCAGCCAAGCCCGGCGGCTCCGCAGAATGCGCCAGGACAGGCGCAAGCCAATGCCGCGAACTCTCACGTGCCGAACCAGCCAAGCCAGCCCAGTGCGCATCCCGCTGCGCCTGCGCCGCAGGGGATACGTATCCCGCAGATGTGGTCATGCGCGCTGATATAGAACTCCGCTCGCTGGCGTCCGGGTTCTTTGCAAAGTTCGAAGTTCGGGGTCGAAGTCGCCATCCCGCCGGCCGTTAAATTGTCGCCCAACGGAGGGGTTACGAGGCGCGACTATGAAGTCCATTCCTGGTACGTGTGCAGGTGGAGGTGCCCGACACCAGCACCGCAACCGATCAAACGCATATCTCGGTAAAGTTGACCGATGCTCCGCCAGGCGAGACCGACTGCACGGTCGAGTGGGAATACACCGACCGGTGGGGCGAGGACGGCGATGTGATCGAAAATGGGGGGGCGAACGGCGACAGTTTCGCGCCTGACGAGAAGGAGCAGGTGGACGAGGATGACTGGGCATCGTGATGAGGCCATAAGTCTCATCGCAAGCGCCGCATCGATCTGTGCACATGAGCACATAAACTAGACGAAGCCGAAGTCGCTGCGGCCCTGACCGGGCTGCGGTGGGCTGCAGGTGTTTATCGAGACTGAGACAGAGGGGATCCTCGCTCAGCATCTCGACGTGAACCGGCTGCCCGACAGCTTCGTTGGCGACGTGATCACGCTTGATGAAATCGAACGGATCGCGACAGCTCTGCTGTCGCGATGAGCCCGAGGTGGCACCGGCTTCGAGCGACGCCGCATCATTCGTCGTACCAGCGAGACAAACGCTTCGGCGTTCAGCCCGCCCTGGTAGGTACAGTACCAGAACCCACCCCGCGCGTTTGCCGCCGAGGCCGCTCTGATCGATTGCCGCTGGCCAGGGCGTTCGACCACAGGCGTCTGACCTGCAGAAGTCTTGATGTGATCTGACGGACGGTTGGAATTGGTGGGACAGGAGGCCGGGGCGCGGAGCCAATGCGGAGCGCAGCGCCCCGGCCGGAACCACTGGAGTGACCGTCATGACGATGACCGAGCGCAAGGTGATCAAGGCGAAGGTTGGCCTGTTGGAGCTGGCCAAGCAGCTGGGCAGCGTGACCCAGGCCTGCCGGGTGATGGGCTATAGCCGGGACAGCTTCTATCGCTTCCGCGATCTCTACGAGAAGGGCGGTGATCTGGCGTTGGCTGAGATCACCCGTTCGAAGCCCAACCTGAAGAACCGCGCCTCACCGGAGGTGGAGGCCGCCGTGGTGACGATGGCCATCGAGCAGCCGGCCTGGGGCCAGGCGCGAGCCGCCAACGAACTGAAGAAGCGCGGCACCGAGGTGTCGCCGTTCGGGGTTCGCTGCATCTGGCTGCGCCACGACCTGGAGACCATGAAGAAGCGGCTGAAGGCGCTGGAGGCCAAGGTGGCACAGGATGGCGGCGTGCTCACCGAGAGCCAATTGGTGGCACTCGAGAAGGCCAAGCTGGACAAGGAAGCTCATGGTGAGTTCGACAGCGAGCATCCGGGCTACTGCCTGGCGCAGGAACGTTCTACGTCGGCACGCTGAAGGGCGTCGGGCGGGTCTATCAGCAGACGGTGATCGACACCTACTCCAAGGTGGGCTTCGCCAAGCTCTATACCCGCAAGACACCGCTGACCGCGGCCGACATCCTCAATGATCGGGTGATCCCGTTCTTCGACGACCACGAGATCCGCGTCGATCGGATCCTGACCGATCGCGGCACCGAGTATTGCGGTGCCCACGATCGTCACGAATATGAGCTCTACCTCGCCGTCGAGGATATCGACCACACCAGGACCAAGGTGAAGAGCCCGCAGACCAACGGCATCTGCGAGCGGTTCCACAAGACCCTGCTGGACGAGTTCTATCGGGTGGCATTCCGCAAGAAGCTCTACGACACGCCGGATGCCCTGCAGGCCGACCTCGATGAGTGGATGGCGGTCTACAACGAACAACGCACACACCAGGGCCGCTGGTGTTTCGGCAAGACCCCGATGCAGACATTCCTCGACAGCGCTGCTTGGGCACGCGAAAAGCAGAACCTAGCCAAGGCAGCATAGAAGGAGTACATGACAGCTTCGATCCGGCGGACACCCACCACGCCAGATCGACAGTCCGTCAGATCAAATACAAACTTCTACAGCTTAAAACGTGAGAGGGAAAGAATGCGATGCTGAAATGGGCACTAATCTTTTTCGTAATTTCCATCGTCGCCGGCTTCTTCGGCTTCGCCGGGCTTTCGGCCGCAGCGGCCCGGATAGCGAAGGTCCTGTTTTTCATCGCGCTCGTGATCTTCGTGATCTTTCTTTTGTTGGCCCTCTTCGCCGGTCAGGCCATTTTCTAATGCCATCGCCGTCCCGGGACCTCAGCTCTGGAGGTGCTGCAGAGGGTGCGACGGATCAGGCTCGCTGCAACGCACGCCGCCCGATGCGAATGCCCTCCACTTAGCTAAATGCGTGAGTTGCCACGGCAACAAAGTTACAGCCCGCCGCACAAAACGGCGCGTCGGCGCCCGGCAAACCTACGCGCGGAAACGGAAATCGGATGCCTCCATCTCGATCGGTGGCGAGAAGGGTGACGGCTTGGTGGATCAGCCCGTCAGGGTGGGTCTGTGCCACTGCACGACCTGCAGAAAGGAGAGCGGCGCGCCGTTCCGTAAACGCCATCTGGCGAGCCGGCGACGTGACGATTTGGGGTGACTCGGTGAGCTGGAAGGATGCGACCGACGCGCGACATTTCTGTCCGTCGTGTGGATCGGCACTTTTCGGCGTCTCCGACGGCAGCAAAGAGATTGAGATCAGGCGAGGGGCACTTGCGTGGTGCCGACGGATTTAATGCCAAGCTATGGCTCGGAGGGAGAAGCGGTTCAAGGTGGTGGCCGGCACGGAGCTTTACTCCGGGAACCGCACTGCGGTGCGTAGGCGTCGGTTTTCGAGGTGGCCTTAGGGCGCTCTGTTTCTACCTCGGACTCTGATCGGGTTGGGCTGCTGGGGTTCAGGTGGGCTGGTGGACCGTGACGGCTGTTATGGCTTTGCGGCCCACAACTCCTGAGTGAGCTTCTGGCAGTTGGCATCCTCGGCGCCGCCGAAGGTATGGGTATCTTCCGCCCCAGTGAAATTTTGGTGCGCGGATCTTGCCCTCAATCAGCACCGGCGAATGTAGATTAAGCAGATCGAACTGTTTGGTGTCCGCAGTGATCCTGCTGCTGATCTCCTGCGTTTTCAGCACCGCCTGGCCGTCGAAGTGCAGTACCGACTTCTCGGTGTCCATCAGTGTCTTATCGAACACCACGACTCCGTGATCGAACTTGAGGCGCCCGAGTGCGCAGCGGATCGGAATGCGGTGGTCGCCGGTGATGTAGAGCAGCAGGGCGTCGCCGATCTGCAACCCGGCGAGGTCGACGATGAGGCCACTGACCGATCCTCCCGCCACCGTCGTCACGGAATCGCCGTCCGCTGTGCCCATCACCTGCGCCAGCGAACGTCCGCTGCCGGTCAACACGACACGTCCTCTCAGCTTACCATTGGTGGTATCGAAGAAGCGGGAACCTCGGAAGAATGCCGCGAGATCGATGGCTTCGAACCGCAGGTTCGTGCGAGGGCTCAAAGGCCGGATGATTGCCTTCCCATTCTCAACTCGAACGCGCGCTTGAATCGACTGCACCGGAATATAGGAGGGTGCGACGACATGTTTGGCATCCAGCGACACGTCCATGTTCATGGCGCGCAGCCGTTGACATGTAGTGGCACGTTGGGGAACAGCTCCCCCTTGGCTTCAAGCTGCGCCTCAGTTTGCGCCTGCTGTCGCGAGACATTCACCTTCCTGGCAGGGGCCGCGCCCACCAAAGGGGCAAGGTCGGCGAATGCGAGGTGCTGCGAATCGAGCCGAGCTGTCATACGCGACGGCTGGCTGCGCTGGTCGATTGCCACGTCGCCAGACAGATCACTCTCGCCGGCATGCCAAGCCATGTCGCTGACCCGGTTCACGCCGGCTCGAGATGCAGCTTGCCGCTGATCCGATACGGCGGCGTGGGTGGGCCGGGAATACCGAGTAGCGGGAAGATCTCGGATAGATCTGGCCCCGACAGGGCCAGCTGAAGATCAGCGCCCTGGTACCGAAACGGGTCTTGGATGGTTCCCTTGAGCGTCAGCTTGATCTCGCCATAGGCGACCTCAAGGTCGAGCGATACGGCTTGTCCGTCTGCCGCAGCATCAGCGCGGAGCCGACGACGAATTCCAAGGTCAGCTTCTGGCCTTCGAGCCTGCCGCTGAGCGACAGTCGGGCCTCTGGCTCGGTGCCGGCGTGGCCGGTGGCCGTCGACACTGTCCCGCTCAGGTCCAGCTTCCGCTTCTGATCGATGTAGCCGACATGCCCATCCATGATCTCCAGGCGACCGATGAGCGGCGTCTCGTGCCGTTGTTGTGGTACGACCTGCTTCACCGCCGCGTGCGCGACTGGGCTTTCTTCCGGGCTCCAGTTCGACCGGTCCTCGGCATTGCGTTCCAGGTACAGCTCTGGGTTGCGCAGGAGTAGGTGCGGTAGGACGATGTCACCATGCACCAGCGGCCAAAGGCGAATGTCGAACTCGATCTGCTGAGCCTTGAACATGTGACCCGCTCTGCCCCAATCGGCGTTCGACAGCTCGACCCCTTCAAGGTGCACATGCGGCGTCCACCCCCAGTCAACGGCGACCCTGGCGATCTTGGTTTGTGGCCCGAGATTGCTTTGGCGCGGTTTTCGAGTTGTGCACGCACGTAGTCCGACGAGACGAACACATAGACACCTACGCCCAGCAGTCCGATGAGCAAGAACAGGCCACCAAAGGTCCAGGCCAGGATTTTAGTTATCTGCCGCACGGATTAGAATCCCTGTGGCTGAATAAAGCTCCCCCGCGGTCGGTGAAGCACTGCTCCGCTAGGGGTGCGCTCTTCCAAATGTCACGTTTGCGAAAATGTCGCAGTCCAGGGACTCCAGCGGGATTTAACGGTCAACATTACACCAGGAAATCCCCCGCGGGCGCAGCACCCCCCTACCTCTGCTCCTTCACGTAGCCCAGCAGACGCCAACGGGCTAACCGCAGGGCGGCCTGAGCGACAGGTGGACGGGATCAACAGCGTCAGAGCCATGCCCTCACACCGAGTGCGACAGAAACGAGGAACAGAAAGACTAAAGAGTATAACGGTTTGGATTTCGTGGCGGCGCATGAAAATGTCCCTCGCGTTAGACAGCTTCAGCCGCACTCGTGGTGCAATTAGGGCTATCCAACTGCTTACAGGTAACAAATCTGAGCGCGCACACTGATGGGCACGACGACACATCTAGAAGGCTTCAAGCACGATGTCGGAGGCTGGAAGGGAAACGGATCGGCTCTCCCCGACAAGCCACACCGTTGGACTCGGCCGGGCCGGGGGCAGAGCGTCCCTGGCCAAATTCCGAGCCGCGGCTGGATGGATGTGCTGTGGCGCGCCTGGGGTGAGGTCGGAGAGGCGAACCTGTTCCATCGCCGGCGGCGTGACATATGCGGTCCTTCTGGCGCTGTTTCCCGACTTGCCACGCTGGTCTTACTGTATGGACTGGCGTTCGATCCCTCCGAAGTCGAGAAGCGGATCGGAGCGCTATCCAGCATTCTGTCCGCCGAGACACTGGAACTGTTGAGCCGGCAACTTCACTCGTTCGTCGAGGCTTCCGGCGGCGCACTCGGCCTGGGGCAGTCATCGGCATCTGCTGGCGCTATAGAGCGCGTCCCGCGGCATGAGCGGGATCATTGCCGCGGTCAACATCGCCTACGAGGAAAAGGAGCGACGCGGCTTTTCACACTGAACTTTGTCGCGCTCGGTCTGACCTGGGCCTCTTGGCCGGCGGCGTCATCGTCATCGCGCTCATTGGGGTGCTGCCGGCGGCCACGCAATTTCTTGCCCTCGGCGCGGGAACGAAGTGGCTGCCGTTGCTGGTGCAATGGCCCTTGCTGGTCGTCCTGATGATGTTCATCCTCGCGGGTGCTTTATCGCTGCGCACCCGACCAGAACAAGCAGCAATGGAGATGGGTTCGCCGGGCGCAATCGGTCGTGCTCCTCAGGTGGCTCTCTTTTTGTTGGCGCTGATGGTCCTGGTCGGCGCCGTCATCAATGCGCAATCGGGGCAACAGACCCGCAGGATTCAACCGAAGGACTGCGCACGAGGCCGATACGAGTGGCGGGAGCGCGATCACCATAGCAAGCGCCGTCGATGGCGCGGGGCCGCAAGCCTTAGCATTACAGTCGTGATTTGCGTTTGAGATGCGCCTCTTGAGCGGCGGCCTGGTGGGCGCGTCGCCATAGCGACCATGCAATGATAAAGGCTGGGTTGATGCGTCGTCGCTTGAGTCGTTGGGCTATTCGACGGATCTCCTGGATCGACCAGCGGATGAGCATGGGCGGCGTTTGCCCGGGACTGGCTTGGTTTTTTTGGGTGTCGATTGGTTTGCCTGGAGTCGGATAGCAGCCATCATGGCAAAAGCCATCATGACGAGGGAAACGTGGCGATGCCAGCCATGCCATGATCTGGTTTCATTGTGATCAAGCCCAAACTCGTTCTTTGCCGTCTCGAAGCTATCTTCGATCGACCAGCGATGGCCTTCCACATTGACCAACGTTTCGATCGAGGTTCCCGCGGGACACCAGGTTGTAAAATAGGCAAACTCGCCATCGGTAATGTTGCGCCGGATCAGCAAGCCGCGTGTCCACAGTCCATGACTTGCTTCATTGAATTCGTCTGCATCAAGATCGGCGAGTTCGAGGTAGCACCAGTCATGCAGTCGCGGCCCTTTCGTGCCTTCTCCTGCCGACAGGCGCTGCCAATCGGACGGGTCAAGCGTTTTAACAATCTCGGCAGCGGTACCTGCGAACAGCCGCTTCTTGCCCCAGGATCGAAATACGTGAGCTGAAGCGACGCCGAGCACGTAGCCTTTCCCCAGGCGCCGGAGGTCACCCTCGATCTCGCCAACGCCATAAACGCTGTCGGCGGCAACCCAACTGAACGGTACGCCGCTCGCCACGGCGCGCGCGATCATCCACGTCGCCAAGCGTGGCTTCGTGGCGAAGCCAATATCGTTCGGAACATAGGTCGCCTTCAGGCGTAAAGGGTCGTCAGCCCAACTCTTCGGCAAATACAGCGCACGGTCTATGAAGGCATGGCCATGGCGCGACACATAGGTGGCAAAAACGCCAATCTGGCAGTTCGTGATCTTCCCTGCGGAACCCGTATACTGCCGTGCCACGCCACACGAGGCTTTGCCCTGCTTCAAGAAGCCGGTCTCATCAATCACCAGCACTGCGTCATCATCGCGCAGATGTTCGACGACATACTCGCGAACAAGATCCCGCAGCGCATCGGCGTTCCAACGGTCGCGGCCAAGCAGTTCCTGCTGACGCCACGGCCCAGCATCGCCCGCCGCCTCCGAACGCATCCAGCCGGTCTTACGCTGCTCCTCGCTGAGCAACCCATCCAGAAACAAGCCGGCATTCACCGCCGTTCGCTCCTGCGCGAACAACTGCCGCATCCGACCTTTCACATCCCTCAGTGCCGACGCCAGAACTTCCAGCGTCGCTTCGACAGGAGCATAACCAGACCATGATCTCCGAATCATGGTTCGCCATAGATTCAGACGATTCGCCGCTTCGCAATAGAGAAATCACGACTGTAATGCTAGTGTCGGTCCGGAAGGAATGCGAGTCATTTGAATCGGTTACGGGGGCTGGGCTTGAGCGGCTCGAAAGGGGTGTGATTCTGTGCTTGGCACCTGCTTCGTTTGAGGTGCCGATGTGGACGATCGAGAACCGCCCGCGCTACAACCGTGACAAGCTGCGCTATCCGCCCGACCTGACCGACGAGGAGTGGGCGCTGGTTGAACCGCTGATCCCACCGGCCAAACATGGCGGGCGGCGACGCTGGGTGGTGGTGCGGGAGGTGATGAACGGCGTGATGTATGTGCTGAGCACGGGCTGCCAGTGGCGCTATCTTCCCAACGACCTGCCGCCGAAGAGCACAGTGCACGACTATCTGACGCGATGGAATTATGACGGCACGATCGAAAGGGTTCATCACGCGCTGTATGTGCAGTGCCGGGAGGCAGCGGGGCGGCAGGCGAGCCCGACCGCCTGCGTGATCGACAGCCAGAGCGTGAAGAGCGCGGAAAAGGGGGGATTCGGATCGATCCATCCGGCTACGATGCGGGCAAGAAGGTCGCCGGCAAGAAGCGGCATATTCTGGTCGATACGTTAGGATTGCTGCTGCACGCCATCGTGCATCCGGCGGATATCCAAGACCGTGATGGCGGTGTGCTGCTGCTGTCCACACTGTTCGGGATGTATCCGTTTTTGGCCAAGCTGTTTGCGGACGCTGGCTACCAAGGACCGCAGTTTGCCGATGCTGTGGCGAAGCACCTGCCACATCTGGCGATAGAGATCGTCAAGCGATCGGACCAAGCCAAAGGCTTCGTCGTGCTGCCGATGCGCTGGGTGGTCGAGCGCACCCTGGCATGGCTCAGTCGCTGCCGTCGCCTGGCCAAGGACTTCGAGAACCTGACCGAAAATGCAATGGCATTCCTACGTCTCGCCTCGATCCGCCTTATGCTGCGAAGGCTCTGCAATCCTTCATGGACTTTCCGGACCGAACTCTTAGCCTGCTCGACGAACATTTGGCCGACTACCTGCGCGACGCGCTGCCGCTGTCGCTTGCGCTGGGAGTGTTCGGCCCTACTCGGCTTCAGCGGACGCCGCGACCACCGCGAGGCCGAGCTGGCGATGTTGCAGCGCCTCGCACCGCATTGGGAGGACGATTGGTTCTTTCTAACCTTGCTCGGCTGGGCCCGTATAGAGAGCGGCAGCGACGTTGCCGCCGGCATTGCCGAAGTCCAACGCGCCCTGTCTCTCAACCCGCGCAATGGTTGGGGGCGCACGCCCTGGCTCGCGGCTCTTACGAGGCGGGTGATGCGGAGGCCGGCGCTGGTTTCGTTGCGGGTTGGCTGCCCGAATACGATCGGCGCAGCCAACTCCACGGCCATTTGTCGTGGCACCTCGCACTATGCGAGCTGGCGCGCGGCAACTCTGCCAGGGCGCACGAGATCTACGCCGATGCGATCCGCCAGGCCGTAACGCACACACCGCAAGTCATCAAGCTCGCCAATTCGCCGCCTTTCTATGGCACAGCCAAATCTACCCGAGACGACACCGGACGGGGACGATTGGCGCGAAGTCGCCGAATACGGCCGGCAGACTTTTCAGCGTGCCGGTATGCATTTCGCGATCTGCATGCAGTGCTGGCGGATGCCGCCATCGGTGATACGACGGCGGCGCAGCAGCGCATTGCGAAAGCACGCGAGCGCCTGTCGAGCGGTCGCTTGCCGCAGGGCGAGATGGTTCCGGTGTTCGGCGAGGGCATCGTCGCTCTCTCTCGCGGCGATTATGCCGCAGCTGTGGACCTAATCGTTCCTATGCTTCCAGAAGTGGTGCGCATCGGCGGCATCGGCGCTCAGCGCGAGTTGTTCGACGACACCTACATCGTAGCGTGCCTGCGCGCTGGACGCGGCGAAGCTGCAAGAAAGCGGCTCATCGATCGGCTTGCCCGCCGACCATCGGAACGCGACAGACGCTGGCTTGCATCTATTGGTTGACGCAACCCCTAGGCGGCAGCCAAGGAAGCAGAATGGAAATCAACGCGTTGTTGTCCACGCCGCACGGCTTCCCTGGGTGCCCTCGCCAATGGCCGGGTCGAACGTCGAATGCCGGACCGCATCGGCGACGAGCTGGCCCGCGCCACGTCCATCGTTCGATACGCACTTGGCAGCCGCATGGCGGCGGCGAAGAGTTTCTGGTGCTAGAAGGTGTCTTTCAGGATGAGCACGGTGAGTTTCCGGCCTGGACTTACGTCCGAAAATCCGCCTTCGCGTCATACGCCCAGTTCGGCAACCGGATGCATCCTGTTCGTGAAGCTATGGCAGTTCGATCCAGCAGACCGAAAAGAAGTCCGGGTCAATACCGCCGACATCCCTATGCGGCCACCCCAGCCAGGCTGTGCGCTGCGTCTTGCACGAGGACGCGCCGCGCTTCGCGGAAGCGGGACTGAGCGATCTTCTCCACCTGAACGCATCACCATCCAGGGAAATTCCACAATGAAAATCACCAGGATCCGCACGCTGACCGTGGCCGCGCCGCCGCATCGCAACTGGGTGTTCGTCAAGGTCGAAACCGATCAGCCCGGATCTGTACGGCTGGGGCGAGGGCACGCTGGAATGGAAGACGCGCGGCGTGGTCGGCACGGTCGAGGATTTCGTGCCGATCCTGCTCGGTCAGGATCCACGCGACGTCACGCGCATCGTCGAGTTGTTGCAGCGGACATCGTTCTGGCCACTCGGCGTGATCGGCCTGACCGCGCTCAGCGCCATCGAGCAGGCCTGCTGGGACATCAAGGGCAAGGATCTGGGCCAGCCGGTCTGGGCGCTGCTCGGCGGCAAGGTGCGTGACCGGGTCCGCGTCTACACCCATATCGGCGCCGGAAAGGTGAAGATCAAACGTCACAGCCGCGACATCGCCAGCTACAGCGAATCGACGAGCGAGCTGCGCGAGCAGGGCTATACGGCGGTGAAGACGGGGCCGGTGCCGTACACCCACTACGATTTCGACATGCGCGAGGTGAAGCATACCGAACAAGCTGCTGCAATCCTTGCGTGATGCGGCCGGCGACGAGATGGACATCCTGCTCGATTTCCACGGCCGGCCGTTCTCGCCACGCGCGGCGCTGGCCTATATCGATGCATGCTCGCCGGCGCGCCCGATGTTCGTCGAGGAGCCGATCCAGCCCGGCGACCACGTCGCCATGGCGCAGATCGCGCAACTCGCGAAATGCCCGATCGCTACCGGAGAACGCCTGATCACGCATAGGGAATACGAGGATCTGTGCGGCCTGCGCGCGGTCACCTATGTGCAGCCGGACCTCTGCCATTGCGGCGGCTTCACCGTCGGCAAGCAGATCGCGGCCACCGCCGCCACCTTCGGCATCGGCGTCTGCCCGCACAATCCGATGGGACCGATCGCGGGCGCTGTCGGCCTGCATTTCGCTGCGGCGGTGCCGAACTTCACCATCCTCGAGGAAATCACCGGCGGGTGCCGTGGTACGCCGATGTCGTGCAGACGCCGATCCGCCGCGTCGATGGCTATTGGGAGTTGCCGACCACGCCCGGCCTCGGCGTGGAGGTCGATGAAAAAGTCGCCGCGCAGCACCCGTTCGAGCAGGAGCAGATTGCGTCGATGGAGGCGGTGCTGCGGCGGGATGGCACCATCGCCAATTGGTGACATCACGATGAAGACCGTGCTCATCACCGGGGCGACGGGGAATATCGGACGGAAGCTGCGCGCGCATCTCGAAGCGACCGGGAAATACGCGCTCCGGCTGCTCTGCCTCAATCCCGGCAACGACCCCACCGTCCATACTGCGGACTTGACACCTTCGATCCAGGACTGGGCGGCCGAGTTCGCCGGTGTCGATACGGTGCTGCACGTTGCGGCGGATCCGAGCCCGCGCGCCAGCTGGGCGCGGATCCAGTCACGCAACATCGATCTCTGCTGAACGTTCTGGCAGCAGCCCAACAGCACCGCGTCCGGCGCGTGGTGTTCGCCAGCTCCAACTTCGTCGTCGCCGGCCAGCGCTTCAGCCGCTGGCGCACTGACCACAACGATGGAGCCGGCGCCGATCAATCCGTATGGCGCGTCGAAACTGTTCGGCGAACGCGTCGGCAAGATGTTTGCCGAACGCTACGGCGTCTCGTTCATCGCTTTCCGCATCGGTGTGTGCCAGCGCGCCAACGGCAAATTTGCATCGGACCGTGGATTCCCTTCGGCCGCTGGGGCCAGGCGATGTGGGTCAGCGACCGTGATCTGTGCCGCGCCTTCGAACACGCGATCGACGATGAACGCATCAGCTTCGGTGTCTACAATCTGGTTTCGCATAACCCCGGCATGCGGTGGGAGATCGCTTTCGCTGGCGCGTGACCTCGGCTTCGTTCCACAGGGATGGGGAGAAGATGCGCGTTGCCTATGGTGCAGCCCGCGAAGGCTGGCCTGGCCTGGGTACGTGAGGTCGGCCTGCGTAAGTTTGGCGACCGACTCGCCGGAGCCCGCCGGTAATGGGGGGCGGTTCTGGTGCAAACGGGGGGAGAGCGTGACGAACCTGAGCCTGCGGCAAGTCTCCAAGCGGTTCGGCCATGTGGAGGTCATTCGCGACCTGTCGTTGGAAATTCCGGCGGGCGAGTTCGCCGTCTTCCTGGGCCCATCGGGCTGCGGCAAATCGACCTTGCTGCGCATGATCGCCGGCCTTGAGGCACCGAGCGCCGGCGAGATCCATCTCGGAGACACGCGTATCGATACGGTGCGGCCAGGCGACCGTGGCGTCGCCATGGTGTTCCAGCACTACGCCCTCTATCCGCACATGACGGTGCGGCAGAACATGGCGTTCGGCTTGCGCAACATCGGCACCCCGCCGGAGGAGATCACGCGCAAGGTCGCCGAAGCAGCGGAGATGCTGGAAATCGCGCCGCTGCTTGACCGCAAGCCCGGACAACTGAGCGGCGGGCAGCGCCAGCGCGTCGCCATCGGCCGTGCCATCGTCAAGCAGCCGCAGGCGTTCCTGTTCGACGAGCCACTCTCCAACCTCGACGCGGCGCTGCGCAGCCGCACGCGCATCGAGCTGGCGCGTCTGCACCAGCGCATGCAAACCACCATGGTCTTCGTCACCCACGACCAGGTGGAAGCGATGACGATGGCGACGCGCATCGTGGTGATGAACCAGGGCCGCATCGAGCAGGTCGGCACGCCGATGGAGGTATACCAGCAGCCGAGTACCCGCTTCGTCGCTGGCTTCGTCGGCACGCCGGCGATGAATTTCCTGCCCGTCGCTCGCGTTGAGGAGCGTGCCGGCCGTGCCGTTGCATGCCTGCCCGACGGCACCGAAATCGCCACGCTGGTGCCCGCCGGCCGCCTTCCGTCCGGCGACCTCACACTCGGCATCCGCGCCGAGCATATCGTGCCTGGCGACGGCGCCGAGGCCCGTGTCGTCGTCATCGAGCGCCTTGGCGAACGCACGCTGATTTACGCCGACCTGCGCGACGGCAGCACCGTCGTCTACGACGAGCCAGGCGACGTGCGGCTCGAGATCGGGCAGCCAGTGCGCCTCGCCTTCGACGGCGCTGCGGCGCATTTGTTCGGCCCGGATGGGATGACGCTTCGTGGCTGATCCCATGGCGCTCGCCGCAGCGGCGGTGCTGCAATCGGCGAGAAGCACGCCGCCAACCTGCTGTTCGTGCTGCCCTACCTCGTCATCCTCATCGTTCTGCTGTTCGTTCCGCTCGGCTTGGGCATTTGGCTGTCGTTCCAGGACTACGACATGCTGGGTGGCTGGAGCGGCAGCGTCGGGCTCGACAATTTCCGCAATCTGCTGGACGATCCGATCTTCCCTGGCACAGTGCGAAACACCGTCGTTTTCGTGCTGATCACCACGCCGGCCTTCGTCGGGCTCGGGCTATTCCTGGCGCTCGCGCTGAACGACTCGCTACGCCGCAGCGCGGTGCTGCGCGCGGTGTTCTTCGGTTCGTCGGTACTCTCGGTCACCATCGTCACGCTGATCTGGCGCCTGGTGTACCTGCCGGACCGCGGGTTGGCGGCCGACATCCTCGCCCTGGTCGGCTTACACAGCTTCGATCCCGTCACCAGCGAGACCTGGGCGCTGCCGGCGATCGCGGTGGTTACCGTGTGGTGGATCATCGGCCTGCCGATGACGCTGTTCCTCGCCGCCCTGCAACAGATCCCGGCCGAGCTTTACGAAGCCGCGGCACTCGATCACGCATCCCGTTTCACCACGCTGCGGAGCATTACGTTGCCTTCGATCCGTCGCACGATCGCGGTTGTGGCGGTCATCGAGATCGTGTTGCAATTCCAACTGTTCGGCCAGGCGCTGCTGATCACAGGCGGCGGTCCCAACAACCACTCACGCCCGATCGTGCAGTTTATTTACGAGTCTGGCTTCCGCGACCTCCAGCTCGGCTTCGCCGCCGCCGCCTCGCAGGTGCTGTTCGCGCTGATGCTGCTGGCTGCACTTGGGCAGATGTGGCTCTCACGCCGGGGCGAGGGCTGAGCATGCAAAGCTGGCGTCGCGGACGTTCGTTGGGCGACCGGCTGCTGCTGCTGGCTGTGGTGCTGCTTGCGATCGCCTGGATCGCGCCGATCGTTTGGGTTGTCGGGCTCAGTCTCAAACCGAACGAGGTGCTGATGCGCAGCACCGGCGGGATCATCCTCCCGCCCTTCACCCTGAAGAACTATGCCGACATCCTGGCCGCCAGCTCGGTGTTCGGCTGGATGACCAACAGCGCCATAGTGGCTGTCGGCCAGACCGTGCTGACGCTGGTGATCGCCTCGCTCGCTGGCTACGGCTTCGCCCGCACCGATTTCCCCGGGCGCAAAATGCTGTTCGTGCTGATGCTGGCCGCGCTCGCCGTGCCGGAGCAGGCGGTCATCGTCCCGTTGCACACCATGTTCGCCCAGGCGAGCCTGCACAACACCTACATTGCCCTGATTGCTCCGAGGCTTGCGTTCCCGTTCGGGGTTCTGCTGATGACGCAGTATTTTCGCGCCATTCCGGCGGAGATCGAGGAGGCCGCGCTGCTCGACCGTGCATCGCGGCTGAAAGTATTCTGGCGAATTGTGCTGCCGCTCTCGATCCCGGCGCAGGCGACGCTCGGGATCTATACCTTCCTGCACGCCTGGAATGACTATTTCTGGCCGCTGGTCTCTGCCACCAAGCCGGAGATGTACACCCTGACGGTCGGCCTGGCCTCGATGCAGACCAACTTCGCGCAGACCGAGGGCATCGGCTTCCTCATGGCGCAGGCGGTGTTTGCCGGGCTGCCGGTGCTGATCCTGTACTTGTTCTTCCAGCGTCACATCGTCAGTGCCGTCGCCGGCGGTGCCGCCCGATAATCACTGAAATCCAAAGGAGGACGTCATGTTGATACGACGAAAGCTGCCTGCTCTGCTGTCGTTCGTTGCCGCCGCGCTTGCGATGCTGCTCGCCGAACCCGCAGCGGCGCAGCAGAAGACGGAGATCACCTTCGCCCGCTTCTTCGGCGCCTGCGAGGGCGACTATGGCACGTCACAGGATGTCGCGCACGCGCGCGGCGAGTGCGGCGTGATGACCACTTTGGTGAACCTGTTCAACGCCACGAACAAAGAAAACATCGTGGTCAAGCCGCAGATCATCGAATGGGGGCCATACTACCAGCAACTCAACGCCCGCATAGCGGCACATGACATCCCGACGATTGCCGTCATGCACACCGCCCAGCTTGGCGATTACACCCGCTACGTCGAGCCGCTCGATGACATGCTGAAGGAAGCTGGCATCGACGCCGCAGACTTCACGGCAAACGCGCGCGCCGGGGTCACTGTGGGCGGCAAGATCTACGCCATGCCATGGGACACGCATTCCTGGCTGTGGCACTTCAACGTCGGGCTGTTCAAGAAGGCCGGGCTCGTCGATGCGCAGGGCCAGCCGCTGATACCCAAGTCGGTGGACGAGATGATCGCCCAGGGGCAGCAGATGAAGGAGAAGACCGGCAAGCCGTACATCATTATCGCAACTTCTGGTGCCGGGGATTTCGCCAACAGTGCGCGCGGCTACTACTCGTGGCTCTACGACCAGAATGGCAGCATCTTCCCGAACGGCTATGAGAAAGCCGACTTCAAGACGCCGGAATCGCTCGCCGCTTTCAAAGCCTATGAGAAACTGGCTAAAGCCGACTTGCTTACCAAAGGTCTGGACGGCGGCGGCGCCATCGGCGCCTTCCTCAACGGCAATGGCGCCGTCTATCTCACCGGCACCTGGCGCATCGACGACTTCCTGGCGGCCGCAGCCAAGCCCGGTTCGGCGCTCTCCGAGGGCTACACCACGCGGGTCTTTCCCAACCTGTTCAAGACCCAATCCGTGTGGACGGACAACCATAGCTGGGTACTGCCGAAGGGAGGCACCAATGCGGAATCGCGCAAGGCGGCGCTGGTCTTCCTCAAGTTCCTTTGGGACCACAATTTCGACTGGGCCCGCGGTGGCGGACACCTCCCCGCCAGGCAATCGGTGATGGCGGAATACGCGAAACTCCCACTGCGCCAGTATGTCGTCGATATTCCGAATTTCGGCCGGGCACTGCCGCACGAAGTGCATCGCCAGTTCGGCTTGCAGAACATGATTGGCGAAGAAATCGCCAACATCATCAACACTGGCAAGACCGCGGAACAAGCCGCCGACGCCGCGCAGGAGCGAAGCGTGGCCCTGCTGCGCGGCCGCTGATCAATCGAACCCGCGCCGGCGCAACACTGGCGCGGACTCTTCCGGAGAAAGCAACATGCGCACTGCCCGCGTCCTGCTGGACCGTGACTTCACCATCGGAAGGACCGATCAGCGCCTGTTCGGCGCCTTCGTCGAACACCTGGGTCGCTGCGTTTATGGCGGCATCTTTGAGCCGGGTCACCCGACCGCCGACGCCAAAGGCTTCCGCCAGGATGTCATGGCGCTGGTCCGCGAGCTTGGCCCTACGATCATGCGCTATCCCGGCGGCAATTTCGTCTCCGGCTACAACTGGGAAGACGGCGTCGGCCCGGTAGCCGAGCGCCCAACCCGCCTCGACTATGCGTGGTTCTCCACGGAGCCGAACACCTTCGGCACCAACGAGTTCATCGACTGGTGCCGCATGGCAGGCATCGAGCCGATGCTCGCCGTCAACCTGGGCACGCGCGGTCCGCAGGACGCTGGATATTTCGTCGAGTACTGCAACCACCCTGGCGGCACGCACTACGCCGACCTGCGCCGCAAGCACGGATGGGAGCAGCCGCATGGCGTGAAGTTCTGGTGCCTGGGCAACGAGATGGACGGACCCTGGCAGACCTGCGCGCGCACCGCCGACGAATATGGCCGCGTCGCGCAGGAAGCGGCGAAGATCATGAAGTGGGTCGATGGTTCCATCGAGTTGGCCGCCTGCGGATCTTCGGGCCGCAAGATGGCGACGTTCGGTATGCTGGGAAGATCGCGTCCTGGAGCACTGCTTCGACCACGTCGAGTGGATCAGCCTGCACACCTACCTGAACAACTATGCCGATGACACGCCGGCCTTCCTCGCCAGCTCCGATGCGATGGACAGCTTCATCGAGGAAGTGGTGGCGATCGCCGATGCGGTCGCGGCGCGTCGGCGTTCGCGCAAGCGCATCATGCTGAGCTTTGACGAATGGAATGTCTGGTATCGCACGCGCCGCCCGCGCGAGGCACGCGTCAAGCCGGGCTGGCCGGTTGCGCCGCCGATCCTGGAAGAAGTCTACGACATGCAGGATGCGCTCGCCTTCGGCGGCGCGGCGATCTCCCTGCTGAACCACGCCGACCGCGTGCGCTGCGCCTGCCTCGCCCAGTTGGTCAACGTGATCGCGCCGATCATGACCGAGACTGGCGGCCCCGCCTGGCGGCAGACCATCTTCTGGCCGTTCGCTGATTTCAGTCGCTTTGGCCGCGGCGACGTGCTGCGTACGCGGATTACCTGCGACACCTACGACACGGCCTATTTCGATCCCGCCGGCATGGATGACGAGGTCCGAACTCCGCTTACTGGCGTTCCCTATCTGAAGCTCGCGGCTGTCGCTGGCGACGCCGGCGAGCTTACGCTGTTCGCGCTCAACCGAGAGCTGGCCAGCGAGATGCGGCTGGAGGTGACGGCGCGCGGCTTCGGTGGGCTCGTGGTCGCCGGGGCGACGACACTGCACGATGCCGACCTAAAGGCTGTGAATACTCGCGACGCCCAAGATCGGATCAAGCCAACTACCCTAACCGGCATATCGGTCGACGGCGGGGCCATCGCTGCCACATTGCCGCCTGCCTCATGGTCGGTAATCCGCTTGGCGCCGGCATGAATGTCGCGGTTCGGAGCATGCAACTGGTTCAGCTGAACGACCTGGTTGGCGCACAGCAGACCTGAGCGCCGTATTGGGGCCAACAATCTTGCGGCTTGCTATCGTTCATCCAAGATCGGATTTGCGACAAAACTATCCAGCCCTTCGGCCTGCTCGTCCTCCATGCGCGGCCCACCGCCATCAGGAGTGCCACTGCAGCATCGATCTTCTGATCTGGCTCGCTCTTCGTCGGGTTTGCCACGCCGGTTCACCCTACCCAACCCGCATGGCCTACGAAGCAACTGGGTCACCGTATTGATCTTTACCGCGCTCTGGGGCGACGGCTATGCCCGGAAGCCGCCGGGCTGCCCCGGCATCCGGTGCGCCGAAGCCGCCTGGCGAGTGGCCGCAATGCGCCGATGCACTTTCTTAATCTTGTAGCACAGCAGATCGCCGTCCAGGTTCGGATCTTGGTTGCGCAATGGCAGTAGCTCGCGCCGCTAGCCGAGCGCCTCCGGTGTTATCGCGGTGCCGCCGAGATCTATCGTTGGTTTGTCCGGCTTGGAGGTGAACAGGAACGGGACCTGATTAGTCGCTGTCATCCACCGGAGTGTCGGTGTCGAGGTCGACGTCGAACATTTCGAAAGCGGTGAACATGATCGGAATGGTTTGCGGCATTGCGCTGAGTTGCCCGCCGCATTTGCAACCTGCCGCGGCAATGTTAGCCTCCATCAAAATATGGAGGAAACGCAGCCAATGTTAAGATTGACCAGGCGGCGGGCCGGGGCCATCGCCGGCGCCACGATCCTGCTCCCCCGCTTCGCCAAGGCTGCGGAAATCAACTGGAAGTTCACTAGCTCGCAGCCCGCCGCGCATCCGTCCACGATCCGCTACATCGAAGCTGCCGAGAGGGTAAAGCAGAAATCCAACGGCCGGTTCGAGATCACCGTCTTTCACTCCGGCCAACTCGGCACTGACCTCGACACCTTCACGCAGGTGCGGATCGGCGGCGTGCAAATGATGGTGCTATCGAACCTGCTGACGGCCACCGCGGCACCGCTCGGATCGCTTCCGAGCATGCCGTTCGGCTTGCAGGACTACAATGCGGTCTGGCAGGCGATGGACGGCAAGCTCGGGAAGCTGCTGCGCGCCGATCTCGAAAAGGCAGGTTATCTGACCACCGACAAGATCCTGGACAGCGGCTTTCACCAGATGACGTCCTCGTCGAAGCCGATCAATACAGTGGCCGACATGCAGGGCTTCAAACTGCGGGCCCCGCCGAGCCCGCTGATCGTCTCGACGTGGCGTGCCATAGGTGCTGCGCCTACGACGATGAATTTCTCCGAACTCTATACCGCGCTGCAGACCGGCGTGGTCGAGGGTCAGGAAGGACCGCTCGTCTATATTCGGACCAACCGGCTGTTCGAAGTGCAGAAGTACCTGTCATTGACCAGCCATATCTGGGACGGTTGGTACACGCTCATCAATCCGCGCGCCTTTGGCCGCCTGCCGAAGGACATGCAGGATCTGGTGATGGACAGCTTTAATCAGGCGGGCATAGATGAGAGAAACGACATCGCCGGCCTCATCGACAAGACCAAGGCCTTCCTGGCAGAGAAGGGTATGATTGTCAGCACGCCGCCCGACCTGGCGCCATTCCACCAGAAGCTGAAGGAAGGCGGTCTCTATAAAGAGTGGAAGGAAAAGATGGGACCCGAAGGCTGGGCGCTGCTGCAGGAGATCAGCGGCCCGCTGGCCTGATTCGTCCGCAGCAGATCCTGAAGGTCGTATCCTTGGACTCAATGGCCAGTCCGCGCCCGCCGGCAGTACGCAGTGCAGTCGCGGCGATGGCGCTGGCAATCGAGCGGCCGCTCATGCGCTACCTTGAGCGGCTTGCCATGGTACTGGTGGCGGCCGATATCGTCATCCTGCTGATCGGCGTCATCGCCCGCTACGCATTCCGCTCACCGCTGATCTGGACCGACGATCTGGCGCAGGCGGTGTTTCTCTGGCTCGGCATGATCGGCGCGACTGTGGCGCTGAACCGAGGCGAGCATATGCGCATGACGGCGCTTATCGTTAGAGCGCCGCCAGGTTCGCGACAGGGCCTGGAGGCGTTTGCGGCGGCGGCGGGTTTGGTGTTTTTTGCCGCAGTAATCCAGCCAGCAATTGAATACGTGCAGGAAGTGGCCCGGATCGAAATCCCCGGGCTGGGAATCTCCAAGGCGTGGTTAACGATGCCACTGCCTTGCGGGTTTGCCTTGATGATCATCGTCGGCGTCATCCGGCTGTTCCGCGCCTTCCCTATCGGCATTGCGTTCCTGTTGATCGGCTTGGCGGGGGCGACGGCATTGTTCATGCCGATGGCAGAGCCATGGCTAGAGAGCCTGGGCAATTTGAACCTGATCCTGTTCTTCATCGTGCTCGTCGGCGCGACAGTGCTTGCCGGGGTGCCGATCGCAATCGCCTTTGCCGTCGGCACCTTCGCCTACATGGTGTTCACAGCCGATGTGCCGATGCTGCTGTTTGTCGGCCGGTTCTATGAGGGCATGTCGCACCTGATCCTGCTGGCGATACCGTTGTTTGTCTTTCTTGGACTGCTCATCGAGATGACCGGCATGGCGCGCGCGATGGTCGATTTCCTGGGCTCACTGCTGGGCCATGTCCGTGGGGGCCTGTCCTACGTCCTGGTCGGTGCGATGTATCTCGTGTCGGGCATTTCGGGCTCGAAGGCTGCTGATATGGCGGCTGTGGCGCCGGCGCTGTTTCCCGAGATGATCAAGCGAGGATCCGAACCCGGCGATCTGGTGGCGCTGCTGTCAGCCACCGGTGCGCAGACCGAAACGGTGCCGCCCAGCCTCGTGCTGATCACGATCGGCTCGGTCACCGGCGTGTCGATCGGCGCACTGTTCACCGGCGGTTTGCTGCCAAGTCTGGTGTTGGCCGTCGGTCTGTGCCTGGTAATCCGGCAGCGCTATCGTCATCAGGACATGTCGGGGATTCGCCGCGCGAGCATGGCTCAGGTGGGGCGTGCCTTCGTCATCGCAGTACCGGCGCTGGCTCTGCCGTTCGTCATTCGCCTTACCGTGGTCGAGGGTGTCGCAACCGCGACGGAAGTGTCCACCATCGGCATCGCCTACACCATCGTCGTCGGCCTATTGATTTACCGCCAGTTCAACTGGTCGCGGATAGCGCCGATGCTGGTGGAGACCGCGTCGCTATCCGGCGTCATCCTGCTGATCCTTGGCGCCGCGACCGCCATGGCATGGGCGCTGACGCAGTCGGGCTTCTCGCTGCAGCTCGCGTCTGCGATCAGTGTACTGCCGGGCGGCAAGTATACGTTCCTGGCAGTGTCGATCGTAGCCTTCGTTGTCATGGGGAGCGTGCTGGAGGGGATCCCGGTGATCGTGCTGTTTGGACCATTGCTGTTCCCGATCGCGGAGAAGCTGGGGATCCACGAGGTCCACTATGCGATGGTCACAGTGCTGGCGATGGGCATTGGGCTGTTCGCCCCTCCCTTCGGTGTCGGTTTTTATGCCGCAGGTGCAATTGGCCGCATCGATCCCAACCTTGGGATTCGGCCAATCAGGCTTACCTGCTCGCCATGCTGATTGGCTTGGTGGTAGTGGCCGCCGTCCCCTGGGTGTCGATCGGCTTTCTGTGATCAGCGGACAAGCGGACTTACGGATGAATTGCTCGGCCTTAATGCCAGAATAGCACAACCGAGCATATCAACGTGCTTCACCATTAGGCTGTGAATGTGCCGCGCCACGGGCGCAAGGTGAAACCCACCATCGGCCGTCGTCAGCCGCCGGCGGACACGCCACCAGTGGAGAGCAAGCGAGCGCACTGGCGATCGAGCTGGCGACGATGAGCCAGCCGCCGAGACGCAGCTGGAGCTGGCTCGACGACCGCCTTCCGTCATGATCGCCGGCTTGTTGATTGAACTGCTATGGTGAAGGTTTTCGGATGCCGGCCATCGCAAGTCACTCGTCGAGGCATGGGCCGGCGTACGAAAACCGCCCAAGCACGAACCCGCGGGGCTGCGGCGATGGTCTATGGGGATTTCGAGTTTTGCTTGGTTGCGGTGATGGCGAAACCGGCTCGGTGCTGGTGTCGGCGGGGACTTGATGAGTGCGATTTGTTGCCAGGCGGACCGTAGATCGGGAACCGGCGACGGCTCATATTCAGTTCTGTTGCGCTGATCTTGGCGAAGAGCGTGTATTGGCGCATTCGCCGCAACAGCGGTGTTGCGGCGTGAGATGAGCGCAAGCCGTGCCGGGTCACGACGGGATGCTCCCGGTTGGTGCGGGCGCGTGGGGTGGCGCGCGGGATTGCCTCCATCGCTCGAAGGTCTCGATGATGATCATGCGCCCGCCGCAGCAGGGACAGGGCGGGAGCTGATCGAGTGGCTCTGGCAATTCCACAGGCTCCGGCGGCGGCGCGACGGCAAGCAGTTCGCGGGCGCGCGCAATACTGGCCTTGCGTGCTGAACTGGCGAGCAAGCCGTAATGGCGGATGCGGTGAAAGCCGCGTGGCAGGACATGGAGCAGGAAGCGGCGGATGAACTCGTGCGGCGCGAGCGTCATGACGCGCTGCCGCTCGGGACCATCGCGGCGGTAGTCCTTGTAGCGGAAGGTGACGCCGGTCTCGTCGAACGCAATCAGGCGCCGGTTCGAGATGGCGACCCGATGGGTATAGCGCGAGAGATAGGCGAGCACGGCCTCGGGGCCGGCAGAACGGCGGCTTGGCATAGACCACGAAGCGCTTCTTCCTGACTGCGGCGAGATGGCGCAGAAAAACGCGACGGTCGGTGAGACCAGCCTGGGTGCCGAAGAAGGCAAGTCGTCCGGCCGCATGGAGCTCGATCAGCCGGGTGAGGAACAGGCGGCGGAAGAGCATGCCCAGCACCCGCACCGGCAGGAGGAAGGCCGGACGCGAAGATATCCAGCGCCGCCCGTCGAGCGAGATGCCGCCGCCCGGCACGATCATGTGGATATGCGGATGGTGTGTCATCGCCGATCCCCATGTGTGGAGGACGGCGGTGATGCCGATGCGGGCGCCGAGGTGCTTCGGGTCAGCCGCGATCGTCATCATCGTCTCCGACGCCGCGCGGAACAGCAGATCGTAGACGATCGCCTTGTTCTGCACGGCGATGTCCGCGACCTCGGTGGGGAGCGTGAAGACGACATGGAAGTAGCCGACCGGCAGCAGGTCGGCCTCGCGCTCGGCCAGCCAGGTGCGCGCAGCGGCGCCCTGGCATTTGGGACAGTTCCTCTCATGATGAAGGGAACTCCATGCTCGAGAGGCAACTACGCCCGGCTCAAGACTTCATCGCAACACACATAAGTATTGAGGTCCTGGGGCTCGGCCCCTGGCGGGGTTTGGGGCAGCGCCCAAACCTTGCTTGCTGCATCGGTCAATGGGTCGGGAGCCGAGTATCACTTACCCGCAGCACCAATCCCGCGAAGCGGGTTCGTGCATGGGTCGATAGCGGCCATTCCGTAGCCCCCTGACGTGCGCCTGCTGCGGGGGGAGTCACGATTTGGCAGTGATGGCTTGAAACGCTTGCTCGCTACGTCTCGATCCGAACCGCGGGAGGTAGCGGTCGAACAGCGGCGAACCCATACCCGTGACCATCTCCGCAGTATCAATAATGGTCCTTCGCGCCGACTGGCATGCCGTTGATTGCCGAAAGCGGCGTGTTGGGCCCGCCAGCGTTTCGCGTCGAGGCTTCCGCTGCGGCGCGGGCCCCTGCGCGTCGATCGGACAACCGCGTCAGTAGGTGATTGGTCAAACCACATTGCGTGTCGGATCCATCCACCGCCCGTTCGCCGCCTCGGTTCATCATGGCGGGACCTCGGCCGGCAGCGTCCCGTCCGCGGCGAGCAGGCACGCGACAGCGCGGCCATCCGCAAGGATTGTCAGTTCCGGGTCGAGTTCATGGCAACGCGCCTCGGCGAAGCGGCAGCGCGGCGCGAAGCGGCAGCCTTTCGGCACCGCGGTGGCGCTCGGCACGTCGCCCCGCAGGATGTGGCGGTGTCGCGGCAGATCGGGATGCGATACCGGCACTGCCGAGAGCAGCGCTCGCGTATAGGGATGCACCGGACGCGCGAACAACGCATCTGTCTCTGCGAGCTCGACAATGCGACCCAGATACATCACCGCGATGCGCATCGAGATGTGCCGCACGACCGCGAGATTGTGCGATATAAACAGGTACGTTAGGCCCAGTTCCTGCTGCAGATCCTGCATCAGGTTGATGATTTGCGACTGCACGGACACGTCCAACGCGGACACCGCTTCATCGCACACGACGAACTCCGGCTTCAGCGCCAGTGCGCGGGCGATGCCGATGCGCTGCCGCTGGCCGCCGGAAAATTCGTGGGGGTAACGGCGGGCGGAGGCGCGCGAAAGAGCGACGAGGTCGAGCGTCTCTGCCACCCAACGCGCCCGTTCGGTGCGATCGCCCAGGCCGTGGATGGCATAGGCCTCACTGATGATCGCGCCCACCGTCTTGCGCGGATTGAGCGAGCCGAACGGGTCCTGAAAAATGATCTGCAGATCGCGCCGTCGCGCCCTGAGCGCGCCGCGGCGAAGACTGGTGAGGTCGGTGCCCTTATGGAAGATCGCGCCGTCGGTAGGCTCGATCAGCCGCAGGAACAGCCGGCCTAGGGTCGACTTGCCGCAACCGCTTTCGCCGACCAGGCCGAGCGTTTCGCCCTTGCGTATGCCGAGATCGATACCGTCGACCGCCCGCACCATCGCAGCCGCGCCTAAGCCGCCGGTGCGCATCGGAAAATGCTTACGGACACCGCGCGCCTCGATCAGGAATCCGTCGCTCATGCCGGTATCGCAAGTTCGCCGAATGCACGCAGGCAGGCGGCTTGGTGGTCGGTCGCGAGCGGGCGCAGCGCTGGCGGTGCCTGTTCGCACGGCGCCTGCCGATATTGGCAGCGTGGCGCGAAGCGGCACCCGGGCGGCATGTTCAGCGCATCGGGGACCGTTCCGGGGATTGTCGCCAACCGCGCACGTCGCGATGTGATGTCGGGGATCGAGCCGAGCAGCACCTGCGTATAGGGATGCGCCGGCGCATCGAAGATCGTGCGCACCGGCGCCGTCTCCGCGACGCGACCGCCATAGAGCACCATGACGCGATCGGCGATCTCCGCGATCACGCCGAGATCGTGGGTGATCAGGATCAGTGTCAGGCCCGACTGGCGCTGCAGTTCGCGGAGCAGGTCGAGGATCTGCGCCTGCACGGTCACGTCGAGAGCGGTGCTCGGTTCGTCCGCGATCAACAACTTCGGGCTCGCTGCCAGCGCAATCGCGATCATGACGCGCTGACGCATGCCGCCCGAGAGTTCGTGCGGGAAGGCGTCGAGCCGGCTACGCGGTGATGGGATTTCCACCTGCTCGAGCAAATCGAGCGCTCGTCGCCGTGCCTCGGCCCGGCCGAGCCCGCCACGCCAGCGTAGTACCTCGGCAATCTGAACACCGATGCGCATGACCGGATTGAGCGAGGTCATGGGCTCCTGGAAGATCATCGACATGTCGCGGCCACGATGGGCGCGCCAGGCCTCGCGCGGCCGGCCGGTGAGTTCGTCACCGAGCACGGAGATATGCCCTGCCTGAATGGTCAGAGCTGGTGGCAGCAAACCCATGACCGAAAGCGCCAGCATGCTCTTGCCGCTGCCGGATTCGCCGACGATACCGAGCACCTCGCCCTTGGCAACTGTGAAGCCGACGTCGTCCAGAATGCTGGACCGCTCCGGATGGGCGGTGAGGCGGACGGTCAGTCCTTCGACCGCAAGCACGTCGGCCATCGCTACAATTTCATACGCGGGTCGAGTACGTCGCGTAGGCCGTCCCCGAGCAAGTTCAGTCCCAGGACGGAGATAACGATCGCCAGCCCAGGGAAGATCATCGTCCAGGGCGCAGTTTCCAGGAAATCGCGCTCGCCGGCGATGATGTTGCCGAAGGTGGGTGTCGGCGGCGGCGGGCCGACACCGATATAGGAGAGCACTGCCTCGGCCAGGATGGCGATGGCGAACACGTAGGTCAGCCGTACAATCAGCGGCGCCAGCGAATTGATCAGTACGTGGCCAAACAACAGCCGAAGATCGCTGGCGCCGAGCGCGCGTGCGGCCTCGACATAGTCCATCTCGCGCACCACCAGCACCGAGCCGCGCACGATACGGGCTGTGTGCGGACTAGTCGCGATGCTGAGCGCGATCACCACGTTGGCAATCGAAGCACCCAGCACCGCACTGATGACGATCGCGAGCAGGATCGCAGGGAACGCCATCAGCGCGTCCATCAGGCGCATCAGCGGATTGTCGAGCCGGCGGAAAAAGCCCGCGATCGCGCCGATCGTGGTTCCAGCCAGGCCGGTGGCGACGACAACAAAGAAGCCGATCGTCAGCGAAACGCGCCCGCCATACATCACACGCGACAGCAGGTCGCGACCGAAATGGTCGGTACCGAACCAATGTTCGGCATTCGGCGCGACGAAGCGGGCGCGGAAATTGCTGCGCAACGGGTCGTACGGCGCCAGCACATTGGCGAAGATCGCGATCAACGCGACGAACAACACCAGCGATGCGCCGATGGCGAAGGAACGGTTGTGCACAAGCCGGCGCAGTACGGGTGCGGTCAGCCGCACCGCGGCGCCGAACCAACTCGTAGCCGGATCGATTGGTGGCGCCGTGCTACTCAAGGCGCACCCGCGGATCGACCACGGCATACAGCACGTCGACGATCAGGTTGATCAGCAGGTAGATCACCGCGACGAACAACAGCGTTCCCTGGATGACCGGGAAGTCGCGGCTGAGCACAGCGCCGATCACCAGACGGCCGACGCCGGGCAGCGAGAACACCTGTTCGACCACCACGGCGCCGCCGAGCAGCCCGCCGGTGACAATGCCGATAACGGTGAGTATCGGCACCAGCGCGTTCGGCAACCCGTGGCGCGTCACCACCACGCTCCAGGGCAGCCCCTTGGCATCGGCGGTGCGGATGAAGTCCTGATGCAGCACCTCGAGCATCGCCGAACGCGTCATGCGAGCGATGAAACCCATCTGCACGGCGGCGAGCGTGAAGGCCGGCAACGCCATGCTCTGCCACCAGCCTGCGAAGCTCTCGTTGATCGGTACGAAATTGCCAGCCGGGAACCAGTGCAGCCGCACGGCAAACGCGAAGATCAGCATCAGACCGAGCCAGAACTCCGGCACCGACAGGCCGATGAGCGCCATCACCATGATCGACTGATCGGCCCAGCCGCCGTGGCGCATAGCCGCCAAAAGGCCGGCGATCATGCCCATTACAACCGCAAAGACGAGCGCCAGCGCGGTCAGCGACAGCGTCACCGGCAGTCGCTCAATGATCGCCGAGGCGACACTGCGGTTGAGCAGGATCGATCGGCCGAGATCGCCATGCAGGATGCGGCCGTACCAGGCAAGCATCTGCAGGTGGAACGGTTCGTCCAGTCCAAGCTGATGGCGCACCTGCGCGAGCTGCTGTGGTGTTGCGCCGGCATCGAGGAACACTGCAGCGGGATCGCCTGGCACCAACCAGATCACCGCGAACGACATCAGCGAAACCAGCGCCAGCACTGGCATCGAGATCAGCAATCGCCGGACGATGAAGTGCCACATCAGCGAACCGCTAGCCGCGTCACGCCTCCAGCCATGTCCCCCACAGACGCGGAATGCGATAGGGCGCGAAGTTCTTGATCTTCGACGATACCACCTGGAACATGCCGTAGTTGCCGAGCGGAATGACCACTGCATTCTCGTACATGTATTGCTGGAACTGCGCGAAGATCACCTTGCGTTTGTCCATATCAAGCTCGGCCAGCAGATCGGCGTACAGCTTGTCGATGTTCGGGTCGTCCTTGGTCTGGGAGATGCCGTTCGACCAGATGCTCATCAGCTTTGCCGGGCCCTCGTATGGTTCGATCCCGAGGCCGTGCGTCCAAAAATGCCATCCCTCCGGTTTTAAGACCGAGGGTCGAGACAGTCGGCCAGTCGGCCACCTTGATGTCGATCTTGATGCCGATTTGGCCGAGTTGCTCCTTGAGGTCGGTCGCAGTGTCCATCGGCGGACGCGTATTGTCGACGATGAAAGTGAGCGTCTCGCCCTTGTACTTGCTTTTCGCAAGGAGCTCCTTCGCCTTGGCCTGGTTGCTCTGGTTGTAAAGCTCGGTGCCGGCCTTCGTGTAATAGGGCGAGTAGCCGTAGACCAGGCCGCCATCCAGCTTGTAGATGTCAGGGAAGGCGATCTCCATGGTCTCTTCCGCGTTAATGCAGGCGATGACCGCGCGGCGGAAATTCACGTCGTCGCAGGGCGTCTGCGAATGGTTGAACTTCGCGATCTGCAGAGCGAATGGCAGCAGCTTCAACACCTGCACGCCGGGATCGCTTGCGAGCTGCTTCGCCGTGGGTCCGTCGGTGGTTTCGTTGATCAGCACTTCGCCGGTCTTGATCGCTGCCGTGCGCGCGCCCGACTCCGGCATGAAGCGGAAGATTGCGCGGTCGACGAACATCTCCTTCCTGCCCGCGAAACCGTCGCGCTTGGTATAGTTTGGGTTCGGCACGTAGTCGGCGAAACGCTCGAGCGTGGCGTGGCTGTCCGGGGCGTATTCGACGAACTTCATCGGGCCGGTACCGATGAACTTGAAGTCCTTTGGGTCCTTGGCCGCCTCCTCGGCAGGATAGATGGCGAGCGGCGTCCCTGGCGAGGACAGCGTGTCGAGGAAATTCGACTGCACCTTCTTCAGCCGCACCGTCACCTCGAGCGGCCCGGATGCCTCCATCTTGTCGACGCCGCTCAACAGAATCGATGCCAGCCCGATCTTGCGGAAGCGCTCCAGCGATGCAACCACGTCCTTGGCATCCATGATCTTGCCATTGTGGAACTTGACGCCCTGACGAAGAGCAAACACGTAGGTCATGCCGTCCTTCGACACTTCCGAGCTCTGCGCGAGATCGGGCACTGCGCTGGCGTTCTCGTCACGGGCGTAGAGCGTCTCGTACATGTGCAGGTTGATGTCGCGGGCAACCTGCGCGCCGGTGAGCTGTGCATCGAGCGAGGGCGGCGCCTGCACCAACGCCACGGTCACCGTGCCGCCGCGCCTCGGCGTTGCCGTCTGCGCGGAGGTGGGCAACGGTGTTCCCGCGATCGTTGCCGTTAGCCCAGCCGTGGCGGCCTGCACGAGCCGGCGACGTGTCACGTGAGCCATATCGGTGCCTCCCTGCCTATTGCCTCCGTCTGAGCGACGTGTTCGCCCCGGAGGTCCGCGCCAATGGCATCGGTGCGGATTCCGGCCGATACCATGGCTCGCTGAGCTCGTAGCCGCCGGGGATCATATATGCCGGCGCGTACAGCACAAATGCTGCCGCTTCCAGAAATTTCAGAATAGCTGCCCAGCACAAACGCGAGCGGCGATGCCGCGCAAGGATTACGCAGCCCGGCAGCCTGAGGGGTGCCAATTGAGCGGTGGACGCCCCTTCCACTAATTTGGCCCTACCTGCCTGATCTTGCGCCCGGCCTACCCGTCAGTCTGAGCAGCCCACGCGATAGCCCACAGCGGCGGGCAGCAAACACTGCATCGGACGTTGTTGCGCAGCGACACGTGCCTACACGTCGCTTGATCGTCGCGGAGAGTGTCGAGGGTTAAGCGCTCGCCACTCTCAGTGGGCGTTCTGCACTGCGACAGCCGGAGTCACTTCCGGAGCCGCCCGCTCGAGCCACGCGCTTGCGTGCTCATTGGTGAAAAATAGGCCCACCTCATAAGGCGGTTTGTCGACCGCAACTTTTGCAAGCAGGCCGACCAGCAGCTTTGCCTGGATTTGCCGTTGACTGGGAATTCCCGGCGCTCCGCGAACTCCTCCTCTGGCACCTTAGCGAGCTTCTGCCAGTTGGAGGATTGGTCGCTGGTGATGCCGAGGTCTGTCAGAGTTCGTTGCGAAGAACCTGTCGTGGCACTCGACGGGTTCGTTGCGGGCTGACCGCCCTTCGCCATCTGCATTAGCGTGCGTGCTACCTGCGCATCCTGTCTGACCTGCGGTTCGTGCCTACGCTTCAAGAACATGGAGGCTGCTTGCGCCTCCTGCTCGTGGGCTTCGCCACAAGGCCGAGATCCTCACACAGATCACCCGCTTTCGCGGCGGCGTTTGGGATGCTGGAGGTCAGGAGTAACTGCTCACCCCCTGTTGGGCTCAGCCAGGGCGCATGACCGGTTCGCCTGCGAGTGCTGCGCGTAGCGCGGCAAGAGCGGTGAGTCGATGCAGGCGCCCGGTTGCAATGACGCTTGCTGCCGCGGCATAGACCTTAGCGCCCCACTCGGCACGGAAGCCACCGGTCACTTTACGGAAGATCACCGATGGTCGCAGCGCGCGCTCGCAGGCGTTGTTGGTGTAGGGCACGTCGCGTCGTGTGATGAAGCGGAACAGGTCATCGCGATCCCGGCGCATAGCGCGGAACAGACGTCGCGCGGCCGGCTTGTCAGGCACGGCTCCTGCCAGCAACCGGTCCAGCCGGCGCTCCAGATCGCCGTGGTATTGCGCCAGGGTGCTGTCCTTCAGTGCATCGCGTCGTCGGCCAATCGCCACAGCCCGCAACAGCAGGAAGCGAAAGCCCAGTGCGAACCCCTCGTCGCCTTCGTCGATGGCATACGTGGCATCGCGCAGCAGATGCGCCAGGCACATCTGTCGCACCGCGCCGTGGCCCAACTGTCCGCCATAGCGGTCGGCCACCCAGACCTCGGGACGCGCGCCGTTCATGAACGCGGTTACCACCGATGCCGCACGCGTGTCGGCGATCACGTGGTAGATCGCGGTTGAGCCCAGCAACACCCATTGCCACCAGTTCTTGCCACCGACGCGAGCGGAGGTCTCATCCGAGCCCACCACCGGACTGGCACGCACCGCATCTGCGATCGGTGCCGCGGCGGCCAGCAGCGGCGCCCCGGCGCGGCTCAGGATATTGGCGATCGCGCCCTCGCTGATGGTCAGACCGAACACTTCGGCCAACAGCGCGGACGAGACGCTCGAAGCTGATCGCCTGGGTGACGTGAAGATGGATGATCAGCGCGCACAGTCCCGGCCCGAACGGCGAGCCAGGTTCGAACCCTTTCGGCGCCGGCGCTGTGACCTGCCTGCGGCAGCAGGGACAGACGCCGCGATGGCGGTTGATGCGGGTGACGGTCGGGCTGATGGCGGGCAACTCGATGTGATCGTAGGCATGTGTGTCGGGTTGGTCGGCGGAGCCGAGCACACAGCCGCAATGCGGACAGGCGCTCAGCGTTGCCTCGATGATGCGATCGGGATGTTCGCTCAGCGCGCGGCTGACGCCGGCGCGACCGCCACGGCGCGACTTCACCCGATCGGGGAGGTTCGCCTTCTGGCCCTTCGAGGGCGGCGTGCTCGAGTTGTCCGGGGTCTTGGGCGGGGCGCTGAGCCGCGCCTCCAGCTCCGCAATCCGCGCCATCAACGAAGTGATCTGCGCAGTCTGCGCCTCGATCTGAGCCGCCTGCGCCTCGATCAGGCTGACCAGATCTTGCTTCGACAGAGTGTGCAGCGTGTCACGATTCACGGATACGGTGAATTGAGTCGTCCGTTACCGTGTCAAGCGCGATTTTAGCCAACCCCGTGTCGGTTACACGTCAAGGGGTGAGCAGTTACCACGCATGTAGCGCCGGGCCAACCTGTCGAGGTCAGGGTCGATATGTTCCCGGAGGCGATCCTGCACGGTCGGGTGGCGCGACTTTCGCCTGCCAGCGGCGCGACCTTTGCCCTGCTGCCACCAGACAATGCCACCGGCAATTTCACCAAGGTCGTGCAGCGCATCCCCATTAGAATCGAATTCGTACCGGGTCAGTCGCTGGTCGAGCGGTTGCGGCCGGGTATGTCCGTGGTGACGCGGGTCCATGTGGACGAGCCCCGCGGCCCGAAGCTCGCACAGGCGGATGGCGGCCATGGCAACTGAAGCGACCATCGCCGGACCAGTCGGCGCCGGCCGTGCTTCCCACTATCCGGTGCTGGGCGCCGCGGCGGTGCTGGTCGGCGCCTTCGTGGTGAATTTCGATACGCGGCTGTTCTCGATCGGCTTGCCCGATCTCCGCGGCGCCTTCGGCCTGAGCTTTGACGAGGGCGCGTGGCTGAGCACGGTTGCGACCGGGTCCCAGATCCTTGTCGCTCCCGCGATCGCCTGGCTCGCCACCGCATTCGGTATGCGCCGTGTGATGGTCGTGCCGAGCCTGATCTATACCGCTGCGTCACTCGGCATTCCTTTCATCCGCAACTACCAGATGCTGCTGATCGCACACTTTATCCATGGCCTGCTGCTGGGTGTTTTCATTCCGGCGACGATCATGATCGTGCTGCGCAATCTGCCGATGCGGTGGTGGCTTCCCGGCCTCTCGATCTACGCGTTCCGTCTGGCTTTCATCAACAACACCGGCGTGTCGCTTGTGGGCTTCTACGTTCAGTACCTCGGTTGGCAGTGGATCTATTGGCAGGACGCCGCGGTCGCCGTGGTCATGGCACTGCTGACCTGGCTCGGTACCCCGCAAGAGAACGTCGATCGCCAACTGCTCGCCAAGGCGGATTGGGGCGGCATGCTGCTGCTGGGCGCCGCGTTTGCCATGCTCTACGCCGGCCTGGACCAGGGCAATCGGCTCGATTGGTTCGGGTCTGGCGTCGTGACAAGCCTCATCGCGGGCGGAAGCCTGCTCTTTATCGGCTTCATCATCAACGAAGCCATGGTTCGCGAACCATGGGCGAGCCCGACGGTGCTGTTCTCGCGGAATGTGATCCTGGTCCTGTTGACGCTGGCCGCCTACATGGTGACCAGCCTCTCCAACACCATGCTGATCACCAACTTCCTGACCACCGTCGGCCAGTTCCGACCCGAGCAGATCGGCGAAACGCTTGCCCTGTACACGGCGCTGCCTCTGATCGTCGTAATATTCGTCGTCGTCTATCTGCTGCGCCGGATCGATGCGCGGATCATTGCCATCGTCGGGTTCGTTAGCTTCGCAATCGCCGCCTGGCTGGGTACCCGGGTCACGCAGGCTTGGTCACCCGAGACCTTCATTCCGATGGCGCTAATGCAGTCGGTCGGTCAAGGCCTGACCTTCACCGCCCTGCTGATCCTCTCCCTGTCGAATTCAAATCCCGCGCGCGGTACTGCCTTTGTCGCCTATATCCAGTTCATGCGCGTGGACGTGATCGAAATTACCACCTCGGCGATGAGCACCTGGCTGCGCGTGCGCGAGCAGGTCCATTCGCACCTCATCGGTCTGCATGTATCGGTCGGCGACAGCGAGGTGGTGCAGGTTCTTGCGCGCCTGACCGGTCGGTTCGCCGAGCACAGCGCCGCGGCCGAGACGGCTGTGGCACGCGCCACAGGAACGCTCGCAGTTCTCGTGCGGCGCCAAGCCAACGTCCTCTCCACCATCGACGGCTTGCAGGTCTGCTTCTGGGCCGCCCTTGTCGGACTGCTGCTGATCAGCCTGATGCGCGCGGCCCCGCCCGGTCCGTTGACCCCGGGGACAAGGCAAGCGCCGCCCGCGGGCGCGCCTCACCCACAGGCGTCTGCCTGAGCCGCGGTGCGGATCACGCGCCAGTGCGCAGGATGCTGGCGCAGGCCTTCCAAATTCGCGAAACGATCGACAGGGCATTGGCTTGGTTTGCGGGCTCAGCCGCGTGACACGACCTGTCCTTCAGGCGGGGCGGTCCCATAGTGTAATGACCGCACCGCCGATGATGATCAGGAGGCCCCCTACGGCAACGGGTAGGCTGGGCGGGGTTCCGAACGCAACTAGGTTGATGACCTGACCGACCACGAAGAAGGTGGCGACATAAGCGCCGATCAGCCGGCCGAAATCGAACGGCGCCTGATTAAGGACGACACCATAGCAGAACAGCATGATTCCGCCGGCCAGCAGCAGCAGCATGCGGGTTCCCTTCGCCGACTGATGCAGCCCTGCGCGCACAACGGCGTCACCGCCTGCCTCCAGTGTCGTGGCGACCAGAAGGAGGCTCAGAACGATGGCTTTCTGCACGGTTGCAGTCCTTTGAATGATCAGGCGGCGGTTCACATACTGCCCGCCGGAGAACAGCGCGAGCGCTGCTCTGACCATTCGTCGCCGACCACTGGATCAGTAGGTCAATCCTGCCTGCATGGCGAAGTGTTCCGCGACCGGTCCAAGGGCGAGCGCGGGGAAGAACGTCAGACCGCCGACGATCACCACCGTGCCGACCAGCAGGCCGACGAACTGCATGCCGTGCGTCGGCAGCGTCCCCGCCGAGGCGGGCACGACGCGCTTCGCCGCCAACATGCCGGCAATGCACAGCACCGGCACGATGACAATGAAGCGGCCGGCAAACATCGCGGCCGCCAGTGTCAGGTTGTAGAACGGCGTGTTCGCGCTCAGCCCGGCGAATGCGCTGCCGTTGGTCGCGGCACCCGACGTATAGGCATACAGCAGCTCGGAGAAGCCATGCGGTCCGGCATTGTTCAAGCCCGGCCAGACGCCGGCGGGCAACACGGCGGCCACCGCCGCCATGCCCAGGATGAACGCCGGCACGCACAGCAGCGCCAGCATGGTCATCTTCACCTCGTTGCCTTCGATCTTCTTGCCGAGATACTCGGGCGTCCGTCCGATCATCAGTCCGGCGGCGAACACCGCGACGATGGCGAACAGCAAGATCCCGAACAGACCCGAACCAGGACCGCCGACGATGACCTCGTCCAGCATCATGTTGGCCATCAGCACCAGGCCGGACAGCGGCATGAAGCTGTCGTGCATCGAATTGACCGCGCCGTCCGAGGAGGCTGTGGTCACGGTGGCGAACAGCGCGGATTGCCCGACGCCGAAGCGCACCTCCTTGCCTTCCATGTTGCCGCCGGCCTGCCACGTCGCCTGCGGCCTGATCGATGCCGAACGGCGACAGCGCCGCGTTGTGCGTGCGCCTCGCTGGCGTAGATCACCACGAGGCCAGCCGCGAACATCACCGCCATGGCGGCGAACAAAGCCCAGCCATGCCGCTGGTCGCCGACCATGCGGCCGAACGTGTTGGTCAGCGCCACGCCGATCAGGAAGATCAGCAGCATCTCGAGCGATGCCGGTCAGGGCTGTCGGGTTTTCGAACGGATGCGCCGAGTTGGCGTTGAAGAAGCCGCCGCCGTCGCCGCTCAGCACCTCGATCACCTTCTGCGATGCGACCGGCCCGCGCGCGAGGACCTGATTGGCGCCTTCCAGTGTCGTCGCGCTGACATAAGCGCCGAGCGTCTGCGGCACGCCCTGCCAGACCAGGAACAGCCCGGCGATCACGCAGATCGGCAGCAGCACATAAAGCGTGACTCCGCGTCAGATCGACCCAGAAATTGCCGATCGTCTGTGCCGAGCGGCGTGCGAAGCCGCGCACCAGCGCGATCGCCACGGCAACACCGGTCGCGCCGGAGAGGAACGACTGGACGGTGATGCCCGCCATCTGCACGAGGTAGGTGAGTGTCGTTTCGCCGCCATAGGACTGCCAGCTTGTGTTGGTGGCGAAGCTGACGGCCGTGTTCAGCGCCAGATCGGGCGCGACGGCATCGAATTGCTGCGGGTTGAGCGGCAGCAGGTTCTGCAGGCGCTGCAGTGCATAGAGTGCGACGATGCCCGCAAGGTGGAACCAGAGCAGCGCCAGCGCATAGCCCACCCAGCTCTGCTCTTCCGCCGGATCGACGCCGGCCAGGCGATACAGGCCGTTCTCGATCGGCGCGAGGGCGCGCTGCACCCTGCCGGATCCATCGATGCTGCGCGCGATATAGCCGCCGAGCGGCTTCACCGTCGGCTGTGATCAGCGCGGCGAACACCGCGATCTGCAGCCAGCCCTGCCAGGTCATGGCGACTTGGTCCGGCTGTCGCGCCGGTCGGGTCAGGTCAGCGCAGGCCCAGACGTAGCCGACGGCCCCGGCGAACGCCACTGCGAGCAATGCAAGCATCAGAAGATCGAACATGGTGTTGCCCCTGGTTCGCGGCCTCTGATGACTATCT